>JAFSGP010000034.1 GCA_017440755.1 Clostridia bacterium | reverse complement strand
GTGTCTATCAGGGAACCGTCAGACATGATAATTATTTAAGATAATATCTGATGGAGAGAGAACCTCTACTTCTATTATCTAATTTAGAAACTTATTAACTTAGTAGTCATTTTTGACTACATCATTATTATACTAGGAGGAAAAAATATGTTTATCGGCAGAGATAAAGAATTAAAAGCACTCAACAACTTATATAATTCCGGCAAATTTGAGTTTGCTGTTATCTATGGCCGTCGCCGAATTGGAAAGACCGAGTTGATCAAACAATTCATAGACGATAAAAACGCCATTTATTTCATGGGCATTGAGAGTAATGCAAAACTAAATCTAGAGAATTTAAGCAAAAGTATTTTAGAATATAATAGTGGAATTAGTACAGAAACCTCTTTCGCCAACTTTCAGGTGGCCTTAGAATATGTTTTTCAACTTGCAGAAAAAGAGCGCATTGTTCTTGCTGTTGACGAGTATCCTTACGTTGCACGTTCTTCTAAAAGCTTGGCATCTACTTTACAACTTTTAATTGACAAATACAAAGACCGCTCCAAGCTGATGATCATTCTATGTGGTTCATCGATGTCTTATATGGAAGATCACGTGCTTGCATATAAAGCGCCACTATACGGCAGACGCACAGCACAACTCAAGCTTCTTCCGTTCACCTTTGAAGAAACCTGCAGTTATCTCAGAGGTATGTCTGACGAAGACAAGGCGCTGATGTATGGCGCAGTTGGAGGAACCCCTCAATACCTATTGCAAATCGATGATCAACGCAGTGTTGAGGACAATATTAAAAACACATATTTAAATCCTACCTCTTTCCTTTATGAAGAGCCAACCAATCTATTAAAACAGGAAGTTCGCGAGCCTGCGATTTATAATGCAATCATTACGGCAATTGCTACCGGTGCTTCGCGTATGGCGGATATCTCTACAAAAGTTGGCGAGAATACCAGCGTTTGTACCAATTATATCAAAAACTTAATTTCTTTAGGCATCGTGCAGAAAGAAACTCCCTATGGCGAACGAGCATCACGCAAAACTATTTATTCTATTTCGGATAATATGTTCCGCTTCTGGTATCGTTTTGTTCTGGAGAACAATTCCATTATTGCACGAGGTGCCGATGATCTGGCTTATAAGAAAATAAAGCCCTTTTTCACCGATTATATGGGCAAGGTTTTTGAAGATATTGCCGTGCAGTATCTTTGGAAATTGCTTCTCACCGGGCAATCACCGGTCGAGTTCACCTCCCTTGGACGTTGGTGGGGCAATGATCCCAGAACGAGAAGTCAAACAGAAATCGATATTATGGGCGAACAGGATAAGAATACCGCATTCTTTGCTGAGTGTAAATGGACAAATGAGAAGGTAGACCTTAGTGTTCTGGAAACACTTGTCCAACGCAGTGAGCTGTTTGCATATAAGAATGTTCATCTATTCCTATTTGCAAAATCCGGATTTACTAAAGGATGCATGGATAAAGCGGCCGAACTTGGTAACGTTAACTTAATAACCTATGCTGATATTTTGAAGAATTAAAGAGATTAATAAACAGCCCCCGATGATAGATTCCAATCCATCATCGGGGGTGTATTTTGCATATCTTGGGAGAGCGATTCAATGGCATTCAAGAGGTCAGCGGTTCGCGCGACGTTTCGCATCGGCGAAATACAACGGACTTCACCGCAGGTGAACGTCCTCTTATCTCCACCAAAGAAAACGAACGGTCTATTGACCGTCGTTTCCTTTTTGCGGTGGTTTTCAATGGCGAACTCACCTCCCCTCACAGGTCAAAACTCGTCACTTTTGCGGCAAAATTTAGGCTTGCTTTTCCCAAAAATAAGTGGTATGATAGACAGCGGTTTTTGATTACTAAGAGGAAATAGAGGCGTGTTTTATGGAAACCAGTTTAATCTGCTTGGCAGTCGCCCTGGTCGGCGGTCTGCTGCTCACCCGTTTGACAAAAATAATCCACTTACCCGCCGTGACCGGCTATCTGGTAGCCGGCCTGCTGTTGGGCCCCTACGTGCTGGGGGCTCTGGGGATATCCGGTCTGGGATTCAACACCTTTGAGCAGACCGAGGGGCTGAGCATCATCACCCAGACGGCGCTGGGCTTTATTGCCTTCACCATCGGCAACGAATTTCGGCTCAGCCAGCTGCGCACCTTCGGCACCCAGGCCATTGTCATCGGTATCCTGCAGGCAGTGCTGACCACCGTGGTGGTGGACGTGGTGCTTATTGTGCTGCATCTCCTCTTCCCCTCCATGCTGTCTCTGCCCGCAGCTATCACGTTGGGTGCTATTGCCTCCGCCACGGCTCCCGCCGCCACCCTGATGGTGGTGCGGCAGTACAAGGCGGACGGTCCTCTGACTAAGCTGTTGCTGTTGGTGGTCGCCATCGACGATGCGGTGGGTCTCTTGCTCTTCTCCGCCTCCTTCGGCATCGCCAACGCCATTGCCAACGGCTCTGTCAGCGTCACCGGTGTAGTAGTAGAGCCGATTCTGGAAATTGTGCTCTCCCTCCTGCTCGGCGGTGCGATGGGCTGGCTGCTCAACTGGATTGAGCAGTTCTTCCACTCCCGCAGCAAGCGTATGGCGGTATCCGTCGCCTTCGTGTTGCTGACCGTAGGTCTGTCCATGCTGAAATTTGAGGTTGGCGGTATCCACATCGGCTTCTCCCTACTGCTGGTGTGTATGATGACAGGTACGGTGTTCTGCAACATCTGCTCTACCTCTGAGGAGCTGATGGACCGTGTAGAAAACTGGACGGTGCCTGTCAACATTCTCTTCTTCGTTATCTCCGGTGCGGAATTGGATTTAAATATTCTCTCCAACCCCGTCACCTTATTGGTAGGTGTCGTGTACATTCTGGCCCGCTCCGCCGGTAAGTACTACGGTGCCAACGTGAGCTGCCGCATGACCAAGTGCGCCAAGCCCATCACCGACAACTTAGGAATCACTTTGCTGCCCCAGGCGGGCGTGGCTCTGGGCATGGCGCTCACCGCCGCCACCCTGCCGGACGGCAACGTGGTACGCAACGTGGTGCTGTTCGCCGTTCTGGTATACGAGCTGGTGGGTCCCACCCTCACCAAGATGTCCCTTATTCGTGTGGGCGAAATCAATCCCGAAGGACGCACCAGTGCCCGCGTGCACAACCAACCCAAGGAACACCATCACAGCCTGTTCCACCACCCCCATAGCCAAAAGAAATAATACAGCAAAAAATCCGTGCTCCCTATGGAGCACGGATTTTTATTTATTCTTCCCGCGGCATCTTTTGGATACCGAATAGCCGACGGAGCAGACCGCCGAACAGCTTGGGACTCTTTATGACAACAACGCGCATAGATATCGCCTTCCCCTCATCGATTTCCAGCAAAACAGCCGCAGAGGACAAGGGCGGTAGCCAACAGCACCACCATCAGCTTGGTGGGCAGCACCGCACAGGCAAGCAATCCCGCACCAAACGCTATAAACACAGTGCTATCGCCGCACGCGCGTCTTCTTCGCGCCATACCGTCACTCCCCTTTCGTCGTTCGCTGTCTATTATCAGCATATGCAAAAAGGGGGATTCGGTGTCAATCTTTTGAATAAAACAGAAGCAGTGTACCCTCGCGGAAGGTCACCCGCGGGGGTTCGTCGGTAAACTCGTTGCTGACACAAAGCGGGTCGTAGGGAGAAAGGTCGTAATTCTCCAGCTCGTAGGCGAGCCCCCTCACCGTCAGCCCCAACACAGGACCGCCGAAGGCAAACAGAGATACCTTGTAGCCCTGCCGCGGCGTCAAATCGGCGGGAGAGGCGGTAAACACCGCTATCTCGTTGCGTTCGTCCGCCAAGGAGACCGCACAGCCCTTTCGCGCCAAATCCACCGCCAACAGTACCGCGCCATACTGGTGGTCCAGACGACCGCCCAGTGCGCCCAGCAGCAAAAACTCGCGAAATCCCTTGTCATAGGCGACCTGTGCCGCAGCGGCGGCATCGGTCATATCCTTACGCACCGGCAAACGATGCACCGTCACTTCTTCAGGCAGGTCAGGGGGCGGCATAGAGTCAAAATCCGCCACCAAGCACGAAGGGGTCAGCCCCATTCGCTGCGCCAGCCGCCAGCCACCGTCCGCCGCCCAGACGGTATCGTCCTTCCGCAGCAGAGGGCGCAGCGCCGCCACGTCCGCCACAGGTCCGGCACAGAAAATCACACAGCGACTCACGGTTTTTCCCACTCCTTTATATCCTTGACAGCCTCATACATCGTCACGTAGCTCTCATAGCGGGAGGGAGCAATCTCCCCCGCCTCTACCGCCTGCCGCACGCCGCAACCCGGCTCCTTATAGTGGGCACAGCCCGCAAAGCGGCAGGTTCCCTCATAGGCGGCAAACTCGCGGAAACAGAAAGGTAATTCGTCCTTATCGATAAACTCCACCTGCTCCAAATCCAGCGAAGAAAAGCCGGGGGTATCCACAATATAGCCGTCCGCCAGATGATATAGCGTGGCGGTGCGGGTGGTGTGGCGACCGCGACCCAGTTTCTGACTGATTTCCCCCGTAGGCAGCACCAGGGTGGGGTCAATGGCATTGAGAATGCTACTCTTCCCCACGCCGGAATTACCTGCGAACACGCTCACCTGTCCCGCCAGCCGCTTCCGCAGCGGAATCAGGCTGTCGGGGTCGGTGGCAGACACGGTATAGCAATCCAGACCGGTGGTGCGGTAAATCTGCTCCAATTCCGTGGGGTCGCCCAAGTCGCTCTTATTAATCACCACAATGGGGGTGATATCCTTCTTCTCCGCCACGGCAATCATCTTATCCAGCACCAGCGTATTGGTACGGGGCTGGCACACCGATGCCACCAGCACCAACAGGTCCAGATTCGCCACAGGTGGGCGGACCAGCACGTTGCGGCGCGGAAGAATCTCCTGCACCATACCGGTGTCGTCCTGCTCCACTGCCACCGTCACGCGGTCCCCCGCCACAGGGCTTAGCCCCTGACGGCGGAATGCCCCTCTGGCGCGGCAGGTATAGACCGTATCGGCGGCCTCTACATAGTAGAAGCCGCCGATGGAGCGCAATATAATCCCTTGCACTGTGTTCATACCTTACTCCTCTTCCGAAGACTCATCGGGAGTGGTGCTATCCTCCGGCTCAGAAACCACGTCCGAGGATTCCTCTCCCTCGGAGACGTCCTCTTCCGGATCGGAATCGGGGTCGGTGTTGGCGTCCTCAGAGGACTCAGGCTGCGTGGTCGTAGTAGTGGTTGCCTCGGTGGAGGTAGGCTCCTCCGTGGTGGTTGTCGACTCTTCGGTAGTGGTCGTTTTCGTCTTTTCCGTGGTCGTGGTGGTTGTGGTGGTGGTCTCACCTGCCGTGAAGGGGTTAGACTCGGTCAGCTCGTACGTACCGTCTTCGCCGTCCACCTTATAGCTGGCAAACACCTCGAACTTTTTGCTGCCCGCCTTGGCAATCTTCACCGTTACCACATAGGATTTCTGGGTAGCACCTACCTCAAACTCCAGCGTGCCGATGTCACGCGGGATAATATCGGTGTATTTCTTGGTCAGTTTTGCGTCCTTATTGCCCGCCACATAGAACTGCAGGTCTGCGTTCACCGTGGTGTCCGGCAGTTCCAGCTCAATCATCACGTTCTGGAAGCCGGAGCTTACCTCCAGCTGGATATTCACGTCAGGCAGCTGCTGCACCGTGTAATCGGGGGTCATCGCCAGCACGGTATCCTTCATAGCCGGGTCATTCACCACCGTGGTGGTGACCTTGTTACGGTCAAAACCGGCTGCGCTCAACATATCCAGCGCGTCATTCAGCGATACACCGATTACGTTAGGCATATCGATGGGCTCAGCCACCGGCTCGCCGGAGCTGACAAACATGGTAATCTCGGAGCCGTACTGGACCTTATTGCCGGATTCGGGGGACAGACGAATCACCGTACCCGCCTTATACTCCAGGCTGCTCTCCTCCACCTCTTTCACCGTGAAGCCGGCACCGGTCAGACGGCTACGCACCAAGGTGACACTCTCACCGGGGGTCACAGTGGGAACCTCTGCCAAACGGGAACCCAAGCTGACGTACAGGGTGAGCTCGCCCTTCATTTTGATGGTATCCCCCGCCTCAGGCTCCTGCTTATACACGTAGCCCTCGGGGTAATCCGCATTGTAGCCGGTCTGCGGCTCGCCAATGGTGTAGTTGCCCAGATTGGGGTGAGTCGCCACCTCGTCCGCGTAGCTCATACCCACAAAATTGTCAACCGTGATGTTTTCCTTACTGCCGAGACCGCCAAAGAATTTAAGGAAAATGAAGATAAACACTGCCGCTACCAGCACGATAGCCGCCGCCACCGCACCCAAAATGGCTACGGTAGACAGCTTTTTACCGCCGGTTGGCTCCTCCTGCGTCTCCTCCTCCTCGGCGGGGCTATCCCCGCGCACACGGGTGATGGCGTCCACGTAACGGGTGGGCTTTTCGTCCGACAGGTAGGTGTAAGCAAACTTAATGGAGGGATTGTGCTTAAACTCATCAAAATCGCTGAGCATCTCCGCGGCGGACTGATACCGCTTAGCGGTATCCTTCTGCATCGCCTTCATGGTAATCTGCTCCAGACCCTCGGGAATGTCCTCGTTGATGTTGTGGGGCAAGGTAGCCTCCGACTGCATCTGCATAATCGCCACCGAAACCGCATTATCCGCCTCGAAGGGCAGACGACCGGTCAGCATCTCGTACAGCATAATGCCCACGGAATAGAGGTCCGCCTTTTCATCGGTGATATCACCGCGTGCCTGCTCGGGGCTGATGTAATGCACCGAACCGATGGCCTTATTGCCGTCCTCGGTGGTAGCACGCAGCTCGTTGCGAGTCAGGCGGGCAATACCGAAATCCGTCACCTTAATGGTACCGTCGGACAGCAGCATAATGTTCTGCGGCTTGATATCGCGGTGAACAATGCCCTTGTCATGGGCGTGCTGCAGCGCGCGAAGAATCTGCACGGTGAAATGCACCGCCTCTTTCCAACGCAGGTCGCTGCGCTGGTCCAGATACTCCTTAAGCGTGATGCCGTCAATATACTCCATTACGATATACTGCAGTCGCTCGCCAAAGCCTACGTCCAGCACCTTAACGATATTGGGGTGGTTGAGAATGGCGATAGCCTTAGACTCGTTGCGGAAACGGCGGGTAAATTCCTCATTGGAGAGGAATTCGTCCCGCAAAATTTTCACCGCCACCGTGCGGTCGTCAATAGCATCATACGCCTTATACACGTAGGCCATACCGCCCACGCCGATCAGCTCGCGCATCTCGTAACGGCCATCCAACCGCTTACCTAAGTATTTATCCATAGTCCTTGTCCTCTTTCTTTCTACAAATTCATCAAATGTCCGGCAAAACCGGTGGAAAATCAGTCCACGTCCATCAGCAACACGGTGATATTATCCGTGCCGCCGCCGTCCAAGGCCGCCTGTACCAGCGCCTCGGCTGCCGCTTTTGCCGGCTGTTTGAGCAACTGCAGCATAGCACCCGTGTCCACCATATTGGTAAGACCGTCGGTGCAGAGAAGCAAGCGGTCGCCTGCCTGCAATTCCAGTTCGTCATATTCGCCCGACTCGTTGTCGGTCACACCCAACGCCCGTGTGATAAAGTGGCGGCGGGGATGGGATTTGGCCTGCTCCTCGGTGATCTGGCCGCTCTCAATCATATCCTGCACCACCGAGTGGTCGCGGGTAATCTGTTGCAGTGTGTCATCGCGGAACAGATACAGGCGGCTGTCTCCCACATGGGAGATGTACGCCGTATGGCCGCAGGTAATGGCCGCCACCACCGTGGTACCCATACCCGACAATTCCGGCTGCTGCTGCGCGCGGTCAAACACACCGATGTTGGCGGCCGCCATTGCGCTTTCCAGCCTATGTTCTGCCCAATTCCCGTTTTGTTCGGCGGAGAAACCGTCCCGTATACGGGAACCGATAATCCCTACCGCAATTTCACTGGCGATGTTACCGCCGTTGGCACCGCCCATACCGTCACATACCACACCATACTGGGCGTTTTCGCTCAGCGTGCCGTAGTCCATCGCGTCCTGGTTGTTTTCCCGTACCAGACCCAGATGGGTTTGTCCCGTTACCATCATGGCAATGCCTCCTTTCTGTTCTCCTGTTGGTCCTGCTGCCGCCGCAGCTGTCCACAGGAGGCGTTAATATCCGCACCCAAGGTGCGGCGCACCGTTACGTTGATGCCTTTCTTCTGTAATATATCGCTGAATGCCTGTATGCGGCGGGGATTGCTGCGTTTCTGTGCTTTCCCCTCCACCGCGTTAACGGGGATAAGATTCACGTGGCACAGCATACCCTGCAGCCGCCGCGCCAATTCCTCGGCGCAGGCATCGGTATCGTTGACGCCGTCAATCATCGCATATTCAAAGGATACCCGTCGACCGGTAGCGTCAATATATTCACGGCATGCGTCCAGCAACTCGGCGATAGGCCACCGTCGGTTTACCGGCATGGTGCGGGACCGTATCTGGTCGTTGGGCGCGTGCAGAGAAATCGAAAGCGTGAGAGGAATCTTTTCCTCCTTCAGACGGCGAATGCCGTCAACCAAACCGCAGGTGGACAGAGAAATATGCCGCATACCGATGTGGACACCGCCCTCTTCCCCCAATGCGCGGAGAAAGCGCACCACCTGCTCGTAGTTATCCAGCGGCTCTCCCATGCCCATCAGTACGATGGAGGAAACCCGCACACCGGCATCTCGCTGTGCCGCCTCAATCTGTCCCAGCATCTCCGCCGCAGACAGGTTACGGATAAAACCGCCCATTCCGGTGGCACAGAAGGTACACCCCATTTTGCACCCCACCTGGGTGGACAGGCACTGGCTCCAACCGTGCTTATACTGCATCAGCACCGATTCCACCGTCTCTCCATCGTCCAGACGGAACAGGTATTTCACCGTGCCGTCAATGGCGGAGGTGAGCTTGCGCGCTATGGCGACACCGGGTACGGTGTACAGCGCCGCCAGCTCCTCCCGCAGAGAAAGGGGCAAATTATTCATCTGTTGAAAATCGGTCACTCCTCTGTCCAGCCATTGCAAAACCTGGCGGGCACGAAAGGCGGGATAGCCCCGCTCCTTCAGCTGCTCCGCAAGCTGTTCGGGCGTCAGAGAGCGAATGTCTGTGGTAGCCAAACAGTCACCTCTTTGCGAAAATAAGGGAATTACACGTCGTTTCTATAAAATCCGGCGATGAAAAAGCCGTCGGAACCGTGGAGATGAGGGAACAGCGTAATTTGGTGTGAGGGCGGCAAGCCCGCCGCCTCGAAGCACGTCGTCAGCGGCAACCGACGAGGCGAAAACTGTGGGTTTTGCCCTAAAAAGGCCGCCACCACCGCCTCGTTCTCCTCAGGACGGAGCGTGCAGGTAGAATATTGCAGCACACCGCCGGGGCGTACCAACGTCGCCGCTTGATTGAGTATCTGCAGCTGCAGCGCGGGGAGTTCTTCGTACTCCTCCGGCTGGCGGTAGCGAATCTCCGGTTTGCGGCGAATGACACCCATACCGGAGCAGGGCACGTCACACAGCACGCGGTCAAAGGTGCCGCAAAGCGCCTGGTTGTGCGGTTGAGACGCATCGTGCTGCTCAATGGAAATTGATGTAAAGCCATACCGCTTTACACGCTCTGTGAGGGCGCGACACTTATGGTCATGGATATCCCCCGCCATAATGGAGCCTCTATCCTCCATATACTGCGCTACCGTCATGGTTTTACCACCCGGTGCGGCACACACGTCGGCGACACGCTCCCCTGCCTTTGCCTCTAATGCGGCACAGCACCACTGGGAAGCGATATCCTGAATGTAGAAATAGGTCTGCAGCTCTTCCGGCAGGCGACGCAGTGTAGAAATCGGGTACACCCGCAGCGCCTGGGGCAATCCTGCCACCGCGGAACAAATGATACCGGCCTGTTCCAGCCGCTGCTGCAGGTCCGCTACCGCGATTTTGCGGGTATTCACCCGAATATAGGCGGGGGCAGGCTGTCCGAAAGCGGTCAACAAGCCTTGCAGGTTTTCCTCTCCATAGGCGCGGCGCCAAATGCGTATCCACGCCCGCGGCACCGAATGGCGCAGCTCCAGCCCCTTATCGGTCTCAGGCAACTGAGAAAGCAAGGTCATACTCTGCCGCTGCACCTGACGCAGCACGCCGTTGACGAAACCGGAGAGACGGGCGCAACCAAAATGCCGTGTCTGCTCCACCGCCTCGTGAATGGCGGCAAAGGCAGGCGTTTTATCCATATACACCAGCTGGTAGGCACCCACCCGCAAAATCTCCCGCACCGCGGGGTCCATCTGCTTAACCGGTGTAGAAGCGGTCTTATTAAGTAAATAGTCCAGCGTCAAGCGCCGCTCGGTGACACCGTACAACAACCGCGAGGCTAAGGCGCGGTCCGCCTCTGCCAGCTCGTTGTGGGTGAGCAGCTCCTCCAACACCAAATTGGAGTAGCCGCCCTGCTCCTGTATACGCAGGAGCGCTGCCACCGTCGCCCGACGGGCATCGGTTACGGGGGGCATATCTCGTTCCTCCCTTTCATCAGCCCAGCACCGTGCCGAGCGGAATGGGGTGACCGCGCAGATAGTCCGCCGCCGCCATACGACGGGAACCCTCCGCCTGAATCTCCTCCAAGACCAGCGTATTGCCATCGCCGCAGGCCACAGTCAGCGGCTGTACCGCCACCACCGTTCCTGCCGCCGCCTCAGTAGGCTCCCCTACCCGCGTGACGTACACCTTAACGGTCTTATCCTCCACGCGACAGGTGGCAACCGGCCACGGATTCATGCCTCGCACCTGATTGTGCAGGGTGCGGGCGGATTTGGTGAAATCAAGAGGGCACATACTCTTGTTGAGCATGGCCGCGTGGCAAGCCCCTTCAGCAGGCTGGGGGGTGGGCTGTATCCCGCCGCTTTGCAAAGCCTCTAAGGTCTCGCACAGCAGGTCGGCACCGTCCTGCGCCAGCAGGTCAAACAATTCACCGCCCGTAACGGTATCCGACAGCGGGCGACGGGACATCAGCAAAATATCGCCGGTGTCCACACCCTCGTCCAGACGCATGGTGGTGACACCCGATTCCGCATCGCCGTTGATGACCGCCCACTGCACCGGTGCCGCACCGCGGTACTTAGGCAGCAGCGAGCCGTGAACGTTGATACAGCCATAGGGAGTCAGGTCTAATATGGATTTGGGCAAAATCTTGCCGTAGGCAACCACCACGATGGCGTCCGCCCGCTCCTGTGCCAGCCGCTCCAGCGCCTCAGGGGTGCGCATAGAGGCGGGCTGATACACCGTCAAGCCGTTTGCCTGCGCACACACCTTGACGGCGGGCGGGGTGAGTATCTGCTTGCGTCCCACCGGCTTATCCGGTTGGGTCACCACCAAGGACACCTCATGCCCCTGTCGAAGCAGAGCCTCCAGACTGGGCACAGCAAAATCGGGCGTTCCCATAAAAATCAGCTTCATACCGTGCCCAACCTCCTTTTAGATATACTCGTCAGGGGACAGCATACGGTCCACCTTACTCTTAAACAGAATGCCGTCCAGATGGTCGTTCTCGTGGTCGGCACACTGGGCCGCCAGCTCCTCTAAGGTTACGATAAAGAACTTGCCGTGGCGGTTCTGCGCCTGCAGCTTTACCACCGCGGGGCGGTGAATGATGCCGTACTCGCCGGGGCTGGACAGACAGCCCTCGGTGCACTCCTGCACGCCGCGGCGCTCCAGAATGGTGGGGTTGATACACTCCTTGAGCCCGTCGCCGGTATCCATTATGAACACCCGACGGAGCACACCCACCTGCGGGGCGGCTAAGCCGACGCCATTCGCCTTTTTCAGCGTATCCGCCATATCGTCCAACAGCTGCCACAGCCGTTTGTCAAAGGTTTCCACCGGCTTGCATACTTTATGCAGTACCGGATCGTTGTCGGTTAAAATCGTTCTGGTAGCCATACTAAGGCTCCTTTCTGAAAGATTCTATCTCACAGCATAGATGCCGGATTAATATCTACGTAAACGGTAACCCCACGCGCAGAGGGGTCGCTGTGCATCTCCTGCAACAGCTGCCGCACCAAATCCCGCATGCGGGCGGTGTTGCGCGCTTTCACCAACAGCTTATAGCGGTATTTGCCCGCCACACGGGCTACCGCCGCCGCCGTCGGGTCGAGAGCAATCAGCGGCAGGTCCCGATACTCCCCCTCGGTAACCGCTTGCCGCAACCGCACAAGCAGCTGCTGCGCCGCATACCGCACGCGAGACTCCTGCACGCCGGTAAAACCGAACTGAAACAGGTCCGCATACGGAGCATAGTGCATCATGCGACGGGAGGCAATCTCCAAATCGTAAAAACCGCTATAATCCTGCTCCGCCGCCAATCGAATAATGGGGTTGTCAGGGGTATAGGTCTGCACCACCGCTACCCCCTGCTGCCGCCGCCGACCGGCGCGGCCAATAACCTGTGTCAACAGGGCGAAGGTGGTTTCATAGCTGCGATAATCGTCCCCGTACAGCGACTGGTCGGCGCTGAGCACGCCCACCAGCCCTACGTTGGGGAAGTCAAGCCCCTTTGCCACCATCTGGGTGCCTATCATAATGCGATAGTCCCCGCGGGCAAAGGCACTGAATTTTTCTTCGTAAGAAAAGCGGGACATGGTGGTGTCGGTATCCATACGCAGCACCGGCACACCCTCGAACCGCTGTGCCAGCTCCTCCTCCACCAACTGGGTGCCCAACCCTGCAAAGCGAATCTTATCCGAGTCGCAGGAGGGGCAACGAGAGGGCGGCGTGCGGGAATGTCCGCAATAGTGACACATCAGGCGGTCGTTCGCCCGATGATAGGTCATAGAAATACTACAAGAGGGACAGGTAATCACCTGTCCGCAGGAACGACAGGATACGTGGGTGTGGAAGCCGCGACGATTAAGCAGCAGTATCACCTGTTGCCCGCTGTCAAGGCAGGTCCGCATCTCTGAAAGCAAGGTGGGACCCAATACCGACTCGCCACATTCCTCCTGCCGCATATCCACCACCTGTACACGGGGCAGCTGCGCCGCACCGAAGCGGTTTTTCAGTTCCACCAAGGTGTACCGTCCGCTTACCGCCGCATGGTAGCTCTCCACCGACGGGGTCGCCGAGGTCAGCAACAACAATGCACTGTGGTGAGCACAACGGAAACGGGCAATATCCCGCGCGTGATAACGGGGGGTGGACTCGGATTTATAGGTGTGTTCCTGCTCCTCGTCCATCACGATAAGGCCCAACTCCTCGCAGGGGGCAAACACCGCCGAACGGGTCCCCACCACAATGCGGGCCTCTCCCCTTTTGATGCGTTTCCACTCGTCCATACGCTCGCCGATAGCCAGGCCGCTGTGCAGCACCGCCACACGACGACCGTACCGTTGCAGAAACAGAGACATCATCTGGGGGGTCAGGGAAATCTCCGGCACCAACACGATGACCTGTCGGCCATCCGCCAGTACGCGGTCGATAAGGTTCATATACACCGCCGTCTTACCGCTGCCGGTGACCCCGTGTAGCAGGGCGGCGGCGGGCTGGCGGTCGGCATAGAGTCTCAGCAGGCGGTCAAAGGCCTGCTGCTGTTCGTCATTGAGGGTGTGGGATACGATGGTAGGCGCCTCTTCCACCTGTCCGTAAGGGGTACGCAACACCTCGGCGTCATACAGCTGCACCAGCCCTTTGCTCGCCAAGGCGGTAACCACCGCAGGTGTGACACCCGCAAAGTAGCAGACCTCCTTCACCGAGGCGGCGCCTACGTCCTCCAGCAGCGAAAGAACCGACCGTTGCTTCTCCGTCAGCTTGGGCACAGGCGCGTCCTCCTCCCGCGGAAGCAGGCGCACCGAACGCACCGAGGCGTCCCCCGTGTGGCGAAAGCCTTCCTCCGCCCCCACAAGCACGCCCAAGTCCAGCAAATGCTGCAGCGCGGGCGCGTCCGCCTCCATTCCCAGCCGTTTCAGCAGGGAGTCGCGGTCTGCCCCACCGGGGCATTTGGATACAAAGGAAAGCAGCTGCCGCTCGTTGGGCGTAAGGGTGTCCAGCACCGTAGGCGACACGTCCACGGCGGGACGCAGCACCGTTTTCAGCCGCAGATATAAGCCGGTAGGCAGCATCGCCCGCACAGCGTCAAACAGCGTACAAAAGGTACGCTCCTGCATAAACCGCGCCAGTGCCAGCATCTCGCTGTTTAGCAACGGCTCGCCGTCCATCACGGAGGATACCGCCTTCAGCCCCGCGGTCTGCGGTTGCGTAGCGCATTCCATCACCAAACCCTGTCGCGTGCGGTTGCCGCCGCCGAAAGGCACCAGCACCCGTACCCCCACCTGCGGCACGCCCAAAGATGCGGGCCACAGATAGGTATACAGCTTATCGAAAGAGAAAGCGGTCTGCTCTACGGCAATATGCACCACCTGTATTGCGGACATACTCTCTCCCCCTTTCTGCTGCGGTAATGGTATCAGTCTTCGCTATCTACGAACAGGGAGCAGTCCCCTGCCTTGAAATCCTTGATGGCCAGGCTGACCGTCTTCTCCACCAGAATCTCCTTGTTCTCCTCCGCCTCGTCCGCAATCTGACGGGCGCGCTTCGCAACGCCTACCACCACCGCGTAGCGGCTGTTGTTGCCCTTCAACTCTTCAATATCATTGGGTCCTAACATGTTCCAATACCTCCAAAACTGTATTTTCCATGCGGCTGTACCGCATACTTTCTGCATCGATGATGGTGTTGATGCGGGCGGTTGCCAGCTCCACCTCATCGTTAAGCACAATGTAATCGTAGCGGAAGGCGCGGGTGAGTTCGTACCGCGCGGTTTCCATTCGCTTGCGTATCACCTCGTCGGTTTCGGTGCCGCGGCCGCGCAAGCGGCGCTCCAGCTCCTCCACCGAAGGAATGGTGATGAAAACAGAGATAAGGTCGGAGCGGTGGTCCATTACCTTTTCCGCGCCCTGCACCTCGATTTCCAGAATAACGTTTTTCCCCTCGTTCAGCAGGCGGCGAATCGGTGCCTCGGGGGTACCGTAGTAGTTGCCGTTATACTCTGCATATTCCAAAAAGCCGTCCTCGGCAATGGTTTGCTCGAACTGCTCTCTGGTGCAGAAGTGATAATGAACGCCGTCCACCTCGCCGGGGCGGGGCTGGCGGGTGGTCATCGATACGGACAGCACCGTATCCTCCCGCTGACTGAGCAGCGCCTTCACAATGGTGCCCTTGCCTGAGCCGGAGGGACCCGACAGGGCAATTAGCAGGCCATGTTTTTCTTTACTCATTCTCTCGCCCCTCCTCGTCGTCTGTCATGCGGTTGGCTACCGTTTCCGGCTGGACAGAGGATAGAATCACGTGGTCGCTGTCCATCACCAGCACCGCACGGGTACGTCGTCCGTAGGTAGCATCAATCAGCGTTCCCTGCTCCTTGGCATCTTGTATGATGCGTTTGATGGGGGCAGATTCGGGGCTGACGATAGCCACCACGCGGTCGGCCGACGCCATATTACCGAAACCTATGTTAATCAGTTTCATCTGCCCGCCCCCTTATTCAATGTTCTGAATCTGCTCGCGAATCTTCTCAATCTCCGCCTTAATATCCACCACGATGCGGGTCAGTTCCAGGTCGCTGCACTTGGAGCCAATGGTGTTGGTCTCGCGGTTGATCTCCTGTACCAAGAAATCCAGCTTACGACCGATCGCCTCGTTGCTGTCCAGCAGCTGTTCCAGCTGCTGCAGATGGCTGCGCAGACGGACGGTCTCCTCCGCCACCGCCACCTTGTCGGCATACACCGCCGCCTCGTTGAGCAGGCGGGCCTCATCTACCGGCACACCCGCCAGCAATTCCCGCATACGGGTTTCTACCTTTTCCATATGCTCGCGGACGGTTTCGGGGGAACGCTGTTCCACCACCGCGACGGCATCGCGGATAAACGCCACGCGGGACAGCACGTCCTCACGCATGCGACCGCCCTCCAGCTCACGCATCGCCACAAAGTGGGTCAGCGCCTCGTCCGTCACCTGTCGGACAGCTGCCCACACCGCCTCCTCGTCCAGCTTCGCCTGCTGGACGGTAAGCACGTCAGGGTAACGGGACAGCGTCGTCACCGACACGTCGTCCCGCAGGTCGTGGCGCTGTGCCAGCTCCCGCAGAGCCACCAAATAGCTCTCCGCCAGCGCGTAGTCCACCGCCACCTCGCTCACCGCCGCCTCCAGTGCGTGAATCTGCACAAACACGTCCACCTTACCGCGGCTTATCTGCTGCTGCAGATACGTTTTCAGCTTATCGTCCAGAAAGCCGAAACCACGGGGCAAGCGGGAGGAATATTCGTAAAAGCGATGGTTGACAGACTTAATTTCCACCACCACCGACAGACCATCTATTACGTCCTGACCGCGACCGTAGCCCGTCATACTGCGTATCATTGGTGTCATCCTTTCCTGACCTTAGGCAAAAAAGCCTATAGGTAACCTATTTTTATTCACATTACATTGTACCAGTTTGCGCCCGCGGTGTCAAGGAAAAACCGCATAATACATAGTTAATTTATTATAGAGTATATAGTAAAAGACCGACCTCGCGTGAAGTCGGTCTTTGCTATTACCAAAACAACAGTTGTATTCCGTACAGCACCGCTAAATGGGCGGGATAAAAAGCGTAAAACCAGACCTGCAGACGGTGGCTGCCTCGCCGTCCGTTATACAGCGCCAAAATCGGCAAAGCCAGCAGCGCAAACCAGCAATACGGCATCTGCCTGCACAAGGAAAAGCAAAGCATCACCACGCCGACAGCAAAAGACAACAGGCGCGGGATTCGCCCCGTAAAAAGCAGAGCGAACAGCGGCAAAAGCATACCCGCCAGACCATAGTCGAACACCACCGTCACGCCGATCAGCGGCGCCAAAGTAAGTCCAAAAGCATTCACCGCCGTACAAGCCGCTACCGTCAGCAAAAATCGCAGCAAAGCAATCCCCTGCCCCTGCCTCTGACGGTAAGCGCTCTCCCAATCCAGCCAAGCAAAGCAAATAAGCTGTGCCGCCGACAAAGTAAGCAGAATATTCAGTAAAATGGCCGTAGTGCCGCCATGAGGCAGGCCCTCCGCCAGATACACCAACTGGCACGCAAGTCCCAACCCCAACATGCGCAGAAAATACCGACGGCGATTGTGGGTATGGCGGCAGCCCTCCGCTACCATAAAGGCGAACAGTGGCAAAGCCAAACGTCCTATCCAACGCAACCATTCCAACTGCGGAAACAGCAGGTAGCCCGTGTGGTCCACCAGCATACTGAGGCAAGCAAGCAGCTTCACCCCATTGGCGGTCAAACCGCGGCGGCTCATCGTTTTCCACGACCGAGAAGCCGCTCCTGCAGGCTGAGCACCTGTCGGCGGCGCGCCTCCGTGGCTTCTCCGTCCGCAACAAAGCCACTGTCGGTCTGCCGCAGAAGCATGCCCTCCACAGCCTCCGACGGCAAGGCGTTTACCGCTATCTCACAGCTGTTGCCCTGCTCGTCCACCAATACGGCAATATCGCCCTCGCGGCGGTCATAACTCCATCGCATACGGTTCACCCTTTCTCGGTCTGTACCGTCAATTCCGTCCCGTCTGTAACAAACACCACGTCCCCGTGGACGTCACTGCGGTATATCTTGCTCTGTCTTCTCTGCAAAGAGGCCAGCACCTCCTCATGGGGATGCCCGTAGCTATTCCCCTCTCCGCAAGGAATGAAGGCATAGGCGGGTGACACGCGGCTCAAAAACGCGGCGGAATTGGAGGTGGTGCTGCCATGGTGTCCCACCTTCAGCACGTCCGCCTGTAAAGTGCAACCACTATACAGCAAATCATCCTCCACAGCAACGCCGGCATCTCCCGTGAACAGGAACGCCCGCTCCCCAAAGGTCAGGCGGGATACCACCGACATATCGTTGGTATCCTCCCGCTCTTGGAGAGGTGCCAATATCTGCAAACGGGCAGAACCTACTTCATATACCGCATTCGGCTGTGCCGCCTCCACCGCCACCTGTTTTTCGTCCAGTGCCTCCAGCATCGACACGTAGGTCGCCGTCGTAGGGGTGTGGGCGGCGGGCATAGGCGCAAACACGAACCGCGCCACAGGCAGTGCGCGAATCACCTTCGCCATGGCACCGATGTGGTCGGCGTGGGCGTGGGTGGCAACCACCAAATCCAAATCCGTCACCCCGTGACGATTGAGGTAATCCAAAATAGCATCATCGTCGCCACGTTCCCCCGCGTCAATCAACAGGGCGAAATCCCCCTGCCGCACCAATGTGCAGTCCGCATTGCCCACGTCGATGAAATGCACCTCCAGCTCCCCCTCGGCGGTCACCGTTTCGGGAGCCAAACCGACAGAGGCGGTGAGCCGCCGCCAACCGGGACCCACCGTCTCCACCAAGAAGCAAACCAGTACCACCACGGCGGTGAGCAGACTGATAAGCTGTTTTTGTTTTTTCGTGTATCTTCTTTTAGCCATATTACTCCTCGGTGCTGTTCATATTCATCTCAATCCACTGCTGGCGGGTAATCAGCACCTCGCGGGGTTTACTGCCCTGACTGGGACCGATGATTCCACGCTGTTCCATCTGGTCGATGATACGACCCGCGCGGGCGTAGCCGAACCGCATCTTGCGTTGCAGCATAGAGGTGGAAATCTGTCCTGCCTCCACCGCAATCTCAATAGCCTGCGGCAGAGCCTCGTCCACCTCGTCGTCCCCCTCCTCAGCATCGCTGTGTCCGGCAGACTTTCCGGCGGCGGCCGCCTGTTTTTCAATCTCGTCGATGATTTCCTGATCGTATTCCTGCGGCTTATCATCTGTACTCTTCAGGAAATCCACCACCCGCTCCACCTCTTGGTTGGTGACGAAGCAGCCCTGCACACGGGTGGGCTTGGACTGACCGAGGGGCATAAACAGCATATCGCCGTAGCCAAGCAGCTTTTCTGCGCCGCCCGCGTCCAGAATGGTGCGACTGTCCACCGCGCTGGCTACCGTCAGCGCCAAGCGGCTGGGAATATTCGCCTTAATCAGACCGGTGATAACGTCCACCGAGGGACGCTGGGTAGCAATAACCATATGCATACCCGCGGCACGCGCCATCTGTGCCAGACGGCAGATGGAATCCTCCACCTCGTTGGCGGCCGCCATCATCAGGTCAGCCAACTCGTCAATGACGATAAGTATCAGCGGCAGGGGCGGGAATTTGCCGTCCCGACGGGCAATTTCGTTGTAATCGCCGATATCGCGCGCCTTGCTCTCCGCAAACATCTGGTACCGCTTAAGCATCTCGTTGACCGCCCAGCTCAGGGCACCCGCCGCCTTGCGGGGGTCGGTAACCACCGGCACCAGCAGATGGGGAATGCCGTTGTATACGCCAAACTCCACCTTCTTGGGATCAATAAGAATCATCTTCACCTCATCGGGGCGGGAACGGAACAGCACCGACTGAATCATCGAGTTGGTACACACCGATTTACCCGAGCCCGTGGTACCCGCAATCAGCAGGTGGGGCATCTTTGCCAAATCCGCCAGTACGGTGCGCCCCTCAATATCCTGTCCCAACGCTACTGTCAATTTACCCTTAGCGCCGCGGTAATCCGTCGTATCCAGCAGGGAGCGCAGACCCACCTTGCGGCGGGCTTTGTTGGGCACCTCAATGCCCACCGCCGCCTTGTTGGGGATAGGCGCCTCAATACGCACACCCGTGGTGGCCAGCCGCAGCGCAATGTCGTCCGAAAGACCGGTGATGCGGCTGATTTTCACACCCGCGCTGGGCTCCAGCTCGTAGCGGGTGACGGAAGGACCGCAGGTCACGTGGCTCAGCTTGGTGCTGATGCCAAAATCCTTCAGGGTATTTACCAGCAGGTTGCCCGTCGCCATGCGGTCATTATCCTGCATCTTGCTGTCGTCGGCAGAACCCGCCTCCAGCAGTGACAAGGGCGGATACCGATAGGCGGGCACGTCGGCGGCGTCCTCGGCCGCCTCCACCTCTGCCTGTATCTCCTTTTCCGCCTCGGCGGTGGTCAGACCGCTGTCTTCCTCCTCTTCTCCATTCATGGAGGCTGCCGCCTTTTCCAACGCGGACAGCTTATCGGAGGCTATCTCCACAGGCAGCACGGTGTCGGTAGCAAAGGGAATCTCTTCCTCTTCCACGGCGGGTTCCTCCATCTTTTTGCGCCCTCTCTTGCGCCCGGTGGTGGCGTAACCCTCGCCCAGGTCAATGTCGATGCTTTCGCTTTTCTCCCGTCCCGCCTGAATCCGCTCAGCGGTTTGGTTAATGGCATTCTCAATGGTTTCCTTGGTCTTATCCACAGGCTTGCGGGCGGCACGCAGCACCGCCATAATGGTGGTACCCGTCACCAGCATCAGGAACACCACCGCCAGCAGGATAATGATAATCTTGGCGCCGGTGTCGCCAAACAGCTTTTCCATCGGCCAGCCAAGCAACGCGCCTAACGCACCGCCGCCCCGATAGGATACGCCATCGGTATAGCTGGCGGCAATGGCGCCGAAATAGCCCACCTGCGCAGAATCCACCGCAAAGGCGTACACCACGCTATTGAGCAGCACCACGAACACGCTGCACTGCCACGTGCGGGTAGCCACGCTGCCGGTGTCCTTTTCCAGTGCCAGCATAATCGCCACAAAGCCCAGCAACAGCGGCAAAACGTAGGCGCTGAAGCTGAACAGACCCAATAGGAAATCGTGCAGCCATGTCCACACGTTCTCCCCCTTGATAACGGCGAGGCAAAACACCAACACCGCCACTGCAAACAGGATAACCGCCTGTATCTGCCGTCTGGCGCTGTTGCGTGCCGCCGTCTCCCGGGCGGAGGGTCTCTTTCGGGTGGTTTTCTTTCGGGTAGCCATATGTAATCGCTCCTCTAAAAAATAGTATGTAACCGCCGCTCAAGATGAAGCGGCTTTGCTTTCGTCAATCAAGGCATAGAGGCAGTCCATCGCCTCACGAAGGGAACCCATACGGTCAATCAGCTTTTCCGTTACCGCCTCTGCCCCGTCCAACACACTGCCTACGTCGGTGGCCAGCTCTCCCGTGTTCATACACAGACGGGCAAAGCGGTCCGCCGTCATGCCGGAGTGGGAACAAACAAAGTCGATGATACGCTCCTGCATACGCTGAAAATGGGTAAATGCCTGCGGCACCCCCAAAACCAGCCCGTTGATACGCACGGGATGTATGGTCATGGTAGCGGAAGGTACGATAAACGAGCGGTCCGCCGCCACAGCCAGAGGTACGCCGATGGAATGCCCGCCGCCCAGCACCAGAGATACCGTAGGCTTTTTCATGCCCGCTATCAGCTCTGCCAAGGCCAAACCCGCCTCGATGTCGCCGCCCACCGTGTTGAGCAACAGCAGCAGCCCGTCGATATCGGGGCTTTCGTCCACCGCCACCAGCTGAGGTATCATATGCTCGTACTTGGTCGCCTTGGTCTCCCGCGGCAGTACGTAATGCCCCTCAATCTGTCCCACAATGGTCATACAGTGTATGCGATGCGCACCGTTGTCGGTGGTGACCGAACCGGTGTCCTCCATCATCTGCAGGCGACCGCTCCACGGGGACTCCTCTTCTTCGTCGTCCCGCGATTCTTTTTCGTCTTCTTTCATACTATCACCCCGTGATAGTGTGCGAGAAAAGACGCAAAATATGTGCATATAATAACACAGATACTATTATACTTCTATTCTCTATGTTTTTCAAGCAAAATAGTAAAATTATAACCCGTATGTCGCAAAAACATACGGGTTACACTCATTTCTTATCGCGGATATAGGCGTCGATGGAGGCAGCGGCCGCTTTTCCTGCGCCCATAGCCAGAATCACCGTGGCTGCACCGGTCACCGCATCGCCGCCCGCAAATACCCCGTCGCGGGAGGTAGCCCCGTTCTCGTCCGCCGCAATGCCGCCAAAGGGTTGGGTCACCAACCCCTCGGTGGTGGACTTGATGAGCGGGTTTGGCGAAGTGCCGATAGCCATAATCACACAGTCCACAGGCAAAACAAACTCGCTGTCCGCCTTCGGAATGGGGCGACGGCGTCCTCTCTCGTCCGGCTCGCCCAGTTGCATCTCCACACACCGCAATCCGCCCACGCAGCGGGCTTCGTCAGGCAGAATCTCCACGGGATTGGTGAGCAAACGGAAGGTAATCCCCTCCTCCTTGGCGTGCTCCACCTCCTCCGCGCGAGCGGGCAGCTCCGCGGCGGAACGGCGGTATACCACCGAAACCTCCTCGGCGCCCAGACGCAGCGCACAACGGGCGGCGTCCATCGCCACGTTGCCGCCGCCCACCACCGCCACGCGACGAGGACGGAACAGCGGCGTGGCGCTATCCTCTTTATACGCCTGCATCAAATTGATGCGGGTGAGAAACTCATTGGCGGAATACACACCCCGCAGACCCTCGCCGGGAATGCCCATGAACCGCGGCAGACCCGCACCGGTGCCGATAAACACCGCCTCAAAGCCTTCCTCGTCCAGTAGCTCGTCCACCGAAAGTACCTTACCCACCACCATATTGGTGCGCAATTCCACACCGCGCGCCTGCAGCAGGGCAATCTCCTGCTGTACAATAGCCTTAGGCAGGCGGAACTCGGGAATGCCGTATACCAGCACACCGCCGGCGCGGTGCAACGCCTCAAACAGCGTCACCGCATACCCGCGGGCCGCCAGCTCGCCCGCACAGGCAAGGCCGGCAGGACCGGAGCCCACCACCGCCACGCGGTGTCCGTTGGTTTGGGGCTTGGCGGGCAGCGTGTTGCTGTGAGTACGGTGCCAATCCGCCACAAATCGCTCCAAGCGACCGATAGCGACCGGCTCTCCTTTGATGCCGCAAACGCACTTGCTCTCGCATTGAGTCTCCTGCGGACACACACGCCCGCACACCGCGGGGAGAGAGCTGGCGCGGGTAATCACCTCGTAAGCGCCCTCAAAATCCTCCTGCGCCACCAATTTAATAAACGCAGGAATATCAATCTGCACCGGACAACCGCCGGTACAGGGCTTATGCTTGCAAGAAAGGCACCGTTTCGCCTCCGCCACCGCCTGCTGCGGGGTGTAGCCGAGGGCAACCTCCTCGAAATCATTACGACGCACCAAGGGGTCGCGGGTGGGCATATCCTGCCGTTTTGTCACAGCCACACTCACACCCCCTCTTTCCCGAACAGATTGCAGGCGCTGTCATAGGCGTGCCGCTCCTGTTCACGATACATGGAGGCCCGCTCCATCGCCTCGTCAAAATCCACCAGATGCCCATCAAACTCAGGACCGTCCACGCAGGCAAACTTCATCTCGCCGCCTACCGTCAGGCGACAGCCGCCGCACATACCGGTACCGTCAATCATAATGGGGTTCATGCTCACCACGGTAGGAACGTCATATTCCTTCGTCAGGCAGCAGACAAATTTCATCATCGGCAAGGGACCGATAGCAATCACCTTGTCATATCGCTCGCCGCCTTCGATAAGCCGCCGCAAGGCATCGGTAACCAGCCCCTTTTCCCCTGCCGAGCCGTCGTCGGTCATCAGGAAAAAGCGGTCACTCACCTCGCGGAACGCCTCCTGCAAAATCACCATATCCGCGTTGCGGAACCCCGCCACGGTGTGCACCTCACAGCCTAAGGCATGCAGTTTTTTTGCCACGGGATAGGCAATGGCACACCCCACGCCGCCGCTGATAACGGCTACTTTTTTCAGCCCGTCGGTTTCGGTGGCGCGCCCCAGAGGGCCTACAAAATCCGCCAGACAGTCCCCCACCTGCAACCGACTGAGTGCCAGCGTGGTAGCGCCCACCGCCTGAAAAATCACCGTCACCGACCCCGCGACGGGGTCGTAATCCGCCACGGTGAGAGGGATACGCTCCCCCGCCTCGTCCACGCGGAGTATCACAAACTGTCCGGGCTGCGCCTTTGCCGCCACAGGCGGTGCCAGCACGTCCAGACGAAACACCGTTTGATTCAGTTGTTCCTTATACAAAATCCGATACAAGAAAAACGCCTCTCTTCATCAAAAAGCCTGCCGCTCACTGGTCGTCCAGCGGCAACTCGTAGGCAGGCAGATAGGTATCCAAAAACTCCTCCGCCGCGGAAAGATGCATCGCCCGCACCGACTGCTCGGTTGCCCGTCTGGCGCTGGCAAATTCGCGGTTGCCTTGGGACAATTCCTCGATGCACTTAATCAGCGCGGAAATCTTGTCCGCCGCCTTAACCAGCCGCCGTTCGATGCTCTCTTCTCCCTCCTGCAACAGAGGCAGGTACGCACCCTGCAGGTCCTCAGGGAGCATGCCCAACAGCTTATCGCAGGCGGAACGCTCCACCTGACGGTAGGCCTCTCGAATGGCGACATTGCCGTATTTAACGGGGGTGGGCATATCCCCCGTCAGAATCTCAGGCACGTCGTGGTAGATGGCCAGCATCACGCACAGCGCAGGGTCCGCCTTCTCCTCCGAGGAACGGTTGTGCAGCAGTGCCAAGGCGTGCGCCAGCACCGCCACCTCGTGAGAGTGCTCGGCTATATTTTCCCGCCGTGTGTTGCGCATCAGCGCCCAGCGGTATATATTTTTCATACGGGAAAGCATGGCGAAAAACGAGTAGGTCATACCAAAACTCCTCTTAAACGGTAGAATAAAACCAGTATAGCAGTTTTTTTGCGTAAAAACAACTGCCTTTTATGCCTTTTTGTGCAGAAAATAACGACTTCTGAGAAAAAACTTGGAATTTTGCGGTTTTCATTGCAATTGTACACAAAAGAAGGTATAATGAAGTATCTATTCCTTTCTTTTGAGGACGGTACGCTATGAGAATTCTCTTTTACACCTTGGGCTGCAAGGTGAATCAATACGAGACCAAGGCGATGCGCCGCCTGCTGGAACAGGCAGGGCACGTCACCGAGGAGGAGGCTTCCTCCGCCGCCGACTGGGACGCGGTGGTGGTCAACTCCTGCACCGTCACCGCCGAAAGCGACCGCAAGCTGCGGCAGCTTATGCGACGGATACGGCGGGAAGCCCCCACTGCCGCGCTGGTGCTGACGGGCTGTATGCCCCAGGCGCACAAGGACGCGGACGCCGCCTTCCCCGAGGTGGATATTCTGCTGGGCAATGCCGCGCGGCGACAGCTCCCCGCTCTTTTGGCGGATTTCTTTGTCCATCGCAATCGCATCGTTTCCGTCCCTCCCCACACCGCGGAGTACGAACCGCTGGAAATTGAAGAGTTTCAGGGACGCACCCGTGCCTATGTGAAAATTCAGGACGGCTGCAACCGTTTCTGCTCCTACTGCATCATTCCCTATGCCAGAGGGCGGGTTCGCTCCCGTCCCTTGGCGGACATACGGCGGGAGCTGACACAGCTGGCCGAAAAAGGCTATAAAGAGATGGTGCTGGTCGGCATCAACCTCACCGCCTACGGGCAGGATTGCGGGCTGTCGATCGCCGATGCGGTGGAGACCGCCTGCGCCGTTTTAGGGCTGCAAAGGATTCGCTTGGGGTCGCTGGAGCCCGACTATATGACCCCTGCCGTGCTGGACCGTCTGCAAGCACAGCCCAAGCTGTGCCCGCAGTTTCACCTGGCTTTGCAAAGCGGCTGCGACGCCACACTAAAGCGAATGAACCGCCATTACACCACCGCGGAATATGCCGCCCTATGCGAAGAGCTGCGCCGCCGTTTCCCCCATTGCGCTCTCACCACCGATATTATGGTGGGCTTTCCCGGGGAGACCGAAGAGGACTTCCAACAGTCCTGCGAGTTTGCCAAAGACATCGGTTTTGCCCGTGCTCACGTGTTTGCCTACTCCCGTCGACCGGGTACGGTGGCGGACAAACTTCAAAACCAGATAGACCGTGCCACCAAATCCCGCCGCAGTCGACAGATGGCGGCGGTGTGCCGCGAAACCGCCACCGCTTATGCGGCGAAATATATCGGGCGCGTTGTGGACGTCCTGTTGGAAACCGATAACGGGGACGGCACCTACGAGGGACACACCGACACCTATCTAACCGTACGGGTGCGCACGGACAAGCAAAGCGGCGCTATGGTGCCCGTACGCATCACCGCCTATGACGGCGAACAGCTTGTGGGCGAAGAAGCTTAAGGTGACACAAGCAATCCAAACGATTTTCACAGAAAGGAGGCGGACGAATGCCGTTTCATTTTCGCTCCCAACGGCAAGTAGCTGCCGCGCGGCGCAGACAGTACATACTGGCCTTCATCGCACTGGGTCTGGTTCTGGCGGTTGTGGTGTGCTGGCTTGCCACCCGCTATTATCTGTCCATGGCAGACAAGGAGCCGGCGGAAAGCGCCGCCTCCTCCGCTCCCGTCACCGAGGTGGCGGACACCGCCTCCTCCCTGCTGATTATCAACGAGCGGGGAAAAGAACGGTTTGTGCTGATACAGTTCCGTCCCGCCGAAAATAAGGCCTACACCCTATCTCTCCCCGCCGCCACCGACTGCGGCAACGGGCAGAGTCTGGCAGCGGTACTGCGTAAAAGCGGGTCGCCCCTTGCCGCCGAACAGGCGAGCAAGGTGCTGGGGCTCCCCATCTCCCACTACCTCACCCTGACGATAGAGCAGATAGAAACCTACGTAAACTACTTGGAGGGCGGCGTTTCCTTAAACCTGCCCGAAGCGGTCACCTATATCAACGACAGTTTGGTAGAAGCCGTACTTCCTGCCGGAACGCAGCAGCTCGCCGCCAACCAAGTGGGGGATCTGCTGCGCTATGACGGTTGGAGCGACCCGCAACAGTCTCACACCGTTGCCGCCGCATTTGTGGCGGCGGTACTCAACCAGTATATGCAACCTGAGCATCGCTTCGGCGGCGATTTCGCCTATTTGGCCAATCTGATGCTCAGCGATATCCGCATCGACCACTACAATGCCTATGCCGACACCCTGTCCGCCTTGGCGGATAGCAATGGGGACGGCAATCTGTGCGAACCGCTGACCGTCCAAGGCGAAACCCAAAACGGTCTATTCCTGCCGAATATGGAGCAGCTGCGCCAAACCGCCCTGTACGACTAACACGAAAGAGGTATCACCCTGTGCATAAATTACGTTTGGCTGCCGTAGCAGCCGCCGCTCTGTTTCTGCTGAGTGGGTGTCAGTTTACCCCCACCCCGCCGAAACCTATCGTAGACGCGGACAAATACATCACCGCCTACGAAAATAACTGGCAATATAAACACCTGAGCAGCGCCGACCAGGCGCGGTACGGGGCCATATACACCGTGTTAACCGATTCCTTTGCCGTGGACGAAATCGTTACGGTAGCGGGGAAAGAAGAGTACGGCGTGCGTATCCCTCTCCCCTACGCGCTCAGCTCCAAGGAAGAAGCAAAGGCGCTGTACAACGCATTCTTTCGGGATAATCCCCGCTTCTTTTACGTGGACAATGCCTACGAATTAGAGGGGTATATGCAGGACGACGTTCCTCAATACGATACGCTGGCGCTGGTGTACACCTTAGATGCCGCGGCGCGACGCACCGCCTGCGCTGCCTTGGAGCAGCGGCTGAACGAGGCCTTGCAGCACTGCCCCGTGTCACAGGACCAGTACGAAATGGAACTATACCTTCACGACTGGCTGGTACAGAACTGCACCTACAGCGACAAGGCGGCATCCGTCGGCTCCGCCGCTTTCCCCAATGCTTTCAACGCCTACGGCGCCTTAGTGGAGGGCGAGGCGGTCTGCGAAGGCTACGCCCGCGGACTGCAGCTGTTGCTGGCGGAGCGGGGCATCGCTTCCACCCCCGTCATCGGTCGTTCTTTGGTCAACGACGAGGACCATATGTGGAATCTGGTGAAGGTAAACGGGTTTAACTATTTTGTTGATGCCACGTGGAACGACAGCAACGGCCAAACGGGACACACCTACTTTAATCTTTCCTCCGCCCTGATGGCGCGTACCCATACCATCGCCGACGGACAGACGGGGATTGCCGTCACCACCGCTTTTAAGGATAATTTCTTCGTGCGCAACAAGCGCTATATCAACACCTATGACCGCGATACCATCGCCGCGTGTATAGCCGAAGCCTACCTCGCGGGGGATACAGTTATTGAAATTCGCTTTGATGCAGACAAATACGACAACGGTGTGCTGTTCCTCAAAAACCGTAAGCTCACAGCCGGCATGGTGGGGCAATACCTGCCGAGCGGCGCCTCCCCCCTCTGGGACTACGAGCTGTTGGGCGACACCCATCAATACGTGCTCACCCTGATTAAAAAGTGATATTCTTCCAACAAAGCAGGCGGTCTGTTCCGAGGAACAGACCGCCTTTCCTTATGCGGTTATTTACTTTTTGATGACGGACACCATAACGCCCACGCCGGCGATGTCGTCATAGACAGCCCATACGGTATCCATACCCTCGACGCTGACTCGCGCGATAGCCTCCTGCTGCCCCGCCGTCTTGCCGTCCATATCCACCGCGATACGGATATCCTCAGGATTGATGCGGCTGAGGGTCGCGGCCGGACCGCACAGAACCACCGTCAGCTTCTGCTGGGTGAGGTTCACCTCATGCTTCTTGGGGCTGTTGATAAAGGTTACGTTATCCTTGCTCAGCGGCACCTCTATGGTGCGGGTGGAAATATTGGAAAGATTCACCTTGAGCTCGATTTTCTCGCTGCCGTTGACGGGCCGAATCCCCTCGACCTCTTCCAGCAGAATCTCGCGGGTGAGGTCTTCCGGCATTAATTTATCAAAATCCACCACAATCTGGCGCTGGATATTCTCAATATACTCGTCCAACTCAGAGGGTACGCCCCACAGCTCCACCGCCGACGGGGTGACCGTAATCAGGTTCGCCACCTCTTTGTAGCCGGCGGGCAAATTCTTCACCGAAGAGGTCAGGGTCGCCTTGCGATACATCAGCACGGGCACCGTAACGCTGACCTTCGCGTCCTCCGCCTTAAGGAAAGAGACGGTATCAATCTGCTTACCGTTTTCGTCCAAGGCCTGCAAGTCAGCGGTATACACCGCGGTTTCCTGCAGGACGGCCTCGTCCGAAATCACCGCTACCACCCGCTGAATGCGACCAATCTCCGTCTTGGGTCCTGCTACAGTCACGGCGCCGTCGGTCACGGCCTCACCGCTGACAGCAGCGTTTCCAAACTGGTATTTCTCCGCATCGCTCACGGTGAGCTTCGGCATATCCACCTCTACCGCAAAGGGCTGCTCCCGCCACACGTCGCAGGTGATGGATACGGTGTCGTTGACGCCGTCGCTCCCTACTACACTGACAATATCGTAATCACCGGAGGAAACCGCTTTCAGACCCAACACGTAGTTGCCTTCCTTAATCACGTTACCGGTATCCGCCGACACGGTGATGTCCTGTGCCGACAGGCTTTCCACCACCGAGCGCAGCCCCTGCACACGAACGGTTGCCGTAGCGTCCGCCCCGTCAATGATACGCAAATTCAGCGTCTGACTGGCATAGTCGTTGAGAGTGATAGACACCGGCACGCCGGTAATCTCCCGCTCCTGAATATTACTGGGACCGTACACGACGGTGGACCAGATAATAATCGCCAGCACCAGAGAAAACAGCATCATCAATTTATCATGGTGGAAGAAGCTGCTCAATGAGAATTTCTTTTTCATACCTGCGCTTCCTCCTCCTGTTTTTTCGCCCTGCGGCCCCGCTTCGGCTGCAGCTCCTCGCTCCACAGAATACGGTCAGCCAATGCCTTGACCAAAGTCTCGTGGGTGAAGTTGCGCTGCAATTCGCCGCCGTCCGCCAAGGAAATGGTGCCGGTCTCCTCCGACAGGATAACCACCACCGCATCGGAGTTTTCACTCATACCCACACCGGCGCGGTGACGGGTACCCAACTCACGGCTGATTTGGCTGTTTTCGGTCAGCGGCAGAATGCACGCGGCGGCGTAAATCTTACCCTCGCGGATAATCATCGCCCCATCGTGCAGCGGTGCTTTGTTGAAGAAAACCGCAGAAATCAATTCCTCGGAAGGCTCCGCCTCCATAATGGTGCCGGAGCGAACGATTTCGCCCAAACGAGTGGCGCGCTCCAGAACGATAAGGGCGCCCATCTTCTGCTTCTGCAGCGTATCGAGAGCAGAGGCCACCGCCTCAAATGCTTTGTTCCACTGGTCAATATACGCCGCATTGTTCATATTGTTAAAGCCGCCGAACAGCCGCGCGATGCCGCCACGGGAATGGCCTGCCTGCTCCAGAGCGCGGCGAACCTCCGGCTGAAACACGATAACCAACAACAAAAGACCGCTGTCAAACACCGCCGTCAGCAGATAGGTAACCGTCTTTAGCTCCAGGAGGTAGGCCGCCAGATACAAGGCGCCTAAGAAAATGATGCCGCGCAGCAGCTGTTCCGCGCGGGAATCCCGCACCAAACGAATGATAAAATACACAAACAGCGCCACCAGCAGAATATCCACCGTATCCGTGAACCAGCCGAAATTGGCGAAAAAGTCCACCACCCGCTGCCACGCGGTCTGGAAAAAGGCAGCCATTGTTATCCCTCCCGTTCAGGCGACCGATGCCGCCCGCTTTTTATCGAAAAAGCGGCGTTTTTGTACATACCGCTCCATATTCATTCCTATTATACCATAATTTTGCCGCTGTGCAATCTTTTTTGCGCAATTTGCGAAAAAAGTTTGCATATTTTTTCGGTTTCCTGCTCTGTAGAAAAGATACAGGGCGCCAAGCGCACCGTTCCCGTAGCTTCGGTGCCGAAACGGCGGTGCGCCTGCGGCGCACAGTGCAAACCCGCCCGTACCGCTACCCCCTCCTGTGCCAGCAGGCGGGCGGTCTCCTCGCTGGGTAGCCCCGCTACGTTCAGCGACAGCACGGGAGCTGCCCTACCATAGCGAGGGAATGAGGTGTATAGGCATATGCCTTCACACCCATCAAGCCGCTTGAATACACGGTTTAGCAGCCCTAACTCGTGGCGGTACACGCTGTCCCTTCCCTGCTCCTGTACAAACTGTATACCGGCATGAATGCCACAAATGCCCGCCGTGTTGGGTGTGCCGCTCTCCAATCGGTCGGGCAAGTCCGCCGGCTGTGCGGCAGACAAAGAATAACTACCTGTACCGCCCCGCACCAGCGGTGCCACCCGCTCCCGTTCGCGGCAGAGCAAAAGCCCCGTACCCATCGGCGCGTACAGCCCTTTATGGGGTGCCACGCAGAGATAGTCGATGCCGTCCCGCTCCATATCAATGGGAAGCACGCCCGCCGTCTGGGCGGCATCGACGCAAAACAGCAGCCCGTGGTCACGCGCTAATTTTCCCAGGCGACGAATGGGTAAGGTGACCCCAAACACATTAGACGCATGAGTGCACACAATAAGCCGTGTATCCGGACGAATGGCACGGCGGAAATTCTCCACCGTTTCCTCCTCGTCCTCCGACCAAGCCGCCATGTCAAAGCGGGGATAGTGGGGGGAAAGCGCCGTTAGCGGACGCCAAACCGCATTGTGTTCGACGTCTGAGGTCAGCGCCCGACCGCCCTGTTCCAGCAAGCCACGTATCACCGTATTCAGCGCCGTGGTGCAATTCAGCGTGAAAATCACCCCCGACGGGTCGGACAGCCCGAAAAAGTCCGCCGCCGCCTGTCGGCAGGCAAATATCTGCTCCGATGTGGACAGGGCCATAGGATGACCGCCCCGTCCCGGATTGGCTCCGTATACACGCAATGCCTGTCCCACCGCTTGACGCACCTTGGCAGGCTTCGGCCAGGTGGTGGCCGCATTATCCCAATAGATCATCCTTTCACCCCCTATAGTCCCTCACTAACCCGTACCACACGCACGCCACTCACACGCAATATCTGCTCGGCGCGTTCCGCCTCCCCCGTGACTAACAAGCTATAGCCGCAGCCATCTCCGGCGGCAGGTTGACCGGCGCGGTGCACGTAGCTGCGTATCCCCTGCTGCTCCAGCAGACGCTTTCCCCGCATCGCATTGGTAATAGAGCCTACGTGAATATAGTGATTTCCCACAACGACACCTCCCGTCAACGAAATTTTCTCTATTCTATTGTATGCGGGTATCCCATAAAGGGTACAAAAACCATCTTGACGAGGCGGCGATTTTCCTGTATGATAAAGGCAGACATAAAACTAAGGAGTGAATATATATGTCCGAAGAATACGGCAACAACATCGTCTCCGTTCTGGACGACGAGGGGAACGAGCATCAGTTTGAAATACTGGATGCCATCGAGACCGACGATGGTCGCTACGTAGCTTTACTGCCCATCTACGATGAGGCGGAGCAGGCCATTGAGGACGACGGTGAGCTGGTCATCTTAGAGGTGGTCAACGACGAGGGCGAGGACCTGCTGGTTCCCATCGAGGACGACGAGGTGTTTGAGGAAATCGCCGACGTGTTCCAAGAGCGGCTGGCGGATTACTACGAAATCAATGAGATCGAGGAGTCCGATACCCCCCTCAGCTAAACGGCAACCTTCCTGCTGTGCCCGTGGACTGCCGTCTTTTAACCCTACTACATTTTGACATCGGGATTCCTGCTCCGTTTCCGGAGTGCAGACCTCCCCGCCTTGGCGGGACGAAGGGAGCCGGAAAGAAACGGGCGGTCACCCACCTGCTTTTTATAGTAGCAGGTTATGTCGATGGCATTACGGCACAGCGGGGCAAATAAAATGATAAAACCCGACACCTGACGGTGTCGGGTTTTTTACTTGTGATATTTTCCGCCGGAGGAAATCTGAAACGCCCGATAAATCTGTTCTAACAGCATCACCCGCGCCAGCTGATGCGGGAAGGTCATCGGCGACATGGACAGCCGCAAAGAGCCGCGGCTCTTCACCGCCTCCGACAGACCCCAAGAGCCGCCGATGACAAAGGCGATATGGCTGGTTCCCTCCACCGCCAACTTATCCATACGCGCCGCCAAGGAGGGGGAATCCAGCTCCTTCCCCTCGATGCAAAGCGGTATCACCGCGCAGTCTTTGGGCAACTGCTCCAACAGCCGCTTGCCCTCCGCCTCCACGGTGGCGGCTATCTGCGCCACCGACGGGTTATCCGGCAGCCGCTCCTCCGCCACCTCCACTAACCGAAAGCGGCAAAAGGCGCCCAGACGTTTTTCGTACTCCGCACAGGCGTCCCGCCAGTAGGCTTCTTTCAGTTTTCCTACACATAACAGGGTAACGTTCAGCACAGCTGTCCCTCCCATCAAAAATAGGTGACGCCCTGAGTCCCCTCAGGTTCGGCTACCGTCAACAGGCAATCTCTGCCTACCGTCATATTTGCCTGCGCCAATCCCTGCGTGGCACAGCTCTGCGCCAAAGTCGGCGTGTTGTTATGCCCGCTCAGGTGCGCCAGCACGATGCGGGTGGCTCCGCTCTCCACCAATGCGGGGAGCTCCGCAGCGCAGGATTGGTTGGACAGGTGACCGCCCTGTCCCAAAATGCGCTGCTGCAGGTAGTAGGGGTAGGGACCATTTCGCAGCATCTCGGGGTCGTGGTTGGACTCGATATGTACCAAATGACACCCCGCAATCCCCTGCCGCACGCTGTCCGCCATATAACCGAGGTCGGTGGCTACCGCCATAGAGCGGTCAGCGCCGTCCACCCGATAACCAAAGCAGTGGCGGCTGTCGTGAGGGGAATCAAATGCGGTTATCTGCAGGTCTCCCACCGTGATTTTCTGCCCTGCCTCCATCAGATACACTCGTTTGCTGCAGGCCAGCTTGCCGCCCTCCGACAGGGCGTCCAAGGTCCCCTCCGATGCTAACACAGGCCAATTATAGTGCTTACACAGCACCGATAGCCCTGCCACGTGGTCGCTGTGCTCGTGGGTGACGAACACCGCCCGTATGGTCTTGGGGTCAATATCCCGCTGTCGCAACGCGGTTTCGATACGGCGGGCAGACACACCCACGTCCAGCAGGATACCGCCCTCAGCAGTCCCCACGTAGGTGCAGTTTCCGCTGCTGCCGCTGAATAAAGAACAATATCGCAACATAGTCTATCCTCACAAAAGCCGCAGACACGCCACTCGGCAGCGTCTGCGGCTGACTTTTGTTTATTCCTCAAGCAATTCGATATCGGCACCCAAGCGACGCAGCTTTTCCACAATATCCTCATAGCCTCGCTCAATGTAATGGATATCCTCGATATAGGTGGTGCCTTCCGCCGCCAGACCCGCAATCACCATTGCCGCGCCGGCACGCAGGTCGGTGGCTCTCACCGTGGCGCCCTGCAATGCGGGAACGCCGGTGAAGGTGGCCTTGGTCTTGTCCTCGACGGTCACCTGAGCGCCCATACGTGCCAGCTCCTCCACGTAGCAGAAGCGGTTCTCCCAGATACCCTCGGAGATAACGCTGGCGCCCTCCGCCATGGACAGCAAAACACCCGTCTGGGGCTGCATATCCGTGGGAAAACCGGGGTGCGGCATCGTCTTGATGTGGCAAGCACGAAGAGGACCGGCACAGCGCACACGCACCGCATCGTCCATCTCCTCAATAAGCGCCCCCATCTCCTCCAGCTTGGTGGTGATGGACTCCAAGTGCTTGGGGATAACGTTACGCACCAGCACGTCACCGTGGGTGGCAACCACCGCCGCCATGTAGGTGCCCGCCTCTATCTGGTCGGGAATCACCGAGTAGGTGGCGGAATGCAGCGAGGGAACACCGCGAATCTTGATAACGTCCGTACCGGCGCCGGATACGTCTGCACCCATGGTGTTGAGGAAGTTCGCCAGGTCAACGATGTGGGGCTCCTTTGCCGCATTCTCAATCACCGTCAGACCGCGAGCGCGAACCGATGCCAGCATAATATTCACCGTAGCGCCCACGCTGACGGTGTCCAGATAGATGGAATTACCCAGCAGGCGCTCCGCCTCAATCTCGACGTAATTCTCTGCAAAATTCCCGTCCCCCTCTTCGCAGGTTTCGGGGGGGAGATGCACCACGTCCGCGCCCAGAGCGCGGAAGCCCTTGATATGCAGGTTAATGGGGCGTGCGCCCAAATAACAGCCACCGGGCATCGGAACCCAGGCATGACCGTGCTTGCCCAAAAGAGCGCCCAAAAAATAGTAGGAGGCGCGCATACGACGAGCCAACGCACAGTCTACCTTATAGGTCTTAAGGGTACGAGGGTCGATCTCCACCGTGTGGCTGTCGATACGGGTCACCTGAGCGCCCAAAGCCTCCAAAATCTCGAGGGAAATGGTAACGTCCTTAATGTTGGGAATATTCTCAATGCGGCAAGGCTCGTCCGACAAAATCGCAGCCGGCAAAATCGCCACCGCCGCGTTTTTGGCGCCGCTGATATCCACCGCACCGGACAGAGCGATACCGCCGTTTATCCTGTATTTTCTCACGCAATACACCCCTATAAAAGATTATCGGTCTTGCAGGGTTTACCAAAATGCCATAGTTGGCAGGAAACGTTCAAAAATGATTTCAAATCACCGCATACCAGTATAGCATATCTACTGCAAAAAGTAAATACAGGAAAGAGAATTTTTTACCCCTCGTAGCGAAGCGCCTCCACAGGGCGCAAACCCGCCGCCCGATAGGCGGGATAGGCGCCGAACGCCATACCCAGAACCAACGTGAGTAAAAAAGCACCCGTCAGCTGCCCCACAGGGAAAACGGCCGTATACCCCAACAGGGCACAGCCTACGGCAATGCCGCCGCAGCCTATCGCAATGCCGCCGATGGCTCCGAACAGGCTGAGCAGCAAGGCACCGGCCAAAAATTCCGATAAAATCCGCCCTCGCGTGGCACCAATCGCCTTTTTTATGCCGATTTCACGGGTGCGCTCGTTCACCGAGGACAGCATCACCGTCAAAATGCCAAAACCCGACACCAACAAAGATACCCCGCCCACCGCCGTCAGCGCCAAAGAGATAATATCCACCATATTTTCCAGCCGCTCCCGCTGGGAGGCTAAATCCTCGGTCATTAAGGTGCCGATATCCTCCCCTGAGCGGGAAAGAACCCGCCGAATGGTGTTTTCCGCCTCCTCCGACACCGTACCCGACGTAAGCCGCACCGCTATCTGGTCAAAATAGCCCGCTCCCGTGGTGGCTTGCTGGGTGGTATAGGGAACGTACACCATGTACGGAAACAAGGCGGTCACATTCTGCAGCAAGCTGCTTCCCGTAGCGGTAACCCCCACAATGGTCAGCTCGGCCGCCCCCGTCTCGTACAGTAGGGTAAGGCTCTGCCCCACCACGTTTTCCCGCCCGTACACCTCCCGCGCCAAGGCCTCGTCCACCACACAGACCGCCGTTTCCCCCGATATGTCTCCTCTTGAAAGCAATCTGCCGTGCAGAAGCTGCAGGGAAATCACCTGGTCGGCCCCCGCATCGATGCCACAGCCCACCACCGCATAGTTTTTTCCCTCCAACCGTGCGGAGGCAAACTGTATGGACAGCGGCATAGCCTGTGAAACCTGCGGCAGCTCCCGAATGGTGTGCAGACAAGCCATACTAAGTCCGTCGGAGGAGCTGACCGAAAGCCCGTTGATGCCCATGTTCTCCAGTTCCGTATTGACCGCGTGCTCCCCCACCTGCCCGATGCACAAAATCAGCGTCACCATAGCCGTGCCGATGGCGATACTGCTCACCGTCAGCAAGGAACGCAGCCATTTGCGGCGGAAGGCTATCCATGCGCTGCTCCACACTCCGTTCATTTTGCCTCCTCGCCGTTCACCGCGATGCCGTCCGCCGTTATTTTCTCCGGCTGCAACACCACCACCGCCCCTTGCAGCGCGGTATCCGCCAACAGAAGTCCTTCCTTCAGCTGGGTGGTTGCACGCAAATCCGTACGGCGAGCGCACCCGTCTTTAAGCAGATAGACGTAATCCCCCTGTTCATCGCTGAGAACCGCCTCATAGGGCACCACCAAGCCCTTTTCCACGATTTTCGTAATCACCGCTGCCTTGGCGGTCAAGCCAATCCGCAGCGTTTCGTCCGCCTGTCCTTTCTTCAGGGTAATCACCCCTTCCACCACCGACCCATTACCGGAGGCGGTGGCGGTAGAGGCAATATCCGTCAGCGTGCCTTCATAGGTCGCTTGCCCGAAGCCGTCGCCGGAAACCCGCACCGCCATATCGGTACGCAAACGACGCAAATCCTTCTCGCGAATGGTAACGCGGACCTGCAGGGATTCCCGCGGTGCTATAACGGCACAGGGGGAGGTGAAATCCAGTATCTCCCCCGCCTTCGCCTTCACCGCCACAACGATACCGTCCGCGTCCGCCCGTATTTCCTCCTGCATAGCCGCCAGCAGCAGCTGAAGCTCGCGGTCGTTTTCTATCAACTGGCGGGTCGCGTCTTTGTCTACCGTTGCCAACACGTCCCCCGCTTTCACCTGCTGCCCGACCCGCACAATCACCTCGGAAATCACGCAGGAAAGCGGCGCAAACACCCCTTGGCTCTCCCCCGCCTCTATGGCTCCGTTACAGGTTACGGTTTGTTCCACCCGCCGCGGCTCCAACACCATGGTGGCTACCGAAACCGCCGTTTGCGGTTTCGGCGCCGCCACCACGCCTATCAGCACCGCTACCGCTATGCCTATCCCTATCCATTTTCTTTTCATCGCCGTCACCTCGCCCTTTTTTCTATCCTATTTTGGGCGGGAGAATAAGAAATATGTGAAACGTAGGTGTTTTACCTAATGGTGTGTTTTTCCAAGAAACAAGAAAACGGGGGAAGCCAAAAGGCTTCCCCCGTCGTTAGGGTTTGTGCGCTTTGAATTAGTGGATAATCACACCGTTTTCGTCAACGTTGTAACGGCCGCGGGCCAGGCCCAGGTCGTTGGTGCTGATAAACACGGAGGAGTTCTTGATCAGCTTACCGGAGCCGGAGTTGAAGTAGTAGTACTCGCCATCAATCAGCTGGAGACCCTTTGCTTCCTTACCGTTCACCAGGTAGTAGGTGTAGCCGTTGGGACGATCGATGAAGCCGTTCAGAATCAGCTTGCCGTCCGCACCAAAGTTGTAGGTGGCAGGGCCGATACCCCACTCGTTGGTGGCGATATACAGCTGGCAATCAGCCATCATCTTACCGGAACCGGTGTTGAAGTAGTAGTAATCCTCACCAATCTTCTGGAAGCCTTTCAGAGGAGCGCCGTCCACCAGATAGTAGGTGCTGCCGTTGGAACGGGTGATGAAACCATCCAGAATCATCTTACCGTCCGCAGCGAACTCATAGGTAGCAGGCAGGATGCCGTAGTCGTTCGCGCCGACATACAGCTGACGACCATACATCATCTTGGCAGAGCCGGTGTTGAAGTAGTAGTAGTCATCACCAATCTTCTGGAAGCCCTTCAGAGGAGCGCCATCTACGTAGAAGTAGGTGTAGCCCTTAATCTCGATGAAGCCATCAGCCAGCACGGAGCCGCAAACGGAGCAGATGCCGTCCACATCGTTGTGCTCGCCAACGGTCACGATGCTCATGCGGTTGGTCTGCTGGGTCAGAGCCTCGTCCAGCCAGCAGCTGCCGCAATCGGTGCAGGCCCAGTACTCAACGTTACCCATGGCCTGGCAGGTAGCCTCAACCGCGTCAACGTGAGTCACGTTGTGGGCGGCGTCGGGGTTGGTCAGCTCGCCGCAGTTCATGCAGTGAGCATCGCAGGGATAGAAGTACTCGTGGGCAGGAGCAATCTCCTCCCAGCACATCCAGCACATACCGCCGACGCAAGGATCGTCGATGGCGTGCTCGCCGGTGGCGGGATACTGCTTGCCGCAGCCGTAGGCACACTCGCCGTCCACGGAGCAAGGAGCATAGGAGCCGTTCTCATGCTCGTAGATGTAATCCAGATGCTCGCCGCAGTGGACACAATCGCCGGCCTGGCACAGGGGGATCAGAGAATTGCCATCCTCGTCATAGCCGTAGGAATGACCCTCGCCGTACACAACGCCACCGCAGTTCACGCAGGTGCCGTCCTGGCAGACGGGCGTATCGTCACGCACGCACATTTCGGAACCGTAGGAATCCTCGCCGCACAGCTCGCAAGCCACCACAGCGCAACCGGCAACGCCCTCGGGACGGACGTGCTCGCCGGTGTAATACATCCAAGCAGGGTTGGTCTCAGAGTAACCGCCGCTCCACTCGTTGTACACGAAGTAGCCGCCGCAATCCGCGCAGATCCAATGCTCGTCGTAACCCTGCTCCTGGCAGTTGGCAGGAACCTTAGCCTCCACGTGGGTGGTCAGGTTGTGAGGAGCATCGCGCCACTCGCCGCAAACGTCACATTCGGAATCGCAGTTGTCCGTATAGCTGTGAGCCGCAGGCAGAACCACAGCCTTCAGGTTGGTGTTCAGCGTGCAAGCCTCGTCCAGCCAAGCCTGACCGCACTCAGCACAGTACCAGTACTCGATGTTACCGTTCTCGGTGCAGGTGGGAGCCACAGCCTCTACGTGAGTCGCCTCGGCGTGAGCCATGGGCAGGATAACCGCCTTCAGGTTGGTGTTCAGAGTGCAAGCCTCGTCCAGCCAAGCCTGACCGCAGTCAGCGCAATACCAGTACTCGATGTTACCATCTTCGTAGCAGGTAGCGTCCTTAGCGGCAACGTGGGTAGCCTCGGCGTGAGCCATGGGCAGGATAACCGCCTTCAGGTTGGTGTTCAGAGTGCAAGCCTCGTCCAGCCAAGCCTGACCGCAGTCAGCGCAATACCAGTACTCGATGTTACCATCTTCGTAGC
>JAFSGP010000033.1 GCA_017440755.1 Clostridia bacterium | reverse complement strand
GCAGGTCTTGGGAGCTGTGCAAGTGGCATCGTCCCACTCGTGACCCAACGCTTCACCCTCGGTCTCACCGCAGACAGAGCAGGTCTTGGGAGTAGTGCAGGTTGCATCATCCCACTTGTGACCCAGCGCTTCACCCTCGGTCTCACCGCAGACAGAGCAGGTTCTGCGTACGGTGCAGGGAGCATCATCCCAGCGGTGTCCCAGAGCCTCGCCCTCGGTCTCGCCGCAGACCTTACAGGTCTTTGCCGTCGTGCAGGTAGCCGCTTTATAGTCGTGCCCCAGAGCTTCGCCCTCGGTCTCGCCGCAAACAGAACAGGTCTTGGGAGCGGTGCAGGTGGCATCGTCCCACTCGTGACCCAACGCCTCGCCCTCGGTCTCGCCGCAAACAGAACAGGTCTTGGGCGCGGTGCAGGTGGCATCGTCCCACTCGTGACCCAACGCCTCGCCCTCGGTCTCGCCGCAGACAGAGCAGGTCTTGGGAGTGGTGCAGGTTGCATCATCCCACTCGTGACCCAACGCTTCACCCTCGGTCTCACCGCAGACAGAGCAGGTCTTGGGAGTAGTGCAGGTTGCATCATCCCACTCGTGACCCAACGCTTCACCCTCGGTCTCACCGCAGACAGAGCAGGTCTTGGGAGCTGTGCAAGTGGCATCGTCCCACTCGTGACCCAACGCTTCACCCTCGGTCTCACCGCAGACAGAGCAGGTCTTGGGAGTAGTGCAGGTTGCATCATCCCACTTGTGACCCAGAGCCTTGCCCTCGGTCTCGCCGCAGATCTTACAGGTCTTGGGTGCAGTACAGGTAGCCGCCTTCCAATCGTGGGCTACCACCTCAACCCAATAACCGGTCTCGCAACCCTTATAGGAAATGGTTACATACTGCTCACCGGCAACGTTGGGGTTATAGCCGCTGACCTCAAAGCCTCTGGTAAGCAGCGCAGAAAGTCCCCAATCCTCGTAGCTAACACCAAGCGTCAAGCCGGTGGTATCCAGCTCCTCGCCCTGGTGAAGAATCGTCTTGTTCGGGGTGTTCTCAATCCACAGCCAGTAAATCTCCTCGTACCAAGCCGGGTTGAAGATGCACTGTTCGCCGTCTATGGTATACAGCGCACCGTCAATAACGGTGTAGTACTCGTTGGCGGGGTCCACGGTAATGGAGGTGATACCCACACAGCCGCGGAAAGCATCTTCGCCAATGTACACCACGTCGGCAGGAATGTGAATAGACTCCAGACCGGTGGAGTGGGCAAAGGCATAATTACCGATGCGCTCCAGCGTGTTGGGCAGGCGTACGGTTGCCATGTTGGGCTGCTCCGCAAAAGCGTAATCCGCCATGAGCGTAGCGCCGTTTTCAAGCACAATCGCTGCGTCCATCGGCATAGCGCCCTTCCAGTCGTAGAGGACGTAATCCAGATAGGTTGCGCCGTCCGGCTGGTTGTTATACCACGCGGTATTGTCAAAGGAGTGACCGCCGATATGAATCAGCGTATCGGGGATACGAATATCCGCCAGCGACTCGCAATTCACGAAGGTAGCGTACACAATATCGGTTACGCTGTCGGGGATATCCACCTCTGTCATAGCGTTGCCGGCGAAGGTGTAGCTGTCAAGATAGGTCATCTCTTCGCCCAGCTCCAGATTCTCCAGCTGGCAATAGGCAAAGGCATATTCGCCCAGTTCCACCGCCGGATTTTGGAACGTCACCGTCTTCAAATTAGAGTGCATGAAGGCGCCTTCTCCCACCCAATTGATATTGGGCGGCAACGTGACGCTTTCCAAAGCGGTGTCGCAGAAAGCAAAGCCGCTAATGCCCTTGAGACCGGTACCGATGAGCAGAGAGGTCAGGTTCTGACAATTGTTGAAGGCATATTCGCCCAACGCGGTCAAGCTGTTCGGCAGAACCACCGCAGACACAGGCGTATCGGCGAACGCATACCCTTCAATCAGCTCCACGCCCTCGCCCAAATCCAACGTGAGAATGGACGTGTCACGGAAGGCAGCCGTGCCGACGTACTTTAAGGAATCCGGCAGAGTCAAAGCCGTCAGGCCGCCGTCCTTAAATGCCAAGTTCTCCACGCGCTCCAGCGTGTCGGGCAGTTCGATTTCCTCCAGAGCGGGGGTGTCACGGAAGGCGCCCTCGCCGATGCTGACCAGACCGTTAGGCAGCTTTACGTCTGCCAGACTGTTACAGGAAGCAAAGGAGTGGTATACAATTTCGGTCACGCCGGAGGAAACGATAACCTCGGTGAGATAATCGCAATCCTCAAAGGCGGAGGCGGTAATCTCCACCACCGTATCGGGCATATCGTAGCTGCCCGCCTTGTTCTTGTTGCAGAAGATTATCTTCGTCTTATCCTTATTGTAGGTGACGCCGTCCTCGGTGACGTACAGAATGTGGTCCGCAGGGAACACCACGTTCAGCCGCCGATAGACGTGCATATCCAGTGCGTCTACGTTCACAACCGTCTTGTACACCGTCAGCGTACCGCCGAGAGCGGCAGGATATGCCACAAAGGTGTCCAGCGCCTTATTGTACAGCGCATGGTCAATCACGCAGTAGGTATCGCTTTCCTCAGATACGGTAATCTCCAGCAGGTCATAGCAATACTCGAACATATAGGCGCGCAGATTCTTGACGCCGCTGCCGAAGTGAATGCTCTCCAGACCGTCGGACAGGCTCTCAATGAGATAGTCGCCGATGGTGGTAACCGTATCGGGGATAATCAGATGCTTCACCCCGTACAGGTCACCCAGATAGGCGATACCCGTTACCGGCTTATCGTTGATGTGAGAGGGAATCTCCAGCGTCTCCCCTGCCTCGAAGCAGTCGGTGATAACAATGCTGTTGGCGCCCTCGCGATACTCATAAATGCCGTTGTTGCCCAGATTAACGATTTCCACCTCATAGGTGAACTCGTAACCGGCGACGGAGCCGGAGGCCTCATAGACGAGACCCATCGTCCAGGGATTCTCCGCACTCTGGTTATCCGACCAGGACAGGTTGTACCAGCGACCGTTCCAGTAGAAACCGCCGTTTCGATACACCGTACCGTCCTTCATCGTAACCGTGTAGCTGTTGGGGGTAGTATAATAGCGGAAGTACTCTACCTCATCGTAGCTGTCCTGCTCCGCATTGTAGATGTAGTCCCAATCCCAGTAACCGTTCTGGTTCTCAACCAGCTGCAACGGCTCTACCTCCACCGAGGCAACGGGGGTATCGATAATTTCCGCCGTGTAGGTAAAGGTATAGCCGGCAATAGAACCCTGAGCCTCATAGGTGTTGCCCACCGTCCACTGATTCTCATAGTTCTGGTTAGCGGAACACTCTATACCGTACCAACGATCGTTCCATTCGAAGCCTTCGTTCTTATACACCGTACCATCTTTCATGGTAATCGTGTATCGATTGGGAGAATAATCATAGCGGAAATAACGCACTTCCTCGCTATAACCGAGATCTTCGTTATAGATATAATCCCAATCCCAATCGCCGTCGGAGCCTTCAATAAGCTGTACAGGCTCTACCGTTACCGAAGCAACAGGGGATTCCACAATCTCCACCTCGTAGGACAGGCGATACCCCATAAGGGAGCCTTCCACCGTATAGGTGTTTCCTACCGTCCACTGGTTTTCGCGGTCTTGCGGATTGTCGTAGTTGATCGAGTAATAGGTGCCGTCCCAAATCAAACGATCCTTGTAAACCGTACCGTCCTTCATCGTGACGGTGTAGCGGCTGGGAGAGCAGTAATACCGATAATACTCGACACTCTTTTCGGTGTCGGTGGCTTCGTCATAATAATATTCCGTGTTCCAATAACCGTTGGAGTTTTCGATGAGCACCAGCGGCTCCACCACCACGGAGGCGATGGGAGATTCGGTAATTTCCACCTGGAAAGTGAATTCATAACCCATAATGGAGCCTTCCACCTCATAGGTGTTGCCTTCCGACCACTGATTCTCATAGCTCTGCGGGTTGTGATAATTGATGCAATACCAGTCGCCGTTCCATTCCGCGTCTTGGTTTTCGTACACCGTACCGTCTTTCATCGTGATGGTGTAGTTGCGAATCGGCACCTCATAGCGGAAATACTGCATTTCCTTAAAGGAGTCGGTTTCCTCATCATAGATACTGTCCCAACTCCAGTGGCCGTTCGTGCCCGCTGTAATCTGCAGCGGTTCCACCACCACCGAAACGACAGGAGATGCCTCCACCTCTACGGGGAAGCTGAACTCGTAGCCGGCGATTTCGCCCTTTACCGTATAGGTGTTGCCCGACTGCCAAGCACTATCCCACGCCTGCCCGTCGTTCAGAGAAACGTGATAGTAATTCCCCTCGTAGTCGAAATAATTATCCTCGATTGTGGTGCCATCGATGAGGGTGATGGTATACTGCGGCTCATATTCATAGCGATAGTAATACTTTTCCTCACCATCTACGTAATCGTAGTCTCTGTAGCCGTTAATGCCTTCGGTTACCCGAATCGGCTGCACCTCCACCGATTCAACCAGACTGCCGATAATCTCCACATCATAGATGAATTCGTAGCCCAGAATAGAGCCCTTTACCTCATAGGTGTTGCCGGCCAGCCACGGATTTTCGGCGCCCTGGTCAGCCTCATTTTCCGGAGAGTGCCACTCGCCGTCCCATTCGACGCTTTCATTCACGTACACCGTACCGTCCTTCATGGTGATGGTGTACTGCACAGGGTCGCAATAATAGCGGAAATACTCCACTTCCTCGTCACAACCCAGCTCTTCGTTATAAACGTAGTCCCAGGTCCAATAGCCGTCCTGCTCAGCCAGCAGGCGACGAGGCTCAATCTCCACCGAAGCCACGGGGGTTTCGATAATCTCCACCTCATAGGTGAACTCGTAGCCCAAAATAGAGCCCGTAGTGGTATAGGTGTTTCCAACCGCCCACTGGTTTTCGGCGTTCTGCGGGTCGGAATATCCCACGCCGTGCCATTCACCATTCCACAGAATCGACTCGTTTTCGTACACGGAACCGTCCCGCATTCGAATGGTATACTTTCTGGGTTGGCAATAGTAATGGAAGAACTCTAAGTCGATGCGATTGCCCTCTTCGTCCTCACCGTAATGGCGATCCCAATAGCCGTTGGTTCCCTCGATGAGCTGTATCGGCTCCACCTCTACCGAGAGAATGGGGCTTTCGATAACCTCCACCTCATAGGTGAACTCATAGCCCGCAACGTTGCCGACCATCTCATAGGTGTTTCCGGGCAGCCAAGGATTCAACGCGCTCTGCGTATCGTAACACTCTAAGCCATACCAGCGTCCGTTCCAGTAAAAGTTGCTGTTTTCGCACCTCGTACCGTCCTTAAGGATAATGGTGTAGTTTACGGGACGGTAGCCATAGTAGTGGAAATACCGCTGCGTTTCGCAGATATCGCCACAGCCGTAATCATCCCCGTTAGTCCAGTAGCCGTTTTGCTCCTTGACGAGCTGTATCGGCTCCACCTCCACCGACGCGACGGGGGTGTCGACAATCTCCACCTCATAGGTGAAATCGTAACCCGCAATCGAACCGTTCAGCGTATAGGTGTTGCCCAGCGTCCAAGGATTCTTGGCGCTCTGCGGATCTTCCACATTGAAGGAATAATAGATGCCGTCCCACACAAAGCCGCCGTCCTCATAGACTTTGCCGTTTTTCAGCGTGATAACGGATTGCGTAGGGTTGTATTCGTAGCGATAATATTCCTCCGACTCAACATACCCACAGCCATCGTCATTAAACTCCAAATCGGTGGTCCATTCGCCGCCGAGGTGCTCCAGATTCAGCACCTTATCTATCTCCACCGACTCAATGGGGGTGTCGATAATCTCCGCCTCATAGGTGAAACGGTGACCTGCAACCGAACCGGTCAGCTCATAGGTGTTCCCCTCTTCCCAAGGGTTCTGATAACTTTGAGGGTCCTGATAGATAAACTCGTACCAAGAACCGTTGAGGTAAACCGAGGAACCGGTGTCGCTGATTTCGGTACCGTCTTTCAGCTTAACGGTGTAGGAGTAGGGCGCACAGGAGTAGTGGAAATACTCTGCAGTCTGCCATTCACCCTGCTCATCCTCATACTCTTCCGAACGGGTCTGGCCGGTCACGTTCGCAATGGGATATATCTTATCCACCGTAACGGACTCGATCGGATTCTCCTCAATCGTCACGTCAAAGGTGAACGCAAAGCCGGCCACCAAAGCCTCCACGGCGTAGGTGTTACCAACCGTCCAGGGAGTCTCGTAGCTCTGCGGATCCGTCCACTTTACCGCCTGATAATCGCCGTCCCACCAGAGACCTTCACCATATTCCTCTGTGCCGTCGGAAAGGATAAAGGTAAAGGAAGGCGTATAAAAAGAATACTTGAAGTACTCTTCGGTCATCTGGGTTTCGTCGCCGTCCTCATAGGAATCCTGCGTATATTCACCGTCAAAATTCTCTATAAGAGATATCGGCTCCCAAATCTCCACCCCTACAATCGGGCTCTCCAATTCCGTCAAGGTAAGGGTATAGCTGCCAATACTGGTGCCATAGCACCGGGCGTGCAGGAAATAGGTCTGCCCCGCCATCAGCGACGTACGGATGCAGAAATTCGTCCCGGTATAATCGTCGCTATAAGCGATCTCTGTGCCTTCGGCATCATACAGGTACGCTTGGGAATCCACGTCACCGCTTGCCTCAAACACATAGTAGCCTGTGGTTTCCGGCGTGAAGCTGTACACCAAGACCTCTTCCTCGACGTCGATGGTTACCGTCACCGTTTCGCCGAGGACAAGCTCAGTCTGGCCTAAGTCGGGCTTCACGACTTCCACGTCCACCGCTTCCGCCATACCGCTCAGCGGCACGGAGGCGAAGAACAGGGTGAGCGCCAACAGGCAAGCTGCACTTCGTTTCAAGAAATTCATCCTCAAAAACATCTCCTTCTTCTAAACTGTCTATATTAATGCTCGGTGCAGACCGTCGGCACACGGTCTGCCGCATAATAGCCTATCTGCATTCGTCCGCAGGCATCGGTATATTCCAGCCCGCTCTCACTGCAGCAAATCACCTTGCGTACGGTGGCACAGCGGGGAAAATCCGTCACGGTTTGGGAGGGTATCTTTGCAAAAATCTCCGCAAACAGACGGGCGGCGATGTTTTCGCCCGCGCCCACGCCTGCGCCGATACCGTGCCATACCGCACAGCTGTATTGCGGGGTAACCCCCACGAACCAGTTGTCGCCTTCTTCCATGCTGCCGGTACCCGTCTTACCCACCAGCGGCACGTTACCAAACCGCGCTGCATCACCGGTGCCGCCGGGGCGAACCACACCTTGCAGCAGGCGGTTCATAATGTAGGCGGTATCCTCGCTCAGCACCTGTTTTGGTGCGGGCGTATAGGTGTACACCACCTTGCCGTTGCGGTCACGAATTTCCCTTATGGCACAGGGGCGTTGGTACTGCCCGCCGTTGCCGAACATCTGGTAATAGCCCGCCAGCTGTGCAGGGGTAATCCCCTCGTACAGCGAGCCTAAGGCTAAGTTACCGATGACCTCCTCTTCCCCGTACAATGCGGCTGCATTCTGCTCGTAGGAAAGCTCCATGCCAAAAGCGTCCTGCAAAAAGGACAGAGAATCCGTCACCGTCAATTTCGACAGGCAAGCCACCGCCGCCGTGTTCAGCGACTGCCGTACACATTCGTACAGGGTCGTGTTTTTGTAGGTATATCCCCCGCTGGGGTTCACCGGCCAGTCGCGAACCGTTCCCGTTTCGGTCTTTATCTGCTTATAGGGTTTATCCGTCACACGGGTGGACCAGTCGATGAGTCCTTTCTCCATGGCGGGTGCGTACACGCTGAGCGGTTTCATGGCCGAGTGCGGGGAACGCTTTTCTAAGGCATAGGCCTCTTCGCCGCCGCTGTATACGGCGCACAAGCCGCCATGTAGGTCGGTGACGGCGCAACCGAGGGGCAACCCCTCGGCGGCATACGCCCCGTACATCTCAGCTATCGCCTCAAACACCGCCGAGTCAGCCGCCGTATACACCGCAAAGTCGCCGCGGAACAGGGCCCGCTCCGCCTCGTCGGCACGGTAGTCGTATACCTCCTGCAGCACCACCACAGCCTCGTTCAGCACCGTTCGCACGTAGCTGTCGTACATCTCGTCCGTCAGCTGTTCCGCCGAAAACTCCATACTCGTCGGGGTGGCAATAACCTCCCCCGCGCTGTCATACACGGCAACCCCGCCGCCCCGACAGCCCGTAAGGCAGCCCAGAAGCAGGCTTAAACAGAGGAACCATGATAGACGTTTCATATCATTCCTCCCCTTTCAGTGCCGCAATGTATTCGCGCTGGTCTTTGCGCAAATAGAAAATCGGTTGGGTGTCGATGGCCGCACCATATTCGCTCAGCCGCTCTTCCTGTACCGCCAGCTTATCCGACAGCGCCAGCAGCGCCCGTTCGCACACCTTGGCGCTGGCAATGTCGCCCGCCTTGGTATACAGACGAATGCCGCTAATCAGCATATCTCCGTACTCCCAATATTCCGAATGGAAAAAGGGGGCGGTTTCTATGGTCTTTTCCTTATACGTGATGACCGAAGCAAAATCGCCGATGGAATATGCATAGCGGGATTTCACGCTGTATGCCACCGACACGTGGGGGTTGCGGTCCAGAATGCGGTCCGCCACCACCGCCGCCTCAGCAGGGTCTTCCAGCTCCTGTAAGAGCCGAATTTCGTTGGCGGTATGCCACGGGTACAGGTCTCGCGCCTCGTCATAGCATTTAAAATACGTCAGTCCCTGCACCGTACCCACATACAGGCACGCCACCGCCAGCAAACCGGTCAGGGCATACCACAAGCCCCTGCCCCGGGACAGCAACAGATTTTTACAGGGGGTAGGTGCCATAAGCAGCAGAAGCACCATAAAAACGGCGATATATTGCAGGTCAAAATCAAACAGCGCGTGAACCAGCATCACCGCCATCACCAGCTTGTGCCGCATAGGCACAGCGCGGCTGAAAAAGGACATTCCCACCGCGGTCATAAAGGCGGCAAAGGGAACCCAGCCCACGTCCAGCAGAATCTGCAACAAGTCGTTGTGCACGTAGGTGATAGCGTACAGGCCGGTCTGTATGCTCTGCTCCATATAATAGTAGCCCATATAGCCCAGACCAAAGGGGTGACGCGCCACCAGAGGCAATGCGTCCAGCATATACAGGATACGTCCCGCAAACGTGCTTTCCTTAAGATTGATATTCAAATAGCGTCCAAGCACCCCAAAGCGGTCGGTCACCGCACAGTACACCAGCACCAGTGCCACACCCGCTACTATACAAGCCAGCATCACCCACCGCACCTTTTTGTTGCGGTGCAGCAGCAGCGCCAGTCCATTGGCAGCCACCGTCAGCAAAAACACCGTACGGCTACCGGTGGACAAAATACCAAACAGCAGAATTGAAATGCAGCCGTAATCCCACCACCGCGGGCGGTCTCCGGTCAACAGCAGAAGCTCCGCTATCAAGAGCAGCACCGCAAAGGTATTGGGATACTGCAAAAAGCCGGACAAACGCCCCGACACGGTGAAATAGACAGATACCACCGGCAGATACATACCCACCACCGAAAACACCGTCATCAGCGTAACCGCATAGGGAAGCCCGTCAATCGCCCGCTGCCGTCCGTCAGGCTGCTGCATCAGCACCAGCATATACAGCGGCAAGGGCAAAAACTTAAAGAACCCGAATACCGCCATGCCGCTGTCCACCGCCCAAAGCACCGTCGCGCCATAAGCAAGCACCAGCGCCACCATCGCCCCAAAGGCGGGTGTTAAACACAGGCTAAGCGTCTTTTTCTTTCCCCACTGTACTCCCAACCAAACCAGCAAAACCACCGCCAGCAGGCAGGACACAAACTCGTGAAACACACCCGCCACCAGCAATGCCGCATACAGCACAATCTGGGAAAAACACAGAGATTTTCCTTTTAACAACCCGTTCATGCACAGCCCTCTTATTCGAAAAAGAAACAATTTCTCAACTTACAAATACCTAAACTAATATTACCACAATCTTCCTGTTAAGTCAATGAAATACCCCTAAATAAAATACAGGCAGAAGGATTAATCCTTCTGCCTGTTTCTCGAATTCTGTTACGCTATTATGCCTTAAAGGGCAATACTTGACCGCCCAAATCCGAGCTTCTACACAGCTCTTCCGCGATTTTAATAGACATCGCTGCACTTTCGGGACGGTTGACAACGTTTTCCGTACCGTTTGCAATCGTATCGACGAAGAAGTCAATCTCCTTGAAATAGAAGTCGGTGGTATCCACGTCGGGAGAATAGGTCTCGCCATCACGAGGATGTACCAACAGCTTGCCGTCACGCAGTTCCAGCGTAGCCTTCTCGAAGGATACGACAAAATCCGCCACAAAGGGCATGCCCTCCAGCGACCAGTCACCGACAACAGAGATGGCGAAATCCCCATAGTGCAACTTGGAATGGCAAATGTCACGACCGGAGTATACGTCCTGTGTCGTACAGGATACCGCCTGCGGCAGACCCAGCATATGCTGCACAAAGTCCAGATCGTGGATATGCAGGTCCCACATACAGCCGTGGGAACGCTCATAGTCCATAAACCAGTTGTCCCAGCCCCAGATGGGAGGCGAGCTCAAACGACGGAAGGTACCCGTCTTGAGTTTGCCGAAACGACCGTCCTCTACCGCTTCTTTGATGAAGTTGTAGTTGCCGTTAAAGCGAATACACTGACCAATCATCAGCTTCTTATCGTTGGTCTTGGCCGCCTCGCACATACGCAGGCAATCCTCATAGCACAGGCTCATCGGCTTCTCCGACAGCACGTGATAACCGCTGTTCAGCAGTTCAATAGCCGTCTCGGCATGCAGGAAAGTGGGCAAGCAAACATCCACCATATCCACGTCTTCATTCTTCAGCATCTCATGCCAGTCGGTATAGCGATGCACCGACTCGGGCAGGGTGTCCTGCGCATCTCCCAGGTTGATGGACATTTTCGCCTCGAAGCGCTTGGGGTCGATATCACACACCGCCACCAGCTTGGCTTTGCCCTGCTTCTCCAACTCTATATAGGGAGGCAGGTGCGCTGCCTGTGCAATGCCACCGAAGCCGATAATAGCAGCTTTTATCATACAAAACAACCTCTTTCCTTACTTCAACCCATTATAGATTTCTTCCAGATAAGCTCTTGCAAAACGAATATCCTCGATCTGCTGGTCGCCCTCAATCTCACGCTCGATGGTGAGATAGCGGTCGTAGCCATGGTCTTTCACCAAATCACGCATCACGACAGGCCAGTTGGCGCGACCCTCGCCCAGCTTCACCTCACGACCGATGGTGCGGCTGCTCGTGGGCGGCACGCCATCCTTAACGTGGGTGTTACGCACGTACTTACCGAAGGTAACCAACGCATCTGCGGGGCTGCCTTTACCGTACATGATGAGGTTGCCGGTGTCCAAATTGATGCCCAGGTTGTCAGTACCGATGGTCTCGATGCAGCGCAACAGGGTGGTGGGAGTCTCCTGACCGGTCTCGAACAGCAGATACTGTCCGTCCTTCTGGTACTGCTCCGCCACGCCGCGCAGCGCACAGACGACGCCCATAAAGTTGGGATCGAAAGGATTCTCGGGGATATAGCCCATATGGCTGATGATGTCGGTGACACCCAGCATCTTAGCGAACTTACCGCCGGACAGCAGGTTCTTCATACGGGCATAGCGATAGGTAGGAGGCACCAAGCCCATAGTCTCCTGCCCCTCGTAGAAGTTCCAGATGCAGACGCCTTCCCAGCCGCACCAGAAAGCGGAAATCTCAATGTTGTACTTATCAAAAAGGCCCTTCACAATAGCGGCGTTCTCCTCCGTCCAAGAGGGAGGATTCCAGCTCTGCAGCTGGCAGTTATCAAAGCCCTCTGCCACCATAGCCTGCAATTTACTCTCCAGCTTGTCGATGGGGTCCATCATCACCATAATGCCGATTTTCATAGTTTTTCCTCCTGTTGCCTGTCGTTCTCAATATGGTTTTTTGTGAAATTCTCCATTCCCTATGTATACAAGGAAAACAGCTATCACAACTGCACTATACCGCACCGCGCCAACATCGTCAAGTGGCAATCTTGCCCTTGGAGTAGGGTTTTATGCTGTGTGCCGCCGCTCCCCTTGCAAAAAAAGCAACACAGGAAAACCCTGTGTTGCTTTTTTTGTTAATTCCAAGGACGAACGGGAGGCAAATAGCCTTCATCCTTGCCAAACCAGTTCTTTTCGGTAGTTGTCGTGATCTGGGCAGAGGTGTCTGCTTCATTCTGCGTCGTGCTCGTCGAATCTTCATTGGGAGTGGCAGAAGACGGCATAGTGGTGCCGCCTTGCGCAGAAGAACCACCCGTAGTGCCGTTATTTGTCACACTGCCCGTAGCGACAGACTGGGTTTTGTCGGTACCGGTTTGGCTCTCCCCCGCCGCAGCGGTGGAACGCGTAGGCTGGCCGCCCTGCCCCGTCGTCGCAGATCCGGAGGGGGTTCCCGCCTCGGTTTTCACCGTGGTCGCCGAGGTATTATTGCCACTGGAATGCGACTGACTGCCCGCCGCAGAGGTAGGAGTAGACCCCAATCCCGTGGAAGTCGTGCTATTACCGCTCGAAGCGGTCACACCGTCAGCGGTGGTCGTGCTGCCGCCCCCGACGCTGTTAGCCGTGGTCGTGGTACTGCATGCCGCGGTAGAACCACCTACTCCTGTACTTCCGTCGGGCTGTGCGCCCTCCGCAGAAGTACCGTTCAGCACATCGTTATTGGCATCGTTGCCGTCTACAAAGGTGTCGTCCTCAAAAACCGCATCGTTGCTCGCCTCGGTTTTGCCTGTGGTGGACGAATCCTCCTGTCCGGCGGGAAGCTGGTTACCCGACGACGAATCCTCCGGCTCAGCGGTACAACCGCTCAGCAAAACCACAGATAAGCAGACGCACAGGACGGCAAAAACGCTAATCGCCCTTGCCATTTTTGACCATAATAATCCATTCATACCGTATTCCTCCTATCGCGGATAATACGGCGACAGCCTCCGCCCATACAGGCGGAGGCTCTCGCTTAATTAGACTGTATTATGCTTATGCCTGTGCAGACTGTGCCAGCACCTCGGCATAGGTGGTGTTGATTTCCTCACCGTACACGACGTACTCGGTGTCGCCGTCCGTGAACTTGATGTAGTTACGGGCACGCAGAACCACGTCGTGCTTGTCAGCGGGAACACCGCGCAGCACGCAGGTGTAAACCAGCGTATTGCTGCCGTTCAGAGCCTTATACTCATCCTCAGTAAGGGTGAAGGTGCTCTCACGCATGATGGTGGTAGCTTCCTTCTTGCTGAAGCCGTTCTTCTTAGCGGAGCAAACCATCTCGCCGCTGTACAGGTCAGCACGAGCCAGCAGAGTACCGAACTCCACGTTGGTGTAACGCTCGTTCATGTAATCCAGGAAGGACTGATCCGCTTCCAGAATGAAGCGCAGCGCGTTATCGCTCTCGCGGATCTGGGCGCCACCCACGTTCAGACGCAGGGGATTGCCCAGAGTACCAACCTTCATCTTGTACTCGTACAGAACCGAATCGGCGTGAGCACCACTAGCAATGTTCGTGATGGCTGCATCAAAGTCAGCCTTCAGGTCAGCACCCAAACCGGTGGTCAGGTCAAAGCCTCTGGCCTCGGCAATCAAACCGAAGAAATCGCGGTACTTATCATCGATGCACTTATAGGAACCCTCAACCGCACCGATGATGGCGGCGTACTCGGAATCCAGACCCATGCTGCTCACGGAGTAGTAACCGATGTTATCCACACGGACGATAGTATCGGAGTTGTGCCAGTAGGTTTCGGCCTCGCCGTACCAGCCATCGACCCAGTTGGCGGTCAGACCGTCAAGCTTCTTGGTAGACAGGTCAACGGGAACGAAAACGTAGCCGTCAAAGCCGGCAGGCACAGCCAGACCGGTACCGACCAGCTCGCCATCCAAGCTGTAGTAACGAACAGCCGTGTTGATAGCGTTGTTAACGGGACGAGTCAATTCGTAGTCCCCATTCAGGAAACCGGAGGTCAGCTCGCCTGTCTCCGCATTCACCACACTGTCGGCGCCCGCAGAAGTCAGACACAGAGAAACGGTTCTGTCGTGGCCGGTGTTGAGGCGCAGGAAGATACCATCGGCATCAGCGATAGTGGGAGCAGCCAGATCCTTAATCAGATAGTCGGAGCCGCGCACACCGTCAACCAGACGGGTGTGGTAGCTATTGCCACCGCTCAGAGGACGCACCAGACCGGCATTGGCCTGCTCCTCCGTAGCCCGGAATACCCAAATAGAACCATCCTCGTTCCACTTACCGTCCTGACCGAAGGGAGCGCCGCCGGCGTTAGCGTTGCTGCCCTTGGTCTCATAGTCCTGAACAATCTCGAAGGAAGCAGACACATCCTCGTTCACGGCAGGAGCCTTCAGCTTGTTGATCAGCTTGGCATACTGCGCGTCGTCCTGATTGGGGGTGTAGTAATAACCGATATCATCAAACAGGATGGTGGGATTAGCGGCATCGGGGCCGGCAATCCACCACTGGGCAGGATTGCTGCCGGGGGTATACGCCTCGCCGAACCAGGCAGCCAACAACATAACGGCAATAGCCTTGCCCTGTACATCACCGGAGGGGATGAAAATATAGCCATCGAAGCCGGCAGGGCACAGGTTGTTGCTGGTCATAACCAGCTCACCCTTCAGATTGTAGAACTTAGCCGCAATAGAATCCGCGTGCCATTCGCCAATCTTGTTATCACCATCGGTGTTGTTATCAGCGGTGGCCATCACCTTGAAGGCAGTTACAGCGGTGGTATTGGTCTTCATACGGACGTAGAAACCGGTGGTCTTCTCCAGCTTGGAGGCAGGAGCGTTCAGCACCAGATAGTCCGCACCGGAACCACCATCGAAATGCCAGTACAGCTCACGAGACACGTTACCGCTAAGGGTGTTTTCGGTCACCAGGCGGTTGGCAAGCTTGTCGGAGTCGGGACAGCCGGTGATAGCACCGTTGGCCGCTGCATTAGCGCGCTGCTCGTCGGTCTCGTAGCCCTGGAACAGGTCAAACTCTACGTCGGGGAGCTTTACGCCATACTTGGCGTTCAGGTCCGCAATGATGGCTGCAAAGTCCGCATCGGTAGCAGCGGCATAGTAGCCGATGTTATCGAAATAGATGGAGGGAACGCCACCGCCGGGGCCTGCGACCCAAGCGTGACCTACGTTAGTCATCTCATTCGCAGCATACGCGTTGCCGTACCAAGTGGGCAACAGCTGTGCCGCAATGGCTTGACCCGCAATATCACCGGTGGGAATAAAGGCGTAGCCATCGAAGCCGGCGGGCATTACGTACTTGCTGGTATAAACCAGTTCGCCGTCCAGATTGTAATACTTCACAGGCTGGGCGGAGTTGGGCCAGCTGAGATCCTCCTTGCCGGTGGTGGGATACAGAGTGAAGAGGAGATCCTTAACAGCATTGGTCTTAACACGGACATAGATACCGGCCGGTTTAGACAGCTCAGAAGCAGGAGCGTTCATCACCAGATAATCGCCGCCGTAGTTATTACCAATGAAGTACAGCTCACGGGAGGTTTTGCCACCGATCTGACCCTCGGTCACGTAACGGTTGGTCATACCGGCGCCGTCACCGCCGACAATGATAGAACCGGCAGCCGCCGCATTAGCCTGCTCCTCAGAGGTCTCGTAGCTCTGGAAGATGTCGTAAGCGTAGGACTTATAGCTACCCTCTACGGCATTGACAATATCCTTGTAAGCGGCAGAAGTACCCGCGGCGTAGTAACCCACGTTATCGAAGGAAACCACGTTGGGCTCACCGCCGTACCAGCCGGCAATGGTGCCGTTATAGGAGCCGGTCAGAGCCCAGTTCTGTGCGTACATGATGGTCAGACCCTCGATAGACTTGGTGGTCACATCGAAGGGAACAAACACATAGCCGTCGAAGTTGGCAGGAACCACACGACCGTCGCCGTCCACTGTCATATCGGTGCCGTCCAGCGCAATGTACTTGGTATTAAGACAAGCGTTGTTGAACAGGTGGTTCATAAGGGAGTAATCGGCGTTGTTGTTGCCGGCCCAGCCGTGAGCGTCGGTGACCTCGGTAGCCGCACCGACCGTAGACAGGTACATCGTGGTGTTAGCGGCACGGTTGGTCTTCAGACGGAAGAAGATACCCATGGGGTTCTTCATCGTATACTCCATATCCGCTGCATTCGCGATCAGATAATCGGAACCGGCATCGAAACCGTTAATCTGGGTAGAGAAGGAGCCGAAACCGGACAGAACGTTCTGAACGGCAGGATCCGTGGTGATGGGAGTCTGGTTGACGTCACCATTCACGTAGCCGGCGTGACCCCAAGAGCCATTGTTCTCGCCCTCGTAGTCCTGAATAATCTCGTACTCGTAGGAAACGTACTTGCTCTCTACCGCATCAATCAGCGCCTTGTAAGCGGCGTTGTTATAAGCGGTGTAGACACCCACGTTATCGATGGCCACACGGGTGATGGGATCGGCGCCGTACCAGTTGGCGATGGTGCCGGAATAGGAGCCGGTCAGCGCCCAGTTGGGGGCGTACATAATGGTCAGACCGTCCAGAATCTTTGCGGACAGATCCACGGGGATAAACACATAACCGTCGAAGTTGGCAGGAACCACACGACCGTCGCCATCCACCGTCATATCGGTGCCGTCCAGCGCGATGTACTTCGTCTTGATGCAATCGTTGTTGGACTGGTAGTTCATCAGCGCGTAGTCCGCGTTGTTGTTACCACCCCAGCCGTGAGCGTCGGTCAGCTCGGTAGCACCACCGATGGTAGACAGGAACATGGTGGTATTAGCATTGCGGTTAGTCTTCAGACGGAAGAAGATACCCGTGGGGTTCTTCAGGTCATACCGCATATCCGCCGCATCCTTAATCAGATAGTCGGAGCCGGCACTGGTGTTGGTAATCTCACTGTAGAAAGTGCCCATACCGGAGAGGGAGGGCTGTTTCGTGTTGGGATCGATGGTGATGGGAGTAGCATTCACCGCACCCTCAACCATGGGAGCGTGACCCCAATCGCCGTTGTTCTCACCCTCGTAATCCTGCAGAATCTCATACTCGTAAGAAACGTACTGACCCTCCACTTCGGCGATGATAGCACGATGGTCCTCAACGGTGTTACCGGTGTAGTAACCAACGTTATCGAAGCCAACGATAGTGGTGGGGTTAGTGCCGTACCAGTTGCCAATGGTTCCGGGATAGGAACCACTCAGCGCCCAGCTCTGGGCATACATAATGGTCAGACCCTCCAGATTTTTGGAAGCCACATCGAAGGGAATGAACACGTAACCGTCAAACTCAGCAGGAACCACACGGCCATCCTCGCCAACCGTCTGATAGCTGCCATCCAAACCGTAGTAACGAGCGGAAGTCGCCAGCTCGTTACACTGAGCATTCATAATAGAATAATCGGCGTTGCTGTTACCGCACCAACCATGCTCCTGGTCGTTCACATTAGAGGCAGAGCCCAGAGTGGACAGGAACATGGTGGTGTCCGCCTTGCGGTTGGTCTTCAAACGGAAGAAGATACCGGTGGGGTTCTCCAGCTTGCACTCCATATCCGCCGCGTTAGCGATCAGGAAGTCAGATCCGGAGTTGTAGTCCTGCATAATCTCGGAGTAGAAGGAGCCGAAACCGGACATAGGAGCTTGCTTGCCGGCGGGATCCTTGGTGGTGGGGGTCTGGTTGACCGCACCGTCCACGAAACCGGCATGACCCCAAGCGCCGTTGTTGTCGCCCTCGTAGTCCTGAATAATCTGGTAGTTGCTGTCGAGCGTCTCGTCCTCGTCAGGCGTCTCGGGCTCATTGCCCACGCCGTAGATAGCCTTGTTGATAGCCTTCAGCACGTTCAGCTCGTTGGACAGAATGTTACCGGTACGACCCACGGTAACGTCCATGGTGACGACGCCCTTCTTCTCGGCGACCGCCTTCACATACTCGATCATATAGTCGGCATCCATAACGGTTCTGCCGGACACACCATCCACATAGGGATCGCCACACAGATAGGACAGGATATGCCACTGCTTCTGCGCGCCCTTCTTATCCACTACATACTGGGAATCGGGATAAGAGTCAAACGTGTGATGCTCACCGGCGGCGTAATCGTCCACAGAGCCATCAATCAAGATGTTAGCAGGATCGTCCGCGCCCTCCTTGCCCTCGTCCACGACATTGTAGCCGGGAGCGCGCCAGGGACCGCCTGCGTTGAAGGAGATCAGCGCATCGGAATTGTACTTTTTCAGCATGGCACGGAGGGTCTTCTGCTCCAACAGGCTCCACTTAGACGTGTCGAAACCATCCAACCACCAGCCGGCAATCTTGGTGCCGTAGCGGGCGGCGTACTCTTCCATAACGGCTTTCCAGTTCTTCTTAATCGTCTTGGTGGCGTAATCATTTCCGCCGGGGTTCAGCACAGGTGCCTTCGTCTCGTCGTCAATCTCGCCGCCGAAGACGTTCTCGAAAACTTCCTCGTTCTTCCAAGGACCGTCACCGGCGTAGTACATCATGGTCTTGATGCCCTTCTCCGCCAGAGCGTCCATTATCTCCATGGGCAGGTCGCGGGTGGGCATAACATCGGTCAGGTCCATACCGCTGGTTGCAATCAGGTCTGCATAGGCCTGGTTAGGAGCCGAAAAATACTCGTCTGCCTGGTTGATGCAAAGCAGCACGTAGGACGCACCGGTCTGCACGACCTGACTGACAAAGTTGTCAACGTCAAATTCGTTGACACAGTTTTCCCAGCTGGTTTGCGCACCACCTGAGGCGTCACTTTCGGGATTGTTCTGGGATGCATGCTTGATGGAAACGCTAATACCATATTTGGCATTAGCAAACCATTCGCTGTTGCTTACGGTTTCCGCCGTGACAGCAAACACCCCGGTTCCCGCAATGGCCACTACCATAATGGTCAGTGCGGAAAGAAGCGCTAAGAGTCTACGTTTCATGGAATCATTCCTTTCGCAAAAAATAATATTTCACGCTGATTATAAGATATCATAATCGCCTCTTGCATGGCAATGTTGAATTATGCTCTCAGAGTAGTTTTTCTTGTTCTTTTTACCTCAAAACCGTACTTATTACAAAATATAGCAGAAAAACGCAACACACCCTACTCTGCGAACAAGAAATGCCATTGTTCGCCGTTGCTGTTTCTGCTATTATTTATGTGTAAAATTGTGTATCCGTATAATTTTAGCGAGGTGTCATTATGAAACAGCAAATTCATCTGGTGTGTAACGCCCATCTGGATCCGGTATGGCAGTGGAAATGGCCGGCCGGTCTGGCGGAGGCGCTGTCCACCTTCCGCATTGCCGCCGACTTCTGCGAGAACGACGGCGATTTTGTCTTCAACCACAACGAAGCTCTGCTCTATCGTTGGGTCGAAGAGTACGATCCCGCCCTGTTCGCCCGTATTCAGCGGCTGGTTGCCGCCGGCAAGTGGCATATTATGGGTGGTTGGTTCCTGCAGCCCGACTGCCTGATGTCCTCCGGCGAGTCGCTCCAGCGACAGATTCGTTTCGGGCGGGAATATTTTCAGGAGAAGTTCGGCGTCACCCCCACAGTGGCGGTAAATGTAGACCCCTTCGGTCATGACCAAGGTCTGGTGCAGCTGATGGCGAAAAACGGCTACACCGGCTACATCATCACCCGCCCCGGCGTTCGTCCCGAGCGTCAGCTGCCCAATGAGTTTATGTGGGAGGGCTACAACGGCTACGCTCTGCCCGTCCACCGCACCTCTATGGGCTACAGCTCCCTGATGGGTAAGAGCGTGGAGAAAATTGAGTGGATTCTGAACAATGAGCCGCAGAAAGAGCGTATGCTGATTTTCTGGGGCATCGGCAACCACGGCGGCGGACCCTCCAAGATTGATTTGGAGCAGATCGCCGCATGGAAAGAGAAAAACGCGGATAAATACGAGGTCCTCCACAGCACACCCGAGGATTACTTCGCCGGCATGAATCTGGACGAACTGCCCCGCTTCGGCGGCGACCTGACTCCCATTATGGTGGGCTGCTATTCCTCTATGCGCCGCATTAAGGAATTGCACGCTAAGCTGGAAAACAAGCTCCTGCAAACCGAAAAGATTTGCGCCGCCGCCCACCATCAGATCGGTCTGCCGATTCCCACCCGGGTGCTGGCGGAGGCAGAGGAAACCCTGCTGTTTAACGAGTTCCACGACATTTTGCCCGGCTCCTGTATCCGGGAGGCGGAAACTGCCGCGCTGCAATCCTTCGGCGGTGCTATCGAATCGCTGGAAAAGGCGCAGGTCAAGGCCTTTATCAAACTGGCTGAATCCTACCCCGCTCCCCCCGCCGGCACCATTCCGATTTTTGTGTACAACCCCCATCCTTGGGCGGTGGAGTCGGTAAACGAGGCCGACTTTATGCTGGCGGACCAGAACTGGGATCCCTACTGGACCGACTACGACATCTACGACGGAGACACCCAGATCCCCTCTCAGTTGGTGAAGGAAAACAGCACCATTCCGCTGGATTGGAGCAAACAGATGGCCTTTGTGGTCAATCTGCCGCCCTTTACCATGAAACGACTTATCGCCCGCCCCAAGAAACTGCCTGAAAAGCCCGTAGTGGCGCAGCCTGAGGGCGACCTCATCGTAATGGAGAGCGGTCGCTCCTCTGTTGCTATCGATCGCAGCACCGGCTGGATCGACTCCTACGTGGCGGACGGCAAAACGGTGCTCAAAGAGCAGGCAGGCCAACTGCGCATTATCGAGGACGACGAAGACCCCTGGGGCATGCGAGTTTCCTCTTTCCCCAAGGACATCGGCTCTTTCACGCTGGCCACTGCCGAGCAGGCGGGTCGGATCGCCGGTCTGCCCCACGACCTGACGCCCGTCCGCCTCATTGAGGACGGCGCCGTTCGCTCCGCTGTAGAGGCGGTATTTGTATACGAGCAGTCCCACGCGGTAATCACCTACACGCTGGAGCATGCCACCGGCAAGCTGGCGGTACATATCCGTATGAGCTTCCAGCAGGCTAACCGCATGGTGAAATGGCAGCTGCCCGTCGCCTATGAGAACACCAACTGCTTCGGGCAGGGCGTGTTCGGACATCGGGAGCTGTTCAACGACGGTCGTGAGAACGTGGCGCAGCGCTGGCTGGCGGTCACCAACGGTGACGGGTGCTTCACTCTGTGCAACAGCAGCGGTGTGTACGCCAGCAGCTTCCAAGACGGAGTCCTGTACCAGACGTTGGTGCGTACCCCCTCCTACTGCGCTCACCCCATCGAGGAGCGCCAGATTCTCCCCTCCGACCGTTGCCTGCCCCGCATCGATATCGGGCAGTTTGACTACGACTTCCTGCTGGACGGCGGTGCTCATGCCACCCGTATGGCGCAGGTGGAGCGGGAGTCCCAGATTTTCTGCGAAAAGCCTGTGGCTATGTCCCTGTTCACTGCGGGCAAGGGCGCCGATGCCCACGACCCGCTGATCACGCTGGATAACCCCGTGGTGACGATGACCTCCTGCCGTCAGACGGCGGCGGGTATGGCGGTCTGCCTGTTCAACCAGACCGAGCAGGAGCAGGCGGTCTGTGCCGCCGCCATCACCGGCAATAAACAGGCATTGACCCTGCGGCCGATGGAGTTTACGGAAATCGTTCTGTAAGATAAGGAGTTTTTGTTATGGATGTACAGAAAAAACTGTCAATGGGCATCAGCGAACTGGTAGAAAACGGCCCCATCACCATCGTAGCGCTGGGAGACAGCGTAACCCACGGCGGCTTCGAGATGGACCTTATGGACTATGAGGCAGTGTATTGGAACCGCCTGCGGCAGAAGATTGATGCCAAGAACTATTTCATCCCCACTAATATCATCAACGCGGGTATCGGCGGTGGTACCGCCCACATTGCCCTGCCCCGCCTGCAGCGGCAGTGTCTGGACCACCACCCCGATGTGGTGCTGGTCTGCTTCGGGCTTAACGACATCAATCTGGAGCTGGAGGAGTATAAGGAGTCTCTGGCGGAGATCTTCCGCCGTTGCCGCGAGGCAGATGCCCAGCCCATCCTGATCACCCCGAACATGCTCAACACCTACGTGGCAGACGACGTGGACGAGAGATACCACGAGTACGCCGCTCAAACGGCAGAATGGCAGAACGGTGGGCGAATGGACGCCTTTATGGACGGCGCCCGAGAGGTGGCCGCCGCCATGAACGTGCCGGTGTGCGATCTGTATGCCCACTGGAAAGAGCTGAGCAAAACGCAGGATACCACCATGATGCTGGCAAATCGCATCAATCACCCCAATCGGGAGAGCCACGAATGGATTGCCCAGCAGCTGTTTATGATGCTGTTCCCCGACACCCTCGCCAAAAATGAGGTAACGGCAAACAAAGATGTCAACACCAGTACCATGTACGTTGACCATTAACAGGAGGACAAAATGATACGTGTCGCTTTGATTGGCTTCGGCGGTATAGCCCAGCTGCACCGCTACGCCTACTGGTACCACAATCGGGCGGGCATGCCCGTGCAGCTGGTGGCCGCCAGCGACCCCAATCCTGCCGCCTTTGAGGGCATGACCAAGATTAATCTGGATATGCCGGGGGATATCGTGGACGAATTACCCTTTGCCAAATACAGCGACTGGCGGCAGATGATTGCCGAACAGAAGCCCGATTTGGTAGATATCTGCGTCCCCACCCTACTGCATGAGGAAATCACCATCGAGGCGCTGAAGGCGGGTTGCGACGTCCTGTGTGAAAAGCCGATGGCCACCGCCTACGAACCCGCCAAGCGGATGGCGGATGCCGCCGCCGAAAGCGGACGCTCGCTGATGATTGGGCAGTGCGTGCGGTTCTATCCCCAGTACATCTATCTCCGCGAGGCGGTAGCGGACGGTCGCTACGGCAAGGTGGCGGGCGCCTCGTTCACCCGTGTTTCCCCTCTGCCTATGTGGGGCGGAGCAAACTGGCGGCGTGAAAACATCCGCAATGGCAGCAGCATTATGGACCTGAACATCCACGACATCGACGTGATGCAATACATTTTCGGTATGCCGACCGCCCTCTCCTGTCGGCTGGAGAGCCGCACCACCCCCTATGACTATTCCCTGTCCCGTTTTAATTACGGCGACTACACGGTGGAAATTGACAGCGCCTGGCTGGATGAAAAAGCCGTTTTCAATATGAGCTATGCGGTGGAATTTGAAAAGGGCACCCTTCGCTTTGACGGCGAAGCGGTAACCTTTACCGCTGACGGCGTTACGCAGGACATCGCTATGTCCGGCGCCGGCGGCATCACCACCGAAATTGAGTATTTCGTCGATATTCTCGCCAACAATAAGGAAAACGCCGAGAACCCACCGGAGCAAACGGTGAACACGATGTATCTGCTGGAAAAATGCTTCGAGAGCGGCGAAAACGGTGGCATTATTCTGGAAACTGCGGAACAATAGCCCAAAAAATGCTGATAGAAAAGCAACCACACATTGTCTAAAATCAACATTTTCACCACCTTATTGTTATTGACATTTTATTTCTAGTAGTGTATAATTACGCGCATCAAGCAAATAAACAAGTTGGAGGTAACCATATGAAACAGCAGAAAATTGCCTTTTATAACCCCCCATTCCCCCGCATTAAGTCCTTCTACGAGATGATTGACCTGGCAGTAGAGTACGGCTTGCCCGCCGTCGAGGGCTTCTGCCACATGGAGTTGACCGAGCCGGACGTCGAGGCGGCCAAAAAGATTCGCGCCTACGCCGATGAAAAGGGCATTGTTTTCTGCTGTTTTTCGGTGTATGCAGACCTAGTTGGTGAGGATTCCGAGGCGCAGATTGAGCGCATGAAAGGCTTTACAGACGTGGCGGCAATTTTGGGCTCCCCCTTTATCCACCACACCGTCATCATCACCAACGACCACGCGCGTCTGACCCCCGAGAACAAGGAAAAGCTGTTCTACAAGGGTATCGACGGCATTCGTCAGGTGTACGACTATGCCGCCACCCTCGGCGTCCGCGCCGTGTACGAGGATCAGGCCTTCGTGTACAACGGTCTGGAGGGCTTCTCCCGCCTGCTGGCAGAGGTGGACCGCGACATCGGCGTGGTAGCGGACTTGGGTAATATCTGTCAGATGGAGGAGGAAATCCAGCCCATCATCCGCCGTTTCCCCGACAAGATTGTCCACGTGCATATCAAGGATATGAAATGGAGCAAGACGAAAGCGCCGGATTCCGATTGCACCTGGCCCACTTGGCAGGGCAACTGGGTGAAAGAGGTTGAGATCGGTCAAGGGGACGTCAACTTTGACGAGTGCTTCGCCTTGCTCAAGGAAATCGGCTACGACGGCTACTATGGGCTGGAATATTTCGCCAAATCCGACGACTCCCCCGCCATTGACGAGGCGCTGGAGAAACTCCACAACTGGTTAGCTTAACAACAAAAAACACCGCTGAGCAGTGCTCAGCGGTGTTTTTTGTCCATTATTCGGTGATATCCGCGTCGGTAATGTTCTTACCCCGCAGACCGACGTACACATTCGGATTTTCTGCCGCCACGTCGGGATGGCAAACCAACCACTTGTTGGTGCCACAGCATAACAAGGCCTCAGCATCCTTATTTTCTAAAGCAGGCTTAGGTCCGTTGGTGCCGCGAGGCAGCACGCACAGAACCCGATAGCCCGCTCCGTTCACGCCGAAGGGCGCATAGTGCAGGGTGGTACCATACAGCTCCACACCCGTCCCCGCAGGAACCAAAAAGGCCTTGCAGTTTGCGGTATCGAAGGAGAATCCGTCCATTTCCGGCACCGTACCCAGCACCAGAATGGCGTCCTCCTTGGCGATGTTGAACTCGCTGCTCTTATGGTACTCCAGACAGTCCAGACGGCCGTTGATGCCCGCCACGTAGCCAATCTGAATCGGCATGCCGCCGAAGCCGCGCAGACACATATCCTGCGCCGCCGCGCAGCTTTCCAGCTCCGGAATGGAAGGCTTATACACGATACCCGCCTGAATGGGGAAACTCTCCGCTATAGCAAACATATCGCTAAAATCGTAGCCCTCCAGCACGCGACCGTACTTGGCAAACTCTTTATCCGTTACGGAATAAAGCTTCATATTGCTTCCTCCTCAGCCCTTGCTGCGGTCGAAAATCTCCGCATCCGCCAGAGGACCGGTGGAGATTTTGCGGGGCTCCTCGCACCATACGTTGTCGTTCATCATATAGTCCTCCGCCTCGCGAATGAGGTCCAGAGAACCGTCGTGGAACATGCCGTCGTACTGGGTGTTGAGGAAGGTCTCCAGAATGTCGATAGCCTCCCACTCACCGATGGTTCTGCCACCCAGGCAAAGAATGTTGGCATCGTTATGACGGCGGGTCATACGGGCCAGATAGGTGCTGTTCACCAGTGCCGCACGCACGCCCTTAAACTTGTTGGCGGCCATGCTGATGCCGATACCCGTGCCGCAGATAAGCAGACCGCAGCGTGCCTCACCGGAGGCTACCGCCTTTGCCACCTTAGCGGCAAAGAAAGGATAACGGGTCGCCTCGATGTCGGGGTCGTCCGCCGAGCCGCAATCCACGTAGGGAATGCCCTTGCCCTCCAAATACTCGATGCACTTGCTCTTGAGATAGAAGCCTGCGGTGTCGTTGCCGATGTACACTTTCTTTTCCATACGTCATTTCTCCTTTTATATGCTTTTTCGGTATTTTCATACCGTTTCAAACAACTCTTCGGGCAGCTCTGCCAGCGTTATCAGATTGCTTACCTCCGGCCAGTTGTGACCGCCGCCCCAGATGCAGCCCACGCGCAACGGGGACTCCCAATCGGACATGTTCACCCGCTCGCAGATGCGTCCTGCCTCCTGCTTAACAGCCGTAAGCGGCACACCTCTGTCGTCCCGCTCCCCATCCGCTATGGAATAGGCGTAGATCGGACACTCCTCGGTGGACATACATTGCGGGATTGCATACTTAATATCCACTATCAGCTCCAGATACGCCTTGTTACCCGTAAACCGATACAGCTTGTACAGGCTGTCACCGGAAAACGTGCAGATACCGGGTGCGCTGTGCTTATTCTGAATGTTGGCGAACACCGTGCCCACGGTTTTGATGTCCAGACGGGCAAACTCGCTGCCCGCGGGGAAACAGTAGTTATAAGCAACCACCCAGCTGCTGCACAGATGCGCTACGTGCTCTGCACGGTCGCACCACACCCGATTGCCCGTAACCTCGTACAGCACCACCATGCTCTCTAACAAGGAGAAAGCACTTTCGCTGTCGGGGCATTGCAGTATCTCACCGGGACCGCCCACGGTATAGCCCGCCAGCGCATCACGGGTATAATATTGTTCGCCGATTTTCTCGGCAACCTGTAAATACTGCGGATTGTCAAAAAACTGCGACGCCTTCGCCAAACCGCCAGCTACGATGGCACCTGCCGTGGAACCACCCACAATCATCTCGCCGTTGGTATAATCTATGAGTTGCCCCAACTGTCCGTAGCGGTTCCACAGAGTCACAAACGCCTCTGCCAAAGCCTGCGCACCGGTCATCAAATCCTGCGGAATCGGAAGATTGCGTTCACGGAATAAGCCGAAGCACTTTAAGGTGCTGTATAAGGTTTCTCCCGAGCGGCGAACCATATGCCAACGAGTAGTGTTGGACTTGCCGTGACCGTCACCGCAAATCGTCCCGTCTCGCAAAATACAGCTGGGCATAAACCCGCTCTCTGCCTGCTGCGCATAGACGTAGCGAAGGGTTTCCACGCCCCGCTCCCACTCGGTTGCATTCCCCAATTTCATAAAGGGATAGGCTACACCGTTATTCGCCCACGCCAGCAGGTATCGCCCTTGCGCATTGACCAAATTATAGCCCCACAGCGGATCGTAGCATTCCTCGTTCCATTTTTGTCGTTGAAGCGCCCACTGCTCTCTTTCGGTTATGGGAGCAGACGGTCTTACGGCATTCATCCCCATCACCTTGCGGTTGTCGAAAAACGCCGTGTAAAACGCCACCATATCCTCGCAGGCAAACTGCAACACTTTATAGGGGATCTCTTTGTTGCCTTTAACAGGATTCGGTTCATATTTTGCGTTATCCGCCATGGTACCGATGGCAAAATACCGCCGCTTGCGGTTATCCTTGTCGGAAATTTTGAACACACCCTGGGAATAAGACAGCATCAGGTTTTTGCCGTCCAACTCCTGTGCGGTAAAAATCAACAAACCCTGCTTACGCTCCTTGGAGAACATACCCATACAGGGCACCGACAGGTCGCCCGCCAGCACCTCAATCTCGCCGCTGCCGTCCACGTTTAATCGAGGGACATCGGTAATGGTAATGGGAATATCTGCACAGGCTTCTTCGTGGGTGAAATCCGGCGGATACGCTCGCTGCAAACAAGGAAAACGGTTGCCGTCATACACACAGGCAGGGAAAAAGATGTATTCCTTCCCGTCAAAGTCATCGATAGGGATACTGACTTCGCTGATACACAGTGCTTTCGTCTGTTCCATTTTCCACCTCACTGAATGGTAAAAGCCTTCTCGTCAGGGATGGTCACCTTGACCCCCTGCGGTGCCCGTACCAACAAGGTGGGCGGTGATACGCGATAGTCCACCGTGACCGCTATCCGTCCCTGAGGTGTGAGCAAGCTGCCTGAAAAGATATGAGAGGAGGCTTTCACCTTAGGGTCTACTATAATATCCGTGTATCCCGCCGCACCCTCTTTCTGGCGTATACCCAAAATACCGCTGAACAGATGTCTGGTACAGCTGCCGTACATCGGGTGGTCGTGGGAGTTCATACCCAGTCCGTTGTAGACATCGTAGCCATGCCAGGTCTCCCACAGGGTGGTGGCACCGCTCCGCTTCATATACAGATAAGAGCCGATTTCCTCGCTCTCCAGCAGCTTCAGCGCCACGTCGCCGTGACCATAATCGAATAGCACCTGCAACAGAATATCCGTACCGAACAAGCCGGTACCCAGATAGCCCAAAGCATCGTAGTGTTCCGCCACCTGACGCGCCGTTTCCGCTCCGGCAAGACCACACCAGACCGCAAAGGCGTCTGCTGCCTGCAAATTATCGGCAAAATGCCCCGTGGCGGCATTGTAATAAGTAGTATACACCGCCTCTTGCGCCCGCTTTCTGCGGCACTGCAGTAAGGCGATATCTTCCGTTTTGCCCAGTAGATTGGCGATTTCTTCAACCAAAACCAAGTCCTTGATATACAGGCAGGTGTTCACGTAGTCAGCGGGAATGGCTATCGGGTCTATGGTGCTCCATTCACCCAAGCACCAGCCTCTGTCCTCTTCGCGGACCAACAGACCGTCCTCACAGCGACTCTCCAGATAAGAGATAAAGTGCTGCATCGGTGCGTAACAGGTTTCCAGCATCTCTAAGTCGCCAAACTGCTTATAGTAGTTGTACGGCACCGTAACGATAGCGGAGCCCCAACCACCGGGACCGCCGCCACCGCCCATAAAGGGGGCGGTGTGCTGTACGTGCCCGTTCCGTCGGTCCTGACAGTCCAATATATCCTGTATCCACTTTTTGTAGAACTCTTGGCTATCCAGCAACATCATCGCCGAAGCGGCGCACGCCTGTCCGTCACCCGTATACCCCAGCCGCTCTCTGTGGGGGCAATCCGAAGGATAGCTCCCATGCATATTGTTCAGCTGAGTTCTGGTGTACGCGTCAAACAGGAACTGCGGTCCCTCACTGGTGGAGGAGAAGGTGGCGGTAATCGGCGTGTCGCTGTGAATCACGCACACCTCTACCGCGTCAAAGGGACCCTCCACCTCAAAATACCGAAAAGCATGCCACACAAAGCGGGGTTCGAACACACGCTCTCCCCCGTCGGTAACAAATACGTCCTGCATAATCTGCGGCTCGCCGGAATTGAACTTGTAATCCCCGCCCGCAGATAAGAAGTTAAGGGTCAGGTCCTCGTTCACGTTTTCTGCAAAGCGGAGCGTCACCCGATTGCCCGCAGGCGCGGTGGTGGCAAGCCGCACCACACCGGTAATATTCACACCCGCATCAAAAATCGCCTTGCCTTCAACCTCGCCCAATTTCACGGGAGAAAATCGCGCCATCACCTTATCCGGTGCACCCATAGCAAGGGTCATCTCCGTGTCGGGGGTGGGCAAAATTGCCACCGCTTTTTCCTCCTCATCGCGGAAGGTATAGTCGATAACCTCGCCCTTAAACAGGTTGTTGTAGCGAATAGCCGTTTCCGTCCAACTCTCCGTGCCGTCAGAACAAATCGACTGCGTGCCACCCGCCGTCTCCAAATCCAAGCGGTAAATGGTTTTGAGGATTTCACCAAAGGAGTTGTTGCCCTCTTCTCCCCGCTCACGCTGGCAATACCAGCCGTTGCCGAGAAGAATCTCCAGCCGGTTTTCGCCGTCCTTCAGCTGTTCGGTCACATCAAATTCGTAGTAGTAAATGCGATTTACCGTTTCGTCCAGCAGCGGATAGGTGTAGGAGGAGAAATCCCGCGGCTCATAATCGCTGGCTACCGGCAAAAGGCGGTATTCCGTCACAGGCGTCCCGTTAACATAGGCTTCAAAATAGCCAAGACCCGTCACGGTCAAGGTGGCTTTTTTTGCCGCCTGCGCCGTGAAACGGCGGATAATCCGAGGGGAACCGCAAGGATAGCTCGGTCCCACCCAGACACAATCAGTAAAGGTTTTATTCATATATAAATCACCAAGCACATCCACAACAGCCCCCCTCAAAACGAGGAGGGCTATTCTTGTTGTTTATTTATTTTCTGTCTCCACCTGCATCCAAACGGTGGTCATAGAAGCCTCATTCATGGTCTTGCCGCAGGAGGCATAGTCCGCCAACAGTACGGCAGTGCCGTCTGCTTGAGGAATGGCATAACAAACGTTGCTGTGGAAGGCAGGGTTCTCCACCGCTTTGGCTTCGAAGACTGCCGCAGGCGACAGCTTGCAATCCATATCATCCCCAAAGCGGGCATCACGTGCCAGCACCAGAGGGCCTGCCTCGTAGGCAACCATATCCACACCCTCTGCACCATAAGCGGCAGGGGTAATGGCGCGCACGCTCATATCCAGCGCCACTTCCACCACGTCACCCGTCTTCCAAACGCGGGTAATCGCCGTATACTCACCGGCAGCGCAGGGGAACGCCTCACCGTTCACGGTAAGGGCCGAGGTCGCGCTAAACTTCGGGATACGGAATTTCATCGTCATCTCACAGGGCGCAGAGGCGGTCACCGCTACGCGGATATCCCCCGCCTTGGGATAGACGGAATCAAAGCGCAGGGTGACAGACGCATCGCCGTGCACCACCGTCGCCTCACCGGGCATATAGGTGTTGACCACCGCGCCGTCCTCGTCCTGCATCACCGCAAACAGGGCGCCGATGCCGATACCGCAAGCGCCGATGCTATCGCAGCAGCCGGAGAAATACAGCCAATTCAAATTCTGCAGACCGCCGATACCCTTGCCGCGGGTAGAGTGAATCAGAGGGCTATAGCTATCGAAGGTCAAGCCGCCGTTCTCGGGGCTATTCTCGGTGTTAACAGCGCCCAGCATCGCATTGAAGTAGGCCCGCTCCACGTAATCCACGTAGCGGCAATCACCGGTCAGACAATAGGCGCGCCAGCACAGCTTCATCCAGGTGACCGTTACACAGGTCTCCAGCATGGGGCCGGTAGCCTTTTCCATATTAAACTGCTCCACGGCAGAATGGTCGAACAGCTCGTGGGTACAACCACCGCATCCGACAATGGTAATCTCGCTCTCCGCCACCATATCCACCAGATTGAGGACAGCGGTCTTCCACTTCTCCTCGCCGGTGACGCGGTAGTACTCCAGCAGGCCCTCGAAGCAGGACATCATCTCATAGGCCTTGGTGACCTTAAACTGATAGGGGTACACCTCGCCCAAAGCCGCCTTTTCAAAGACATTCTCGTCCGCCGAGCCGCCCGCCTCCACGATGTAGGTGGCAAAATCAAAATACCGCTGCTCCCCCGTCAGGTTGTACAACCGTACGAAGGGTTCCAGAATAGAGCTGGAGTTGACGCAACCCCAAATCATACTGGTCTCAAAAATCGACTTTTTGCCCTCGCCGTCGCCGATATGGTCCACGATATAATCCGCATGGCGCATCAGCGCGGCAATGACACGCTCCTTGAGCTCATCGTCACGGCAAATCTCCAAGAAATATTCGCAGCCGAGCATAACGTACTTGCGGCCCCACATATCCCAGCCGTTAAACTCATGTTCCTTGTTATAGCTGGAAATTCTGCCCTCGTCGTCCTGACGCTTGAGCAACAGCTCAACCGCCTGCACCAACGTGGCATACAGCTCCTCGTCCGCAGTGGCGGTATACACCAAGCACGCACCGCGCATCAGCTTGCCCCAGTATTCGCCGCGCCAGCCATTATTGTGGCCGTCCAAACGCTGCGAAAACTGCTCGGTCAGGATTGTCCACCAACGATCACGCATAAACTGGCGCCGCATAATCAGGTCGGTCACCCGCGCAAAATCCCCCTGCCACTGCATAGCACCGACAGACAGAGGCTGTATTTTATTCGGCAAAACCGCCTGTTTGTTTATAGTAATACTCATATTTCTCACCCTCTACTGTATTAGCCGCGAACAGCCGCTTTTACTTTCTTCATTATATCCACATGCTGCGGAAGAACAGAGCCATCGCGGAACACACGCAAGTCCACGGTGACAACGCCTTGCTTCGCGGCAACCGCATTCAGGTAATTCCCCAGCTCGGTAGCCGGGTCAGTGCCGTCTCTTTCGCATCGTTTCTCTAATGCCTCAACATAGGAAATCTCGTGCCACTGGACACCGTCCACCCAGCGACCCTCGGGATAATCGTCAAAATCTCCCGATTCGCCCGCAGTGAAATCATCCGCAATGGAATATCGCCAAGGTGGTAGACGATCGTTGCCAGGGTTAAAGCACATAATGGCATCGGGATTGCCTGCCAACAGGTTCTCGCGGAACAGCATCAATTCAGCATCCGTATAAGCCTTACAGGGGTCTGCCCCATCGACCCACCAGCCGGCCACCCGCTTGCCATACCGCAAGCTCCACTCGCGGGCAATGGCAAACCAGTTTTTCTTAAAGGTGGCATTCCAATGGTGAGGCTTAAACTCAGACGGATTGGCGGGGAAAGGAGCATCGCAAAGCTTGGTCATAACCTCCGCATTCTTCCACGGTCCGTCAGCGGTAATATACAGCATCAGTGGAATGTTATATTTCTCCAACGCATCCGCCAACTCCATCGCCAAATCGCGGGTAGCGGAAAACGCGCCCGGTTTTGCACCAAGGAGACTGTCATACAGGTGGCTCGGCACACAAATATACTCCTCACAGGAGTACAGCACAAACAGCGCGTAGCCCGCACCCATATCCGCCAAGGTCTTAGCATACCGCTCCACATCAAACTCCTTGACGCAGGTATCCCAGTCGGTATATTTCCCCTGCGAATAAATGCGTTCGGTATTGTTCACGTTGAAATACTGATAGCTTGTGGAAATGCCGTATTTCGCCTTGGCAAACCAATCGCAATTGGGATTAAATCCGCTCAATTCCGTACTTGTTCCAAAAAATGTTGGCATAGCGTAACACTCCTCAAAAACCCAACAGAAAAAGGGTTACCCTCGAATGGCCTTTTTCACCTTTTTCATAATCTCTACCTGCTCCGGCAGGATAGAGCCGTCACGGCAGACACGCAGGTCAATGGTGACAACGCCCTGCTTTTCGGCGACCGCCTTGATGTAGTCGGCCATCTCCTCGGCGGTATCGGTACCCTTCTCCGCGCACTGCTCCTGCAGGTGGGAGAGGTAGGAGAGGATCTGCCACTGGGCGCCGTCCACCCAGCGATCCTCGGGATAATCGTCAAAATACTTGGACTCGCCGGCAACAAAGTCGTCCGCAATGGAGTAGCGCCAGGGCGGGGTCATCTCACCGCCGGGGTTAAAGCACATCACCGCATTGGGGTTACCCGCCAGCAGGTTAGCCTTAAACAGCAGCAGCTCGGCGTCGTTATAGTCCTTACAAGCATCCGCACCATCAATCCACCAGGCCTTTACGTGCTCACCGTACCGCAAGCTCAATTCACGAGCAACGGCAAACCAGTTCTTCTTAAAGGTGGGGGTCCAATGGTGGGGCTTAAACTCGGAGGGGCTGCCGGGGAAAGGCGCATCACACAACTTGGTCATCACATCCGAATTCATCCAAGGGCCGTCGCCGGTGAAATACAGCATCAGCGGAATGCCCTTCTCCTTCAGCAAGGGAATCATCTCAGCGATCAAGTCACGGGTGGCACAGCACTCGCCCGGCTTAACGCCGGCGGCGGTGTTGAACACCTCGCTGGGAACGCAGATAAACTCCGTACCCTGATGCAGGGTCACGCACAGATAAGCGGGATCCATCTCCGCAACCTGGTCCACCAGTTTCTTCACGTCAAACTCCTTGACGCAGGTGTCCCAGTCGGTCTGCTTGCCCAAAGACTGGGGGCGATCCGCACGGTTAATCAGCTGGTTCAAATAGCCGATGCAAACACCGTATTTCCCCTCCGCCATCCAGTCGGTATTGGGGTTATATCCGAACAGTTCGGAATTCGTACCGTAAAACAATTTCATAGCCAACCTCATTCTCTACAATCGGTAATCGTTATCCTTTAACGGCTTCTTTTACCGCCCTCATAATCGCCAGATGGTCCTCATCCAGATGACCATCGCGGAACAGGGCAAAGTCAATAGTAAGCACACCCTGCTTCTCGGTAACCGCCTTCACATAGTTCACCATAAATTCGGTGGGGTCGGAGCCATCCTTGGCGCAGCGGTTGGTCACCGCCTCGAGATAGGAAATCTCGTGCCACTGAGCGCCGTTTACCCAGCGCTCTTCGGGATAGTCGTCAAAGTCGCAGGACTCACCCGCCGTATAGTCGTCGGCAATGCTATACCGCCAAGGCAAAAATCTGTCGCCACCGGGATTGAAGGTGACAATGGCGTTGGGGTTGCCTGCCAGCAAATTCTGTTTGAACAGCAATAGCTCGACGTCGCTATACCCCTTGCAGGCATCCGCACCGTCGACCCACCAACCGGCGATACGATCGCCATAGCGCATACTCCACTCGCGGTGAGCGGCAAACCACTTTCTCTTGAATGCGGCCGTCCAATGATGCGCCTTGAAGGTAGAGGGATCCGTCGGGAACTCCGCTTCGCAAAGCTTGCTCATCGCCTCCGGACTCTTCCACATACCGTCGGCGGTAACGTACAGCATCAGGGGGATATTATACTTCTTCAAAGCATCGGAAAACTCGATGACCAGGTCACGGGTAGAACAATTCTCACCCGGTTTTGCACCCAAAAGCGCATCCAAGGTGGCATTGGGCGCACAGGTGTGAGTATCGCACTGCTGCATTGTCAGCATCACATAGCCGGGTTGTACCTTCGCCAGCGTATCCACGCACTTCTGCACGTCCAGTTCATTAACACAGGTCTCCCAGTCGGTCTGTTTGCCCATAGAAGTCAACCGTTCAGGGAAATCCACACCTGCATTCACACTGTGAGAAAGATATCCGACGGAAATACCGTATTTCGCATTCATAAACCACTCACAGTTGGGGTTATATCCATTCAATTTGGGGTCGCTGCCATAAAACAACTTACCCTCATACAAACCGCTGCCTTCAAACCACTCCATAATAGTTACCTCCAATTAAGAAACATCAGCCACGAACGACCTCTTTCACCTTTTTAACAACCTCTAATTCCTCAGGGAACACGGAGCCGTCGCGGTAAACAGATAGATCGATACTGACAACACCCTGCTTTTCGGCAACCGTCTTGACATACTCTGCCAAAACCTCACCGGCGTTGCTCCCCTCCTCTGCGCACTTAGGTAACAGGCGGTGGGTGTAGGAGATCAGGTGCCACTGGGCACCTTCCCACCAACGACCCCCGGGGTAATCGTCAAAGCCACCGGATTCACCGGCGGTATAATCGTCAGCGATGGAATAGCGCCACGGCTCCAGATTCTCATCGCCGGGGTTAAAGGTGACAATGGTATCGGGGTTGCCCACACGCAGGTTCTCACGATACACCATCAATTCGGCATCGCTAAAGCCCTTAGTGGCATCGGCACCGTCGATCCACCAGCCCTTAATGCGCTTGCCGTAGCGCAAGCTCCACTCGCGAGCAACGGAAAACCACTTTCTTTTGAACTGTGCCGTCCAGTGGTGCGCCTTAAACTCGGCAGGGTTCGTGGGGAACTCCGCTTCGCACAGTTTGGTCATCTTATCCGGCTCCCGCCACATACCGTCGGCGGTAAAATACAGCATCAACGGAATGCCACGCTTGTTCAGGGACTCAATCAGGTCATCCACCAGATCGCGGGTGGCACAGCGCTCGCCGGGCTTGAGCCCCAACAGCTCGTCATAGGTAGCGTTGGGGACGCAAATATACCCGTCGCACTGCTGGAGGGTGAAGATTACGTACCCTACGCCTGCCGCCGCCATATCCTCCGCAAACTTCTCGGTGTCAAACTCATTGACACAGGTGTCCCAGTCGGTATGTTTGCCGAAAGAATGGGGTCTTTCGGGATCGTTCACACGATAGGCCAAATAATGGACAAACGCGCCATATTTCGCCTCGGCGAACCAGTCGCAGTTGGGGTTAAACCCGCTGATGGCAGGGTCGGTGCCGTAAAACAGCTTGCCGTCGAACAAACCAAACATAAAATCACCTCATAAAGTTACAAAAACGCGAAATTACCCACGAATAGCCGCTTTGACCTTCTTCATAATCTCCAAGTGCTCGGAATTGATATTGCCGTAGCGGTCATTTTTCAAGTCAATGGAAACGCAGCCCTTCTTCGCCATTACCTTCTGTACATAGTCAATCATAAACTCTGCCGTATCCTTGCCGGCTTCTGCGCAGTCGCTGATCGCATTGTTCATATAGGACAGTATGTGCCACTGCACCTGTTGACCGGAGGTGCCGGTGATAAACTGATCCTCGGGATAGAACTCAAAACGATCCGCCTCACCCGCCGCATAGTCATCAGCGGAGGAATAGTAGCGGGGAGCCAGCGACGCGCCGCCGCCATTCATACAGACAACCGTGTTGGGGTTGCCGGACTTCAGCGCACGGGAAATACGCAACAGCTCCTGATCGTTGTTGTACTTCATGCCATCCGCACCATCGACCCACCAGCCGTCAACCAGATCGCCGTAGCGCAGGCTGAACTCCTGCAGAATGGCACACCAGTTCTTCTTGAAGGCATCGGTCCAGGTATAGGACTGGGTGGTGGGGGTGTTCCACGCCTTCTCGCACAGGGCGGAGAAAGGAATCACTTCTTTCCACGGACCGTCAGCGGTGCAGTACAGCATAAACTTCATACCGCGGGACTTAACCTCTTTGGCAAGTTCCATAATCAGGTCGCGCTCGGCACAGGCCATACCGGGCTCATAGCCGACAATCTTATCAAAGGTGGCATTGGGGGCGCAGAAATAGCGGTCCGCCTGCTGGGTGAACCAAATCAAATAGGCAGCACCCGTCTCCTCGATCTGATCCACATAGTGCTTGACATCAAAGTCTTCGATACATTCGTTCCAAGAGGTCTTCTTGCCACCGGACATCCACTGCCATTCCTCCGAGCCGGTGGTTCCGCTGTTATGGGTAGTATACGACACACCGCCGATGACACCATAGCCGACATCCGCCATCCAAGTAGCATCGGAAGCCAAATCCTCCGCCTTGATAAACTCGTAGAAATCTTCGTCAGAGCCAACGGCATCGTCCTCCTTCTCGTCAATGTGAGGAACCTCCTCAACAGAGGGGAAAGTGGGACGGGTGGTCACCTTAGACGCAGTAGTCGTGGTGGTCGTAGTGGCGACGGGCGCCTCGGTAGTGGGAGCCTCCGTCGTAGGAGCCTGCGTGGTAGGCGCCTCGGTAGTGGTGGATTCCGTAGACGTGGTTACATCCTCGCTCGTCGAAGGATCCGTATACTCCGGCCAGTCATAGGAGGGCTCCGTAGGATCCCCTTCGTAATAATCTGTGGTGGTATCCTCACCGAAATCCAAGGTCGCGTCGTTGGTGGCATCGGTGGGGTCCTCGGTGGTATCCCCACCCATATCCTCGGTAGAGGTGGTGGCGTCCTCGGTCGTAGAGGTGGATATGCCCACGTTGGAGGATTCATCCGGATCCTCAGAGGGAGTACAAGCGGTAGTTAACAGCATAGCCAAAACGACCGCAACCAGGGAAATACTTGCCAAAAGTTTTCTCATTTTCATGCTACATCACCTTTCTGCATATAATTTCGCTTACGTCATTCTCAAACGGTCCATTCTCTTAAACCGTATATTACTCTTTTACGCCGGAGGTAGACATGGTTTCGATAATGTTGCTCTGGGTGATAATAAACACCGTCAGCGGCACAATCATCATCAGCACCGTAACCGCCGTACTGACACCCGCACGGGCGATACCGCCCGAAATGATCTGGGTGATGGCGTAGGGGAAGGTTTTCAGCTGTTCGCTATAGATCAGGGTGGATGCACCCATATTCCACAAGCCCTGCACCGAGAACACGATAAGGGTCAGCCACGCAGGCTTAACCATCGGCATCACGATACGCCAGAAAATACGCCACTCGCCGGCACCGTCAATGCGGGCCGCTTCCAAAAGAGCGTTGGGAATCTGCTCCATAAACTGCTTCATCAGATACAGACCCATCGTGCTACCCATGGCAGGAACAATCAGCGCCTGATAGGTGTCAACCCAGCCCAACTCCACCATGATGAGGTAGCTGGGAATGCTGGTAACGGCACCCGAGAACATCAGGGAGAAGAAGATGAGCTTAAAAATAAATTTATTGCCGGGGAAGTCGTGTTTTGCAAGCGGATAGGCACACATAGAACCGAGCACCACCTGTCCCACCGTACCAACCACCGTGATGAATATGGTATTGAATAGGTAGCGGGACATCGGCACCCACGAGCTTCCCAAAAGACCGAACAAGCCGGTGTAGTTTTCGAGAGTCGGCTGATTGGGAAACAGCGGAGGCGGGAAAATCCACAATTCATCCAGCGGCTTGAAGGAGTTGCTGATAGCGTATACCAGCGGAATCGCCATAAACACGCCCAAAACGAATATGAATGCGAACACCACAAAGTTACCTGCGTGGGAACGATTGACCTTGGCTCGTTTCAACAAATGCCGTTTCACTTTATTCTCTTTCGTCATTTGTATCAGTCCCCTATCTTAGTCAGCATTTTCTGGACGATGGAGTTGACACCCACCATCAGCAGGAATAACAGCACCGCTATCGCGCAGGCATAGCCCATCTCAAATCGCGTGCCGCCGTAGTCGTTCAAATGGTTCATAATCGTCCAGGCTTGATAATCGGTACTGGGGTTACCGCACAGGATATCTATCGCTCCACCAATACTGAAAGAACCGGTAATGGTAGTAACCGCCGAGAACATCAGCTGCGGACGCAGATACGGCAGGGTGATAAACCACATCTCCTGCCAGCGGTTCTTGATACCGTCGATGGCGCCCGCCTCATACAGAGCGGTGTCCACGTTCTGGAAACCGGCAATCATAACCAAGAAGCCGGTACCCAAGCTGGACCACAACAGCACGAAGATAACCACGCCGGTCATATACCGTGTATCCGTAAACCACTGTATCGCCTCGGTGATAACACCCAGCTTCATCAGATAGGCATTGATAAAACCGTTGGAATCACCGCTGAATATCAGCTGCCACACGTAATACACGTTCGCCAAAGACGGCGCGTAGAACAAAAACGTCAGAATGGTACGTACACGGGGCGAGAAGTCGTTAATGAACCAGCCCAGCAGGATGCACAGCAAGAAGCTGACACCCGCAATGACCACCGACAGTACCATCGTGTTCTTCACGGCGGTCATAAAGACCGCATCGTTCAGAAACAGATTCTTAAAGTTCTCCAAACCGATCCATTTCGCCGGCTCCAGCACGTTGAACTGGGTGAAGCTGTAGAAAATAGCGATAGCAACCGGTAAGAAGGTAAAGGTCAAAAAGATCAGCAAAAACGGTGCCACAAAGGCATACGATGCCCGAAACCGCCAAATACGCTTAGCTGTATAGGCTGTTTTCTGTTTCCATGTTTGCTTTTGCATAAATGTTGACATGGGAAACCTCCTCTTACGACAATCCGAACTCTTTGCGTTTTTTGGCAATTTCGGCATTGATCTCGCGTGCGGCATCCTCTAAGCTCTCGGCAATATCTTCGGAAGAGTTGACCACACCACGGAACGCAAAGTCCATATTACGGGGGGTGTAGTAACTGCCGGGAATCTCCGGAACACCGTCCGCCCACGCCCACTGGGCGTTCAGAACGTTAGAAAACTCTTTGGTCCAAGGAATCTGCTGCATAGCCTCCATATTGGCGGTGGGATACCGCGCTGCCGTACCCATAATGCTCTCCAGCTGACGGCCGAAGATCACCTGCGTATCCGCGTCGGTCCACCACTTCAGGAACTCCCAAGCGGCATCCTTGTTCTTGGTATTATTAAGAACCATAGTACCCGTTACGCCGGCAGGAACCGAGCGGTCAATGGTACCGTCCTCCCGCACCGTGCCGGGAATCAGCGAGAAGCCCCAAAGGCCCTCCAGCTGCGGTGCGAACACAGACAACTGGTTGAACAGCTGATAATCGGCAATACCAATCGGTACATCACCCATACGGAAACGGGTAACAAAGTCGATGGTCTGCGGAATCTTATAATCCGTATACAAACGGGTGAAGAAGGAGAAAGCCGTCTCAGATACCGGCATATTCACCAGCGTGCTCTTGGCGTCCTCCGCGTACAACGTACCGCCGTGCTGGAGCAGGAAGGTGTTGTACATCGGCATGGAGGCACCGGAGGTGGAAACCGTGGGCAAGCCAAACTGGAACATCTGCTTCTGCAACACAGGCAACATCTCAATGACGTCGTCCCATGTGCTGGGCAGCTCCAGACCTAATTCTAACAGAATGTCCTTACGGTAGAACAGCACCGGGAAGGACTGGGTCTCGGGAACACCGTAGCATTTGCCGTCAAAAGACAGCGGCACCAAGGAGCTCTCGTGGAAACGGCTCTGTATCTCAGGCAGTTCCTCAAACTGCGACAGGTCCAAGGCAGCGCTACGGAACGCATAGTTCATAATTTCGGCAGCGGACAGGGACAGCACCACGTCGGGACCACCGCCCGACATATAGGCGGGCAGCAGCGCGCCCATGGACACCAGCTGCATCTGCACGGCAATATCCGTCTGAGGGGTGAAGGAATCGCCGATCAGCGTCTTGATAATCTGTGCCTGATCGCGACCGCCGGTCAAACCGCTACCCACCCACACGCGGATGCTCTCGGCATTCTCGGTGTCGCTGGACAGCACGTTATAGTCTACGATAAAGGAGTAGATAAAGCTACCTACGTGATATTTAATGGAATTCCAGAAGGTGTCCTTTGTGGAGGGCAGCTCGCTGTTCAGCGGGGTAACCAACAGATAATCGATGGTCAGAGGCTGCTGCTCGGTGGAGCTGATCCAGGTACCGAGAGAGGCCACGTTGTTCTGGAAAGCGCTGAACTTAGCCGCAATGCTATCGGGGTTTTCGGTCATCTCCTCCAGCTGGATCGCCAACCGATGCAACAGCTGACCGCTCTGACCGGCGGAACCGTTACGCTCAATAATGAGGTTATACAGGGCGTCCAGGTCCTTGCCTGCCACGACCATTTCCTTCAAGGTGTCGGGAATGGCCACATCGAACTGATAGTCACGGTTCACGTCCGCGGTGGAACCGGTAATCATCAGAATGTCGCGGTATATGCTGTTCAGACGATTGGTCAGGTCCACCGCACTGCCCAGCAGGTCGGCTACGCCGCCCAGCGTTACCTCCATGGAGATGGAGTGGTCGCCCTCTTCGAAGTAGAAAGCGTACGGCTCCTCCTCCCCACCGAGGACATGCATCTGCCACTTGTTAGAGAAAGCAAAAGCTTCCTTATCCAGCTCGGCAAAAGGCACCTTACCGTCAATATAAATGCGACGGTAAGAACTGGAACCACTGGTAAAGTTCTGCAGCGTCTTAATGGCAATCTTATAAAGACCCGCCTTCTCAACGTGGAAGTTCCAAGTGAGCATCTGCCCGTTGGCCTGCCAATCGGTACCGCCGACGCAGTTCAGCTTCATAGCGGATACGTGGCTGGGCTCAATGGCGCTGTTGGAGCGGTCAGACAGCGGAATCATCGTCGCATCCGACTTCAGGTCCGCCGCCTCGCCCTGCATCTTAATGGGGTCCGCATCCGCAGACTGGCCGGAAGGTGCCTGATAGGCTGCCGGCAGCTCGTATTTGCACAGCCGAATGCTGCGAATCGCCATAGGCTCCTGCGTGGAGGTCAGACGAATGGTATGGGTACCCGCCGTCAGATAGAACTGCAGCGGATCCACCACGTAGCCGGTGGAATCCTTCAAATAGGCAGTCTGCCAAGCGGGGGCTTCCACCTGCGTGGGGCGAATGTCATTGCCGCCCGCATCGGTGGCAATCTTCACACCGTTTTCGTCGCACTGGTCCGTATATACACGGGAGAAGAACAGGTTACGTGCCTCACTGAACGGCAGCTCGCCATCAATCTGCAAAGAACGGGTGATGGTAACGCCCTTGCCCTCTACGGGGTAGTATTCGATTTCCGCACTGTACAGCGCATCCTTCTCAATCTCCACCGTCCATTCGACAAAGCCGGTCTCATCGGTCAGAACCGAATCTCCTTTATTGCCTTTATAGTCGGTAACAAGCTGGGCGTTCTCCCCGGCGGTGAAAGCACCGCCGTCGATGAGAATATCCTTGCTTGCGTGAGATGCCGCTGCATGCTCTTGCAGATAGGTAGCGTAATCATCCGCGGTCTCCAGCTCAATTTTGGTGGAGAACTCGTAGTCGGATGCGCCCGCTGCTGCGACGGATATACCACCGGGAAAAACGGTGGCAAGCATACCGGCAACACATAAGGCCGATACACATCTTTTTATCTGTAGTTTGTTCATCATTGAGGCTTCCTCCGTTATGGGCCGATGGATTATCCCACCAAGCCGCTGCGTTCAATGCTTTCGGTAAAGTGGCGTTGTGTAAAGATATAGAGAATAATCAGCGGGAAAATCAGCAGGAACAGCTTCGCATTTTCCAGATAGGCATCCATGACCGGGCTACCGGTACTAAACGCCTCAAACGCCACACCGAACATCTTACTCGCCAGCAGGGGTAATTCGGGGGCGAGCGCCTGTGTGTAAAACATATCATTCCAGCCCCACACAAAGGAAAGCAGGAACGTGGTCAAAATAATCGGCAACGCGCCGGGCAGCATAATGGACACAAAGGTGCGGAAGGGACCGCAGCCGTCCACGTACGCTGCCTCCTCGATGGCCACCGGCTGGTTGCGGAAATACTGGCGCTGCATGAAAATGAACAGGCCGTTCTTAAAGCCGATAGCTGTCAACGAGAGCAAAAGGAAAGGAATCCACGTACCGGTCAGATTCAGCGTGGTTGCCGCCGAGAAGGAACCGGTCAGCTTGAATATGTACAAGGGATTAAAATACTTGAATCGCAAAAACATGGGGAACATAATGGTCTGGGGCGGCACAATCAGGGTGAACAGCGACAGGGCAAACACCAAGCCGCGTCCCTTAAACTTAAACCGGGCAAGGCCATACGAAACCATTACGCAGGAAGCAATCTGCAACGCGCTCATAGCCAGATTGAACACCGCCGTGTACAAGAACGCGGTAGGATATTCAATGGCATCGAACAGAACGCGATAGTTCACTATGGTCGGGTTCTTCGGGAAAAAGATGACGGTGGGGTCCCCCAAGTCGGACGCCGACTTGATGGACGAAATAAACTGCACAAACAGCGGGTACAAAATCATAAAGACCAGACCGGCCAGCATAATCGTACGCACCACACGCCAAGATAACCCTTTCAGGTAATGGCTGTTAAAACGCTTGCGTAGCGCCTTATGTTCGGAAATCCAATTCTTCAGTTGCATCATTTATCTCCTCGCTGTCCGTCAGTTATCCTCGTAATATACCAAGCGGGACAAGCCCCACATCAGCAATCCGATTACGACTACGACCACCACAAAGTACAGAAGACCCATCGCCGCGCTCATCGTGTAGTTGGTCTGCTTCGCGCCCATATTGTACACCATGGTAACTACGGCGTTGTCCGCGCCCACCAGTGCGTCAATAACGGTGTAAACCGCATTTACCAGCAGCATCGGGCTAATCATCGGCAACGTGATTTTCCAGAAATTCTCCCAGCCGGTGGCACCGTCCATATAGGACGCCTCATACAAGGAGGAGGGAATGGTCTGCAGCGCCGCCAGGAAGATAAGAATCTGCACGCCGGAGGCCTGGGCGATATCATAGATACCCGCGACCACGGCCGCAACGCCTTCAATCAGCACCGAGCCGTAAGAGCCCTCACCAAACAGGGAAATAATGGATTCCGTAATGTTCTGGGCACCGGTGTCGTCCCCCATCATACCCTGCAGCATCATCTGTGCATTATCCAGCAGACCGCCGGAGTTACCGGTGGAAGCCGCAATACCCGAAGCAACCACCACAGGGAGGAAGAACACCGCGCGGACCAGACCGCGTCCCTTAAATTGCTGATTCAGCACCACCGCCAGCATAAAGCTGAACAGCAGGACCGACGGCAAACGAATCAGCAGGCTGCCCAAACTGGCAAACACGCTTTTTACGTATTCCATATTCGACAGGAAAAGCTCTTCGTAATTCTTCAGTCCGCAGAATTCCAACACCATACCTTCGTTGGACATACCCTGCTCGCTGAATGCCATAGCAATGAAAAAGATGAACGACGAGAAGAAAATAAAGATAAAACCAATGACAAACGGTGCTACAAACACGTAGCCGGACATCGCTTTCTTCGATTCCAGCGATATGCTCCGTTTTCCTTTCTTGTTAAACACTAACCTTTCCTCCTTGTCGTAAATCAGCCAACCCGCAAATAATCCGTGGGCTGCACGGTGCCGTCCGCCGTCTTATAGGCGGTATCACCGTAGTTTACATAGATTTTTACGCCGCCCTCATACTCGGTGCACACCACGTCCGCCGTCAGCATTTCGTGATGCACGATTTCGGCATCTGCCAGACCGGCCAGTGCGGTGTTAATCTCCTCATACAGTGCCACGGCTTTCTCAAGCCAGGTCTCGTAGTTCACACTATAGTAGTTATAATCGGTATTTTTAAGAACGGTGTTCTGCTCATAGATCCACTGGAACGAGGGAATGGTACCGGTCTCAATCAGACGAAGTACGTCAACCTCATATTCCGAGGACAGGTTCATGGCGCGACCCGTGTACGGAATAAACCCGCGCACCACCATCTGGTAGAACGGTACAGAGGCATCAAACACGTACTCGCGGCTGGATATGGTAGGCATGCCGTGAATCAGGTCCAGCACACCCAGAGTGTAGGCATTGCCGCCCTGTGCCGAAAGGAACAGATCCTCCGGAATATCCGCAAGCAGCGCCGCTACCAGGTCCTTCGCCTGCTGACGGTCCACGAAATCGTCTTCGTTGTAGTCACCGTTAAGTGCTTGACCCAGCGTGCTCAGACCGATATTTTTGTTACCGTACTTGGTATAGGCGGACAGGAACCCGTTCAGCATTTCGCCGTACGCCTGCGCGCTGATCAGCTTGCGGCGGGTTTCCTCGTCATAGCTGCGGGTAACCAGACTGTAATCGCTCTCGTATGCAGTGGCATTCTCCAGATTTCGTGCTACGTGCTTGCTGCCGGAGAAGCCGTCGAAGGAGGTTTCCTTCGCAACCGCCTGCAGCTTCACCTGCGGATACAGGATAATGCCCTTATCCTTGGCGAACGTCAACAGAGACTGATAGTCGCCCTTGCCGCCCAGCTTGCCGGGCAGCGACAGCTTTGCAAAAGCCGTATTCTTCACGCCGTTGTTGCACCAAGCGTCGGTGTTCCACAGCAGAGTATCCACACCGGCGTCCAACAGCTTTTGCATAATCTGCGTATTCTGCTCATAGGTGGTCAACGGTACAAGGGTCTCCACCGGAATGCCCGCTACGGTCTCCACCGCATCTACAGCACCAATGGTAGAAATGTACAGCGGCATCTTTGCAGGCACCTGCGCCGCATTCAGCCCATTCGCCGCCAGCAGATACTCGCGGTACCGCATCGCCATACCGTTATAGTCGGTATTATCCGCGCCCAAGAACAGATAGCGAATAGCAAAATCACTGGAGGCGTTCTGCTTCTGGTACCGACGACCCAAAGCCACGCCCAAGGTCTGCTCGGAAGCCTTCTGGGTCTGGTTGGCGTGGAAAACGCTGCAAATGGTATTAAAGTTGCTGACGCGGCCGCTAATGCTGGCGTTGATTTCCGCCAAGGCATCGCCCTTTTCGATAACGGCTAAGAAGCCTTGCATTCCGTTCTCGTTATTCTGCCGCATACCGAACACCGGCAGATAAATCTGCTCAATATCCAAATCGGAGTCATCGTCCGCGCTGACAGAGTAATCCTGACCGTAAACACGCTTGCTATAGTCGTTGGCGCTGTGCTTGCCGTTGTTCAGGTTAATGAGAGCGCCGGTGCCGTCCGGCACGAACATATAGCCGTTCTGCTTATCCGAAGCACAGCCGAAATACGGCAGCAGCGTAAAGTTCATGGGGGTAACGTAGGAGCTGTCATAGGTAATGCTGTCATTGGGGATAACCGCAGAGAAGTTGCCGTCTGCAATGGAGTAGACCACCGACAGAGCGATGGAGGCATCGTCCGGATTGCTGACCGTTATGCCGTTCTCCTCGTTATCCGCAACGTACTTCTCCTCCGTGTAGCCGGCCGCAATGAAGATTTCCTCCAACTGGGTCATCAAATAGTCGGAGGCAAAAACGCCGTCCGCACTACCCAGATTGTTGGTCAACAGCGCGATGTATACGTCCTTCTTTTTAAGGATAGGATACTTTTCGGTAAGGACGGCGCTTTCCACCTTGGACATACCATCCAAGGACGTATAGCTATAATACGCATCGAGGAAAGCCAGCTGCTCCTCCGTCAGAACGGAGGCGAATTCCTCATGCCGCTCCACCGAAATAATCTGCGGAACGATATAGGTTTTGACAGGCTTACCCAGCAGGTAATTGACGCGCAAACCGTCCTCGACCTGCTCGAAACAGAACTGGTTGTTCCATACCGCATCGGCACAGGTGTTATAGGTCATGGTGTTATCCTTGACGTTATACTCCACCTTCACCTGAGATGCCAAAGCATCCAGCGTGGTACCACCCGTGCCGGCACCGTCAAAGCGGTCCTGGGGATTGGAATACCATTCGGCGTTGTTCTTCTTATCTACCACCTTGATTTCGGCCGTGGTGGCATCCACAAACAACTCTAAGGCATCGGTCCGGGCCACAGACTGGAACCCAAACACAGATTTAATCTGCTGGTCGTAATCCGCCTGCGGATTGCGATACACAGACTTTGTCGGGGCATTAGAGGTTGCGTCCTCATGGGAAGAGCAGCCGCTAAGCGTTGCCAAGCCCGTCAGTGCCACCGACAAGGCCAACAACAGAGAAATACCGGATTTAATTTTCAAGCTGCTCACCACCTTATCTCATAGATATCTCGAAGATACTGATTTCTACAAAGTTAACCATCTGCTGAATCAAGGAAATGAACAGCAGACCGATCGCCGCCAGCACCGCCATACCCAGCACCGCAATGAGCATCGTCGCAATGGTCTTGCCCATAGAGAACTGGTGAATGGTCTGGATACCCACAATCAGCAGGCATACCGCCCAAATAATGGATACGGTGCCTAACAGCGTATACACCGACATCTCGTCCAGAGCCAGAACGTTGCTCAGAATCAACATCGGAATGTTCATCAAAATCACGGGAGTCAAGGCATAACAGGTGGTGATGAAAATCTCCTTGATGGTGCCTTCACCCTCCATCAGGGTGGTGATAGCCCAGTTGGCGGCACACCACAAAAACAGGGGCAACAGCACGTAGGAGAACTGCACCAAAATGTTCATCTCGGACACGTCGTTGGTGTTGATAACAAAGCCGGTCAACTGACGGCGCAGAATAAACACCACGATCATCGCCAAAGCGAGTATCCAAGCGGAAAGCATGCTGCCTTTTTTAGCATGCTTCAAATCCCAAAAGCCCTTAAAGGGGTGGAAAATCACGTAGGTGGAATAGCGCAGCTGCTCCCACAGGGTATTGCGCTCTTCCCTCTCCTTTTTGGGGTGGAATTTACGGTAAATGCGATACGCTATGTACGCCGCAACCAACACAGCGAGGACAATCACGATGAGGGAGAAATTCTCGGTGAGCAGCTCCTGACGGGCGTACTTGAACGCCTTGGAGTAGCCCTCGCGGTTCTGTGCCAGCTTATAATAGTACATAGCGCGCTTGTAATCCAAAGCCTTATATGCCGTATCCGCCACGCCGTTGTACACCAAACTGGACTTTGATGTATAGCTAAGCGCCTCATTCCATTTGGCGCTGGAGGTTTCATAGTCTTTACTGAAATAGCTCTCAATGGCATCGTTGATGCAGTCGCCGTACAGAGTCGGCTTATACACCACAATCTGGTTGAGGTGAGAATCCAACACCAGATACTTGCCGTTGTATACGTCCAAAGCGGCAGGAATGCCAACCTGACCCAGGCTGTCGCCCTTGCCGCCGAAAATATACATCAGTTCGCCGTCGGAGCTGTAGGTGAAAACACGTCCCAGACGCTGGTCAAGGACAGAATAGATACCGTGGTCACGAACGGCCACGTCGCACAGGAAGGAGGTGAGCATCGTGTCGGTTTCCTCATCTCGCTGCAGCTGTACATCGCCCATGGGGGGATTAATGCCGTTTCGTTTCAGAATGTCAATACCGCTGGGATTCAAGCGGTGAATGAAATGGGAAGGATCGAATTTTTCACCGTCGATAATACCGACGGTACCGTATACCATATCCAGGTCGTCGATGCAAACACTGGAGTACTCGGTAGGAATGTTGAGCGCCGTGGTGTCCTTAAGGAAATCAAAAGGCAGCATACGACGCAGAATCTGCCCCAAGCTGGGCATGGTGGTGATAGCACCGAAATAGGCCATGAATTCGCCGTCAGGATTCAGTTCGATAATACCCTCGCTGCTGTTGAGAGATACTACATACATACGCTCCGCCTTGTCCACCACCAGTTTGACCGGGTCATAGGCATATTTGCCGGAGTACAGCGAGGAGGTAGGCGTTCCGTAGGTAGCGACCAGCTTATCCTTCGCATCCAGACGAACGATGCGGTGATTGCCGGTATCCGCCACGTACAGGGTGTGCTCGTCGGTGACGAACACACCCTGCGGGGCGTTAAAGGTTTCTTTCGTGTCCCCGTTCTGAAAGCCGCTGATAACGCGCTCCACAGAATTCAAGCCATCCAACACCAGAATCCGGTTGTTACCGGTGTCCGCAATATAGATCTTGCCGTCTTTGGTGACGAACAGATCCTTTGGATTGCTGAGCCCTAATTCGTCCAGATCGGCGCCGGCAACCACCCGCTCGGGGATGTATGCCTGAGGCTCCTGCTGCGGATTCTCTTCCGAATCGTAAACGTAGTTATCATACGGATCGGCCGCGCTGACCACTGTGGTCATGGTCAGCAACAGCACCATCGCAAGCATCAGAGATGCGAGTTTTCTTTTCATACGTCGGGGACCTCCATTTGTGATAATAACCGAGCCTGACGGCAAATGCCGTCAGGCATTTGCATCAGTTATCGTTCAGCCAGGAAATTTTTCAGAGTGTTGTTATAGGTGTTGGTAACAGAGGACAGAGCCGAACCCATAGCCTCAGTACCGTTAGCAACCTTCAGCACGTGACCGTACCAGCCGTTGCTCAGGTCGGTGGTGATGTTGGGGGTGGTGTAGCCGCCAACATAGTTCTCGCTGTAGTACTGCTTACCGGCGAGGAACAGCTTATGCAGACGGGCAATAGACTTACGAGTCTGGGCGCCGGTAGCATTATTCAGGAACTTATCCAGCTGAGTCTGCAGGAACTGCTCCGTTCTCTCCGCATCGGACTTATACTCGCCCTGGGTGGAGAACAGCGTATCCATTACACACAGAACCTCGTTAGCTCTCTTAACACCATAAGGAATGGCATAGCCACCCGCCTGAGAAGCGGCGACGGCAGCGGTATACTCGTCAGAAGCCTTCTGCTTGGGCAGTAGCAGAATACCATAGTTATCCTTGACCTCCTGAGTGGTCTGACCGCCCTGCATCATACCCCACTCCACGTTGGTGAGCAGCGCAATGGAGAATGCAGACTTGCCGGTGTAGAAGTTGTACTGAGGAGTGGTCGTCGAGGGAACCAGCGGCAGACCGGCCACGGTCTTGATGGTGCCGTCAGCCACCCACTCGCGATACTGGGTCAGCGCTGCCTGTGCTCTCTGGTCGTTGCCGTTAAACTTATAGGTGCCGCCGTCGTTGATGATCCAGTCGGTGCCATAGGTATACAGCAGGGACTGATACAAGTCCAGACTGGAATCATACATTGCAGTCAGACCCGCCTTGGAAGCGTTGCTGTTAAACTTTTTGCAGATCTCCTCGAACTTATCCCAAGTCCACTGGCCATTCTCCTGCAGAGCAAACAGATCCTCGTTCACACCGTACTGCTTGAGCAGTTTGGGGTTGAAGAACATGATGCAAGCAAAGTCCGCATACTGCGCGGCAGAGGAACGCGGGATGGTCAGCACGTAGTACTTACCGTTAATGTTGAAGGACTCAACCGAGCGATCCCAGGGGTTGTCGGTACGCTTAAAGTCCACAACGCGCAGCTTGGACAGATCCTGCAGCAGACCGGCGCGGTAGTGAGGAATGAACTCGTTCATACCATTCTGGGTCCAGATGTCACACACGGGGTCACCCGCCAGCACGGAGGTGGCGATGGTGTTGTCACCGGCGGACTCGTTGTATCGCTTGTAGAAATCGATGTTGCAGTTGTACATCTGCTCAACGTAGTTGATGGTGTCGAAGAAGTCCTTGTTGGCAGGGTCCTTTTCGTTGGTTCCCTGGTCAGGAGACACATTCCATACAATGGTACGGCCCTTCAGGTCGGTCACACGACCGGGGAAACGGTTATCCTTGGGGGCGGTGGTAACCATCGTGTTGGAGGTCACCGTCGCAGAGGTTTTGTTAGTACCGGAAGTCTTGTTAGTACCGGAGGTTTTGTTAGTGCCGGAAGTCTTGTTGGTGCCGGAGGTCTTGTTGGTACCGGAGGTCTTGTTGGTACCGGAAGTCTTGTTAGTACCGGTAGGCTTTTTGCCGGTCGTGGTGGAACCATCCGCATCGGCAGTGGTATCACCACCGATTGCATCGGTGGTATCCTCGCCGGTAGCATCGGTGGTATCCTCACCGGTGGGGTCCGCCGTAGTATCACCGGTAGCATCTGCGTCCTCCGTGGTGTTATCGGCGGTAGCCTCAGTAGAAACCGAGGTGGTATCACCGGTCACGTCGGAATCGACAGGGGTGGACACCGCAGGCTCGTTGTTGCAGCCAACCATGATGGTAAACATCATACATACCGCCAACATCAGGGGAAGCAATCTCTTCAGACTTTTCATTTGCTAAACATCACCTTTCTTTTCAGTATGAAAATCACAGCGCCGGACAGAACCGCCAGAATCAAAGCCGAAACAACCAGAGAGCGCTCGCCGGTCACAGGCGAAGAGCCCTCGTCACCGGGCAGATTCTCGGTACCGTCGTCGGGCAGGATATCATTGCCGTCATTAGAGCCATTCTCATCACCGTCGGTCGGTGCATTCTCTTCACCGCCGTCGGGCAAGGGGTCGGTGCCGTCGTCGGGTACGTTCTCTGTACCGTCATCAGGCAAGGGGTCGGTGCCGTCATCGGGTACGTTCTCTGTACCGTCATCGGGCAGGGTCTCGGTGCCGTCATCCGGCTGAGCATCCTCAAATACACCGCCGTTGTCAAACACCTGCATCAGATATTCAAGCGCCGCCACGTGATAGTTGTAATCGTACTGGGTAGCGCTGTCATCCATCAGCACCATAAAGGCCTCATCCATCTCTTCGACCAGCATCTCGTAGAGCAGACCGGTGGCATAATCCACGATCATGCCTGCCTCAAACAAGGCGTCGTCCAGACGGGCGGAGTCGGTACGTACCGAGAAGGTGTAGTCAACGTACTGTTTGCTGTCACCCACCAGCTCGGCGCGGATAACCACCCTACCGGTGGAGCCGAAGGTAACCATCACACCGTGCTTAGCCAGCGTAGCATCGTTGGGATCCTGCAGATAGGTGAGTTCCGCCTTACCAACCTGCACGGACCACTTCACCGCGATGGGCATCTCGGTGTTGAAATACAGATAGGGCTTACGGAAGAAGGTTGAGTTACCCTTATCGGTAGGCTCCAGATCATCCTCGTAGGTCATATACTTCTGCATCTCAGGAATACCCTGACCAGAGCCCTCTACCGCAGGATACGCCGCATTAAGGTCATTCACCATACGGCGGTAGATGTCCGCATTCTGAATGTCAGAGATGTTGCAGTAACCGACGTTGTCGAAGAACTGGGTGGTGCCGTACCAGGTAAAGCCGGCCCACCACTTGGGGAAGATGGCACGAACGCCCTTCCACCAGCCGTCTGCGTATCTCTGGTTGATAGTATCGGGAATCATTACGAACAGATAGCCGTCAAAGTTGGCGGGAATCACCGAGTCGCTGTAGCCGACGGTGCCATCCATCCAGACATACACCAGACGACCCTTGTTGACATCCTTCCACAGTACGGTGTATTCGCCCGTCCACTCATCATAGCCAAGAATGGGTCTACCGGAGGACATACACATATCGCCGCCTGCCTCGTTATTCGCCTTGAAGCGGAAGAACAGACCATTGGCATTATCCACTGTGGGCTTGGGAGCCTCAGTGAGCAGTGCCACTTCCACCGCGTCGATACCGATATTGTCCAGACGCAGAGAGGTGGTGCCGCCGAGAGGAGAGTTTTCGCTGAAGAAGGTCTCGCCGTACATATGGGGACCGATGTTCGCCTTCTCCTCTTCCGTCTCGAAGGTGTTCAGCATCTCGTAATCGTAAGTACCGCTGTTGGGATCGTCCTTCTCCATGTCGCTGCCGTCAGGCTTGATGCCGGGCAGAGCGGGCGGATTGGGATTGGGGTTGGCGGTGTAGCCTTCGCCATTCTCCACGCGCGTCATTATATCCTTATATATAGAAGCGGTGGCGCTGCCGGAGATGGAGTAGTAACCAATATTGTCGAAACCAACTACGGTGGTGGGATCGTCGTTGTACCAGTTGGCGATGGAACCGCCGTAAGAACCACTCAACGCCCAGCTGGGAGCGTAGTAGATGGTCAATCCTTCCAGGCTCTTGGAAGCCACGTCAAAAGGAATGAACACGTAACCGTCGAAGTTGGCCGGAATCACACGACCATCGCCGTCCACCGTCTTTTCGGTGCCGTCCAGCGCAAACCAGCGCGCGTACACGCAAGCGTTGTTCATGATGTAGTTCATCAGGCTGTACTTCTTGTTATTGTTACCGGCCCAATCCTGCGTGGGAGTAGACGCGCCAATAGTGGTCAGGAACATAGTGGTGTTGGCATCGCGGTTGGTCTTCATACGGAAGAAGATACCCATGGGGTTCGACAGGGAAGGTTGCATCGTATAGGCGTCCGCAATCAGATAGTCAGAACCCTGCTCGCCAAAGCCCATCTCAGAGAAGAAAGAGCCGTTGCCGGAGAGAGGCGTCTGGGGCGCGGTGGGATCGATGGTGGTGGGGCGCTTGTTCGCCTGCTCACCCACGTAGCCCGCGTGACCCCACAGACCGCCGTTGGTGTTCTCACCCTCGTAGTTCTGAATCACCTCAAAACCATAGGTGGTAGAGGGAGGCGTGGGCGTGGTGCCGCCACCAGTGTTACCGCCGCCTTCACCGGAAGCTGCCTTCAGCTCGTCAATCAAAGCGGTGTACTCGGCGTCCATACCATTGGGTGCGCAATAGTAGCCGATATCATCGAACAGAAGCGTGGCTTTGCCGCCGTCGGGACCGGCAGACCACCAAGCGGCGGTATCCATACCACTATAGGCATCGCCATACCATTTGGCAAGCAGCATAGCGGCAATGGCCTTGTTCTCTACTACGTTGCCGCAGGGGATAAAGGCGTAGCCGTCAAAGCCGGCAGGGCAGATACAGTTGCTGGTAGTAACCAGCTCGCCGTCCAAATTGTAGAACTTGGCAGCAGTAGCCGCGTTGGGCCAATCGGAAATGGTGCCGTCGGTATCCGCCGTCACCCACAGAGCAAAAGGAGTAGGTCCGGTGGAGTTCGTCTTGATGCGAATGTAAACACCCGTGGTGTTCGCCAGCGTGGAAGCAGGCGCACTCAACACCAGATAGTCCGCGCCGGAACCGGCCTCACCATCCCAGAAAAGCTCACGGGAATACTCGCCCTTAAGGGCATTCGCAGTCACAAAACGGTTGGTAATCATCGCGCTATCCGGCACACCGATGTGAGAACCGGGAGCAGCGGCATTGTTCTTCTCCGCCTCAGACTCGTAACCCTGAATGGTCTCGAAATACACCTCAGGAGCAGAACCCTCGCCGTTCTCGGCATCCTTCAGGTCGCTGACCAACTCTGCAAGCTCTGCGTTATCACCGTTAGGCGCATAGTAATAACCGATGTCATCAAACAGGATGGTAGCGCGACCGCCGTCGGGACCGGCAGACCACCAAGCCGTGGTGGTAACACCGCTATAGTGGTCAGCAAACCAAGTAGCCAACAGCATGGCGGAAACCGTCTTGCCCGCCACGTCGCCACAGGGGATGAAGGCATAGCCGTCAAAGCCTGCAGGACACATAGAAGCGCTGGTAGCCACCAACTCGCCGTTCATATTGTAGAACTTGGCGGGTGTTGCGTGGCTGGGCCAATCGGAAATGGTGCCGTCGTTGTCCTCCGTAGCCCACAGAGCAAAGGGGGTGGGCTTGGTAGTGTTCGTCTTGATGCGGACAAACACACCCGACGTGTTCGCCAGCGTGGATGCAGGAGCACTCTTCACCAGATAGTCCGCACCGGAACCAACCTCACCATCCCAGTAAAGCTCACGGGAATAGCCGCCGTTGATCGGGTCAAAGGTCATGAAACGGTTGGTAATCATCGCGCTGTCCGGCACACCAATGTGAGAGCCCACAGCCGCCGCGTTGTTTCGCTCCGCCTCAGTCTCGTAGCTCTGGAAGATCTCGAAATCCGTGCCAGAAGCAGGAGGAGGCGTTATGCCACCCACAGGAGGATGGCTCTCGTTGAGCGCCGCCACGATCGCCTTGCAATCGGCGGCGGTAGAGGCGGAGTAGAAACCAACGTTATCGAAACCAACCACCGTGGTGCGGTCGAAGCCGTACCAGTTCGCAAGAGTACCATTGTAGGAACCGGTCAGCGCCCAATTCTGTGCGTAGAAAATGGTCAGACCGTCCAGCGTCTTGGTGGACAGGTTCACGGGAATGAATACGTATCCGTCGAAGTTGGCAGGAACTACGCGACCGTCCTCAGAAATCGTCTTATCGGTACCGTCCAACGCATAATAACGCGCGCCGATGCACGCATTGTTATGTTGCCAGTTCATGATGCTGTACGCCGCAGCGCTGTTGGCGCCCCAAGCGTGAACTCCTGCATCCAATGTGGTACCGGCACCAACGGTGCTCAGGTACATGGTAGTATCTGCACTACGGTTGGTCTTCAGACGGAAGAAGATACCGGTGGGATTCTCAATAGTGGGCTGCATGGTAGCCGCATCCGCAATCAGGAAGTCCGAACCGGAATTGGTGTCCATAATCTGAGTGAAGAAGGAGTTACTGCCGGACAGGGGATTCTGCGTCACGACAGGGTCCTTCGTCACAGGGGTCTGGTTAACCAGCTCATTCACAAAGCCGGCATGACCCCACTCGCCCTTGTTCTCATCCTCGTAGTCCTGCACAATCTCATACTTATAGGTAGGATTGGTGCCGCCACCGGGATTGGGATTGGGGTTGGGATTGGAGCCACCGCCGGGGTTGGGATTGGGAATCTCCAACGCTTTCAGCTTGCTCACCAGGGTCGCATAATCGACCGCATCGCCGTTGGACGTGTAGTAGTAACCAATGTCGTCAAACAGAATGGTGGGTTTCCCGCCGTTGGGGCCGGCGGACCACCAAGAAGTCGTGGTCGTGCCGCCGTAGGCATTTCCGTACCAAGTGGCCATCAGCATAGCGGCAAAAGCCTTGCCCTGCACATCACCGCAAGGAATGAAGGCATAGCCATCAAAGCCTGCGGGGCATGCGGCTTCGCTGGTAGCAACCAGATCGCCGTTCAAATTATAGAACTTCGCCTTCGTCGTTCCGTTCGGCCAATCGGAAATGGTGCCGTCGGCATCTGCTGTCGCCAATAACACGAGGGGGGCAGGTGCCGTCGTGTTTACTTTAATGCGGACGTAGACACCGGTGGTGTTCGTCAGCGTAGAGGCCGGCACACTCTGCACCAGATAGTCCGCACCGGCACCAACCTCGCCGTCCCAGTACAGTTCACGGGAATAGGAACCGTTAATAGGGGTAGCCGTCACAAAACGGTTGGTAATCCTCGCGCTATCCGGCACACCGATGTGAGCGCCGCCAGCCGGAGCGTTATTCCGCTCTGTCTCGGTCTCGTAGCTCTGGAAGGTCTCGAACTCAACCACCGGAGCTGCCGCGCCGCAAGCGTTGCAAACGCCGCCTACGTATGTATGGTCCGCAACCGTGCCTTCGGAGTCACCACAGCGCTCACAGGTCTTGGGCGCGGTGCAGGTTGCATCCAGCCATTTGTGACCATAGAGAGCACAGGGGTCGCGGTTGGCCTCTAAATTGCCGTCAAAAGCCGCGGTAGCGAAATCGTCCATCAGATCGCCGATGGCGAAACCGATATCGTCGAAATACAGCGTGCCGTCGGTGGTGGGGGTCAGCACAGCAGAGGTTACCGTGCCGCCGGCCAGCATACCATCGAAGGAAAGCATGCTGCAGTTCATATCGATGGCGACCACACCCACGAAGCCCGCACGAACGGTCACCGCGCCGTTGGCGCTGACCGCAGGCATCTCAATGCTCGACGGGTCGTCGTCCGGGAAGGCCAGAATCGAGTATTCCGACGCATCGGGAGACACCTTAATGGTGTTCGTGCCGTCGCTCAACTCAATAACGACCGCCGCGTCCGCCGTCAGATCGGACGCGTCCACCCAGAAGAAGAAGGCGGTCTCGTCCTCATAGCCGGTGGCAGGGAACGACAGAGTCGCCGCGTTGCCGGCTGTCATCGTCCACTTATAAGCGTTGCCGCTCAATGCGTGGGACGAATCGCTCGACACACTCTCCTTAGGTGTCCAAGCGTTCTCGGTCGTCAGCCCGTCAGCGTCCAGCACCACGTTGTAGTGCTTACCGGCAGGGCTGTTGGTGGTCGCCGACGTGGGGGTGACACCCACAACCAGCAACGAGGTCAACAGCGCGCACACTGCCAGAAGGGCTGCCAGCCTTTTTGCCATTACTTTTCGCATAATCATCGTCCTTTCTTAAAAAATATCGGGACATACTTGCCGACATTCTCTACTATGAATTATAGATTTTTTTGTGCAGAATGTCGATAGGGGAAAATGTCGTGAAAGTAGGGTTTCACGCTCTTATTCGCCATATATTATGTTTTATATATAAAGGGGACACCGTAAAATGGAACTATATGGAAATTGACTCTTTTTTGCCAAAAACAGAGTGAAAATAGACAAGTGCTACGCAGAAGGGAGTGCCTTCGCCCAATCTGCACCAAAAATCACCTCTCGGGCGATTTTTTATTCACTCGGTCTCACGAAAAGTGATTGCTTAACCTTACGGTTTATAGTAGAATGGAAAGCAAGGAGGGATTTCTATGAATCATGAGATTTTGGCTTCCAATATCCGTTTTTACCGAAAAGCGGCGGGACTGACCCAAGAGCAACTGGGCTCTCAGCTGTTTCTGTCCGCCCAAACCATATCCAAGTGGGAAAATGCTTTGACCGTGCCGGATTTGGAAAACGTGTGTATGCTGGCAAGTGTGCTGCACATTCCCTTTGACAAGCTGTTTGACGGCGTACTCCCCCCCGCTGCCGACGTAGCCTATCTGGGCATTGACGGTGGCGGCACAAAAACCGAGTTTGTGCTGTTCTCCCCCGACGGAGAGGTGTATCACCGCATAGTGGCGGGAGGTACCAACCCAAACATTTACGGCATAGAAGCCGCCTGCGCCACGCTATCGCAGGGCATAACCGCCATGCTGCAGCTTGCCAAACACATCGACGGCGTTTTTGCAGGTATCGCCGGCAGCAGCGCGGCGGACCATGCTGCCAATATGCAGAAAGCACTGCAAGCGCAGTTCCCCAACCTGCCGATTCGGATAGAGTCGGATATTATGAACGTGTTTTACAGCACCGAAGAACAGCCCTCAACAGCTGTCATTTTAGGCACAGGAGCCGTTGTGTACGTTCGCACGACCAACGGGCTGAAACGTCTGGGCGGCTACGGCTATCTGCTGGACGGGGCAGGCAGCGGCTACGATATTGGACGAGATATCCTGTGCGCTTGCCTGGAGGCAGAAGATGGTCTGCGTGCCGAAACTCCGTTGCTACAGGCAGCCCGCGTGAAATGGGGCGGCGGTCGTCTGTGGGACGTTCTCGACACCGTCTACAATGGCGGCAAGGAATATATTGCGTCCTTTGCACCGCTGGCTTTCACCTTTTATACCGAGGGAGACTCCCTTGCCGCCGATATTCTTCGCAAAAATTTACAGCGAATAGCGGAACTGCTGGATACCGCCGCCGAACTGTACGGTGCGGACGGTCCCGCCGTGCTGGCGGGTGGTCTGACGGCGCGCGCGGACATCATCAGCGAGATATTCCGCACCACCATGAAGCACCCCGTTCCCCTCATTTTCCCCACGCGGTCGCCCATATACGGTGCCTGTGTGTACTGTCACCACTTGTTTGCCAAAGAAGACAAGCCGAAAACCTTCGGTGACACCTTCGCCGCTACCTACAACGATGCAAAAGGAGAATAATGCTATGTTACCCACCGAAACCCGTAACCCCAAAACCACCCACATCGATGAAATGGATACCCTTTCCATGCTGCGCGTTATGAACGAGGAGAATCGTGCCTCCGTGGACGCCGTAGAAACAGCCTTAGGAGACGTAGCCAAAGCCGTAGAGGCGGTAGCAACGGCCTTTGAAAAAGGCGGACGGCTGTTCTACGTGGGTGCCGGCACCTCCGGTCGCATTGCCGTGATGGACGCGGCGGAATGCCCCCCTACTTTCGGCGTTTCCCCCGATATGGTCAATGCCATTATCGCCGGCGGACAGCGGACGATGGTACGCGCCGCGGAGGGTGAAGAGGACTCTGCCACCGCAGGGAGAGAGGACGTACTCGCCTGCAACCTCACAGAAAACGACGTGGTAATGGGCATCTCCGCCTCCGGCGGTGCCGCCTACGTCCACGCCGCCCTCTGTGCCGCCAAGGAGCAGGGCTGCACCACCATCTCCCTGAGCAGCAACTCCCCCACCCTCATCGAATCGGCAGCGGATATCGCCATCGCCACCCCCACAGGCGCGGAGGTCATCACCGGCTCTACCCGCCTAAAGGCGGGCAATGCCCAAAAGCTGGTGCTGAATATGATTTCCACCTGTGCCATGGTCAAAACCGGCAAGGTGTATGAGAATCTGATGATTAATCTGGCCCCCACCAACAAGAAACTGCGGGAGCGGGTTATCCGCATCGTCACGGACATTCTCACCTGCGAGCGAGAGGAGGCCGTCGCACGGCTGGAGGCACACGACTGGTCAATTCGCGCCGTTGTAGACGCTTGGAAAGCCGAGTGAAAAATAAAAAAAGCCCGCAAACGGAATTATCCGTTTGCGGGCTTTTTCATTACAGCACAATATAATCGTTGGGGGCAATCTCCACTTCCACCACTTTTTCCATACCGTCCGTCGCGACCGAAAGCACCTTGCCGTTACCCATGCGCAGGGTATCGCACGCCACGTCCGCATACTCAGCGGCATCAAGCCGCAGCACCGCGCGGGTGGGGTCATCTGCCAAGTTGACGGCGAACAGGCGGGTATCCGAGCCGTCCCACAGCCGCCAACCGCCGCTCAGGACGTGGTGAATCACCTGGGGGCCCTTATACTCCAATGCAGGCTCCACCAGCAGGTCCTCCTTGTCGCACGTCACCACGGGAGGACGCAGCATATCGCCGCTGTTAAAGAACTTGGTGTGAGCCACACGCAGTTCTACCAGCTTCTTGAGGAAGGCAAGGCGGGCGGGGTCGTCCACCACGTCGGCATTAATCCACCCCATCTGCTGACCGAACACCAGCGACTGGGCCTGACTGTGCTTGAAGAACATGGTGTCACTCTTCTTTTTGCCGTTGGAATTGCGCCCGAAGAACACCACCAAACCGGAATACACACGGGAGAAGGCGGGCACGTCGTTGGTCTGCACCCACAGCCAGGAAAGAAAACCGTCCATCTCCTTCATAAAGGGCTCCGCATTGCACTCGGTGGTGATGGCGACGTCGTCGCCAATCTCCGACTGGAAGCGGGTGAGCATCTTTTCATAGGATTCCACCCACCAACTACCGCCGCCGGGCAGGTGATTGTGCTCCCTGTCCGCACAGGGCTGTGGCGGTGCTGCCGCAATCTGGTCGATGTAAATCGCCGGCACCTTTAGGTCGTTGACCAGCTTATCCAGTACACCCGAAATCTGGTTTTTCCACACTCCGCTGGAGGGACACATGGTTGCCAGCTGCACCGTCTCGCCGTTTCTCTCCTTAGACTCATAACTTTCGGTGAAAATAGTGCCGTCATGGGGGCTTTTTGCCGTCCACTTCTTTGCCACCTTGCTGAACAGATAGTCCTCGTCCAGCCTGTCCTTCATATCCCACAAACGCCCGTTGATATAGGGCATCACGTGGACGTTATTCTCCGTCAGCTTGCGGACACCCTCGTATGCCTCCTCCTGTGCGGGGAAGAAATGAGGGAAGTCGTTGTTGAAGGGAATCATATGCCAGTTGTAGAGGTGGTAGCCAATGGGTGCGCCCAGCTCCTTTTGCAAACGAATGGCTCTCTCATACCACGCATCGGGCGGAATCACCTCCCCCTCCTTGGGGCGGATACTGGTGGGAACGGGGTCGTTCTTATTCTTACCGTTTGGCATCCAGTCCATAATCCAGAAAGGAATCTCCTTGAACCAGTCGGGGGTATCAAAACGACCGTTTTCGTCTACCTCAGGAATCCAAACCGCCTCCTTGCGCACAAAGTCCCGATAGATATTGGAGGCATCGTACCAGTCGCCGTCCAGCGCCTGCCACACCAGCTTGCCGGGCAGAACAAAGCCGTTGGCCTCATTGCCCATACCCGCCGCTAAATAGCGGGTCTCCAGCGTACAGGTGGAGGCCTCTTTATCCGTCTTTACGGTGAAATATTTGAAGGAACCTTCCCTGTCGTGAATGGCCGCATACACGCCCTTGCCCTCTTTGTAGAAGGCAAAATACTGCATGGTGAACTTACAGCCGTAGGGGTAGCTGTCGCGGAAATAATACTCGTTCTCGATGACATCCTTTTCCTCCATACCGCAGAACAGTGGCACAAAGGCGTCTATGTGGCTGCCGCACAGCGTGAGAGTGGGATAGTCTGCAGTCAGCACGGAGTAGCCGTGATTGTCGTTGAGCACCGACACGCTCCACTCGATGCGGTCCGCCAGCGTCTTGATGTGGAACACCAGACAGAAGTCCTCCAGCCCGCCATCCAAGGCATTGAACAGGGTGATGCGGGTGTGATTTTTGTGCAGAGATACAGCGGTTTTCTCAAATCCGCTCTCGGAGTCAAAGGCGAACTCCCGCTGGTCGGAGAGCCGCTTTACCCGCACCTGCGCCAGCGGCGCACGCACCACCTGCAAACCGTTCACGGTACCACCCTCGATGTAGGCGCCATGCTCGGTAACCTGCACCGTGATATCCATATTCTTGCTTTGTAGATTGATACGTTGTGTTGCCATCTTTATACCGTCCTCTCGTAAAAAAACAGCTATATCGTCATTCTCTAAAATACATCAAATCTCCAACCACACGTAGGACACGGGAGCCAACGTCACCTTGTCCGCCTCCACCGTAGCATTGGCACTGGCCAGCACCGCCTTGTGGGGGGTGTCCAGCGTATATTCCCGTTCCGAGGGGTTGACCGCACACAGCAATGTGCGCTTGCCGTCGGTGCGCTTAAACACCAACGGATAGGTGTCGGACACCAGCTCAAACCCGTTGCCGCAACCGAAAAGATCGGGGTTTTCCCGTTTGACAGCCACCAGCTTGGCCACCTCATTAACCAGCGAATCGGCATCCTGCTGTCGGCTCGCCACGTTTACCTCGGGATAGTTATCGTTTACGGGCAGATACAGCTCCCCGTCGGTGGTGCTGAAGCCCGCATTCTTACCGGCGGTCCACTGCATAGGGGTGCGGGAGCCGGTGCGGCAGTAGCCGCCGTCCTTGCTGCGCAACTTGGTGTACGGCATACCGATTTCGTCGCCGTAATAGATCAGCGGCACGCAAGGCAGCGCCAGAATAAAGGCGAACACCGCCTTTAGGTCCTCCTGCGACCGCCCGATGGCAATGCGGGGCAGGTCGTGGTTGCCCGTAACCACGGATATGTAACCCTTGCCCTCAATCTCCTCCATATTGGACAGGAAATAGTCGAAGAAAGTCTTTGCCTCTCCCAGACCGTCCTGGCGGAAGAAACTGTGTCCCTCACTTTTGACAACGTTGGTATCCGGCTCCTTGCGGAAGAGGTTGTTGTACCCCTCGTCAAAGCAATGGGTAAGAAAATCAATGTCAAAGTCGCCGTTTTTCACCGCATAACGGGGCTGTCCCCACTCGGACACGAAAATGGCGTTGGGGTACTCCTCCCGCACACGACCGAAAATTTTGCGCCACACCTCGCAGGAGCATTTGCCGCCCTCGTCGTCCTTAACGATGCTGTTAGCCAGATCCACACGGAAGCCGTCCACACCCAGCGCCATATAGTGGCGGATAATGCGGATAACCTCCTCATGCACCTTTTGGCACACCTCGTCGGTGTAGTGATGCTGCCAGTCGAATTTCTTCTCGGCGAAGCCAAAGTTGAGGGAGGGCTGGAACGAAAAGAAGTTGACCAGATAATTGCCGTCCCGCTCGCTGAATCCGGTAATGTGCTTATATGGGCACCAACCAAACACATCATCCATCCAGATATAGCGGTCGCTGTACTCGTTCTTCTCATATTTCTGCGACTGGATAAACCAAGGGTGTTGGTCGGAGGTGTGTCCCACCACCAGGTCGAACAGCACCTTCAGCCCCAGTGCGTGAGCCTTGTCGGTGAGCCGTTTGACGTCCTCCATGGTGCCGAATTTTTCGTCAATGGCGAAATAATCCGCCACATCATAGCCACCGTCGCGGAACGGGGACTTAAACACGGGGTTGACCCACACGATGTCCGCAAACTGCTTGATATAGTCCAGTTTTTCGATGATACCTTGCAGGTCGCCGATGCCGTCCCCGTTGCTGTCGTAGAACGAGGTAGGATACACGTTGTAGATAATCGAATTGCAAATTTCCTTGTTCATTCGTCTTTCTCCTCTCTCTGAACAGAAAACGTTCTCGAAATATCAAAAATCGCAAGTTTATAGCCAAAACCGCAAGTCTGCCGACTTCGTCTTGAAAAAAGAACCGAAAAAGAGCAAAAAGCCCTACTGTAACCGCAAAAAACACAGGTTGTGTTCTGCCTTTCTTTTTGTTAAAATAAACCTGTGCGTGATTATTTTGCAGCAGACAAGGTGTTTATCAACTACAGCACTACTTGAGTATGCAAATATGACCTCACATGACTTATCATACCATATATATTTGTATTTTTCGAGTGGTTTTTTTGCTCTCGCGGTATGATTTTTTAACCAGCTTTCCCAACCCCAAAAACCAGTGAAAAGAGGTAATCTCCATGAAAGAAGTCACCCGTCTGGAAGCCGCCCAATGGATTTGGTGTGACCAAAGCGAAAAAGTTAACCAGTACGCACAGTTTGTGCAAGATTTCGTGTGCGAAAGCACCTGCGCCACCTTGTACATAGCGGCGGACACGAACTATGCCGCCTTTATCAACGGGCAGTATGTGCCCGGCTTTGCTTATTCCGATTATCCGGAGTGCCGCAGCGTGGATACGCTGGACCTCTCCCCCTACTTGAAGGCAGGTAACAACCGCCTGTGCGTAGTGGGGTATTGCCAGATTACCGACAGCCTTACCTACCGCGAGGGGCGCCCCGGTGTGCGCTTTGCGGTGTATGCGGAGGATAAACCGCTGGCGCTGAGCAGCACCGCCACTCTGTCCCGCCGTGCGCCCGACTACGAGAGCGGTCCGATGGAAAACATCACGATGCAGCTCAGCTACACCTTCCACTATCATGCCGACGGCAATGACGGCTGGCTTAAGGAGGGCTACACCCCCGACGGCACGTGGCACTCTGCTGTTCCCGCTCTAACCTGCGCCAGCCTGCGCCCCCGTCCTCTACGTCAGCTGACACTGGAAGACCGCCGCCCCGCCGCCGTTCTGTCCTACGGCAGTTTCACCGACTGCCCCGACAAGGCAGATGAGCCTGCAGGCGAGCAGATGCAGTATGCCGCCCTGTCCTTCCGCGGACGAAAATCCACCGACAACGGACCCCTGACCCTGCCCAACGATGAGGGAATGGAGTTCTGCGTGGAAGACGGCGACGGTCTGTATATTATGCTGGATCTGGAACGGGAAACCGCCGGTCTCTTGGATTTCGATATCGAGTTGAAGCAGGATGCCAAGGTGTACATCGGCTTCGGCGAGCATCTGGACGACCTGCGCGTGCGCACCAACGTGGGCGGTCGTCAGTTCTGCGGCGTGTATCATGCCAAAGCCGGTCGCCAGACCTTCACCCACTATTATAAGCGTCTGGGCGCGCGGTATCTGCAGTTGCACGTCTACGCCCCCGAAATCAAGCTGTACTACATGGGTCTGCGCCCCGTGATGTATCCTCTGGAGTACATCTCCGACTTTGACTGCGGCGATCTGCTGATGAACAAGATTTATGCCACCGCTATGGACACCCTGCGCCTATGTATGCACGAGCACTACGAGGACTGCCCTTGGCGCGAACAGGGTCTGTATGCGATGGACAGTCGCGTGCAGATGCTGTGCGGCTATTATGCGTTCAAGGAAACCGCTATGCCCCGCGAAAGTATGCGGCTGCTGGCGCAAGGTATGAAGGAAACGGGTTTGCTGGAGCTGTGCGCTCCCTCCCACTTTGATATGACTATCCCCAGCTTTAGCCTGGCTTTCATCTGCTGTGTGAAGGACTACGTAGACCAAACGGGCGACACCGCCTTCGCGGCGGAAATGCTACCCACCATCGCCACCATTCTCAAGACCTTCCTACCTCAGCTGACGGATAGCGGGTTGCTTACCAACTTTGAGGGGGATGCCTATTGGAACTTCTACGAGTGGAACAACGAAATTGACGGCTGGCATTATATTGACGGCGTGTGGCAGGGCCCCGCTCCCTTGGGTCGCTATGCACCCATGCAGGCGATGTACATCCTGTCGGCAGAGGATTATCTCGCCCTGTGCAAGCTGACCGAAACGGCGCCTTTCTCCGCGGAGCTGCCCGCTATCATCGACGGCATTCGCAAAGCCTCTCAGGCATTCTGGAATGCGGAGCGCCAGCAGTTTATCTCCTGTCTGGATGCTCCTGTGAAGGACTGCGAGCTGGTGCAGGCGCAGTTTATCCTCGCCGGCATCGCCACCGAGGAGCAGGCTCGCCTACTGCGGGAAAAGCTGACCGCTCCCGCCGAAAATGGGCTGACCCCCATCACCCAAAGCCACTGCATCTACAAATACGAGGCACTGCTCAGCGACCCCGCTGCCTATGGCGGTTATATCCGTCAGGATATCGCTAACAACTGGGGCGGTATGCTGTTCAAAGGCGCTACCTCCTTCTGGGAGACCCAGCGCGGTCCCTGGGACTTCTCCGATGCAGGTAGCCTGTGCCACGGCTGGGCGACCATCCCGATTTATATCTTCCACAAATACGCCGATTACGTACTGTAATCGGATACCGAAACGCAAACAGACCCCTCGACTCTGCCGAGGGGTCTGTTGTTTTTGTTGCTCTTATTACAGTGTGTCGAGCAAAGCATTGCCTTTTTTAATAATAAGCTCAGCAGTACCCGCCTTATAGTTGGAGGAACGGGCTTCATAACCGCCCTCGTCGTAGGAATCCTGCATGGGGAAATAGCCCTCATACCCATTGGTGATACAGCAGGGCAAAACCAAGTCGAATGACTTGTTCTCCTTAAGTCCGCGACCGATACCGGTAAAAGGCTCACCGGGAATGCCGATAAATGCCAGATCTCCCACGGCAACAGAGGACAGTAACAGATCAAAGGTGTCCGGCGCAGCCGCCAGCTTCACCATACGCAGAGCTTCCGCCACAACGGTGGTCAACTCCATACCCTCAAAGGGGATTTGGTCATCGTGACCTTCCTCGTGCAGCTTCTTGTAGATATGTGCCTGCACCAACTCTTCCGCAGTAGCCTTATTGGCAGGGACGGGAACAAGCTCCTGCTTGCAGCGAATCTCGTCCACATCAATATAATTGACCTTCTCATACACGCTCATGATACCGCCTGCCACCACATTGGCGATGTGCTTTGCATGGGCATAGCCACGATGTACATCGTCAAAATCGTGGAACATGTTGTTGAGATCGCCGCCCTTGGCGTTGATGTTGATATGGTTCACATCCCCTTGGGTTCCGTTGAGAAACAGCGCCTTGACGCCGGGAATCGCCCGCTCAAGAGCCACACAGGAAAGACCCGGCCAGTCGGCGGAAATAAGGTCACCGCCGATGGTGTCGGGATGGTTGGCAAAGTTGCTGATAACGATGGTTTCTGCATTTTCCCGATCGATACGCACTACATTCAGCCGCTCGTCCACGTCACCGATGGGATGGACAACATCGGGATTGCCGACACCGGGGTTGGTACGGCAGCTACCGTCTTTCATACGGAAACGGCGAACAAAAGCCACGTTCTCCGCCTTGCCCACAGCCCAGCCCAGCTTAGCAGGCTTGAGGTCGGCGATGGCAAACTTGACCGCGTCGGAAACACGACGGTTGAAGTAATCGGGATAGGCCTTGTCAATTGCCTCGGTACGGGTGGCATTGACAAAGGGCGAAGTGTGGGTGTGGGTGCAGGTCATAAAGATGTGATCCATCGGCAAACCGTTATCCGCAGAAATCTGCTCCAGCGCACGGCGAAAATCCGGTGTTTCGATCAGACAAATATCCACCGCGATCAACACAACGGTGTCCTCCCCTGCTCGCAACGCCACCGCACGAGCGTACAGGTCATCCAAAACCCCCGAAGCAAAGCGATCCTTAAAATAGCCCGAAATGCCTATGCCCATAGGGGGCGTAATCACGGTAGCGGCGTAACCCGCATACAGTTTATTCATTTCCAATACCTCCTCAATACAACATATCTTCGTTACACACAACAACGCCTTTTATGTACTCTTTTGGCTTGTTTTCCAGCATTTTAAAAGCGCGGTTGATATCCTCCAGCGGGAAGCGATGGGAAATCAGCCAATCGTTATGGATTGTCCCGTTATTTATCAGCTCTGCCCCCCGCTTCAAATCCTCCTCTTCGTTCTCCGACAGGTTGGGAGAGGCGCCGATGAGGTGAATTCCCTTGATGAAAATCTTATAGAAATCGAAACTTTTCGCCGGTCTTTCGTAAGAGCTCATCAGCACCAGTCGACCGCGGTTTTTCAGATAATCTGCGCAGGTGTCCAACACCTCAGGAACACCGGTTCCCTCAATAACGAAATCCGCCAGCTTTCCATCGGTGATTTCCGCCACCTGTTTGGCGGCATTTTCCTTAGCGGAGTTGATTATGTGTGTCGCCCCGTGACGCGTTGCTATCTCCAATTTTCTATCATCAATATCAACAGCAATAATGCGAGACAAGCCGTAATCCTTAAGGCTCTGGATACACCATTGCCCCATAGCGCCACAGCCCACAATGACGCCCGTCTCCCCCGCCTGCGGTGTGGCGCCGGACAGCACGGTGGCAATGCACTTGATGGGTTCACCCATCGCATTTTCGTAAGCGATCTCAGGATTTATCCTATTGCACATAGTCGCCTTGGCCACGTTATACTGACCGAAGCCGCCGAAAGCAAAGGAAGTCACCTTATCCCCCACCTGCAAAGTGGTGACGTCACTGCCGACCTCCACCACCTCACCACTCCATTCGTGTCCTAACAACGCAGGATATTGGGAATACATACCGCCATTGGACTTCCAGTAATTAAGTTCCCAATTGCACAGACCGCACAACGCAACCTTAACCAGCACCTCATCGGCAGCAGGCTGCAAGTCCACGTTCTGTATGGTAAAACATCCTTTTTCTGTTAAATAAGCTCTTTTACATTGCATACGATTTCCTCCTCATAGCTTCTCCAGCACGCGCAGATACTCGCTGACGATGTTAGTGTCGGTATTCTCCGCCAGGCGCGTATCCAGCGTCAGAAACATCTCTACCTCGTATCCGCCACGGCACAGCTGATCCTGAGAGGGCAGATACCCCTCCTTACCGTTGGCATTGGACAGCGCCAGCGTATACGGGCAGGGACTATGTTGCTTAAGACGCAGGGTAATCTCCGAAAACATCTCAAAGGGGAAAGGCGCCACTGCCACGTCGTTGAGAGCAAAAAACACCTGTCGCAGGGTAACGACATCCTCCTGCGATGCGCCACTCTGCACCATCTCAATCTGCCGCTGTAAATACGCGTATCTAGCCGCATTGGTTTCGATCAGTCCGGCAGGATCCCCCATACTGTCCCGTTCCCGTATCAGCTCCGCAAGGGGTGGCAACGGACGGCGAGGCAGTTTTACATTCTCAGCAGCAACGCGGAAATCCACAGGCTTATATGCCTTTATATGGCGGTAGGCCTGCATAGCGTCAATCACCGCCACAGAGCCCACCTCACAAGCCATCATAATATCCCCGTCAGGCTTGCCACCGGTGGTTTTTCCGTTGGAGCAACGAGGACCCACGTCCCCCTCCGCACCGTTCATAAACACCGTCATAGCGGAGGTGTTCTTCTCCATGCTGTCCACCATAAAGCCGGGCCAGTCACGGGTGATGACGGGGCCCTCTCCTGCTGCGGTAGCATGAGCGCCGTAGTGCACCACGTTGAGCAACGGCTTACCGTCAAGGCTCTGAAATGCCAGCACCGTCATTTCGGGGTCGTACATACCGAAAGGATTCTGCCCCAGAATCACGTTGCCGTCCTTGGTGAATTCACGGCGGTTGATTCCGGCTTGGCTGGTGGTGGTCGCCACCCCCATTACGGCAGGCTGTGTCCTGGTTACCGCCTCTTTCATCGCTTCCAGCGTCATGGGGAGCAAAATCTCCTGCACGTAAGCTTCGTTCCGCCCACCCCAAATGGCGGAAACCGCAGGACCTGAATGGGTATGAATAGCGCAGACGATAATATGGTCCTTGCCAATGCCCAAATGCTGTTCCGCCAAGGCGCAGATATCATCACGCAACACGTTGTCCACAGAAATAACGTCCAGACTGATCCACAGCGCCGTCGCCTCACCGTAGCCGAGCGCAATGACGTTTGCCTTCAGGTCATCGTTGACCGAGGTAGCCGCACGCTCATAGGGATAACCGCAAAGTGGTGTCCCCAAAGGCGGAGTGATAACCCGTCGCGCCGCACCGATTACAAACTGCTTTTCCATAAGTCTTCGCCCTCCTATGTTTCCAGATTCTCGTCATTATCCTCATTATACCAAATCCCCTTCGTTATGTCACCTTTTATTGGCTTAAAAAATTCGCAAAAATTTACAGTTTCTCTTGATTTCTTTTACCGTTGGGATATAATGGAAGCAAGACATGCTTTCAAGGAGGGATTCTATGCTGTATCAGAAGATGCTTATCGGCAACAAGCCCTATTTCGTTGCGCTGAACAAAATGTCCGGCTTTGCCCGACACCGCCACTCTGAGTTCGAACTGAGCTACTGCGTGAAGGGGGCATACGACATTCATATCGACCGCAAGCCTTATCGCCTGAACGAAGGAGAACTGGCATTTATCTCCTCTATGGTGTCCCACGAAATCCCGGAGGACCAGAATGCAGACTGTCTGGCGCTTACCATTGAGGTGGGTCCCACTATGCTGAACAATTACTTTGACCTGCTGTCAGGAGAGTGCTTTTCTCCTCCTGTCATCCGTCTGGAGGATGACGGAGAGCTGAAAGGCCTGCTTACTGAAACGGTGATGTTGTTAGAGGAAAACGCCCCCTTTTCCGAGCTGATTATCAAGGGAAATATCTATAAGATCTGCGCCTATATACTCAAAAATTTCATAAATCAAAACGAGGTATCCAACACCTCCAAAACCCTGAAGGTGATCTCCAATATTGAAAAATCCCTGGAAATTATCTATAACCATTTTGACGAACGGCTGAACATCGAGGATATTTCCTCCTTTTGCGGATACAGTAAGAGCAATTTTTGCAAAATATTCAAGGAAATCACGGGAGACACCTTCCACAATGTGCTAAACAAGCACCGCATCACCGTGGCCTGTCACCTACTGAAAGAAACCAACCACGCGGTAGAAAACATCGCCATACAGGTCGGCTTCGCCGATTCTAAAAGCTTTTGCCGCGTGTTTAAGCAGATTATGGGAATCACTCCGGGAGCATATCGAAAGGATGCGTAATGGTATAACAAAAAGACCACCATTCGGTGGTCTTTTTGTTTTGGCAAGGGCAGAAGGACTAACCCCTTTGCAGTGCCCGAAATTCGCTTTTCTCGCTATTGCTCGGCGAATTTCGACCGCGGCAGCAGCTTTATGCTCGCTGTATCCGCCACAGGCGGCGCTCGCACACGCTACCCACGACACGCTCCGCGTGCCGAGAATTCAATTCATCCACTTCATACGAAAAGAACAGCCACCGCATAAGCGGTGGCTGTTCTTTTGGCAGGGGCAGAAGGACTTGAACCTCAGGCACGTGGGGTTGCGCCGAAACCTCTGCTCTTCTCACTTCTCTGCTCGCAACCCCTTATGAAAATGCCTACGGCATTTTCGGCGTGCGGGGTACCTGCTCTCTACTCTTGCCAAAAAAACACGGACACCACAAACGTGGTGTCCGTGTTTTTGTCTATGGGCTACAAAAAAGATATTTTTGCCGTTTTTGCGTATGAATTCGAACCCTCACATATCTTTTTGATGCTTAGAAAGGCAGTTGTACTCTTTTTCTAAAATCTGGATCATCACTGATAGTTGTTATATCCATAAACTGATTGGCATGATAAAAAACATTCTTACTTTCATCTGATATCATTGCTTGAAAGGCTAAAGGCAGAGTATTGGGGTTTGGAACGATTTTCTGATATTTACGATATTTGATTAATGTATCATCTCCATAATTGTCTTGCACAACATATTTACCAATATAGCCGTTATCTTTGTCGGGATTCTTGATATATATTGTTCTTACAGGACAATTTTTTGCCGAAATTTCGCCATCGTATTCATGTATAAGTAGCACCTCTATTTCATCCGGCATATTTACTATGTCACATGTAGCATCAATATACACCATTGAGAATCCGTTATCAGGATCATCTTTAAATACTTGTTGATAGACCTTAACTTTATGGTATCTGTTTGCAATATACAATTTTTTTGTTATTTCGGTTTCGAGAGCAGCAAAAAAATCATGGTATGCTTTAGTAACAAAATCGTAGATTTCTGTCAGATATTCTGAAATATCTTGTTTTTCGTGTTGTTTCTCTTTTTTATAAAAAGGGTTTATTGTAGATTCTTCACCTTTTCCAATTAAAGACATAGATAACTTAATATACACATCACAAATATGCTTTGTTCTGTTATTGAAGTCTTCAATATATTTGAATTCATCACAATTAGCAATATTGGCAAACCACCTTGAAATACTTGGAAAGTCTTGTGAATAGGACTGTTGCTCAAAGACTTTTTTCATAAATCCAAAATCTACACGCTCAATATTTTTAGCTCGTGTTGAAAGGCAAGCTGCATTAGCAGCTTGCGACATACAATCAAAAGCATTTCTAACATATTGAAAAAAATCTTTTGTAAGCTTGTCTAACAAAAAAGGAATATTCGTTTCTATGTCAGCAATGTTAAAACTATAGGTAGGCATCCTATCATAAGTAAGAGCCACTTTTTTGATCGGTCCGGATTGCTCTAATAATTCATTATAGAAATCTGATTGCCATTTACGCTGTTCTTCAGTCATTTTTGAAATTAATGATAATATAGATTCCTTACAAAACAAAGCAGTTCTAATTGTTTTTAGTGTGTTAACTATAAATTGATAAGAATCGTACACCTCGTGGTCAAACAAAAATTTTGCTAATTCTTTACTGTTCACTGTTTTTCCTCCAGCAGCTATACTTCTTTTACCGCTTACTTTTTGTGTTTTTTTAGCCCCATTGGTTTCGTTTTGCTATCTCTCCAAAGCACACCAAAAATAATTGTTCTTGATGAGGATTATCGACTTTCTGTACAGCATCAAGAAAATCGTTAAGTGCCTTATGTGCGTTTAGGATTTCTTTCTGCTGATCCCGTTCATATTCTTGCGTAATGCGGATCTGCTGATCGTGATATGCTTGTGGGTTAATATAATTGGGGTTATATAACCACTCATTAAAATTTCTCATGTTAATCAACTCCTTCAAGTGTAATTCTTTTCCTTATGTAATCATT
>JAFSGP010000032.1 GCA_017440755.1 Clostridia bacterium | reverse complement strand
GCTCTACCAACTGAGCTATCTGGGCGTATTTTGGCGACCCGGAACGGGCTCGAACCGTCGACCTCTAGCGTGACAGGCTAGCGTTCTAACCAGCTGAACTACCGGGCCAAATCCAAAACAGGTGGTGGAAACAACAGGGCTCGAACCTGTGACCCCCTGCTTGTAAGGCAGGTGCTCTACCAGCTGAGCTATGCTTCCATACGCAACCATCGCCACAAGCGACGCTGTATATAATACACTACGCCGTCGGATTTGTCAAGGGATTTTCTTGATTTTTCTAAAAACTTTTTATTCTTTCTTTTGACGTTGACGGTCCAGCTGTTCCAGCTCCTCCCGCGTAAAGCGATACACCCCGTCGCAGAAGCGGCAGGTTGCCTCCGCCACGCCCGTTTCATCGGGAAGACTGAGCAATTCCTCCGTCGGCATTGCCGCAAAGGCTCGCAAAACCTTGTCACGGGAGCAGGTGCAGCGATAGGCGGGCTGATAGGTGTCCAGCACGTCAAACTCCATGCCGTCCAGCGCCACCGCGATAATCTCCTCCGGCGTCATACCTTCGGCCAGCATCTTAGTGATGGGCGGCAGCTTCGCTACGTTTGCCTCCACGCGGTCAATCACCTCGTCGGGGCAGAAGGGCAGCAGCTGCAACAGCAGACCACCCGCCACCTGCACCGTCAGGTCGGGGTTGACCAGCACACCCAGCGCGCACACCGTGGGGGTCTGCTCGCTCTCCGCATAGTAGCGGGTGATATCCTCCGCAATCTCACCGGAAACGATGGGGGTGCAGCCGATATACGGCTCCGGCGCACCGGTATCCCGCATCACGTACAGTAGCCCGTCGGTACCCACCGCACCGCTCACGTCCAGCTTGCCGCTGGGTTTCAGCGGAATCTCCACGATGGGGTTCTGGGCATAGCCGCGGACGTTACCGCGGCTATCGGACACCGCCATCACGGTGCCGATGGGACCGCCGCCGCCCAGCTTGAGGGTGAGGGAATCCTGCTCCCCCTTCATCATCACACCCATCATGGAAGCGGCGGTGAGCAAGCGACCCAGCGCGGCGGTACACACCGCCGACGGCTGATGAATCCGCTCCGCCTCCGCCACGATATCTTTTGCATCTAAGCAAAGCGCCATCACCGTAGCGTCACGGGTCAGGCAGCGTAACAGTTTACCCATTTCTATGCTCCTAAATCACAGTATATTCCTCTGTGCCACCGCGCGGTTGCGCGCCACCAGCACCCAGCGGTCTGCGTCCTCCGCAGGCGGCTCAAAGCTCCGCTCACCATACACCGCCAGCAGGTCGAAGCCCGCGGCGGACAACAACTTTTCCCAAGTCGGCAGAGAATAGCCCCGCTCCCGCACGCTGTCGGTGTAGCGGGAATAAATGCCGCCCTCTTCCTCCAAAAAGAAATCCAGCAGCATCTCGGTTTCGTGGGTGGCGGGGATATAGCGGTTGCGCCACACGCACATAAATTCATCCTGCTCATACACAAAGGTATTATCCCCCAGCGTCACCGCATGCTTGCGAGGGGTATTTACGTCAAACACCAGTAGCCCGTCGGGACGGATAAACAGACCTAAACGGCGAAAAACCTCCTTAAGGTCCGCGGTGGTGAGAATATGGTTAAGGCTGTCCAGCATACACACCGCCGTATCCACCGTACCGTACAGGTCCAGCTGTCGCATATCCTGACAGAGGAAGAGGACATCCGCCTCCTCCGCCTGCGCCTTTTCCCGCGCTATGGCCAGCATATCCGCCGAGCCGTCCACGCCCACCACCTCGGCGCCGCGCTGTGCCAGCTCCAGCGACAGGCTACCGCTGCCGCAGGCCAAGTCCAGCACAGACTCCATACTGCCGCCGTGACGACAAACAGCCGCCTGCAGATAGTCTGCCCAGGCGGCGTAGTCCACATCCTCTGTGAGAGCGTCATAAAAGGCGGCAAATGCAGCGTAGCCGCTCATTGACCCTTTTTCTCCATACGACCGAACACCATAGGATACGCGTCGCAGCCGTACTCCAGCGACCGCTTTACGCGGCTGATGGTGGCAGTGGAGGCGCCGGTCTCCTTTACGATATCATTGTACACCTGCTTGTCACTGAGCATCTTAGCCACCACGATACGCTGGGACATCGACTTCAGCTCCGTCACGGTGCACAGGTCCTCAAAAAACTGGTAGCACTCCTCCAGATTCTCTAACTGCAGAATCGCATTAAACAGGAAATCCACTTCCGGCGTTTTGATTTTCGAATTCACAATGGTATCCTCCGTTTCCAATAGTTGGGTTCCCTCCCCTATTGTACACCAACACTTTCACAATGTAAAGAGGTAAAATGAAAATTTTGCAAAAAACAGCCGCCTTCGCAGAAGGCGGCTGCCGTTTATTCCACTACGTTATGGGGGCAAGACAGGTCAAACAGCTGGTTGCACAGATAAAACGCCATGCCCTGCACCAGCTCCTCGCGAGTCAGGTCCACCTTGTCAATGACCAGCTCGGTGGTGAGCGCGGAATAGGCGCGGCGGCGCAATTCCGCCTCCGCCACATCAAACAAAGCGGGACAGAGGGTGAAATCCCCCGTGTTTATAATGATGGCGGTGGGGTTGAACAGGCTGACCAGATTCGCCAAGCCCATGCCCAGATAGCTGCCGCACTCTTCCACCGCAAAACGGGCGTGGGGGTCCTCCTCGGCGTACCGTTGCTCCAGTACCGAAAGGCTCTCCAACTCTTCTCCCGAGGCGGATTCATACAGACGGAGCAATCGCTTGGGATTGCACATTGCCTCCAGACAGCCGCGGTTGCCGCAGAAGCAGGGCTCGCCGTCCCGTTTCATCGTGGTGTGTCCGATTTCACCCAACGTACCGCGGGTAATCGCGCCGTTATAGTACTGAACGGCACCGATGCCGTTTTCCATATCTACGAACAGCATGTTGGAGTCTCCGCGGTTGTTTAGACGATAGAAATATTCCGCCGCCCGCAGAAAGGACACATTTTCCACGTATACGGGCAGTCCGCACTGCTCCTCCAGCCGCTGGCGAAGGGGGAAATTCTTCCACTTCATTTGGGTGGACACCAAAAACTGTCCGTCCTCCAACACGATACCCGACACGGAAACGCCTACCGCCAGCACCAGCGGCACGTCCTCTCGCTGTTGCAGGCGGGCGATACAGGCGGTGATATCCTGCAGCACCCGCTCCATAGCCAGACCCTTGGTCGTCAGCTGCTCGGTAGAAAGAATCGTGCCCTCCATATCGGTGAGCAGCACCTGCGCCACGCGGTCCTCGATCACCACACAGACGGTAGCATAGCGGTCGGCGCAAAAACGTAACAGCGTCCGCTTGCGCCCCACGCGGTCGGCGCTCTCCACGCCGCTCTCGCTGATAAGACCCGTTTCCAACAGATAGGCAGTGATGTTGGTGATGGAGGCGAGGGATAAGCCGGTTTCCGCCGCGATAGCGGAGCGGGACGCATCGGGGTGCCGCCGCACGTAGTCCAGCACCTTCAACCGATTCATTTTCTGCATCAGCTGCACGTTCGCCACCTGCTTGGTCATACAACCGCCTCCTTCTTGGGATAATAGTATAAAGATTATACCCTTTTTATGGCAAAAAGTCAACCAAATCTCCTCTTTCCCCTATTGACATTCCTACGCAAACCAAGTATAATTATTTTATACATTAAATAAATGAAAGAAGGAGATTCGTTATGAAAAAGACCAAGACCACCGATTTCCGTTACAATACCGGTGCTACCGCTGTCCCGTGGGCGGCTGTGGGCGAGAACTACAACGCCCGCGACCTGATGGCGATCATCCGCTTCCTGATGCAGGGCGAGGGCAAGGAGTATGACGATGCCATCGCCGCCGTGTGGGAGCAGGTGCAGAAGCTGGACGCCGTAGCTACCCCTCCCGGCAAGCTGTCTCTGGGCAGCCAGGTTGAGGCGGCTGAGGCGGCCTGCAACGACTATCTGGGCACCGACACCTCCACCTTCGTTACCAACGCTACCGCCGGCTTCGAGATTGCCTACAAGTACGCCAACCTGAAGGCAGGCGACGAGGTTATCGTCCCCGCCATCACCTTCGTGGCGACCATGGCGTATCCTCTGGCCATCGGCTGTAAGCTGGTGTTCGCCGATGTGGATCCCAAGACCATCAACATGGACCCCGCCGACGTAGCGAAGAAGATTACCCCCAACACCAAGATGATCGTCCCCGTACATATCGGCGGCTACCCCGTGGATATGGATCCCATTATGGAGCTGGCCCGCAAGCACGACATTCTGGTGCTGGAGGACGCGGCTCACGCCTTCGGCGCTATGTATAAGGGCAAGAAGGTAGGTACCATCGGCGATTTCGCCGCTTTCAGTATGCACGAGGTTAAGAATATCACCTCCTTCGGCGAGGGCGGTATTCTGACCACCACCGTGCCCGGCTTCGGCGACGATATGAAGCGTGCCCGTTTCCTGGGTCTGGACTTCTCCTGCCCCATCAAGGATTGGCTGTACAACATCACCCCCATTCAGGGTAAGTTCGGTCCCTTCGTGCCCGGCAACTCCTCCACCACCGAGATCCAGGGTCTGGGTCTGAAGCTGCAGGTGGAGCGCAACGAGGAGATCATCGAGATCCGCCGCAAGGCCGCCGCTTACCTGACCGAGCGCTTTGCTGAGAATGACGCCATCATTCCCCAGGATCTGGGCGGTGAGGACGTCAAGCCCACCTTCCACCTGTATCTGCTGCAGATCGACCCTGCCAAGGCGGGCGGCGACATTCAGGTGCTGAAGAAGAAGCTGGAGCAGAAGGGCGTTACCCAGATTGCCCACTTCGGTCCCCTGTATCGCTTTAAGATTGTCAAGGACATTCTGGGTCTGGACGAGGACGAGATTGCTAAGACCTGTCCCGTCTGCGAAGAGGTGTTCTACAAGCGCTTCACCCACCTGCCCCTGTACGGTCTGTCCGACGAGCAGCTCAAGTATATGGCCGATGCCGTGCTGGAGTCCGTCGCCGAGATGCAGGCCGGCAAGTAATCCCAATCGCTCATACGCAAAGCCCTCCCACACCCGTGGGAGGGCTTTTTGGTTGACTTTTTGGCGAGGAAGGAGTATGATTAACACAAGAGGGACGAGTGAATTCTAATATTGTTAGAAAATTCGGATAACACAAGAGAACCGTCCCCTTGTGTTTTGTAAGTAACTATTGGATGGTTTTAGACATCGGTAATAGTATGAAAGAACTGATGAATAGTATAAAAAAACAAGGCGTGGCAAATGCTTAACTGTGGGGATAAAGTCATGAACATTTACAATTGTAAACATTATTTTCCGAATTTGCTTGTTATTTCCATTGCTTTAATTCCTATGGCAATAGGGATTTATTATTTATTTAATTACCAAAATCCTTTTGCGAAAGAGCCTGCCAAGGTTGTCAGAGATGGTATAGTTTTTTTAGGCATAGGGGTGATATTTTTCACAATTTATGTGGCTTCTTTCGTTGATAATTATATCAATGTATTTATACCTGGAAAAAACGGGCAATTAGAGTATGTCGAAGGGCTAGTTACCGACCTCTCTCCTTCTGACTTTAGAGAGCACGGAGCAGATGAATTCAGCGTGAATAATGTGAGGTTTATTATATCGAACAACCCACTTTCTCCTGGCTATAATCGTACAGCAGCCAATGGGGGCGTTATTTCTAGCAATGGTATGTCAGTTAAAATTGGTTATGTGGAATATAAAAACCACTTATATATAATGTGCATTAATGTTCTTGATGATCAAACCATAAGACAAGGGACTAAGACAGGGGACGGTTCTCCTGTCCCCTAAAGCCAGTCACCCCTGCCCCGCCTTGCGGAACGCAAGGCGGGGCTTGCTTTTGGTTGACTTTTCGGCGAGGAAGGAGTATGATTATGTCATCACCTCCCACTCCAAGACCGACTCTTTCGGTCGAAACACAAGGGCTTGTGGAGAAGTATTTAAGATAATATTGAAGATAATGTCGAAGACATAGAACCGTCCCCTGTCTTAAAGGAGGAAAAATAAAAGTGCGATGAATGGTTTTTATACATTTCAAAACGGATTCAAATGGTTTGTGCTTGGTTTTTTGACAATTATTCTTGCGATTATTGTTCCTGTGAAGCTACGAGAACACAACTATTTGCAAATCATATTAGTCTTAGCCATCATAGCTTTTATCGTTATTATTCTGTTCGCAATATCTGTATACTTCAACTCCATGGCCGTTAAGTTTGAGGCGGATAGAGAATATGCCTACTTAACCTTTTCTAATGGCAAAAAGGTTATCTTTCTTCATTCAGAAGTTACAAAAATCGAAAACAACCCGAACAATTATGTTTTCTTTTTGTCCAACGGCGATAAGGTTTATTTGGCAAAAAAAACAATTTTCCGTGCAGCAAAAGCCCAACTTTTTGAACTTAAAAGCATTTATCCTAACTTATTAAAATAAGTTAGATTAAGACTCGCTCGTCTCCTAATCAGCAACTATCTTCGCCCCGCCTTGCGACCCGCCAGGCGGGG
>JAFSGP010000007.1 GCA_017440755.1 Clostridia bacterium | reverse complement strand
TTGGTAATGCGGTCGCCAAACCATTTACCATTGTATCACGGAGGTTTTTCTTTTGCTAAAGCTTTTATCTTCCCCCAGTAGAACTGGGGGTTTATTCCCACGCCTTAAGGCGCCAAAAATACAGCCCGTGTGGTTCAAAACCACACGGGCTGTTGTTATGTCATACTTTTCAGCACCCATTCGGCGCAGCGAATGCCGTCCACAGCGGCGGAGAGAATGCCGCCGGCATAGCCCGCACCCTCGCCGCAGGGGAACACACCCGCCACGGCGGACTGCCCCTTTTCGTCACGCAACAGACGCACAGGAGAAGAGGAGCGGGATTCCACCCCCGTCAGCACCGCATCGGGACGGTCGAAACCGCTCAGTTGCCGCCCCAGCATCGGGATTCCCGCCTGCAAGGAGCGGGTAACAAAAGGCGGCAGGCATTCCCGCAGGTCGGTGAGGGTCACACCCGGTTGATAGGAGGGCTGTACCTCCCCCAACGCAGTGCTGCCTCGTCCCGCCAGAAAATCTCCCACTAACTGGGCAGGCGCGCGGTAGTCGCTCCCACCCAGACGGTAAGCCGCCTGCTCCATTTTTCGCTGAAAATCAAAGCCTGCCAAGGGGTGGGACGAGCCAAAATCCGTCGGCTCTACCCCCACCAGCAGGGCGCTGTTGGAGTTAACCGCGTCCCGCGCGTGCTCGCTCATACCGTTGACCACCACGCCGCCCTCTTCGGAGGCGGCGGCAATCACCACACCACCGGGACACATACAGAAGGTGAATACCCCCCGTCCCCCGTCGGGACGGCAGCTCAGCTTATAGTCTGCGGCGCCCAGCGCAGGGTGTCCCGCCGCGCCGCCATATTGACTCGCGTCTATCATGGTGCGGGGGTGTTCGATACGCACGCCCACCGCAAAGGGCTTCTGCTCCATCGGCAGACCGCGGCGGTGGAGCATCTGCGCCGTATCTCTGGCGCTGTGCCCAATCGCCAGCACCACCTGTCGACAGGGAATTTCGGTTTCCCCACGAGGGTCCTTGGCTACCACCGCGGTCACCGCTCCATTTTGGATAACCAAATCGGTGACCTGCGTATAAAACCGCACCTCACCGCCCAAACGGAGAATCTCCTCCCGCATTCCTTTCACGGTTTTCTGCAATTCGTCGGTACCGATATGGGGCTTTGCCTGCCACAAAATGGAAGCGGGAGCGCCCGCCTCCACAAAGGTGCGCAGCACGTGGCGACTGCGGAGGTCCTTAATGCCGGAGTTTAATTTGCCGTCGGAAAACGTACCGGCGCCGCCCTCACCAAATTGAACGTTGGTGGCGGTATCCAGCACACCCGTTCGGCGGAAGGTGTCCACCGCCTGCCGACGGCTGTCCACGTCCCCGCCCCGCTCCAGCAGGAGCGGACGAGCGCCCGCCTGCGCCAACGTCAGGGCGGCAAACAGGCCCGCAGGACCGCTGCCCACCACCACAGGCGGAACAGACGGCGGCGCCGCCAAAGGCGGCAGAACGTAAGGCGATTCCTCCACGCGGCTCACCTGACGGCTGCGACAGCGGCGCAGCACCGCGCCTTCCTCTCGCACCGTCACGTCCACCGTAATCTGAAAATGTACGTTATCCTTTTTGCGGGCATCTACCGACCGCTTGTACAGTTGGCAGGCGGTTATCTTATCCGCCGATACCCCCAATATATCCGCCGCACGGCGGCGGAGTGCCGCCTCCGTGTAGGACAGCGGCATGGAAAGTCCCGAAATTCGTAGCATATCGTTCTTCCTTTACCAGTTAGCAGCGATGGCTCGCGCTGCCACGTAGGCGCTGCTCCACGCAAACTGCAGATTAAACCCGCCGCAGTCGCCGTCCACGTTTAGCACCTCGCCCACCGCGTACAGCCCCTCATGGCGACGGAGCCGCATCGTGGCGGGGTCAATCTCCGCCCCGTCGATGCCGCCGGCGGTCACCTGCGCGCCGCCGAAGCCCTGAGTTCCCGTTACTGCAAGAGACCAATTCTTAATCACCGTCGCGACCCTCTCGCATTCCTGCGCGGTAAGGGTATCCGTCGGACGGGTGAGAGGCAACACCTCTGCCACCCGCAGCACCGTCTGTCCCACCCGCTTGTGCAAAAGACCGGTGAGCAAATCCTCCAACGTGCGCCCCCGAAGCTTGCCGCGCTGAGCAATGCGGGCACAAAGGCTGTCCTTGTCCCAGTCGGGGAGCAGGTCTAAATGGGCGGTGAGGTTTCCTTTTTTCTGCCGTTCCCAGTCGGCGGCATAGCGGGACAGCCCCATCACCGCCGGACCCGAAAGTCCGTAGTCGGTGAACAGGATTTCTCCCGTGCGGGTCGCCAGCTCTTTCCCGTCCAGACGCAGCGATATTCTGCCGTCCACGCGAATGCCCTTCACCGCACGCACGTAGTCGGTGGCGGTACGCAACTGGACGATAGAGGGGAACAGCGGGGTCTTTTTGCACCCCAAATCAGTGAGCAAACGGTAACCGTCGGCAGAGCCACCCAAAGCAGGCGCCGCCGCACCGCCAACCGCCACCAGCACCTGACGGGCGGTGTAGGGGGTACCCTCTACCCATACCTGCCAGCCCACTTTACAGGGGGTCAGCTTGTCCACCGTCTGCTGACAGCGTATCGTAACCCCCAGCGCCTCCGCCTCCAGACGCAGGCTGTCCAGCACTGCTCCTGCCTGCTCCGAATGGGGATACACCTTGCCGTCCTCCCGCACAGCGGTATCCACGCCAATGGTGTGAAAAAAAGCAAGAGTATCTTCTATTGTAAGCGCTTTTAAAGCGGATATAACCAAGTTTTTGTCACCATGGTAATCCTTTTCCGTGGCGAAAATGTTAGACAGATTACAGGTGCCGTTACCGGTGGCCAGCAGCTTTTTGCCGACCCGCTGTCCCTTCTCCAATAGCAAAACCGACGGGGAAACACGTCGCTTGGCCGCCGCCTGTCCCAAAAAGACAGCCGCCGCCAAGCCTGCCGCGCCACCGCCGATGATAATGCAATCGTATCCCATAGCTTACCCCCGACGTGCCAGCATCTTCAGCGCATCTCGCACCAGCGTCTCCACCGGCAGGGCGCTGTCCAGCTTGCCTACCGCGGCGGAAGCCTCCCCTGCGGTAAAGCCGAGCACCGTCAGGGCGTCCACTGCCTGAGCGGCATTGGTGGAGGCGGATACCGCACCGGCGGCGGGGATATCCACCCCGCCCGCGGCGGTGATAGCCGCCACCTTATCCTTCAATTCCAGCACGATGCGCTGCGCCAGCTTGGGACCGACGCCCGCCGCCTTGGTCAGCGCCTTATAGTCCCCGGTGGCCACCGCCATCGCCACCCGCTCGGGAGATAACTCCGACAGAATGGAAATTCCCACCTTGGGACCCACACCGGAAATGGCGGTCAGCTGCTTAAAGCTCTGCAATTCATTCTGGTCTGCAAAGCCAAACAGTTCGATAGCGTCCTCCCGCACGTTCATAATGGTATACAGCATCGTCTGTGCGCCGATGGCGGGCATCTGGCGGGCGGTGTTCATTGTAATCTGGCAACGGAAGCCCACCCCACCGCAGCTGATCACCGCCACACGGGGCTCCAAATGAATGAGTTCGCCTTTCACACTGTATAACATACTTATCTCTCCTTTAATAAGGCTTGCTTTAACGGAGTGCCTCCGTACTGCGCGTGGCAAATCGCTATCGCCAGCGCGTCTGCGGTATCGTCCGGCTTGGGAACCGCTTTCAGTCGCAGCAACCGCTTGGTCATCTCCATCACCTGCGGCTTTTGCGCCTGACCGAATCCCGTGACCGCACTTTTCACCTGCAGAGGGGTATATTCGTACACGGGCGTGCCACTTTTCTGAATCGCCAGCATGGTCACGCCGCGCGCCTGTGCCACGTCAATAGCGGTTTTCTGGTTATTCTGAAAATACAGCTTTTCCACCGCCACCGCATCGGGAGTATAGCGGGCAAGCAGGGCGGTCAGCTCATCGTATATCTGCTCCAGCCGACGGTTGAAGGGCAGTCCTGCCGCGGTAGTGACCGCGCCGAAATCCACGGGGATATACCGTCCCCGCTCATAGCGGATAACTCCCCAGCCGATAATGGCGTAGCCGGGGTCAATCCCCAATATCAGCATGGTCTGCCCCCTCCTTTTCCGCATCGACCACCGTGGTGGTGGTAACGGTTTCCTCCGCAGAAGAGGAGGGCGCCGTCGTTTGGGTTTCTGTGCTTGTCGGCACAGTTAGAGTCGTGCTTTCGGTGGTAGCCGTGGATTCGGTGGTGGATACCGTCGAATCGGTGGAAAGTGTGGTGCTTTGGGTGCTCTCGGTGGATGCCACCACGTCCGTTGTCTGCGAGGGCGGCTCCGTGGTGCTGTCCTGCGTGGCAGTTGTCACCGTAGTAGACGACTGCGTTGTCTCCATGGTCGTCGTAGAAGACGGCAGGGTAGTGGTCGTTGTCGTGGTGGTTTCGGTGGTGGTCGTCGCGGTTGTGGTTACAGTGGTGGTCGTCGTGGTATACACGGGACGTCCCGTAGTGGTCTGTTCCGACAGCACCGACGGCAGTTTCGCATGGGGGTTCACCCAGTAAGAAACCGTATCCTGCTGTGACGCACCCACCCGACAGGCGGCAATCACCAACCGTGCGGAAGAAAAGCCGTAGGCGGTCTGCGCATTCACACTCAGCAGCAGCAGACGGTCGTCCGCCGTCACCGTGCAATCGCTGCCGAACAGAGAGCGCTCCCGCAGCATATCGATATAAGCGGCGTAGGCTCCCTCGTCCGCAAAGGTGGTCACCGCGTAGGGACATTCCTGCGGATTGTTCTCGTCCACCACCAGCACCGCGAAAATACGCCACTGGGCAGCCTCGTACAAGGTGTCCAGCGCCACCATAGCGTGCTCCTGCAGGTAGGCTATGCGGCGGTAGCTGAGCAGGTCGGAAAACATCTGTCCGTCCTCGGTATTGCGCCCGTATACGGTCAGCACCTTATCGGTCAATGCGGTGTGCTCGCCAAAATAAGGCTGACCATATACGGAATATTGGTTGTTAAAGCTTTGGTTGCGATACTGCCCGTCGCTGTACAGCATAACGGGATAGTCAATGGCGGTATCCTCCACGTGTATCCAGCCGCCCACGTCCTTGTTTCTATCATACAGACCGCGGAATTGTGCCATCATGCCCGCGGGATAGTTGGCGATGTCGGGCAACACCGTCAGGTCCGCAGGCTCGTCACGATAAACGTCACCCAGGCTGTCCTGCAGCTGGCGGTTGATGTCGGGGGCCAGCAGGTATCGATAGCCCGCATACACGCCGTTACCCAACAGCGCCAAAACCGCCACCCATACGCCGCATTTGAGCAGAACGCGGTGGAAGGAATCCCCTCGCCATGGTAGCAAACGGGACAGCAGCCGCGGATTAACGTCCCCCTGCGTACGGGGAATGCTCCGCTGAGCGGAGCGATTGGATATTCCTCCCGCCATGACGGTGGGATAGGCTTCCAGATAGCGATATAACAAAAACAATACGTGGTTGGTGGCCAGTTGGCGAATGGAATCCCGTTCCCCCTCCAGATGCAGTTCGCACACCCAAGTGCGCTTGGCATCCGCCAGAGCGATAAACACCGTGCCGACGGGCTGTTCTGCCGGATTGGGACCTGCCTCACCGGTAACGGACACGCCGATATCCGCATCGGCAGTCTGTCGCACACCGCGCGCCATCTGCCCCGCCACCTCGGCACTCACTGCGCCCTCCTGTTGCAGGGTATCGGGAGAGACCTGCAACATCTTCTGTTTGCAATCCCACGAATAGCTCACCACGCCGGTGCCGAACACACGGGAACTGCCGGATACCCCCGTCAAGCGGGAGGACACCAGACCGCCGGTGCAGGACTCCGCCGTAGCCACGGTTTTGCCGTGGGCGGTGAGCAAGGCTACCACCCGCTGTTCTAAGCTTTCGCCGGACAGCGAATACACACAGGAGCCCAGTCGCTGTGTCACCACCTCGGTCATATCCGCCACGGTCTCAGAGGGGGCGGTCAAAGTGAGGATTCCCTCCCCCGCTTCATAAGAAAGGGTCGCCCCGGAATCATCCAGTATGTCTGCCAGCATTTTTCGCAACAGCTCTTCGGATACGGAAAAAATCCGATATTCTTTTCTCTCCACAAGCGCCCCCTCCTTTCTGTATGCGTTTGTTTAAATCTGCAGCGTACGAATGCCCTGCATAGCCTCTTTCACCAGCCCCTGCACGTCCAGCACCGACTCCGCCTCCTCCACCAGCCGCAGCTTGGGACGGGTGTTGGGGTGGCGGGGGGTAAAGACGGTACAGCAGTCCTCGTAGGGCTGAATGGACAATTCAAAGGTATCGATGCGGCGGGCGATGGTGACGATTTCCTCCTTATCCATACCGATAAGGGGACGGAACACCGGCATACTGGCCAGAGCGTCGGTCACCGCCAAGGCGGGAATGGTCTGGCTGGCAACCTGCCCCAGACTCTCACCGGTAATCAGTGCCTTGCAGTCCGCGTCCCGCGCCACCTTCTGGGCAAGCCGCATCATAAAGCGGCGCATAATCAGCGTAAAATACTCCTCGGGGCAATGGTTTCGAATCTCCTCCTGAATGTGGGTGAAGGGGACGATGTGCATCGTCATATTACCTGCGTACCGCCCCACCTTTTCCAATAGGGAGATTACCTTCTGCTCCGCCCGCTCACTGGTATAGGGAGGAGAAGCAAAATGCACCGCCGTCAGCTTGATGCCCCGCTTGGCCATCATATACGCCGCCACGGGGGAATCGATGCCGCCGGAGATGAGTATCGCCGCCTTGCCGCCGGTGCCCACAGGCATACCGCCCGCTCCGGGCAGCTGCTGGGCGTGGATATAGGCGCCGAAATCCCGCACCTCTACCATAATCAGCAGGTCGGGGTTGTGCACGTCCACCTTGAGGTGGGGATAGCGGGACAGCACGTAGCCGCCCACCTCCCGACTGATTTCGGGCGAGGTGTAGGGGAATTGCTTATCCGACCGCTTCGCCTCCACCTTAAAGGTGGCGCACTCCTGCAGTCGCTCCCCCAGATACTCCACCGCCGCCTGCTGAATGGCGCCCAAATCCTTGCTCGTCACACGGGCGCGGGAGAAAGCGGCAATGCCGAACACGCGAGACACGCAGTCGCAGGCCTCCTCCATATCCGCATAGGGATTCTTGGGCTCGATATAGATGGTAGACTGGGACTTGCGCAGGGTGAACTCGCCGGAGTGCCGCAGACGATAGCGCAAATTGTTCATCAGCGCGTCCTCAAAGGTACGGCGGTTCAGACCTTTCAGCGCCAGCTCGCCGTTTTTGATGAGTATGATTTCATCGGGAGTATACGGTTCATTCATAGTGTAACATTCCTTTATCTGTGGTTAGTTCGCATCGGTAGCAGACACCGCTTCCTCCTCGGTGGTGGGAGCGGGCGCCTCCGTCGTCGTCGTTTCGGCAGCGGAGGTCTCCGCCGCGGTCGTGGTGGTCGTCGTTGTCGATGTCGTCGTGGTAGTGGTTTCTTCCGTCTTTTCGGTCGTGGTTGTCTTTTCGGTAGTTGTCGTCTTTTTGGTCGTTGTCGTCTTTTCTGTTTTTTCGGTAGTCGTCTTCTTTTCGGTCTTTTCCGTTTCCGTAGTCTTCACGGTGGTTGTGGTAGCTGTCGTCGTGGTGGGCGCCTCGGTCACCGTTGTGGTGGTGGCAGACGTGGTACCCACCGTCGTCGTGGTGGTCGTGGTGGTCTGCGTCGCCCCGGTGGTATCCGCCACGTCCGTTGTATCCGTGGTGTCCGTTGTATCCGTAGTATCCTCCATATCGGTGGTATCCGCCGTCACGTTCGTCGTGGTGGTGGTTGTGGTGGTCCCCACAGGGGATATCGTCGCTGCCCCCGTATAATAGGTATGTAGCGGCAAATTCTGATTCTCATACCAGCGGCGGGGCATAATCACGTCCTCGTTACGCTGAATGCGGGACGTATCCAAATACGCCTCGTTGCCCCGCACCTTGCGGGCAATCACCGTCAAGCGGCCGTTATTCACCTTGGCAATACTCTTAGCCGTGCAGGTGGACAGCACCAGCAATTCGTCCTCCGCCGACACGTCCACAGGATAATCAAACAGAGAGTGGGCCCGCAGCCGCGCAACGTGCGTCAGGAAGTCGCCGTCGCTGCCAAAATCGGTGCGGCGGGTGTTAACGTACCAAGGACCGCCTTGGTCCTCGTCGGTGAGCACCACCGCAAACACCACGTACTCGCTCTTTTCATACAGCGTGCTCAGGGTAAGCCCCGCCGTAGCGCGGGCGTTGTTCACGTTGCCCACCAGCTTGTTCAGCCCCGCAAACATCTGTCCGCTGGCCATATTATGCCCGTATACGATAAGTGCCTTATTGCGGTCGGTTTGGTGGTCCACGCGGTTCTGCATATCAAAGAACAGCGTGCCGTTTTTGTTCTTGTTGCCGTTGAAATCCAAGCGCAGATACTTATCGTTGTCTCCCGAATAGACTATGGGGTACTCGATGCCCAGAAAATCCTCATTGCCGTCGGCGTGATAGCTGATCCAACCGCGCACATCGGGGTTAATATCGTACAAATCCTTAAAGGAGCCCAACATACCGTCGGGGTAATCCCCCTCCTCCACCACAGCGCTGTTCTGCGGCTGGTAAACCTGCCCCAGTCCGTCGTTCATGCGGGCATTCAGCAGAGGAATGATGCATACGTCAATCAAAATGTAGGTCAGCGAGCCGATAAGCACCGCCAACGCCACCAAAAAGGTGATCTTGCGGGCTATCGTGCCCTTGGAATCTCCCTTGGCGGGCAGATTGACGCGGAACGCCTCCCACAGCACCACAAAGGGATTGCGACGGGGCGGAACGGGCGGCAGCTCCTCCGATTCTTCCTGCTCCCCCGTTTCCTCCTGCCCCACCGGCACAAAGCTCATGGGCACCGTCGGCTCCTCCCAAGCGGCAGGCTCTTCCTCAAAATCAGGCAGAATGAAGGCGGAGGTGTCCGGAGCTTCGTCCTGTGTCGCCGCAACAGAGGGCGACGTATCCAAAACAGAAAGCGGTTCGTCCTCCCCCACTGTGCGCAGGATAAAAGCCGACTCTTCCTCATCTACCTCATTCGGCATAACCAAGCGTCGGTCCGCCTTTTCGCGAGACGCCTTTTTCGCCTCTATTAAACGGGCATAAATCACGTCATCGCCTGTGGCGGTATCCTCCTTCGCCCCCACCGTGTGCACGGTAAACGCCATTTTATGGTCAGGCGCTTCTTCTGCGGGGAGCTCCGCCTCCGGCGCGGGCATGACAAAGGCGGCGGTGTCCACCGCATCGTCCCCTTCCTCAAGGGGCGTGTCCTCCTCTTCCGTATCCTGTGGCAGAATCAGCTCCAGCAGGTCGTCTACGGCATAGGCAGGCTCTTCCGCCTCCCCCTCGTCGGACGTGGGAAGAATCAGACCCGTTTCAAACTCCTCCAGCTGCTTTTCGGTGTCGCGGCGCCGTTTTCCCAGCTGCTTTAATGCGGAGAGAATCGTCTCCATATCCCGCTCTTCCTGCGGAGAAACCTTGTTGTCTTTCATAAATAAGTCCTTTCTCATCGATGGGCCAACTGTGCCATCGCCTCTGTTAACGCCTGCGTTAAACGGTCGATGTCCCGGGGGGTGTTATCCCGACACAGGCTGATACGCAGAGCACTGTCAATCTCCGATTCGGGTAGACCCAGCGCCGTCAGCACGGGGCTTTTGGCACCCTTGGAGCAGGCGGAACCGCTGGACACGTAAATCTCCTGCTGTGCCAAAAAATGCAGCAGCGTCTCGCTGCGCCAGCCCGGCAGGGACAGGTGAATGATATACGGAACACCACCTGCGGGCAGGTGAAACACCACCGCAGGGTCATCGCCCAATTGGGCAAGCAGCCGCTGCCGCAGGCTATCGTAGTGCGCCATCTGTACGTGGGGCGGCGGCAGCTGCTCCACCGCCGCGCCAAAGGCGGCAATCAACGGCGCCGCCTCGGTGCCGCAGCGGAGACTGCTCTCCTGTTTCCCACCCAAATTGCGGGGGATTACCCGCGCACCGCGGCGCAGGTACAAGGCACCGCAGCCTTTCGGCCCGTGAATCTTGTGGGCGCTGACCGAAAGGGAGTCAAGGCCCCACCGCTCCGCTCGGAGCGGCAGCTTGCCTGCCGCCTGCACCGCGTCACAGTGAATGTGCGCCTTGGGTGCTCGCTTGCGAATCGCCGCCACCGCCTGCTCCAGCGGAAAGCGGGCACCGGTCTCGTTATTCACCAGCATCACCGCCACCAGCACCGTATCGGGGCGGCAAGCCTCCGCAATCTGTGCGGCAGTCAATGTGCCGTTTTCGTCGGGTACCAAGCGGGTCACCTCGTACCCCTGCGCCTCCAGACGGTCACAGCAGGCCGCCACCGAGGCATGCTCCACCGCGGTGGTGACGATATGTCGTCCCCCATGGAGGTGCGCCTCTACGCTGCCCAGCACCGCCAGATTGTTCGCCTCGGTGCCGCCGGAAGTGAAATACACCGCCTCCGGCTCACAGCCAATCAGCCCTGCCACCGCCCGTCTGGCGGCGGTCAGCTCCTGCTCCGCCCGATAGCCCATGGTGTGCAACGAACTGGGGTTGCCGTATACCTCGGTCATCAATTCGTAGGCTTTTTCCGCCGCCGCAGAGCATACTCGCGTGGTGGCGCTGTTATCCAAATATACCGCTGCCAAAACGACAACCCTCCCATACATAGTTATACAGGATATATTGTACTATAAACTTGCCGCTTTTGCAACAGTTTTTCCGATAAAGAAACAGGGGCTTTTGCAAAGAAAAGCCCCTGTTTCGCTTCGTTCTGTGTTATTTACCTTGCAGACGACGACTGTCCAGAAAATCCTGTAAAATAATGGTCGCCGCTACCGTGTCCACCACCTGCTTGCGTTTCTTACCGCGGACATCGGTCTGATTGAGATAGCCGATGGCGGATACGGTGGTCATTCGCTCGTCCCACAGCGTTATCTCCAGCCCGGTCAGCGCCGCCAGCTGTTCGGCGAAGCCCTCCGCCCGTCGGGCGCTCTCCCCGCGGGTCCCGTCCATATTGCGAGGATGCCCCACCACCAGCAGCTCCGCTCCCTGCTCCGCCGCCAGAGCGGCCACCCGCTGTGCCAAGCGGTCAAGGTCCCATTCCTCCAAGGTACCTACGGGACTCGCCAGCATCTCCCGCGGGTCGCTCACCGCCACCCCCGTACGTGCCAGCCCCAGATCCACAGCCATGATTTTCATATCCACACCTCGTTTTCGTCCCTGTTATCATACCACACGTCTCCCAAAATTGCAAATCCACTCTCTCTTTGCAACTTTTTCTGTAAAAATCTGTCAGTTTTTCTTTTTTTAGCTGGATTTTTCACAGAAATTGCAAAAAATATGAAATTTTTCAAATTATTTCTTGCAAATCCTTATTTTTCTGCTATAATGATACCATCGTCGGGTAAACCGACACCATTTCACTGTATTAAGGAGTGTTTATTATGTCGTATGTTGATCGTGTATTGGACGAACTGAAGGTTCGTTACAAGGACCAGCCGGAGTTCCTGCAGACCGCAGAAGAGGTGCTGGAGAGCCTGCGCCCCGTCATCGATGCCAACCCCAAGTATGAGGAGGCCAGCCTGCTGGAGCGTTTGGTGGAGCCGGAGCGCATCGTGATGTTCCGTGTGCCGTGGATTGATGACAACGGCAAGATTCAGGTCAACCGTGGCTACCGTGTACAGTTCAACAGCGCCATCGGCCCCTACAAGGGCGGTCTGCGCTTCCACCCCTCTGTGAACCTGAGCATCATCAAGTTCCTGGGCTTTGAGCAGACCTTCAAGAACTCCCTGACCAGCCTGCCCATGGGCGGCGGCAAGGGCGGTTCCGACTTTGACCCCCGCGGCAAGTCGGACAACGAGATTATGCGTTTCTGCCAGAGCTTTATGACCGAGTTGTTCCGCCACATCGGTGCGGACACCGACGTACCCGCCGGCGACCTGGGTGTGGGCGCCCGCGAGATCGGCTATATGTTCGGTCAGTACAAGCGTCTGGTCAACCGCTACGAGGGCGTGCTGACCGGTAAGGGTCTTGCCTACGGCGGCTCCCTCATTCGTCCCGAGGCCACCGGCTTCGGCGCGGTATACTACACCGACGAGATGCTCAAGTCCTTCGGCGACACCATCAAGGGCAAGACCTTCGCCATCTCCGGCTTCGGTAACGTCGCTTGGGGTACGGTGAAGAAGGTCACCGAGCTCGGTGGTAAGGTCGTCACCATCTCCGGCCCCGACGGCTACGTCTACGACGAGGACGGCATCAATACCGAGGAGAAGATCAACTTTATGCTCGAGATGCGTGCCTCCGGCCACGACAAGGTCAAGGATTACGCCGACAAGTTCGGTGTCCCCTACTTCGAGGGCCAGAAGCCCTGGGGCACCAAGGCCGACATCATCATGCCCTGCGCGACCCAGAACGAGGTCGGTATTGACGACGCTAAGAACATTGTTGCAAACGGTGTAAAATACTATGTTGAGGTTGCGAATATGCCCACCACCGAAGAGGCTGTTGCATACTTAAAGGCTAACAACGTTGTTATCGCTCC
>JAFSGP010000031.1 GCA_017440755.1 Clostridia bacterium | reverse complement strand
TTGTAAAAGGAAACCACCAGCAGTGCTGGTGGTACAATAAAGCTTTAGCTATGAGTAGAAAAAATATCCTCCTTCGTCTAAAATAAGAAGTGGGTTTGCCAACCACAACGAAAAAGACGAAGGAGGAACCAAGTCGTGAAACTTGATACAGAAAGTTTAGCACATACTCGATGGAATTGCAAATATCATATTGTTTTTGCTCCGAAATATCGCCGTCAGGTGATATATGGAAAAATTAAAGCCGACATAGGTGTGATGTTGCGAAAATTGTGCGAGTACAAGAAAATAGAAATCTTGGAAGCGGAGGCTTGCAAAGATCACATACACATGTTGGTGTCGATACCGCCGAAGTACAGCGTGTCACAGATAATGGGATATTTGAAAGGCAAGAGCAGTTTGATGATATTTGAAAAGTACGCAAATATGAAATACAAATACGGAAATCGTCATTTTTGGTGTCGCGGATATTACGTAGACACAGTTGGACGAAACAAAAAGCAGATACAAGAATACATCCGCAATCAACTGCAAGAAGATATAGCGAGCGATCAGATGACGATGAAGGAATATATCGACCCGTTTACGGGTCAGCCAGTAAAAGAAGGCTAAAACAAAGCCCCTTTAGGGGCAGCCGGTGAAAGAGTTGCGGTTGGCAACCCTTTCGGCGGGCCTATAGGCCCAGCCGGCATTATGCCCTAAGGGGGCTGTGCAAACCACCGGCACGGCCGGTGGTTATGATTACAGCATATCTGCCAAATCCAGAATCAGCCGCTCGGTTTTCTCCCAACCGAGGCAAGGGTCGGTAATGGACTTGCCGTAAACGTGCTCGTCCATCTTCTGGGCGCCGTCCTCAATATAGCTTTCTATCATCAAACCCTTGACCAGATGCTTAATATCAGCATTCTGATTGCGGCTGAACGCTACCTCTTTAGCAATACGAATCTGCTCCAGATATTTCTTGCCCGAGTTGGCATGGTTGGTGTCAACAATAGCCGCAGGATTTACCAGATTGGTTTTCGCGTACATGTCGTGCAGCTTCACCAGATCCTCATAGTGATAGTTGGACACGTTCTTGCCTGCAAAATCGGTGTAACCGCGAAGAATGGCGTGGGTTAAGGGGTTGCCCTTACTCTCAACCTCCCAACCACGATACAGGAAGGTGTGCGGGTGCTGACCGGCCGTAATGGAATTCATCATCACCGTCAAATCACCGCTGGTGGGGTTTTTCATGCCCACAGGCTCGTCCAGACCGCTGGCCACCAGGCGGTGCTGTTGATTCTCCGCCGAACGGGCGCCTACCGCCACGTATGCCAGCAGGTCGGATAAATAGCGGTGATTCTCAGGGTACAGCATTTCGTCCGCACAGGAGAATCCATAGTCGCGCAATGCCTCCATATGCAAATCGCGAATGGCGAGAATGCCCTCCAGCATATCCGGCTTTTTGTCAGGGTCGGGCTGATGAAGCATACCCTTGTACCCGTCGCCGGTGGTGCGGGGTTTATTGGTGTAAATACGCGGAATAATAAGAATTTTATCCGCCACTTTATCCTGCACTGTCCGCAAGCGGCCAATATAATCCAGCACAGGCTCTCTGTGGTCGGCAGAGCAAGGTCCGATAATCAGCAGGAATTTGTCAGATTCGCCGACAAAAACCGCTTTGATTTCCTCGTCGCGTTGTGCTTTTACCTGTGCCATTTTCTCGGAAACAGGGAATTGTTCTTTAATGTCCTTCGGAATGGGAAGCTTACGATTGTACTGCATGTTCATTGGGAATCAGCCTTTCTTGACAAATTTCTTGCGACGGGCGGTGGAAAGACGCATCATGCTGCGCATCTCTTCACGGTCACCGGATTTTACACAGTTATACAGACGGTCAAAAGCGGTGCGATACAGGTCCATCTGCTCCAGCAGCGCCTTTTGGTTAGATAAGAACAGTTCACTCCACATATCGTCATTGATATTGGCAATACGTGTTAAATCACGGAAAGAATCACCCGTATATCGCTCAATGGCAGGGTCATCACAGGCGCACATCAGCGATACGGCGATACAGTGGGTTAACTGAGACAGAAAGGCAATCATCTCGTCATGCCGCTCCGGCGAAAGCCGAGAAACGTCTGCAAACCCCAGCTCTTCCCCCAGACTTTCACATAATTCAATAGCACCGAAAGTATTTTTCTCGGTAGGAACCACCAGATAGTTAGCACCGTCGAAGATGCTGTCATCGCTGTTCTCCACGCCATACACCTCGCGACCCGCCATCGGGTGAGCCGCAATAAACTCAACACCTTCCGGAAGAAGCGACTGAATTTCATAGACAATACAGCCCTTTACGCCGGTCACGTCCGTCAATACGGTGCCGGATTTAATAAGGGGACCATGCTCCTTAATCCATTCAACAAACACGTGGGGATACAGAGCAAACACAATAAGGTCTGCCTCTGCAATCAGATCAGCATCCACCGCAGTAGTACCGTGGTCAATAAGCCCGTTTTCTAACGCATAAGCAACGGAGGATTCATCTTTTGTTATTGCGTTAACGGTGTAGCCCTTTTTCTTTAAGGCGCGGGCGTAGCTGCCACCCAACAGACCCAGGCCTACAATCAATATTTTTTTACTTGGATCAAGTTTCATCGATAGACAGTCCAATCTCTAATAATTTGATTACGTCAAAGAAATCCGGATAGCTCTTTGCCACCGCCTCGGCGCCAATAATGACGCCGCCGGTGACGGAGCAAAGCAAACTCAGTGCCATGACGATGCGGTGGTCGTTATGCCCGTCCAGAGGCTCGGTGGGCACTCGCAAATCACTCGGCAGTATCTCCACCTTGTTTTCACCAACCGTCGCACCAACGCCGAATTTCGCAAGCTCCGCTGCCATCGCCGCTGCACGGTCACTTTCCTTTATCCGCAGACGGGCGGTACCGGTAAAAACAGCGCCGTCCAACGCCGCGGCAAGAGCAAATAATACCGGTGCTAAATCCGGACAATCCGCCAAATCAAAATGTTTTTCTCCATTTTGTAATTGCCTGTAAAAATCTCGATAAATCCTGTCGCCCTGCAGGGTTTCATCTGACAAGCCGTTCACCTTTACATCGCCGTTCAGCAAATTAAAGCCGTCTAAGAAAGCGGCATTGGAGCAGTCGCCCTCCACCGTGTAGACAGACGCGGCATACCGCTGTCCACCGGGGATAAAAAACGTGGCGTCATGCCGATCAACGCAAATGCCGAAAGCGCGTAGCGCCGACAAAGTCATATCAATATAAGAGGCGCTTTCGAAACGTCCCGTCACCGTCAAGTGACTGTCCGCCGGCAATAGAGGTAAGGCAAACAAAAGACCGGTAATAAACTGGCTGGACACGTCTCCGGGAATGGTGTACTCCCCTGCCGTCAGCCGCCCGCAGACAGTAACGGAAGTATCTCTCCGCTCCATTTGAATTCCCTGTTGGCGACAAATATCTTCATAGATGCCAAGCGGACGCTCCAGCAGGCGGCGACTACCGGTAAGGGTGATCGGCTGACCGCACAGCATACACAGCGGCAGAAAAAAGCGCAATGTGCTGCCACTCTCGTTGCACGGCAGAATCGCGTTGGGCGGCAAATGGAACGGATCTAAGCGACCAACAATAACGCTTGTCTCGGTCTGCTCCACAGCGGCGCCCATTGCGCGCAAACACGCAAGGGTAGCCTCGATATCCTTTGACCACGCCAAATTATCTACTCGGCTGCCGACAGACAACGCCCCGCAAATCAGCGCCCGATGGGCCATACTCTTTGAGGGCGGCGCCGTTACCGTGCCGACCGCCCGCGAAGGCGCTATCTTAACTCTCATTGTGCGCCCCCATCAGATAATCCATCGCTTCCAAATACCCGGCAAACCCATGTCCGACAATGGTTCTTTCACAATACTGCCGCACGAAGCTGATTTGGCGGAAGTCCTCACGCTTTGACACGTCGGAAATATGCACCTCCACGGCAGGAATCCCCACCGCCTTGAGGGCGTCCAGCAACGCTACACTTGTGTGGGTGTAGGCAGCAGGGTTTATCACAATGCCGTCAACACTGCCGTATGCCGCCTGAATCTTGTCAACCAAGTCCCCTTCGTGGTTGGACTGGTAGATCTCAATCTGCGCACCAAGTATGGCGGCGTGAGCCCTTATTTGTTCGCACAGCTGCGCATAGGTGGCACTGCCGTACACCTCCGGCTCGCGGATTCCCAACATATTCAGATTCGGTCCGTTAAGCACTAACAATTTCATTCTCAAAATCCTCTTTTATTCTTCGGATAGTATCCTCTATCACATTGTTGGAGCGCACGTGGCAGTCGCAGGCGGTGCAATAGATATCGTAACGCTCCCGATATCGCCGCTCCAAATCTGCCCGATTGGAGGAAAGAGGGCGGTCATCGGTAGCCACCAAATCTTCCAGCGGACGGTCAATAAAGTAGATACGACCGTTCTCTCGAAGAAGGCGGGTGTTTTCCTCACGTAGCACCGCACCGCCACCGGTCGCAATCACCGTATGACGTCGTGCGGACAGGTCACGTATGACCCGCTGCTCGATATCACGGAAACCGCTCTCCCCCGCCTCTGCAAAAATATTGGATATGGAGCGACCGTCCTGACGGACAATCTCCTCATCGACATCTACAAAATCCATACCAAGCGTCGTTGCCAACCGCTTGCCGACGGTACTTTTGCCGCAGCACGGCATACCAACAAGCACGATATTCAGTTTGTCGGTCAGTAATTCCCGATATATCGTTTCTATGCGCTCCGCATTAACGGTTTTACCTACGAATTGTTCCGCCGCATAGGCAGCCTGCGCCACCAGCATGTACAGCCCGCCTACCGCAGGAATGCCACGCTCAATCGCATCGCAAACCAGACGAGAGCGCAATGGGTTATATATCACGTCGATAACTCCATGCACAGACGGATAAGCGGACAAATCCACCGCCGCCTCGCCAAGATGAGGAAACATGCCGCAAGGGGTGGTGTTTATGAATATCTGCGCGTCTTTATGCAGGTCGGCCGCCTGCTCATAGGTGATGCAGTCCTCTTTTGCGGTGCGGGAAACCCGAACCGCCATTGCACAGCCCATATGCTTTGCTACGGCGGTGGCAGTTTTGGAGGTCCCGCCACTGCCTAAAATCAGCACCTTTTTATTCTCCACCTCTATCCCACTGCGCAAAATCAAATCACGCAGGCCAAGAAAATCGGTGTTATAACCAACCAGCTTCCCATCGCGGTTAACCACTGTGTTAACCGCACCAACCAGACGCGCCGTTTCGCTTATCTCGTCCAGATAAGGAATAACCGCCTCTTTGTAAGGAATCGTAACGTTAATGGCATTAAATGCCCGCTGCCGCATGAAATCCGCTAAGTCTTCAGGCGGCAATTCCCGCAGATCATAGGCATAGTCGAACAGACGGTGATGAATCTCCGCCGAATAGCTGTGGCCCAGCCGCTGCGCTATCAACCCGTACTTCATACCTCACCCAGCCAATCCGTGCCGTAACGACCCGTCAGCATATCCGCCAACGTCAGCGCCGTCACACAGTCAATCACCACAGCGGCTCGATGCACAATACAGGGGTCATGACGCCCATGGGACTGCAGTACCGTATCCTCACGAGACTGCATATCCACCGTCTCCTGCGGCTGACCGATGGTCGGTGTAGGACGCATCGCACAGCGGAACAGAAGCGGCATACCATTCGTAATACCGCCGTTGATGCCGCCACTGTTATTCCCTGCCGTAATCACTTGCTCCCCCGCCATACGATAGGGGTCGTTTGCCCGAGAGCCGCGCATATCAGCCAGCGCAAATCCAGCACCGAACTCCACACCTTTTACCGCAGGAACGGCAAACAGGGCGTGGGACAGCATGCTCTCCACCGTATCAAACCACGGCTCCCCCAATCCGGCAGGAACACCGGTCACAGCGGTTTCCAGAACACCGCCCACGCTGTCACCCTCCTGCTTTGCCGCCAGAATGCAGTCAGTCATCTGCTGCGCTACCGCCGTATCCAGTACGGGGAATTCTCTATCCTTTAGACAGGTCATATCCGCTTCCAAATCCGAAAAGGTACGGTCTTCAATGCCGCCCAGACGGCGAATGTGGGTAGCAATACGTATCCCCTTCGCCTCCAGAGCCGGCATGACCAAACCGGCCGCCGCCACCAGCGCCGCCGTGATGCGACCGCTGAAATGACCGCCGCCGCGGTAGTCCTCATAGCCGTGATACTTGCAGTTGGCGGTATAATCCGCATGGGAAGGACGCGCCAACCAGCGGGTGGCAGCATAATCTTTGGAGCGGGTGTCTGCATTGGGAATGCGAATGCATATCGGCGTGCCGGTGGTACGCCCCTCAAACACGCCACTCTCGATAACGAAAGGGTCCGCCTCCTGCCGTGCGGTGGAAATTCCACCGGAGGGGCGACGACGGGATAAAAGTGCCGCAATAGCCGCCTCATCTACCAGAATGCCGGGAGCGAGTCCGTCCACCACCGCACCGATAGAGGGACCATGGCTCTCCCCAAACAGAGTAACCGCCACGTGGTTTCCTATGGTGTTTTTCATTCCGTCGCCTCCTTTATCAGCGCCTCCAGCGCTGCAAAATTAATATTCCTAAACTCAAACTCGCCAATATGCGGCACGTATACCGTCGTAATAGTGTCCCCTGTCGCCTTTTTATCGTGACGGCAGGCTTCCAGCAGCTGCTCGGCTCCGCCCGTAAGCGTGGTGGGCAGGTTCAGCCGCTCCAATACCGCCAGTAAGCGGGAACGCACCGACGGTGCGCACATTGGCACCATGCCGATAGCCACGCACTCACCGTGATAGTAGGTCTCCATATCGTATACGCTCTCTACGGCGTGCGCCAACGTATGACCGAAGTTGAGCACCTTGCGGAGCCCCGCCTCGTGCTCATCTTGCTCCACTACCTGCTTTTTGATTAGCAAGGAACGATAGATAATCTCGTCCAGCACCGCAGAATCGGTTAGGTCGGCGGTTTCAAACAGCGAAAACAAGGTGGCATCACCCGTCAGAGACATTTTCACCGCCTCCGCCAAGCCATTAGAAATCTGGCGGGCAGGAAGAGTGGACAGGGTGTCGGGATCGATTACCACGGCCTTGGGCGGATAGAACGTGCCAACAATGTTCTTGAGTCCCATAAAGTCTACCGCTGTTTTTCCACCTATGGAGGAATCCACCTGAGACAGCACCGTCGTGGGAACGTTGTAGAAATCCAACCCCCGCATAAACATTGAGGCGGCAAAACCGCTCAGGTCCCCTACCACGCCACCGCCAATCGCCACAATGCAGTCGGTGCGCGTAAAGCCATTGTTCACCAGCGCCTCCAGCAGCAGCGTTAAGGTGGACAAGCTCTTGGAGGTTTCCCCCTGCGGAACGGTCACCACCGTCGGCTGCGCACAGCAGGCAGCAACCGTTTCTGCATAGGCAGCAGGCACACCGCTGTCGGTGACCACCAACACGCGGCGGTTTAAATTTAGCCACTCGCCCACGCGAGACAAACCGCCACGCTCCAGATAAATGGGGTAACCGCCGCTTGCTGTCTTTACTTGTATCATCATAGGATACACCCTCTTACACTCGCATTTCCTTCTCATAGGTGCCAAGTACCTTCACGTGACTGCAACATTCATTCAGGTCACGCAGCATTGCTTTACCTGCCTCGCCGGTCAAATCGCCTTCGCCCTCCGCGTAGAAATAGTAATCCCATACCAGTTCCTTGGTAGGACGGCTTTTCAGCGCCCGCAGGTTAAAACCGTGTTCGCCGATGACCGACACCGCACGACCCAAAGAACCGGCGGTGTTATTCACCGTGAACAGCATAATGAAGTGGTTATCCCGCTTGCTGGGAGCGCGCTGTGCGCGGGAAAACACCGCAAAACGGGTGGAGTTCTGGCTGCTCTCGTTAATATGGCTCTCCAGTTTCTTCAGCCCAAACTTCTCTGCCGCCTCCGCGCTGCCGATGGCGGCAATATCGTGCCGCCCCATCTGTGCCACCTGGCTGGCAGCAACGGCGGTGTTCACCGCCTCTACCGTGTTAAATCCGTGTCTTTCAATATATTTCGCACACTGACCAAGGGCCTGCGGATGGCTGATAACCGTCTTTACCTCGTCCATAGTGGTGCCTTTGACCGCCAACAGATTCTGTACAATCTCCGCCTCGTATACGCCCGTAACGTACAGCGAACCGAAGAACGCCAGATCCATCACCTTGCCCACGTCGCCGTTATAGCTGTTCTCTACAGGTAACAGCGCGCAATCGCAGTACCCCTCCTCCACAGCCTTGTAGGCGGCGGCAAAATCGGCACAGGGTACCGCCGTGGCATCGGGGAAGATTCGCTCCGCCACAATATTGGCAAAGGCGCCCTCCACACCGCTGTACGCTACACGCATACCGTCCAGCAGTCGGTGCTGCATTTGCTTGGACAAATCGATGGTGTTACGCAAAAAGCTCATGTAATAGGAGCGATACTCCTCATTCTCCACACAGGCAGCATTATTTTTAATGATTTGCTCCTCGCGAACCAAATCGTCAACCGGAACACCATGCTCCTTTTTATAGTCCGCCACCAGCCGCACAGCGTCCATACGCTGCTCGAACAACCGTGCCATCTCCCGATCCGCTTCATTGATAAGCAGGCGAGCCTTTTCTAAATCCGTCATACCGATTACTCCTTGTTATAGTCCTCGTACAGCGCCTTAAAGGCGGGCAGGGACCGTTCGATCTGCTCATAGCTGACGCAGTAGGCAATGCGGACGTAGCCGCTCACGCCAAAATCGTCACTGGGCACCAACAGCAGCTCCTGTTTCTTTGCCCGCTCGCAGAATGCCGCCGCATTCGGCTCCAGTGCCTTTACAAACAGGTAGAAAGCGCCTTGCGGTTTAATGGCATCATATCCCATCTCGGTGAGGGACTCATACAGCAGCTTGCGGTTGCGGTCGTAGGCGGTCAGATCAGGCGGCGTGCCGTCACAGGCGGCGGCGGTCAGCTGCAACAGACTGGGAGCGCATACGAAACCTAAGCTACGTCCTGCGCCGCATACGGCGGCGAATACGTCCCCTGCCTGTTCCATCGTAGGCGATACGAAAATATAGCCGATGCGCTCACCGGGTAGGGACAAAGACTTGCTGTAGGAATAGCAGACGATAGTATTATCGTAGTAAGCGGGAATATAAGGCACCTCTACCCCATCGTACACCAGCTCACGGTAAGGCTCGTCGGCGATAATCACAATCGGCTCGCCGTATTCGGCGGACTTTTCACGCAGCAGAGAGGCAAGCTTGCAGATGCTCTCCTCGCTGAGCACCGCACCGGAAGGATTGTTGGGGGAATTGACGATCACCGCACGGGTACGGGGAGTGATCGCCGCCGCCAACGCTGCAAAGTCGATATCCAGCGTATCCTGACAACAGGGTACCACCACGGGAGTAGCGCCGGAGTTGCTGACGAACACCCGATACTCCGGGAAAAAGGGCGCCAGCAGCACCACCTCGTCGCCGACGGTGGTCAGCGCCCGCAGGCTGACGGTCAGCGAGGCTGCCGCACCGCAGGTCATATAGATGAGGTTGGGATTTGCCTCCACCCCGAAACGGGCGGTGATATGCTCCGCAATGGTCTGCCGCACCCCTTGGTCACCGGGGGCGGAGGTATAGCCGTGGAGCGCCACGGGGTCCCGCTCGGCGATCAGCCGCTGCATCGTCTCGTTCACCACCGCAGGAGCGGGAATGCTGGGATTACCTAAACTAAAATCAAACACGTTCTCCGCACCGATCTCCCCGCGGCGCACACGGGCGTACTCGAAGATCTCACGAATAACCGAGCTTTTCTTACCAAGGGCTAACATATCCTTTGCGATCATTTTACCTACCTCCAAATAAAAAATCCGCACCCTCACTATGCACGGCGGCATATGCGGCTGCGGACTGTCCGTAAACTCTACGCTCGCATCAGCGAGCGGCGGCAGAGCACGGGCAGTCCATCATAAAAAAGTAATAATAACAGCTACTGAACATATCCGTGGCTCTCCTTTCGAACTTGATGCATATATATTACTCCTATATCAGAGGATTGTCAAGAAAAAATCAAGGGTTTTTGCAAGATTTTTTGTAAAATCCTGCATAAATACAACCTTCGGATGGGTATTTACACATTTGGAGGTTCTGACCGGAATCTGAACCGTGGAGTTGGCTTTGCCAACTCCTATACTTTTTCTTGGCGACTTTAACAGTCGCCATTTGCTCCGCAAACCGAAAAAGTAGACCAATTCTCTGCGACGTGGTCAGTGGTGCGAAACAGCCCCGACACACGGATGTACAGAAATCAAGGTGACCGGAATCTGAACCGTGGAGTTGGCTTTGCCAACTCCTATACTTTTTCTTGGCGACTTTAACAGTCGCCATTTGCTACGCAAACCGAAAAAGTAGACCAATTCTCTGCGACGTGGTCAGTGGTGCAAAATACCCCCAACACGCATCTGCGTGTTGGGGGTATTTGGTGCCGCTGACCGGAATCGAACCGGTACGGTGTTTCCACCGAGGGATTTTAAGTCCCTTGTGTCTGCCAGTTCCACCACAGCGGCGTATGAATGGAGCAGGGACGCTCCATATCATAGTCTTTTTTTGCGGATTTGTCAAGGGGAAATCAAGAATTGGGCTTCTTCATCGTCAGCCCGATGCGCTTTTTCTGCACGTCGACGGACAGTACCCACACCTTGACGATATCTCCTACCTTCAGCACCTCAGAGGGATGCTTGATAAAGCGGTTGGTGACCTGTGAGATATGCACCAGACCGTCCTGATGGACGCCGATGTCCACAAAGGCGCCGAAATCCACCACGTTGCGGACGGTACCCGTCAGTTCCATACCCGCCTTCAGCGATTCAATACCCAAAATATCGGTGCGCAGCAGCGGCGCAGGCAGTTCGTCACGAGGGTCACGACCGGGGTGCTGCAACTCCGCCACAATATCCGCCAGAGTGGGCTCGCCCACACCCAATTTCTCCGCTAAAGCGGCGATGCCAAAGGCGTCCACCTTCTCCCGAACAGGTGTAATGTCCTTCCCCTTTACACCGCAGAAAGCCAGTAATTCCTTGGCAACACCGTAGCTCTCGGGGTGGACGGCGGTGTGGTCCAGCATCTCCTTACTCTCCGGCACACGCAGGAAGCCGGCGCACTGCTCAAAGGCTTTCGGACCCAGTTTCGGCACCTTTTTGAGTGCCGCACGGGAGGTAAACATACCGTTCTCCTCACGGTATGTAACGATATTCTTCGCTACCGTGGCGTTGATGCCCGCGACCTGCTCCAGCAGCGGTGCCGAGGCGGTGTTGAGGTCCACACCCACGGCGTTCACGCAGGACTCCACCACGCCGTCCAGTGCGGCAGACAGGTGCGCCTGGGGCAGGTCGTGCTGATACTGCCCCACGCCGATGGCCTTGGGGTCGATCTTGACCAGCTCCGCCAAGGGATCCTGCATACGGCGGGCGATGGACACCGCCGAGCGGAGGTTTACGTCGTAATCGGGGAATTCCTGCGCCGCCAGTTTGGAAGCGGAGTACACCGAGGCGCCCGCCTCACTGATGACCATATACGCCACGTCGGTGAGATTGTTTTCCCGAATCAGGTCAGCAGCAAACACCTCAGTTTCGTGAGAGGCGGTGCCGTTGCCGATGGCGATGACCTCCACCTTGTGCTTACGGATAAACTCAAGGGCAGTGCGGCGTGCCGCATCCATCCGCTTAAACTGGGGTACAGGGTAGATAATACCCGTATCCAGCACCTTGCCGGTGGGGTCGATAACCGCACACTTACAGCCGTGCTGATAGCCGGGGTCCAGACCCAGCGTCACCTTTCCCTTAACAGGCGGCTGCATCAGCAGCTGGCGCAGGTTGGTGGAGAACACCTTGATAGCGGCCTCGCCGGCCGCCTCCGACAGGGCATTTCGCATCTCCCGCTCCAGCGAGGGAAAAATCAGGCGGTCGTAGGCATCTTCAGCCGCCGCCTGTACCTGTGCCGCAGAGGGGCTCTCCCCTTTCAGGTGTTCGGAATAGATGATCCGCATCGCACGGTCCGGCTCAAACTCCACGTGCACTTTAAGGAACTCCTCTCGCTCGCCACGGTTGATAGCCAGCACGCGATGTCCCGGCACCTTGGAAAGCGGCTCGCGGAATTCGTAGTAGTTGGCATACACGCTGTCCTCCTCGGTGGCCGCCTTGGAGGTGAGGAAGCCGTTCGCCATACACACCACACGCAGGCGCTTGCGCACGTTGGCGTCGTCGGAAATAAGCTCCGCAATGATATCCCGTGCACCCGCCAGCGCATCTTCTGCAGTAGGTATCTCCTCGGTAATGTATCCCTCTGCCAAGACATAGGGGTCTTCCCCTTTGGGGTCCTGCGCGTACAGGGCGTCCGCCAGCGGCTGCAAGCCCCGTTCCTTCGCCACGGTGGCACGGGTACGGCGCTTGGGGCGATAGGGACGGTACAGGTCGTCCAGCTCGGTCATCGTTACCGCCGCGTCCAGCGCCGCTGCCAGTTCCTCCGTTAGTGCCCCCTGCTCCTCAATGGTCGCCCGATACTTCTCGCGGGTCTCGTTAAGATTACGCAGGTAGGTCAGGCGGTCCGCCAACTCACGCAGCACCTGATCGTCCAGAGAGCCCGTCTGCTCCTTGCGGTAGCGGGCGATAAATGGTATGGTATTGCCATCGTCCAGCAGTTTGACGGCATTTTCCACCTGTGCCAGGCGAAGATGAAATTCATTTACAAGGGTCTGTTGAATATCCATTGGGGTACTCCTTTTCTATTCGATTACGGACATTATTATACCGCACAAAGCGGTGTCCTGTCAATTGCATTCATTGACAGAAACAGCCCTTTGTGATAAGATGTTTTCATTGCAAGGAAAGGAGGCGGCAAACATGGACACCCTGTACATCGCGGATTGCTCTCCCCTGCAGGACGAGGCGAATTTAGCCGCCGTCTTGCCTTATTTAGACGCGACACGACAGCAGCGTATCGCCCGTCTGCAACTGCCGGAGAAAAGAGCCCAGTGCGCCGCCGCCGGTCTGCTGCTCACCCGCCTGTTCGGGCAGGACGACACACCGCCGACGCTATTCCACGGTAGCCGCGGCAAGCCCTATCTTTATGGGCGGGACGATGCCTTTTTCTCCCTATCCCACTCCGCCAACTGGGTGGTGTGCGCCACCGCCGATAATGAAATCGGTGTCGATGCGCAGGTAATCACCCCCTTTAATCCCAAAGTGGCTGCTCGTTGCTTTACCGAACGTGAAAGAACATGGCTGGCGGAAAACCCCACAGAGCGATTCACCCCACTCTGGACGGCGAAAGAGGCATATATCAAGTTCACGGGGTTTGGCTTAGTGTTACCGCTTGGTAGCTTTGAAACGCCAATGCCCGCCGACGGACCGGACGATGCCAACCATTGCTTTTGGCGGCAGTTTAAGCATGAAAATCTATTCATTACCCTATGCTGCGCCAAAGAATGGCAAGGAAAATTACAAATTATCACCTTATAAAGAAAGCCTGTCAAACGACAGGCTTTCTTTTATCTCCATTTGGTATAGTAGACAACAATGGTCTCTTCTTCTCCGCTGAACTCGTTAACGCCGCTGAAGATAGCGCCGTTTTTCGACATCAGCTCTGCACACTCCACGGCAGAAATGTCGCTGTTATAGAAAACCTCCCGCTCTCCGTTGGAGAGGATCACGTGTCCATTAGCCGTATCCACCCGACCGCCGTGACCCAGACCCTCCTCCTGCGGACTGCCGTTTTCATCTATATAACGTCGCGCCAAGGCGGATAACTCCCGCCCATCCAAACGCAGAGCCGTCTCATTAATCACAACCTGCTTTTTCTTTTTCCAAAACAAGGGAATCACCTCCGAACAACCCTATTGTAGAGAAAACAGCGGTATTTGTCAAGCGGGCTTGTAATTCTGCGGGGGTTGTGATAGAATAAGATAATGTAATCAAATGATAGAAAGGAGAGCGCCTATGGCACGCATCGACCGCTATAAAAAGCTGTTTTCCAATACGCTGATATTAGGGCTGGGCACCTTAGCGTCCAAGGTGCTCACCGTTCTGTTAATGCCGCTGTACACCAGCTACCTCACCAACGGTGAGTACGGCATCGTGGACCTGGTGGTGCAAGCCGCCAATCTGCTTATCCCGCTGGTATCCCTCGGTATGAACACCGCCGTTCTCCGCTTTAATATGGACGGAGAGACCGACCGCTCATCAGTGCTGACGGCAGGTCTGACCGTCAACCTGCTGGGCTTCGGCGCCTTTGCCCTATTCTTCCCGCTGGTACGAATGATTCCCACCTTCGGCGAGCACGCCATATGGGTATACATCTTTGTGTTCTGCTCCATTATGCACTACCTCTTTGCCTATTTTGTAAAGAGTCTGCAAAAAGTGAAGCTGTTCGCAGGGGTCAGCATCATCGGTACGGCTATCACCCTGCTGCTGGACGTGCTGTTCCTCGCGGTGTGGCACATGGGCGTGGTTGGCTATATTCTCGCCATCGTGCTCAGCGACTTTATCTGCACGATAATCCTCTTCTTCAGTGCTAAGCTGTACCGTTTCATCAACATTAAGAAACTAAATAAGGCGGTCACCTCCGCCATGCTGCGCTACTCCATTCCGCTGATTCCCACCTCCGCACTGTGGTGGGTCACCGACATGTCTGACCGCTATATGGTCACCTGGTATATCAACGAAGCCGCCAACGGGCTGTATGCCATATCCTACAAGATTCCGAACCTGTTGATACTGGTTTGCGGCATTTTCATGGACGCATGGCAGATGTCCATTCTCACCGAGAGTAGCCGTCTGGAGCGGAAAAAGTTCTTTTCCCACGTTTTCTCCATGTATCAGGCGGTGATTTTCGTCGGTGCCTCCCTGCTCATTCTCTGTGCCAAGCTGGTAACGCGGATTTTGGTGGCAGACAGCTTTTACCCCTCGTGGGAGTATATGCCCACCCTCATCATCGCCACGGCGCTTTCCTGCTTCGTCACCTTCCTGGGTACCATCTACATCGTGGAAAAACGAAGCAAAAGCTCGCTGTTTACCACCGTTATCGGTACTGTCGGTAACCTAATCGGTAATTTCATTTTCATTCCCCGCCTCGGTGTCCATGGCGCCGCGCTATCCACCGCTGCCAGCTACGGCTTGGTGTTCCTGCTGCGTGCCGTACACACCCGTCGTTTTATTCCCATCGACTGGAACGTTCCGCGTTTCGTCGCCAATAGCGTGCTACTGATTGTACAAGCCATTATTATGGTGCTGGAGGTACGAGGTTGGGTTTATATTGAAGGCGGTATTTTCCTCATACTGCTGATTATGAACTTCAAACCGTTGCTGGGCAGCATTCGGCAGGTTATCAGCCGTCGTTCAGGAGGCTGAGCATGGATAAATGTCAGCAAATCGAACGTAGTCTTATTAAAACCTATCGCAAAACCATTTGGAACCCCTTTATCGGAGCGCTGAAAGACTATAAAATGATTGAGGCGGGCGACCGCATTGCCGTGTGTATTTCCGGCGGCAAAGATTCCTTCGTGTTGGCAAAATGCCTACAAGAATTGCAACGCCACGGAAGCGAAGTCCCCTTTGAACTGGAGTTTTTGGTGATGGACCCCGGCTACCGCCCTGAAAATCGGCAACGCATTGAGCAACTGCTGGACGAATTGCAACTTCCCGCCCACATCTTTGAGAGTTCCATTTTCTCCGTGGTGGAAAAGCAGCAGGAAGGTACCCCATGCTACCTGTGTGCGCGCATGCGGCGGGGGTATCTGTACAAGTTTGCGCAGCAACTGGGTTGCAATAAAATTGCGCTTGGGCACCACTTCGACGATGTCATCGAAACCACCCTGATGAGCATGCTGTATGCCGCCGAAATGCGCACCATGATGCCGAAGCTGCACAGCACAAACTTCCCCGACATGGAGCTGATACGACCGCTGTATGCCGTCAGGGAAAAGGACATTGTCAACTGGGCGAAATACAACGACCTGCAGTTCGTACGCTGCGCCTGCTCGGTCACCGACAGCGAACAGGAGGAAAGCGGCTCGAAACGGGCAGAAATCAAGGCGCTGCTGGCGCAACTGCGTAAAGTAAATCGCCAAATTGACGTAAACATCTTCCGTAGTGCGGAAAACGTGAATTTAGAAACTATACTTAGTTACCATAAGGGTGATGTGTACCACAGCTTCTTAGACGAGTATTAAAAAAACAGACGACCAATGGTCGTCTGTTTTTTTGCTATTAATCCAAGCTCTTACCGCAGTTATTGCAGAAAGCTGCGCCGCTCGGGTTCGCGTTGCCGCAGACAACACAGGTCTTTTTCCCGCTGTTGTTGTCAATGGCGGCCTGCAGGTCCTCGTTGGCAGCCGCCAGCTCGTCAATCTGCGCCACCAGCTCAGCAACCATCTCCTCCTGCAGCTCTTCGTCCCCACGACGGCTGTCATACAGCAGACGACCCAGCGCCTCCAGGGTGGCGCGGATTGCCTTTTCGTTCTCGGCAATCTTAATCTTCTGCTTTGCCAGGTCCGCGACGTCGGTCACCTTTCGTCCTGCCTCGCCGGCCAGTTCTTTTGCCTTGCATACCAGTTCTTCCCAAGTTTTCATTGTCCGCACACTCCTTTTCGGCTTGTTTCAATTCTATTATATGCTGTTTTGCAGAAATTTGCAATCCCTAATTACAAAGAGGCATATTTTTCATAGAAGACAGGCACGCCATCCTTGCGGCGGAGCATCTCCTCCAGCCCGGCATTGTACTCATATGGGAATTTATAGTTGAATATACGCTCCAGATAGTCGGTGCCGGGCTGCTTAAGCTTGCTCACCGCACCGGCTCCACAGCCTAATATGGTATGGGTCTCGTCCATAATGTAAACGTTATACAGCCCTTCGTAACCGGGTTTTGCCCAGCCTACGTTCTCCTGATTCCCCACCGTTCGACTCTGACGATACAGGTAATACGGAGCGTATCCCGCCGCAGGCAAGGAATCGGCAGACAGCTGTACCATACGCACCGTATCCTCTTCCGCTCGATAGTCCGCCCGATGCTGCAGCATAATATTGGACGCCCGTTTCATCGACAAGGTGTGTACGGTAACGCTTTCAGGGTCGAGAGCAACAATACGCTCCAGCGTATCTGCAAAGCCATCGAAGGTATCATCAGGCAAGCCCGCTATCAGGTCGGTGTTGATGTTGGCAAAGCCTGCCTGTCGTGCCAGATTATAGGCTTCGTAGAACTGCTCCACCGTATGCTTGCGGCCGATACCGGCCAGAACGGCAGGTTGCAGTGTCTGAGGATTAATGCTTACGCGCCCAACACCCGCCGCCCGAATGGCGGCCATTTTTTCAGCGGTGACGGTATCAGGGCGTCCCGCCTCCACGGTATATTCCCGCAGGGTGGACAGGTCAAAGGACTGCTCCACCGCACGAAACAGCATGGTTAACTGCTCCGCCGACAAGGTAGTCGGCGTGCCGCCGCCGAAATACACCGTTTCCAGCCGCAGACCCAATTCACGGGCCATTCGCCCCGTGTACGCAATCTCCTTACACAACTGCTCCACATAGTCGGGAATCAGCTTTTTGGCTTGTACCACCGTCTGGGACACAAAGGAGCAATAATCACACCGCGTAGGGCAAAAAGGAATGGATACGTATAAACTGAACGAATTGGGGCGGGATAATGCCAACAGCTTATCCTCCGCCTGCAAAGTCGTGTGGCAGAGAGAACGCTTTTCTTCTCCCACCAGTAACTTATCTCGGAAATAGGCAAGCGCCGCCTCCTCGCCGCTCTCCCGCACCAGGCGGCGGAGCAGCTTTACTGGACGAACCCCTGTTATCAAGCCCCAACCATGTGTAAAGCCAAGCAGCTTTACAAGTAAACGGTACAGTAACGTACACAATTCCAGCTCGCAACAATCGCGAAAACCAACGCCGTCATCGGTAACCGTGGCCGTCGCCGTTTCATCAAAGGAATCCAACCAAACACGACAGGAAAGGTGGGCGGTTTTCTCCTCCGTTTTCATACCGCACACCACTGTCAGCCCGTCGGCTTCCGCGGGCTGCTCCTCGTGGTGAGTCACAATCTTTTCTAATGGCAAAAACAAACGACAGACGTTTTCACATTCAAAATGAAAGTCGTTTCCTAATAAATACAGGTGCATAAACAGCTCCTTTTATCGCATATAGGGATTGGTGCGAATTTCCCGCCCGATGGTAGTGGCAGGACCGTGCCCGGCATATACCGCCATACTCTCCGGCAGGGTCGCCAGACGGCGCAAAGAACGCAGCATTGCCATATCGTCTCCGCCGGGGAAATCGGTGCGACCGATGCTACCGCAAAACAACGTGTCACCGGAGAAAACCACGTCCTCCCCTACCAAACAGATACAGCCGGGGGTGTGACCAGGGGTTTCCCACACGGTAAAGGTAAGAGACCCCGCAGACAGGGTGTCCCCCTCCCGCAGAAGGCGGTCCGCCTGCAACGCAACCATTCGCTTTGCCATCAATCGACCGGACAGATTTCGGTTCGGGTCGGCTGCTGCCGGAGCGTCTCCTTCGCTCACGCAGAGAGGGGCACCGGTGGCTTCACAGACGGCCTGTGCAGCCTCCATGTGGTCAAAGTGAGCGTGCGTCAGCACCACAGCCACCACCTGCAAATCCGCCTCTTTCACAGCGGTCAGAATGCGGTCGGGGTAGCAGGCGGGGTCGATAATCAAAGCCTGTCCAGCCTCGTCCCAAACCAGATAGCAATTGGTGCTTAGGGCACCAAGCTCCAAGCAACGCAGCTTCACGCTCTCTCCCCCTTTTTCCACACGTCGGTATCCAACAGAATGGTTACGGGACCGTCGTTGAGCAGCCGCACCTGCATATCTGCGCCGAATTCGCCCGTTTGCACGTCGGCGATACCCTCGCAGCGCAGACACTCCACAAAATGGTCGAACAGCGGCAACGCCTGCTCAGGCCGCGCCGCTCCAAAAAAATCAGGACGACGCCCGCGTGCGGTGTTAGCACAGAGCGTAAACTGAGACACCGCCAGCACGCTACCGCCGATGTCCAGCACAGACAGATTCATTTTATCCTGTTCATCGCAGAACACGCGCAGACCGGCTACCTTTTTCGCCAACAGCTCCGCCTCGGCAGGGGTATCCTCATTGCACACGCCCACCAACAGCAGCACACCGTCGCCGATGGCGGCAATCTGCCGATTATCTACCGTGACAGATGCCTCTGTCACCCGCTGAAATACTGCTTTCATTCTGATTCTTCCTTACATATGCCCTGTGCGCTGAACGGCATCTACACCGTCTATGGCGCCCAGCTTTTTAATTACCGTTTGCAGATGCTCCACGCTGTTGACCGAGATGGTCATAGACATCACCGCGCCAACCTCCTGGTCCCGCGCATTGACGGAATGCACAGGAATGTGCATTCCCGCCAGCAAGGTGGTGACCTTCAGAAGCAGGTTGTTGCTGTCGTGCGCCACAATACGCAAATTCGCGTGGAATTCGGTATTTACCGACTGTTCCCAATGCACCGTCACCCAACGCTCTTTATTAGGCGCGGCGGCAATGTCACGGGGTACGTTATTGCAATCGCGTCGGTGTATGGAAACCCCGTAGCCACGGGTGATAAAGCCAATAATCTGGTCTCCGGGAACGGGGTTGCAGCATTGCGCAAACTTGACCAGACAATCGTCTACGCCGTCGATAATCACGCCCTCATTGTGATGATGACGGCGAGGCGGCGGCGTAACGGGAATAACAGGTATGCTTTGCACTGCCGCCTGCTCGTCCCGTAACATACGGCTATATTCCTCTTTCATGCGAGGAATGAGCTTGGACAGCATAACGCCGCCATAGCCGATAGCTGCGTAGAAATCCTCCAAGGTAGCGCAATGCTGTTTGCGGGCGTGGGACAGCAGGAATTGCTCCATGCGCTCCCCCGTCAAGCGAATCAGATTGCGGGACAGCTCCCGCTCCAGTTCCTCGCGACCTTGTTGAATATTCTCCTCACGACGTTCCTTCTTAAACCAGCCACGAATCTTGTTTCGCGCCTCGCTGGTGTGGACGATGGTGAGCCAGTCGCGGCTGGGACCGTGGTTCGCCGCCGAGGTGGTAAGCACCTCCACCAGCTCGCCCGTTTTAACCTTATAGTCCAGCGGTACGATGCGGCCGTTCACTTTAGCCCCCACCATACGATTGCCCACCGCCGTGTGAATGGCATAGGCAAAGTCGATAACCGTACTGCCTTCGGGTAGAGTAATCACGTCACCCTTGGGGGTAAACACAAACACGTCGTCAATATCCAAGTCGGTCTTGATGCCGCGGACAATATCCTCTGCATCGTCTACGTCCTGCTGGCTCTCAATAAACTGACGCACCCAAGAGAGGCGGTCCTCCAGCTTATCCCGTTTCTGGATACCCGCCTTATACTTCCAATGGGCGGCGATACCGTACTCTGCCGTGTAATGCATCTCCCAGGTGCGTATCTGCACCTCAAACGCAATCTTCTCACGGCTGACCACCGTGGTATGCAGCGATTGGTACATATTGGGCTTGGGGGTCGAAATATAGTCCTTAAAGCGATTGGGCAACGGGCGGAACATCTCGTGCACAATACCCAGTGCATTATAACAGTCGTTGAGGTTGTCCACAATGACACGGACAGCGTAAATGTCAAAGATTTCGTCAAAGGATTTGCCACGCATATACATCTTGCGATAAATGCCTGCATGGCTCTTGACGCGACCCGAAATATGCGCCTGTAGCCCATAATCCGCCAAATGCTCCTGCAGCCGCTGCTGAATGTTCTTTAAGAATGCTTTCCGTTCGTCGGCATGCAACGCCAGATTCTCCTCAATCTCCTTATAGGCGATGGGGTCCAGCACCCGCAGAGACAGGTCCTCCAGCTCCTCCTTAATGGTGCGGATACCAAGTCGGTGAGCCAGCGGCGCGTATATATCCAAGGTCTCGTGGGCCTTGTCACGCTGCTTTTGCGGCTCCCACCCACCACTGGTGCGCATATTATGCAGGCGGTCGGCCAGCTTGATAATCATCACCCGCACGTCTTTGGACATCGCGAGCAGCATCTTGCGGACGTTCTCCGCATGCTGTTCCTCACGGGTGGTGAAACTCATCTTGGTTATCTTGGTAACACCGTCCACCAGATCCGCAACGTCCTGTCCAAACCGTCGAGTAAGCTCGTCCAGCTCCATCGCGGTATCCTCCACTACGTCGTGCAGAAGGGCCGCAATGATGGCATCGGTATCCATACCGATTTCCACGAGAATGCAGGCTACGTGCAGAGGGTGACACACATATTCCTCGCCGGAACGGCGGAACTGACCGTTGTGAGCAGCAATCGCCGTCTCCACGCCCTCGCGGATGCGGATAATGTCATAGGATTTATCACTGCCGAGCAGCAGCTGTTCTAACTCCTTCAATACGTCTTCTTTGCGTTCAACCGTTACCTCAGACACTCTCCTCATCCCCTTTCAAATACCGATATAACGGCGTAGTGGTTAAGTCCGCTTTTCCATCGGCAGGTAATACTTTGATTTGCAAGCGTTCTCCGCGGTCGTACCAACGGATAAGCCCCGCCTGCTGCCACAATTCCAACGTTATCAGCATCTGCAATACCGTGGGCGCGGTCTCCCCGATAGCATGGTGCAGCTGTTCCGCCGTACCATTCCATTCGCCACAGGTGCGCAGAAGATTATACAGTCGTCCCAGCTGTTCACGAGCAGGGATACAGTCCGCTACAGGACGAATTTCCTGCCGCATAACGGAGGAAAACGTGTCTATGTCCGCCGCCAACCGCTCACGGTCGGTATCGGCGAAAGAAACGTCACGAATACGCACGCTGACCGTGATGTTGCCACGATATTCGTTACGGTCCAGACTAACGACGCAATTAACGGTAGCGCCGCATGGAATGGGAAACTCCTCAGGCGAAGTCTGAAATTTAACCGCATTAATACGTATCCCGTCCCGACTCAAGGAGAGGCGCAAATGCTTACCGCCACCCAGTGCCGTTATGTTATCCAGCTGCATACGGAACAGGCCAAACAGCGGCACAGGGTTACCTGCGCCATAAGGCTCCAACACCTGCAGTAGCTCCAACTTCTCCGTATTTATCTGGTCGGGGCGCAGTCGCACCGCAATATCCAAGGACGGGGTCGGCATTTGGGGGTGTTGTCGGGCGGCATATTCATTCACCGCGCGGCGGAATGTCTCCACATCAGCCACAGGTAAGGTCACACCCGCCGCCAACTCATGTCCACCGAACACCGTTAACAGATTCGAACAGGAAAGCAACGCCTCATAAAGGGAAAAGCCCTCCACGCTACGGCAGGAGCCATGGGCCACCCCGTCCGCGCCGAAGCTCATAGCAATCGCGGGCTTTCCATACCGCTCCATCAGGCGGGAAGCCACCAGCCCCAGCAAGCCGCTATGCCAGCCTTCGCCGCCGACGACGATAACGCGGTCGTACAACCACTCGGGATGCTGCTCCAGCAGAGACTCCGCCTGCCGTACAATTTCATTACTGGCTGTCTGTCGCTCGGTGTTAATTTGCTGTATCTGTTGTGCCAGCTCGGCGGCCTCTTGGGAATCCGTGCATAGCAACAAACGCACCGCGATATCCGGATCCGACATACGACCTGCCGCGTTTAAGCGGGGCGTCAGCCCAAAGGAAATGGTGGAAGCCGTCAGAGATTTATCCGCCAGTCCGGCTACCTCACGCAGAGCCACCAAACCGGGACGACCGCTCTCCTCCAAGAGAAGGATACCGCGCCGCATCAAATCGCGGTTAAGACCCTGCAACGGCATTACGTCGCCCAAGGTACCCAGGGTGAGCAAATCGCCGTATTCGGTGAAAATCCTGTCACCGTCCTCCTCGAGAGCGCAGACCAGCATAAACGCCACGCCTACGCCGGCAAAATCAGTGCAGCCACTCTCGCAGTCAACCCGATGCGGGTCAACCACCGCGACTGCGGCAGGTAGCTCCGCGACGGGCTGGTGATGATCGGTCACCACCACGTCAATACCGGCAGCATTTGCCAGCGCTACCTCGTCCACCGCGGTCACACCGGTATCCACTGTGATAAGCAGCTGAACCCCCTGCTGCGCCGCCCATTCTATCGTCTGGGGATGCAGGCCGTATCCTTCCTCCCGCAGCGGAACGCGGTAGATAACGTCCGTTCCCTTACTGCGTAGATAAGAGACCAACAGCGCGGTAGCAGTAACGCCGTCCGCATCGTAGTCACCATAAACCAGAATTTTCTCTTTTTCCAAAACGGCACGGCGAATGCGTGTCACCGCCAACTCCATATCGATAAAAGAGAAAGGATCAATCTCCTCTTCGTGTCCGACAAGGTACTCATATACCTGCTCAGGAGTATCAATCCCGCGGGAAGTGAACAGCAGGGACAAAAATGGATGAATTTCACACGCCTCAGCCAGCTCCGCAGCCAATTCCGTATTAAGCGCAGCGATATTCCAGCGCTTTACCTGCATATTCTCCTCCCCTTTCTTATCCTATTATATCAATTACCCTTTATTTTACCATTAATTCCATTAATATTCAACACCGTTTTACATAATAACCACATAAAAATGAAAAAATCCGCCCTATCCATACGGATAGGGCGGAAAATGGTTATTCAGCTTGCTCAATAACGGAGATGCTCAGGTCAACCAGCTGCTGCTCGTCCACCGCGGAGGGACAATCAGTCATCGGCTCAGTCATATTCTGCACCTTAGGATAGGCGATAACGTCGCGGAGGGTGGAAGCCCCCACCATCTGCATCACCAGACGGTCCAGACCGATACCCATACCACCATGAGGCGGTGCGCCATAGCGGAAAGCGTCAAGCAGGAAGCCAAACTTCTGCTGTGCCTCCTCCTGAGACAGACCCAGCGCGCGGAACATATGATTCTGCAGGTCGGGGTCGGTAATACGAATCGAACCGGACGCCAGCTCAATGCCGTTGAGAACCAGGTCATAGGCCTTTGCGTACACCTTATCGGGATCGCTATCCAGATACGGAATGCACTCGTCCAGAGGGGACGTAAAGGGGTGATGCATCGCCATCCACGTGCCGCTCTCCTCGTCCCACTCGAAGAAGGGGAACTCGGTAATCCACAGCAAATTGAAACCCTCGCGGGGAATGTCTAGCTTGTTCGCCAGCTCCAGTCGCAGCGCACCCAAGGTGGTGAGCACGTGCTTTTTCACCGTGTCAGCGACAATCAGCACCACGTCGCCCTGCTCGGCACCGGCGGCGGTGAGCAGCGCCTTCATCTCGTCCTCGGTAAGGAATTTGCCGAAGGAAGAGGCGGGAGTCTCCTCCACCCAGCGAACCCAAGCCAACCCCTTGGCGCCAATACCCTTAACCATCTCGGTGAGCTTGTCAATCTCTTTGCGGGACAAGGTAGCCGCGGCGCCTTTCGCGTTTAAGCAGCGCACCGTGCCGCCGCCCTCAATAGCAGAGGTGAACACACCGAAGCCACAGCCCTTTACCGCCTCTGTCAGGTCGATAATCTCCATACCAAAACGGGTATCCGGCTTATCCGAGCCATAGCGCTCCATGGCGTCGTTATATTTCAGACGAGGCAGCGGCGTGGGGATATCCACGTTCAAAACCTCGCCAAACAGCGTGCGCATAAAGTCCTCGCCCAGCCCCAGCACGTCCTCAACGTCTACAAAGGACATCTCCAGGTCGATCTGGGTAAACTCCGGCTGACGGTCCGCGCGCAGGTCCTCATCGCGGAAGCAACGAGCCAGCTGCACGTAGCGGTCGAAACCCGCCACCATGCTCAGCTGCTTGTACAGCTGGGGGGACTGGGGCAAGGCATAGAACTCGCCGGGGTGCAGACGGCTGGGCACCAGGAAATCGCGGGCGCCCTCGGGAGTGGATTTAATCAGCATGGGAGTTTCCAGCTCGATAAAGCCGTTTTTGTCAAAGAAATCGCGAATCACCTTGGTGATGCGGTGACGCAACAGAATGTTCTTCTGCAGGTCGGGACGGCGCAGGTCCAGATAGCGATATTTGAGACGAGTCGCCTCCGCGGTACCGCAGTTTTCCACAATCTCAAAGGGCGGGGTTTCCGCCTTATTGAGAATGCGCAGCTCTTCCACTGCAATCTCTACGTCACCGGTAGGGATTTCCTTGTTGCGGGCGGAACGCACACGCACAGTGCCTCTCGCGGCTACCACAAACTCACTACGCAACGAGAATGCCTTTTCGAACACCGCCTTGTCGGTGTCCTGATCAAAGGCCAGCTGTACGATGCCGGTGCGGTCGCGCAGGTCAACGAAAATCAGCTGACCCAGGTCACGCTGCCGCTGAACCCAGCCAAAAACCACAGCCTCCTGCCCCGCGTGCTTCTCACGGAATTCGCCGCAGTAGGCGGTGCGCTTTAATCCTTTAATGGTCTCTGCCATACTCCATTACCCCTTTTACAGCAATTATTGAAACTCGGCAATGCTGCCGAACAGGTCGGTCATATCCGCCAGCTCGCGGTCAAGCAACTTCTGCCGCAACACCGTATACAGATCACCCAAGGAAACCTCTTCGGTCTCACCCGTGGTCATATCCTTCAGCTGAGCCAAACCAGTCTCCAGCTCGTTGTCCCCCACCACGATGGTGAAGCGTGCGCCCAGCTTATCTGCATATTTCATCTGTGCTTTCAGAGAGCGCCCGACAATGTCGCATTCCACAGCGGTGCCACCCTCTCGCAGAGAAGTGGCTAATGCAAAGCACTTCTGCGCCGCCGCCTGTCCCATCGAAACGAGATAGAGGTCACAAGCAGGTGCAGGCGGGAAGGGTGCTTCCGTCTGCTCCATTACCATCAGCAGCCGCTCAATGCCCATACCGAAGCCCAAACCCGGCTGCGGGGCGCCGCCCAATTCCTCTACCAAGCCATCGTAGCGACCACCGCCGGCAACGACCAAACCGTCCTCCGATACCAGCTCGAACACGGTGCGGGTGTAGTAGTCCAGACCGCGCACGATATGGGGGTCAAGAACATAGGGAATCTCCGCCGCGGACAGACAGCTCTTCACCGCCTCAAAGTGAGCGGCGCAATCCTCACACAGGTAGTCCAGCATCACAGGCGCATCAGCGGCAATACCGTGACAAACGGGAGATTTACAGTCTAAGATACGCATGGGATTGCGCTCCAAGCGACCCTGACAGGTGCCACACAGCTCCTCAACATGGGAAGCAAAATATTCCTTGAGCGCCGCATAATATTTGGCGCGGCAGGTGGGGCAGCCAATGGAGTTGATATGCAGGGCAACCCCTTTCAGCCCGAGGGCACTGAGAATCTGCATTGCCAGAGAGATGGTCTCTGCGTCCGCCTGCGGTGCCGAGGCGCCAAAGCACTCCACGCCAAACTGGTGGAACTCACGATAGCGCCCTTTCTGGCTTTTCTCGTACCGATAGCAGGAGGTGACGTAGGACACCTTCACCGGCAGAGCACCGCTGAGCAAGCCGTGCTCCAACACCGCACGTGCCGCACCGGCAGTTCCCTCGGGGCGCAGCGTAATGGAACGACCGCCCTTATCCTCGAAGGTATACATCTCCTTCTGCACCACGTCGGTGGTCTCGCCTACCGAACGCTGGAACAGGTTGGTATGTTCAAACACGGGAGTACGAATCTCACGAAAACCAAAATCGCGGGCAATCGCCAGCGCTGTCTGCTCAACGTACTGCCATTTGTGGCTGCTGTCGGGCAACACGTCCTGTGTGCCGCGGGGCGCCTGGGTAATCAAATCCATAATACAATCCTCTCTATCCTTTATGCGTCTCTCCCATATGCGTGGGAAAAGGGTACACCGCAGTGTACCCTACTCCTATATCCTCTTCTATCAGCGGTTGCGAGGATTAACGATATTACGCCAATCCAAATCGCCGCGCTCCAGACCGTGAATCAGCACCTCGGCCGTGGCAATGTTGGTGGCCACGGGAATGCCACGGATATCGCACAGGCGCAGCATATCGTGGTCGTTAGGCTCATCGCTCTTGACGGTCAGCGGATCGCGGAAAAACAGAAGCAAGTCAATCTCGTCACAGGAGATGCGTGCGGTGATCTGCTCGCCACCGCCCTGAGAACCGCTCATATAGCGAACAATATCCAGACCCGTCGCCTCGGCAACCAGTTTACCCGTGGTGCCGGTTGCGCACAGGTTGTGGCGGCTCAAAATGCCGCAATAGGCGATACAGAACTGGACCATCAGTTCCTTCTTGGCATCGTGTGCAATCAGCGCAATGTTCATAACGATTCACTACCTCCTGTAAAATAAAAGAACAACAAAGCTTACATCTTCTCTAAGCGGGCAAGCGGCACAGACCCGCCCAAATACCGCTGCGCGATATTGGCAAAGCAAACAGCCGCGTTGCAGGCGGACGGAAGCGGACGTCCGTTGGCATTTGCCACCGCGACCTCCTCGTCCTCCGGGAGAATGCCCAAAAGCTGAATGCCCGCGGTATCGATAATCTCGTCCACGTCCGGCATGGAACCGTCCATCACCTTGTTAGGACGCAGGCGGTTGATAATCAAATGAGCAGGCAATCGCCGCTCTTCCAACAGATTACCGATAATCTGTGCGTCACGGGCACAGACCATATCGGGGGTGGACACAACCAATGCTCTGTCCGCCGCGGAAACCGCTGTATCAAACCCCTTGCCCATACCGGCAGGGCAATCGATAATAACGTGGTCATAGTAGGAAGCTAAACCACGGCACAAAGCCCGCATCTCTTTGGGGGAGCACATTTCCTCCAAATGAATGGGAGCAGGCAGAACGAACACATTCTGAAAGACGGGCGAAGAATAGATGGCACGGGCAGGCTCGCAGTTCCCTGCAAACACGTCCGCCAAGTCGTACATGGTATTCCCCGCCACGCCGAGCATCAAATCCAGACTACGCAAACCCGCGTCGGCATCGATCAGCAGAACACGGCCGGACAAACGGGACAAAGCATTGCCCAAGCCCGCCGTAACCGTTGATTTTCCGGCGCCACCCTTGCCGGAGGTAATCACAGATATTTGACTCATATTTTACACTCTCCCGGCAATTGGTCAGTCCTTGGGCGAAAAGAAACGCCCAATTTGGGTTATTATAGCATATAAAAGCGAAAAAGTAAACCCCTTTTACGGCAATAAAACGCCGTTTTCCGTAGGAGACTCCCCTGTTTCTTTCCCCTCAAAGTACGCGTCCAGCACCTTACGTGCCACCGAAGCGGAGGCAGCGGAGGTTCCCCGCTCCACCACTACCGCTATGGCTACCTCTGGATTCTCAGCCGGCGCATAGGCAATAAAAGTACCGTGGTCAGAGGTGTTGTTGATACCCGTCTGCGCGGTACCCGTCTTACAAGCTACGGTGTAAGGAGCGTTCGCGAAAGAGCCACGGGCCGTACCCGTCTTACCAACTGCAATCATACCTTGTTTTACCGTATCCATCGCTTCGCGGCTCCACTTGGCGGTGGCTGCCACCTCGGTGGGAATCACCGTCTCCTCGGTGCCGTCATAGCTGCGAATCGACTTGATAAAATGGGTCTTATACCGCACACCCTCGTTGGCAATCATCATCGTATAGGCCGCCAGCTGTATGGGGGTATACGACCCTCGCTGACCGATAGCCAGCTGCAGATAGTCACCGCCGACCCACGTTCCGCCGATGGAGCGCATATATTCCGGTGTCTGCTGAATGCCGGAGGATTCGCCGATTTCCACACCCGTCTTCTGGCCGAAACCATACTGGGTCAGATAGCTGAACAGGTTGCTCCCCATCAGCCGTCCCACCTCATAAAAAAACAGGTTGCAGGACTTTTCCAGTGCCGTCACGGCATTCAGATTCCCGTGTACGCCCATACATTTTGGAGTGTAACTGGGGGCGTAGTACATATACGTACCGCCGCAATGAATGGCCGTACCCGCCCCAATGTAGCCGTCGGTTAAGGAAGCCAGCGCCACACCCGGCTTAAAGGTTGAGCCGCAGGGAAAGGCGCCAAACAGCGCGCGGTTAAACAGCGGATTGTCCTCGTTTTCAATCAGTTCGTTATACTGTGCAGAATAGGTGGACAGGTCATAATCCGGCCAAGAGGCGCAAACCATCACACCGCCCGTTTTCACGTCCAGCATTACCACCGAGCCACTCTTAACGTCCTTACCCTTCTTCTCTTCCCCATTCGCGCGCAGGTCCGTTATGGTTTCCGCCAAGGCGGTCTGCGCCGCCTGCTGTACACGGGAATCCAAGCAGAGAATAACCGACTGTCCCGGTGTGGGCGCTACCGCCTGCACCTCGGAGGTGACGACACCATGCGCGTCCTTGGACAGCACGCGTTTACCGGCTGTACCGCGCAGATACTCCTCCGCCGCCGATTCGATGCCGCTTTTGCCCAGAATATCGTTATAGGAGTAGCCCTGCTCTTTTAATTCCGCATATTCCTCTGCGTAGATGGGACCCACCGTGCCGATAATATGGCAAGCCGTGGTGCCGCCCACATACTCCCGCACGGGCACCGTAATCACGTCCACGCCGGGAAAACGGCTGCTATATTCCACGATGCGATACATCGTGGTGCTGGTCACGTCACTGGCAAGGGTATACGGCACCGTCGCGGAAAAGCCGGCGGTATCCATTTCGTAATGAATGCCGGCCAAAATCCGCTGCCATTCCTCGTCGTAGGCAGAGAGACCGTAGTTTACCACCATCTGCTGCAGGCACTGCTCCGCCGTAGCATAAGAGGCCATACGCAGATTGGTCTTCAGTTTCTCTACACCGCTTTGCCGCTCTTCATCAAACGCATAAGGTTGCATGGAGCTAATAGGCAGCGTATCATTCCAAGTTTCTCCTTGCGCTTGCAGTAGCTCCACCAGTTCCTTCAGGCAGTCATTTTGCTGTCGCAGCTGCTCCTCACTGTTGCCGTGAGGAAAATAGTTATAATCCAGTGTCACCGCATAGCTGGTGCGGTTGGACACCAACGGAATCTGATTGCAGTCCAGTATCTCCCCGCGGGAGGCGGCGATGGAGATGGAGGTTTTATAACTCTCGTCCGCCAATTTCAGATACTCTTCACCCTGCACGATCTGAATTTGGAACAAACGCACAACATATACACCCAAAATGATAAGCAGAACCAACAGCAGAGCTAAAACCCGCTGAAACCGCAGACCGCTTACGTAAGGGTCCTTCAGCATCACCGCCACCTCCTTTCAAAAACTGAAAAATCAAATCATCGGTTCGTGTGCCGCCGCAGAAACCGCGCTACGCCCAGCACCAACCAGAACATCAGAGGAGCCAACACAATCGTGTACAGCGCATTGGGTAAAAGCACCTTGCCCAGCACCGCCAGGCTCTCCTCTTTAAGAAATATCACGCAGCAAAACAGCCACTCAAAAAGCGTCTGTATCAGCACACCTGCCGTGCAAAGCAGCATGGCAGACAAGAAATTGGCACGCAGCAACCACTGCACCAACAGACCTACCGCAATACCAATCACCATTAATATCAGCGCATCGTAGCCGAACAGCCGAAAGGAATAGACGTCCCACAGCAGACCCGCCAACAAGCCGATACCGCCGCCTAAACGCGCCCCCTCGAACAGGGCAACACAAACCACAAACAGCACCAGCGGTACAGGACGGGCATGCCAAATAGATGGGAAAAAGTGAGGTGCCATCTGCAACAGCATAATGAGCAACGCCATCAAACCATATGCAAGCCAGCTCGAAGAGGTCTTGGACAAAAAGAGACCGGCACGCTGTTTTGTTTTCATAGTATCCGACCCCTTTCCCAAGATTTTACTGACCGCCCTGTCCGTCGAAGGAGGTAATAACCATTACCTGTTTCAGTCCGGTGATGTTGGCAAACAGCAGCACGTCCGCATTCAGTGTCATACCGTCAGAAGCGCTACTGATGGTCTGCACGCTGCCGATAAGCAGTCCTGCGGGATACACGCCACCGATGCCGGAGGTTATCACGTAATCTCCCATTGCCACGCCGGAAGAGCGCTCCAGCGTGGTCATGCGCAGGCAGTTGTCCCGCGCCATATCAATCGTGCCACCCGCCGTATATGCGGTATCCCCCGTACGGCTTATCTGAGAAGCCACCTTGGTAGCCGGGTCCAGCACCGTCCGCACCTTCGCGTAGGTAAGACCGACCTCCTCCACCACGCCTACCAGCGAGCCGTCCGTGGCAACCACGGGGTCATTGACCGCAACGTCTGCATTGCTGCCCGCGTTAATGGTGAAATTCCCATATACGTCCGAAGGGTCGCGGCCAATAACGCGTCCTGCCGCAAACGTATAGTCGGAATGCGACTCATGCAGACCCAGAATATCGCTGTACCAGTCATTCTCCTGCTTAAGGGCGTCATACTCCACAAGCTGTTCCCGCAGGGCGGCATTTTCCGCCTCCAGCTGTGCCAGCTGCTGCCGCAGGTCACTGCCACCGGTTAAATTGCCGAAAAAGCCGCTGACCCCGTCGGAAATGCCGCTGACCAGCGACTGCACGGGCGTTATGAATATTCCCGCCAATTTAGCAGGAATGGTGGCGATACCGCCTGTGGTGGCACTGTATATCATCACACCGACCAAAACCAAAGCAATACCGCCCATTACCTTAGCAAATACACTCTTCCAAAAGTCTTTCAAGACAAAATCTCCTTACCTGCGGATTAAAAGCGGAAAGCGGAAGACGTTTCCGTCCTCCGCCGGTTCCTCATTATCTGCGATTGGAACGGAAGTTGCTCACCATACCCAAATCCAGGCACTTGCCGGTGCCGTGTACCACGCAATCCAGCGGGTCCTCCGCTACGTGGACGGGCATACCGGTCTCGCGGTTAATCAGCATATCCAAGCCGCGGAGCAGCGCACCGCCACCGGTCAGCATAATGCCGTTGTCGATGATATCCGCACTAAGCTCGGGGGGCGTACGCTCCAGTGTGGACTTCACCGCGTCCACAATGGCACCTACGGGGTCAGCCAACGCCTCGCGAACCTCCTCGGAGCTGATAACGATATTCTTAGGCAGGCCGTCCACCAGGTTACGACCCTTGACGTCCATCGTGGTCTCGTCCTCGTAAGGGAACGCGGAGCCGAGCTTTACCTTCAGGTCCTCAGCGGTACGCTCACCGATGAGCAGGTTGTACTTTTTCTTGATGTAAGAAATGATAGCCTCATCAAAATCATCGCCGGCCACGCGGACAGACTGAGCGGTAACGATATCGCCCAGAGAGATGACCGCCACCTCAGAGGTACCGCCGCCGATATCCACCACCATACAGCCGGTGGCCTCAGCGACCTGGAGACCCGCACCGATAGCCGCTGCCATCGGCTCCTCAATAAGCTCCACCTGACGGGCACCCGCATTCTGTGCTGCCTCGATAACCGCACGACGCTCAACCTCGGTAACGCCCGAAGGGATACAAACAATCAGACGGGGACGGCTCAGAGGATTGTACTTAACCGCGCGGCGGATAAAATACCGCAGCATAGCGGAAGTTACCTCAAAGTCTGCAATTACGCCGTCTTTCAGAGGACGGACAGCAGAAATGGAGCCGGGGGTACGACCAATCATTTCCTTGGCCTCGCTACCCACAGCCATAACCTCGTCCTTCTTTACGTCCACGGCAACCACGGAGGGCTCCCGCATCACAATGCCTTTGCCCCGCACATACACCAACGTATTGGCAGTACCCAAGTCAATACCGATATCTCGACTAAAAAACATATTATCGCAACTCCTTTGTATTAGCAGTAGTTGTACAAATTCCTAAATATTATATACCCATTACAAGAAAATCTCAATATAAAAATGGAAAAAATTTCTTAAAATACGATTATTTCTGCAAATCCGGCGCAAAATCAGTCAAAAATCGCAACAAACGACCACCGGGCAGCCCCATAACGGTATAAAAATCACCGTCAATTCGCTCAACGAATCGCATACCCTTCCCTTGAATAGCATAACTGCCGGCCTTGTCCAAAGGCTCGCCCGTAGCAACGTAATTTTCCGCCTCTTCGCGAGTTATCGGGTAAAATACCACTTCAGCGACGTCTGTAAAGCCATCTTCCTTTACAGCATTTCCTGCCTCGTCTGTGCGAATAACCCACACACCCGTCATCACATAATGGGTCTTTCCGCTGAGGGATAGCAGCATTTCTACCGCCTCCTCCGCAGAACGGGGCTTACCGAGTGCCGTGTCCCCCAGCACCACCATCGTATCCGAGCCAAGAACCAAGCTGTCAGAATGAGTCCCGGCAACCTGTGCCGCTTTACTCCTCGCCAGTGCTTTCACTCGCTCTGACGGGGACAAATCGGGAGGTGCCCACTCCCCCTCTGCCGGACACACCGTAAAAGGAACGCCCGCCAACGTCAGTATTTCCTGTCGGCGCGGTGAGGCAGAGGCTAAAATTAACGGTTTCTTCCACATTACAGTCGTCCCTCCTCGTCAGCCATCACTACACCGGCGCATAATTCCGCCAGCTCCTGCATGGTAGTAATGCTTCCTGCGCGGCGGCGAAATTCCGCCGCACCGCGCAGCCCGTTCATGTACCAAGCGGCATGCTTGCGCGCCTCCAGCAGAGCCACCCGCTCGCCCTTATACTGCACGGTTAGCTCCACCTGTCGCAGCAGGGTGGTCATGCGCTGTGCCATACACGGTGTAGGCAGTAGCCGTCCGTGCTCCAGATACGCCTGTATCTGGGAAAACACCCACGGCGCACCCAACGCTCCGCGCCCCACCATAATCAAATCGCAACCCGTCTGCTCGTACATAGCGGCTGCTGACAAGGCATCTACCACGTCACCATTGCCGATGACAGGCACCTTTACCGCCTGTTTCACCTGACGAATAATATCCCAATCCACAGGCGGCGCATACATCTGGTCGCGGGTACGCCCGTGGACGGTGATGGCATCGGCGCCGCCCGCCTCGCAGGCAAGGGCTACCTCCACCGCATTCACCTCGTTCTTGGCATAGCCCTTACGGATTTTGGCGGTGACCGGCACAGGGACGGCTTCTTTCACCGCCTGCACCAAGCGACGGCATAGGTCGGGCTCCCGCATTAGGGCGCTGCCACAGTGGTTACCTGCAATTTTCGGCGCGGGACAACCCATATTAATGTCAATCCAATCCGGCTTATAGTCCAGCGCCTGCACCGCCGCCCGCGCCATCGTGGCGGGGTCATCGCCAAACAGCTGGATAGCCGCAGGACGTACTTCTGCGTCCAGTTCCAGCAGCTCTGCGCTCTTGCGGTCGCCGTAGGTCAGCCCTTTACTGCTGACCATCTCCCCCACTACGCAGGCGGCACCGTGATCAAAGCATATCTGACGGAATGCGCGGTCCGCTACCCCCGCCATCGGAGCCAGCGCCGCCTTTCCTTTAATTTCCACATTACCAATAAACAAATTAACACCGCCTTTTATCATTCACCCCCCAGTATACACGATTTTCATTCATTTGGATAGTCCCAAATTATCATTTACTTGATAAAAAGAAAAAAATCCCCGATTACCGTATCGTAATCGGGGATTTTATTATCTAATCAGAGTATCTTCTAATCAGACGTTCTGCGCGTACAGCTCACCCAGGCGGACCAGGTGCTCGTAACGAGCCATAGCGGTCTCCTCAGCCTTGTTGAACAGGGCATCAGCACGCTCCGGGAAGGAGCGGGTCAGAGAAGCATAACGGGCCTCGTTCATAATGAAGTCACGATAGCTGGTGGTGGGCGCCTTGCTGTCCATGGTGAAGGGGTTCTTGCCCTCCGCCTTAGCAGCGGGGTTGAAGCGGAACATATTCCAGTAGCCGCAATCCACAGCCTTCTTCATCTCGGCCTGGCAATTGACCATGCCGCCCTTGATAGCGTGCATCTCGCAGGGAGAGTAGCCGATGATCAGAGAGGGACCCGGATAAGCCTCCGCCTCAGCGATGGCCTTGATGGTCTGGTTCTGGTCGGCACCCATAGCGATCTGAGCAACATAGATATAGCCGTAGCTCATGGCGATCTCCGCCAGGCTCTTCTTGGCAATCGCCTTACCGGCGGCGGCGAACTGCGCCACCTGACCGATGTTGGAAGCCTTGGAGGCCTGACCACCGGTGTTGGAGTACACCTCGGTATCGAAGACCATCACGTTGACGTCCTCACCGGAAGCCAGCACGTGGTCCAGACCGCCGAAGCCGATATCGTAGGCCCAGCCGTCACCACCGAAGATCCAGACGGACTTCTTGGACAGGTACTCCTTGTTCTCCAGAATGGCGGGAGCGGTGGGGCAACCGGCAGCGGCTGCCTTCTCCAGCTCAGCAATCAGAGCGGTGGTAGCAGCGGCATTCGCCTCGCCGTCGTTGACGGTGTTCAGATAGTTGTCAGCAGCCGCCTTGAACTCGGCAGAAGCCTTGTCGGAAGCAGCCATCTCCTTAACCTGAGCGATCAGGTTCTCGCGGACAGCCTTCTGACCCAGATACATACCAAAGCCGTGCTCAGCGTTGTCCTCAAACAGGGAGTTCGCCCAAGCGGGGCCGTGGCCCTTAGCATCGGTGGTGTAGGGAGAGGTAGCCGCAGGACCACCCCAGATGGAGGAGCAGCCGGTAGCGTTGGAGATATACATACGATCGCCGAACAGCTGAGTGATCAGACGAGCGTAAGCGGTCTCGGCACAGCCGGCGCAGGAGCCGGAGAACTCAAGCAGAGGCTTCTTGAACTGGCTGGAGATCACGGTCTTGCCGCAGGTCTCGGGCTTCTCGGATACGTTGGCCACGCAGTAGTCGAAGACATCCTGCTCGGCAGCCTGGCTCTCCTGAGAAACCATCTTCAAGGAGTTGGTGGGGCAAACGCCGACACAGACGCCGCAACCCATACAATCCAGCGGAGAAACAGCCAGAGTGTAGGTGTAGTTGGTCTTGATGACCGGCTTGGGAGCCTTCTTCATGTTGGCGGGAGCCGCAGCAACCTCCTCCTCGCTCAGAGCGAAGGGACGAATGGTAGCGTGGGGGCAAACGAAGGCGCACTTGTTACACTTGGCACAGGTGGTGGGATCCCACTCGGGAACCATCACGGCCACGCCGCGCTTCTCGTAGGCGGAAGCGCCCTGCTCGAAGGTACCGTCCGCATGGTCGATGAAAGCGGAAACAGGCAGGCTGTCGCCGTCCATCTTGCCCACGGGCTTCATGATGTTGTCAACCATCTTAACCAGCTTGGCGGGACCCTGCTCCGCAACAACGGCGGTATCGTCGGTGGCATTCGCCCAGTCGGCAGGCACGTCGATCTTCACGAACGCAGTAGCGCCGGCATCGATAGCCTTGTGGTTCATATCCACGATATCCTGACCTTTCTTCAGGTAGGACTTGGTGGCGGCGTCCTTCATGTACTGGATGGCGTCAGCCTGAGGCATAACGTTGGCCAGCGTAAAGAACGCAGACTGCAGAATGGTGTTGGTACGCTTGCCCATACCAATCTCAATCGCCAGGTCAATGGCGTTGATGGTATACAGCTGAATGTTGTTCTTGGCGATGTAACGCTTCGCCTCAGCAGGCATATGCTTGTCCAGCTCCTCGGCGTTCCACTGGCAGTTGATCATGAAGATACCGCCAGGCTTCACGTCGTTGACCATCTTGTAGCCCTTCAGCACATAGGAGGGGTTGTGGCAAGCCACGAAGTCCGCCTTGTTGATGTAGTAGGGGCTCTTGATGGGCTGATCACCAAAGCGCAGGTGGCTGATGGTGATACCGCCAGTCTTCTTGGAGTCGTACTGGAAGTAAGCCTGCACGTACTTATCGGTGTGGTCACCGATAATTTTAATGGAGTTCTTGTTGGCGCCAACGGTACCGTCACCGCCCAGACCCCAGAACTTGCACTCGATGGTACCCTCAGCAGCGGTGTTGGGGGCTTCCTTCTCCTCCAGAGACAGACCGGTCACGTCGTCTACGATACCGATGGTGAACTGGGCCTTAGGAGCGTCCTTAGCCAGCTCGTCGTATACAGCGAACACGCTGGAGGGAGGAGTATCCTTGGAACCCAGACCGTAACGGCCGCCGGTCACACGGATATCGCCACGGCCCTGGGTAGCCAGAGCGGTAACAACGTCCAGATACAGAGGCTCGCCCAGAGCGCCGGGCTCCTTGGTACGATCCAGAACGGCAATCTTCTTAACAGAAGCAGGAATAGCAGCAGCCAGCTTGTCCGCGCAGAAGGGACGGTACAGACGGCACTTGACCAGACCCACCTTCTCGCCCTTGGCGGTCAGGTAGTCAATAACCTCCTCGATCACGTCGCAGATGGAGCCCATCGCGATGATGATACGCTCGGCATCGGGAGCACCGTAGTAGTTGAAAAGCTGATAGTCGGTGCCCAGCTTCTCATTGACCTTGCCCATGTACTCCTCAACGATCGCGGGAATCTCGTCGTAGTACTTGTTGCAGGCCTCACGATGCTGGAAGAAGATATCGCCGTTCTCGTGGGAGCCACGCATCACGGGATGCTCGGGGTTCAGTGCGCGCTTACGGAACGCAGCAACGGCGTCCATATCGCACATCTCCTTCAGATCCTCGTAATCCCAGATCTGAATCTTCTGAATCTCATGAGAGGTACGGAAACCGTCGAAGAAGTTCAGGAAAGGCACGCGACCCTTGATGGAGGCCAGATGAGCCACAGCGCCCAGGTCCATAACCTCCTGGGTGTTGGTCTCAGCCAGCATAGCGAAACCGGTCTGACGGCAAGCGTACACGTCAGAGTGGTCGCCGAAAATGTTCAGCGCATGAGAAGCCACGCAGCGTGCGGAAACGTGGAACACGCAAGGCAGCAGCTCACCGGCGATCTTGTACATGTTGGGGATCATCAGCAGAAGACCCTGAGAGGCGGTGTAGGTGGTGGTCAGAGCACCGGCATTCAGAGAGCCGTGCACGGTACCGGCGGCACCCGCCTCGGATTCCATCTCGGACACCTTAACGGTGGTACCGAAGATGTTTTTCAGACCGGCGGCTGCCCACTGGTCCACGTAGTCTGCCATGGGGCTGGAGGGAGTAATCGGATAGATACCCGCCACCTCGGTAAACGCATAGGATACGTGAGCCGCAGCGTTGTTACCGTCCATGGTCTTGAACTTTCTTGCCATAGATATGTCCTCCTTTTATAGGATAAAATAGATTAGGTTATTGTGAGCAGGTCCTCCCTACCCAACATACCACCGTACATTTTAACACACTATTCTCTAAATGTAAAGAGTAAATATAAAGAAAAACAGGAAAATTGTTAAATTTTCAACAATCTTTCCTGTTTTGTTTAGAATTCTGTTATTTTACAGCAAAAGAGACGCCAATTCCGATACTGTGACGGCGATTTTATCCGCGCAAACAGTCTCCAGCTCCGCCCGATCGCCGTAGCCGTACAGCACTCCCACCGCCGGCAAGCCACAGGCGTGAGCGCCCTCAATGTCGTACTTTCTGTCCCCCACCATTACGGCGTTATCGGCGGTGATGTCAGGGTAATTCTCCTGAATATACGTAATGACAGAAGCTTTGGTCGGGCGGGCTTCGTCCAGGGTGTTTCCGCCGACAAAATCAAAGTATTTCGACAAGTCAAAATGAGCAAGAATGCGATTGGTAAACTCCTCCGGCTTGGAGGTGGCCACAATCAACTTGTCTCCCCGCTCTCGTAGGGCGGCAAGCAGCTCAGGGATACCGGCATAAACCTCGTTCTCATATAGCCCTTTTGCGGAAAACCGCTCCCGATAATACAACAGCGCCTGCTCTGCCTGCTCGGCACTCAGCCCGTGATACTCCCGAAAGGACGGCACGAGAGGAGGTCCAATGTAGGGATACAGCTCTTCCCGACCCTTTGGATAAACACCAAACTTCTCCAATGCATAAGCAACACAGTTGGTAATGCCAGGTCCGGGGTCGGTCAGCGTCCCGTCTAAGTCAAATAAAACGTACCGCATCGCGCACACACTCCTTTCTCGTAAATCATAGCAAACTCCTTACACAAATGCAATCCTTTTCTTGCTATTCGGGGCATACTATGCTACAATAAAGAAAAACGCGAAAGGATATATCGGTATGAAACTCAACTACCGTCGCACTATCTTTGTGGGTTTTGCCTTCTTTTTGATTTGTGCCTTCTGGCAAGCCTACGACAATATCATCGCTCTCACCCTGACCAACAAGTTTGGCATGCCCCAAGCTTATTCCGGCATCATTATGGCCTTTGACAACGTCTTGGCCTTGTTTATGCTGCCGTTGTTCGGCGCTCTCTCCGACAAGTGCCACACCAAAATCGGTAAACGCACTCCTTTCATCATTGTCGGCACCATTCTCGCCGCTGTCGCCTTTATTGCTCTATCCTTTGTGGATAACATGCAACTGACCAACATCGCAGACGTAAAGAACGTGGACAGCGAGTCCTCCTTGGCCGTTCTGTATGACTACGATTACGGCGATTTCATATTGAAAGACACCGACGGTAAGCCCTTTGTCATTCAGGAGAAATTCGACCGCGACACCTTCCTGTCCATTCGCACCGATACCGTCTGGGACGAGGAAGGCAACGACGTTACGGACGATACCTCATACACCGGCGAGCGCATCAGCCCCTATTCCGAGTACGTAGCCCCTGCCCGTCAAGCCTATGCATGGAAGGCGACGCTCACCAATCCCACCACCCTCATTTTCTTCGTGGGGCTATTGCTGATTGTGCTGGTATCCATGTCCATCTTCCGCTCCCCTGCCGTTGCCTTGATGCCCGACGTTACCCCCAAGCCGCTGCGCAGTAAGGGAAATGCCGTCATTAATCTGATGGGTTCCGCCGGCGGTGTTTTCGTGCTGGTTCTGGGCATGATCATCGGTACCGGCAGTGCCAAAAACGGTCTGATGAGCTACGTCGTTTTCTTCAGCATCGTAGCCGCCTTGATGATTGTTTCTTTGATTATTTTCCTGCTGACCGTTAAGGAGAATCGTTTTGTTCAAGAGATGGAAGAGCAGTCCAGGCACTTCGGCATTGACGAATCCGCACAGTCCGATGCGGCAGGAAATCGCAAGCTGTCTCGCGGCGAGATTCTTTCCCTTTTGCTCATTCTCGCCTCCGTCGCCTTGTGGTATATGGGCTACAATGCGGTTACTTCCAAGTACTCCGTATATGCCTCCAACATTCTGCAAAAGGATTACAATATGACCCTCATCATAGCCCAGGCAGCCGCCATTATTTCCTATCTGCCTGTGGGTATGATTTCCTCCAAGCTGGGACGCAAGAAGTGTATCTTAGCCGGCGTGCTGATTTTGGGGGTCGCTTTTGGCTCTGCCTACTTTGCCGGTCCTACCACCCCCGCACTGCTGATGAATATCCTTTTTGCTCTAGCGGGTATTGGCTGGGCCACCATCAACGTCAACTCCTTCCCCATGGTGGTGGAGCTTGCCAAGGGCGGCAACGTGGGCAAATACACCGGTTACTACTACACCGCCTCCATGGCGGCACAGGTATTTACCCCCTTCCTAAGCGGTATCTTTATGGATAACATCGGCATGACCACCCTGTTCCCCTACGCCACCATTTTTGTAGCCGGCTCTTTCGTGACGATGCTGTTTGTAAAGCACGGAGATTCCGTCGCCGCGCCCAAGGCATCTATGCTGGAAAACTTTGATATTGAGGATTAACATCGTGATTGTTGTATCTATTCTGATAGCCGTCGCCGTGGTGGTTGCGGGCTTATACCTCTTCCTCGTCTCTCCCGCCAAGCGACGGAGTATCGCCCCCTTTGACACGTACCGCTATGCGCATCGCGGTCTACATTCCGGAGATAGCCGCGTACCCGAAAACTCCCTCGCCGCCTTTCGCCGCGCGGCAGAGGCAGGGCTGGCGGTGGAATTGGACGTGCGGCTTTCCGCCGACGGTCAGGTGGTGGTGTTCCACGACAACACCCTGCTCCGTATGTGCGGCATAGATAAACGGGTGGACGCTCTCACCTATGCGGAGCTGAAAGACCTCACCTTGCTGGACAGCGGCGAGTCTATCCCGTTACTGAGCGAGGTGTTAGCCGTTCTGGACGGCGCCCCCCTACTGTGTGAGTTTAAGAATGCCGCCTCCTTCACCGACACCACCCTATGTGAGGCGGCGTGGGAGATTCTCAAGGATTACAAAGGACCCGTTTGTGTGGAATCCTTCAACCCGATGATGGTGCGCTGGTTTAAGAAAAACCAACCACAGGTTGTACGAGGAATTCTTTCCTGCATATTTGAGCCGGACAACAAGGAGGTTTCTCCTTTCGTTGGCAAGCTGCTCACGTACTTGCTCACCAACTTTTTGGCGCGACCGCATTTCATTGCCTACCAGCACACCGACACGCAGGTTTTCTCATTTCGTGTGTGTCGCGGACTGTTCCGTGCTCCCACCTTTGCATGGACCATTCGCACCCCCGAGCAGGAAACGGCTGCCGCCGCCAACCGGTTTGATGCGGTGATTTTCGAGGGTTACGAACCCTGAAAAAACTTTTTTAAAAAAGTTGTAAAAACCTATTGACAAACCGTTCCGTCTGCTGTATAATGCATTTCGTCCTCAGGGGTAACCCACCGGACGAAAACAGAATATGCGGGCATGGCGGAACTGGCAGACGCGTATGATTCAGGTTCATATCGGAGCAATTCGGTGGAGGTTCAAGTCCTCTTGCCCGCACCAAAAACTAAGCAACACCATTCGGTGTTGCTTAGTTTTTTATGTTGGTAATGAGTTTACGCAGAAGCCACTTTATACGGTGAGGCAGCACCGTATAACAGATTTTCCGTGAACCACCATCTTCAAATACTGCACCCGCTCCCCTCACGGGAAATCGAGGTTCTAAGTCCTCTTGCCCGCACCAAAAAAGAAACAGCACCAAGTGGTGCTGTTTCTTTTTTAGTCTGGTAATGAGTTTACGCAGAAGCCACTTTATACGGTGCGGCGGTTTCCTCCCAAATCATCACAATTGACTCTTGCAAAACCTCGAAATCTGGTGTATGATGGCAGACAGTGTGAAAAAAAGGAGTTTTTTGCAATGCCTGTCGTTCGATTTATTAAAAAACATACGGTTTTCTGCGTGGCGGCCATAGCGGCGCTTGTCACCGCCTTTTTTGTGCCACCGGATAGAGAGTACCTCTCCTACTTCGACTGGAATACACTGGTCTGCCTGTTTCTGACGCTGGCGGTGGTGTGCGCTCTGCGCAACATTAAGTTCTTCACTATCCTCGCCAGACGGTTGGTGCGTATCTCCGGTAATCTGCGTGGGCTATTCCTCATGCTTATTGTCATCACCTTCATCGGCTCCATGCTCATTGCTAACGATATGGCGCTTATTACCTTTTTACCCTTGGGATATTTTGCCCTTTCCGTCACGGGTCAGGAAAGCTATATGGCATACCTGTTCATACTGCAAAACATCTCCGCTAATTTAGGTGGTATGCTCACACCTTTTGGCAATCCGCAGAATCTATACCTATATTCCTATTTTAATATTCCAACCGGTGAATTCACCCGCATTATGCTGCCCCCATTTCTGCTCGCTATCTCGCTGTTGGCTATAGCCTGTCTATTCGTCAAGCCTGTCAAGCTGACAATTCACGAAGAATACGGCGAAAAGCTGAACGGACGGCGCACCACGCTGTATCTGGCACTGTTTGCGATATCCTTGCTCATTGTGTTTCGCGTAATTCCGTTTTTACTCGGTTTGGTTCTTATACCTCTCGTTCTCTTCATCGCTGACCGCGAGTCTTTACTGATGGTAGACTATCCTTTGCTGGGTACGTTTTTCTTCTTCTTTATTTTTGCCGGCAATCTGGCACGGATAGAGGCGGTCAACGCCTTCGTTTCCTCCTTATTGTCCACCGACACCTTGCTTGTGTCCATTCTGTCCTGTCAAGGCATCAGCAATGTGCCCACAGCCATTCTGCTGTCCCGCTTCACCAATGACTACCCCGCTCTGCTGCTGGGTGTCAACATCGGCGGCACAGGCACCCTCATCGCCTCTCTTGCCAGCCTGATTACTTTCAGCGAATACCGCATCCTGTACCCCGGTCACGGCAAGACCTATTTCTGGCTTTTCACACTCATTAACTTGGTGTTTCTGGTGATTATGACCGCGGCCGCGAAACTGTTTTTCCTGTAACATAAAAGACCGTTCCCATGGGAACGGTCTTTTTCTTATAGTGTCACGCCGTCTTTGAAAATGGATATCTCTCGATAGCCGTTCTGCTCGTTCTTGGTCTCCTCACCGGAGGCAACAGACAGCACGTAGGTAAGCAGGTCGTCGGTCACCGCGTCCATGGATTTCTCCCCCAACACGGGAGAGGCATCAAAATCAATCCAGTTTGCCTTACGCACCGCCAAATCATGGTTGGTGGCAATCTTCACCGTAGGAACCGCGCCACCGATGGGGGTGCCTCGGCCGGTGGTAAACAGGATAAGATGCACCCCAGCCGCCATCAGATTGGTGATGGCCACAATATCGTTGCCGGGGCCATTCAGCAGAGACAGCCCGTTCTTTGTGAGGGTGTCTCCGTAATCCAGCACGTCCACCACAGGACACAATCCGCCCTTCTGCACACAGCCAAGAGACTTCTCCTCCAAGGTGGTGATGCCGCCCGCCTTGTTACCGGGGGACGGATTCTCGTATATCACTTGGTTGTGGCGGGTGTAATAATCCTTAAAATCGTTAATTAGAGCCACCGTTTTATCGAACACCTCGCGGGACACACACCGCTCCATCAGCAGATGCTCTGCGCCAAACATCTCCGGCACCTCGGTGAGCACACAGCTGCCGCCACAGGCTATGACACGGTCGGACAGACAGCCCACCAGCGGGTTGGCGGAAATGCCGCTGTAGCCGTCGCTACCGCCGCATTTAAGCCCGATACGTAGGCGAGCAAGCGGAATCGGCTGCCGCCGGAAGGTGGCGGCATAGGCCTGCAATTCCTCAATCAAGGCAACACCCGCGGCGATTTCGTCATCATGGTCCTGGCAGTTTAGGAATTTTACACGCTTGGGGTCATACTCGCCCAAGATTTCCTTGAACAGCGCAATATTGTTATTCTCACAACCCAGACCTAAGACCAAAACACCGCCTGCGTTGGGGTGGTTTACCATACCGCGTAGAATCAGCTGGGTGGTGCGCTGGTCGTCCCCCAGCTGGGAGCAGCCAAAGGGGTGTGGAAAGCTACGCGCCCCCGTTAGGGCAGAAAGCCTCTCCGCAATCTTATTAACACAGCCCACCGTGTTGACAATCCACACCTCGTTGCGGATACCCACGTCACCATTCTCCCGCCGATATCCCATAAAGGTAAGGGCGGAGTCAACAGGCTGTATGCCGTAGTCTTTATAGGAGTAGGTATACTCCAAGTTGCCTGCCAAATTGGTTTTCACGTTATGCGTATGTACGTGCTCCCCTTTGGCAATCGGCACGGTGGCATGACCAATGGGAGAGCCGTATTTAATGATATTCTCCCCCGCCGCAATATCCTGCGCAGCATATTTATGCCCGTCCGCCAGATTGATTTCCACGTTGTCCAGCTTGTTAATCCGCATATTTCAGTACCTCGTCACACAGAAAACTCAGGTCGGTATCCCAAAAAGCGGTATGGGACAAAATCTCGGGAATGGTCTTTTCTTTCATAAAAGTAACCACGTCCTCGCTATCGGTTGGTGTGCCTTTCTTATAGAAAGCGATGAGCATATACAGGGACTTAATCAGCCGTGCGGGCATCTTCCCCGTACGCTTAATATATTCCAGCAAGGAAGGCAATACGCGCACCTTAAACTTGCTCACGGAATTCAGAGAAATCGACGCACAAAAATGCTTGATATAGGGATTATTGAACCGTTCGAACACATCGTTGGCATAGGCAAAAAGCTCCTCGCGGGGCAGGTCGAGAGTGGGAATAATCTCCTCAAACACACAGCCGCGGACAAAAGCGGACATCTCCTCGTCCTCCATACAATCCTTCACCGTCTCCAACCCGCGAAGCATTGCATAAGGAATCATAGAGGTGTGCGCGCCGTTGAGGATACGCACTTTGCGGGTGCGGTAGGCCTCCAGGTCCTCCGTGAACAGCACATTCAGCTCCGTCTTATCAAAAGGGAGCTCCTCCAAAATGTAACGAGGCCCCTCCACCACCCACAGGTGGAACAGCTCGCTGGTATTGAGCATATGGTCCACATATTCCAAATCGAAGGTCTCATCCTTGGGGTAACCCGTCACGATGCGGTCCACAAGTGTGTTACAGAAGGTGTTTTCCTTCTCCACCCAGTCGATAAAGCCCTGCTCCAGCTGCCAGTCGGCGGCATACCGCAGGATACAAGCTTTCAGCGTTTCACCGTTCTTGTCAATCAGCTCGCAGGGCAAGAAAACAAACCCGTGCATGCCGTTGCGGTACCGCCGATATAAGAGAGCGGTCACCTTTGCGGGGAACGTGTGATGCGGAGCATCGGTCAGCTTGTCCCCTGCCTCGTAAACAATACCTGCCTCGGTGGTGTTGGATACCACAAAGCGGAAGGTAGGATTATCCGCCAGCCGCAAATAGGCTTCATAGTCATCATAGGGCTTAATGGTACGGGAAATCACATCAACCCGCTTACTCTCCACCGCGGGCACGCCATTCTGTAAGCCCCGCATAATATGAGTGTATACGCAGTCCTGTGCCTGCAACGTATCGCACAAACCTTGCGGCAGCGGCTGGACCACCACCACGCTTCCGTCAAACGACGTTTGCTCATTCAAAATCTGCAGCATCCAATCCACAAAGCCACGCAAAAAGCCGCCCTCGCCGAATTGAATGACCTGCTCGGAACGAATCGGTTTCGTTACTGTCATCGAAATCACTCCTTCTTTTTCATTATACTTTTCGTTTCTCCTGTTTTCCATTGAAATATTGCCAAATAGAAAGAAAACAAGAAATTATTGTTGTCCCTTTTGCAGAAATATGATAGAATAGCCTTGGTGATGAAATATGGCTATTTACAGTGATGAAAAAATAGAATTTTTCCAGCGTGCCACGCGGGACAGCTCCTTTGTGATGCCCCAATCTCATTTCCACAACAAGCATGAGTTGTACTTTTTGGAAAAAGGCAGCACAAAATACTTTATCGGCAGCGAGATTTACCTGTTAGAGGCCGGCGACCTTATTTTTGTTCCCAAGGGGTGTTTTCACAAGACCGCCACCGATCAAGCGGCGGAGCGGCTGCTGTTCCTGTTTGACGACGATTTTGTGGGCGGCGAGTATCTCCATTACGTCGAGGGACTGAAATCCAACCGCCTCATTCGTATCCCCCCCGACCAGCTATATAAACTAAAAGAGATTTTTCGCAAGATTGAGCAGGAGAACAAACAGCGGGCTGACGGCTATCTGGAAATGGAGCGGCTGTATCTGCGGCAACTGCTGATTCTCATCAGCCGCTATCGTCTGACCGAAAGCCACACAGAACTGAGCGATTCCTATCGACTGATACAAAATGCCGCCACCTACATCTGCGAAAACTACGGCAGCGAACTGAGTCTGGAGCTACTTTCCCGCAAATATGCCCTCAGCCGCAGCCACTTCTCTAAGCTGTTCAAAGAGGTAACAGGCGTGGGACTCAACGAATATATCACCATCACTCGCATCACCGCCGCCGAAAAAATGCTGGCGAAAAAGAATCTTTCCATCACCGAGGTGGCCTCCGCCTGCGGCTTTAACGACAGCAACTATTTTGCCGCCGTATTTAAGCGGCACAAAGGTATAACACCCAAAAAATATTCTCTGATGAACCGATAGAAAAAGCCACCCTCTCGCGAGGGTGGCTTTCTTTCATTAATACATACCGTCCATACCGCCGGGAGCGGGAGCAGCGGGAGCCACAGGCTCCTTCTTGTCCGCTACCAGAGACTCGGTGGTGAGCACCATGGCCGCCACGGAAGCGGCATTCTGCAGGGCGGAGCGGGTCACCTTGGTGGGATCCACAATACCCGCAGCGAACATATCCACGTACACTTCCTTCGCGAAGTCGAAACCGTAGTTGACCTGATCAGCGGAGCGAATCTTATCGATGATCACGCTACCCTCCAGACCCGCATTCAGAGCAATCTGACGGACGGGCTCCTCCAGAGCGCGCAGCACAATCTTGATACCCGTCTTCTCGTCGCCCTCGGTCTGCTCCAGCAGAGGCAGCAGCACCTTAGCCGCATTGATGAGAGCGACGCCGCCGCCGGCGACCAGACCCTCTTCCACCGCCGCCTTGGTAGCGGACAGAGCGTCCTCGATGCGGAGCTTCTTCTCCTTCATCTCCACCTCGGTAGCCGCGCCGGCCTTAATGACCGCTACGCCGCCCGCCAGCTTCGCCAGACGCTCCTGCAGCTTCTCACGGTCAAAATCGGAGGTAGTGGTTTCAATCTGAGAACGAATCTGTGCCACGCGTGCCTTAATGGCATCGGCATCGCCCATACCGTCCACAATCACGGTATTCTCCTTGGTCACCTTAACCTGACGGGCGCGACCCAGCATAGGAATGGACGCGTCCTTCAGTTCAAAGCCCAGCTCCTCGGATACCACTTGACCGCCGGTCAGAATGGCGATATCCTGCAGCATCTCCTTGCGGCGGTCGCCAAAGCCGGGGGCCTTAACCGCCACGCAGGTAAAGGTGCCGCGCAAACGGTTGACAATCAGGGTGGACAGTGCCTCGCCCTCTACATCCTCCGCCACGATAACCAGCTTCTTGCCGGACTGCAGAATCTGCTCCAGCAAAGGCAGAATGTCCTGAATGTTGGAAATCTTGCGGTCGGTAATCAGCAGATAGGCATCGTCGATGACCGCCTCCATCTTGTCGGTGTCGGTGACCATATAGGGAGTGATGTAGCCGCGGTCAAACTGCATGCCCTCCACCACTTCGGTGTAGGTCTCAGCGGTCTTGGACTCCTCTACGGTGATAACGCCATCGGCAGAAACCTTCTCCATTGCCTCGGCAATCAGCTGACCGATGACAGCGTCGCCTGCGGAAATGGTAGCCGCAGAAGCGATATCGTCGGTACCGCTGACCTTCTTAGAATTCGCCTTAACCTCAGCCACGACCGCGTCCACAGCCGCCTGAATACCCTTTTTCACGCCCATGGGGTTGGCACCGGCAGCCACGTTCTTCATACCCTCGCGAATGAGCGCCTGCGCCAACAGGGTGGCGGTAGTCGTACCGTCGCCTGCCACGTCATTGGTCTTAATGGAAACCTCTTTCACCAGCTGAGCACCCATATTCTCAAAGGCATCGTCCAACTCGATTTCCTTCGCAATGGTCACACCGTCGTTGGTAATCAGCGGTGCGCCGAACTTTTTATCCAGCACCACGTTGCGGCCGCGGGGACCCATCGTAATCTTAACGGTGTCCGCCAGCTGGTCCACACCGGACTGCAGCGCCTTACGGGCTTCTTCGCCATACAGAATCACTTTTGCCATAGCTCAATTCCTCCTAATACAGTCAATCACTCAACAACGGCGAGAATATCGTTCTGCCGCACGATGGTATATTCAATACCGTCCAGCTTAACCTCGGTACCGCCGTAACGGGAAATCAGCACCTTATCTCCCACGTTCACATACATTACAATTTCTTTCCCCTCTACGTTGCCGCCGGGACCTACTGCAACCACTTCTGCAACCTGGGGTTTTTCCTTTGCCGCGCCGGCCAGAATAATGCCGCTCTTGGTGGTTTCCTCCGCCTCGACAAAGCGAATGACCACACGGTCAGCCAAAGGTTTAATAGACATAGCAATCAGCCTCCTAAAAAGATGTACGAAAGTAACGAGTTAGCACTCTATTTTGTCGAGTGCTAACTCTATTGTAACCACTTTTTCGAAAAAATCAAGTGAAAATTGGAATATTTTCTGCAATTTTACAATTTATTTACAACACCGTCTGCGCATACGCCCCACCGATGACCTTGCGAGCCGCCGCCACCGATTTAGGGAGCACAAAGCGGAAGGCGCCGCGCAGAATGGAAAAAGCCATCTCCGACGCGCTGAAGCATTCACCGTCCACGTTGCATACCATAGGATTGGCAGCCCGCACTCGCATAGCTGAGCCACGGATATGCTCACAGCAGTCCAGGTCCGCATAATCCCCCGCCTTATACTTCCCTAAAAAGAAGGGGATTTTCGCACGAGAAATTTTCTTAACCAGCACAAAGTCCAAAACGCCGTCGTCCGGCACTGCTTGCGGTGCGCCGCGATAACCGCCGCCATAGTACTGCCCGTTGGCAGCCAGCGTCATCAGATATCTGCCGCTGCGGGTAATGGTCTCTCCGTCCTCGCCCTCGATTTCAATATCCATCTGTTCGCCAATCGGGTGGCAAAACACGTCCACCACCGCCAAATTATATGCCATAGACCCGTTGATACCGGGGAGATTCTTATACCGCTGCATCTTCTGCCCCACCGAAGCGTCCATGCCAATGGAAGCAATGTTCAGCGACAGACGCCCATCGCAATCCACCGCATCGACCGGAATCGCCTCACCCTCGATGAGGTTATCCAGCTCCATAAAGCTCTCACGCCCACCGAATGTGCGCACGTAGTCATTGCCGGAGCCACAGGGAATCACCGCCAACTCCACATCACAATCGGGCAGAATGCCATTGGCTGTCTCCTGCAGCGTGCCGTCGCCGCCACAGGCGTACAGACGCACAGGTCCACCCGCCTCGCACTCCTCCCGCGCAATGCGGGTGGCCGCACCCGGCTCATCTGTCAGGCGAACGCGGTGTTCCAGCTCAGGATGGCGCGCAAAATAAGCGTCTATTTTTCCGCGAATCATCAACGCGAGGCGGTTTTTACCCGCTACGGGGTTGAGTATAAACACGTGGCGCATTATTAGACCTCCTGCTTATTTATAGTACATATACAGCTGACATTTCAGCATACCGTTATATAATTTTCTGCGTTTGTCCGCGGGACGACCGAACAGGGTTTCAAACTGCTCGTGGGGGCTGATGATAGCATAGCTCCAGCCTGCCTTCGGCACAAACACCTTACCCATAATGCGGTACAGCTCCTCCGCCGCCTTTACGTCCAGCAGACGCTCGCCATAGGGCGGGTTGACCAGCACCGTGCCGCTGTCCCCATCGGGAACAAACTGGCGCACGTCCTGCAGCGCGGTGGTAATGCAATCCCCCACGTCCGCTTTCGTCGCGTTTTCGCCTACCAAAGAAAGCACCGCCGGGTCAATATCACCGCCGCGGGCGGCAAACTCCACCTCGCGCCGCCGCTCTCGGGCTGCCTGCCGCTCCTCTTTCCACACCTCTGCAGGGACGCTACCCCAGTACATAGCAGAAAAAGCGCGCTTACCGCCGGGGGCAATGCCGCGCGCCGCCATAGCCGCCTCAATCAGCAGCGTACCCGAGCCGCAGCAAGGATCGCAAACCAAACGGGCACGACGAGCGCGGGTCACGTCCACAATCGCTGCCGCCAGCGTCTCCTTAATCGGAGCGCCACCGGATACGGCGCGATAACCTCTCTTGTGCAGGCCCACACCGCTGGTATCCAGCAGGACGGTAACCTCGTCCTTCATAATAGTAAACTGAATCTGGCATTTGCCGTCGCACTCGTCAAACCACTGGATACCATATACACCACTCAGACGCGCCACTACCGCCTTTTTCACGATAGATTGGCAGTCGGGTACGCTGTGCAATTTAGAATTCAGCGACCAGCCCTTTACGGGAAATGCGTCCTGTCGTCCAATCCACCGCTCCCAAGGCAGTGCCTTCACCCCTTGGAACAGTTCTTCAAAGCTATACGCGTGAAAGCGTCCCATCAGTATCTGTATCCGCTCCGCATAGCGAGAGCCGATATTGGCGCGCGCCATCATTTCGATGCCGCCGCTAAACAAGACGCGTCCGTTTTCGGGACGAACGTCCTCGGCGCCCATACGGCGCAATTCATCTGCCAAAATACCCTCGATACCAAACAGGCATGGTGCGCAATATTCGATTCTTTCCATACCGTTCACCCTCTTCCGTGTGTAACGCAAACCTATATCATACAAAAAGAGGAACGCCCATCTCCGTACAGAGAGAACATTCCCCTTCTGTTGTTTATTGCTGCGGACCGTTGCCGCGGGGCTTACGACCAAAGCCGCCGTGTTTACTGTCCAAAGAGCGCTTCAGGTCAGAGATTTTCTCATCGCTGGTCGCCTTAAAGCGGCTCATCATATCCTCAAAGCTCTCGCTGCGAGGCGCAGAGGACTGCCACTCGTAATCGCCGGGGCGACCGCTGAAGGCAGGGCGACGAGGTGCCGCCTGTCGCGGAGCAGGAGCCTGCGCCTTTTTAATAGACAGGCTGATTTTACCGTCCTCACCGATGCTGAGCACCTTCACCTTAACGGTCTGGCCCTCGGTCACGTGGTCGGTAATCTCCTTCACGTAGGTAGCTGCCACCTCAGAAATATGTACCATGCCGGTCTTCTTATCCGGCAATTCCACAAAAGCGCCGAACTTTGTAATACCGGTAACCTTGCCCTCAAGAATGCTTCCAACCTCTAACTGCATACGCGTGCTGTATCCCCCTAATGCGCCCTGAATCAACCTGCTGCGTTCTGATACACCTGCTGACCCGGCAAACCAAGACCTGCTTCGTTCGCCTGCCGCTCCAGATACGCATCCGCATTTTCGATCTGTTCGGACAGGTCCTCGTTAATCAGCTGTTGTTTGATGATGTTGCTGTTCATATTGTCGATAAGCTGCTGTTTTTCCTCAATCTGAGAATGCAGCTGAACCAACTTGAAAAACAGGAAGGCCGCCACCGCAACCAACACAATGCGAACGGCCAGATTGCTCTTTTTCTTCGCCTTTCTCCGCGTGCTCATACGGGCGACCTCCTTTCTAAACAGCAATAAATAATTTCACACAGAACATTTTACTGCGAAACGTTTTAAATTTCAAGTCTTTTTTTGAAAAAAACGGAATTTTTTTGGATTTTTCTCCCCTTTTTTTGCTATCTTTCGCATCTGTGTAAAAAAATGGGCCATTTTCCTGCCGGCAAGCAACAAAACAGCCTCAAATTTTTCACAAAAGCGGCGGTAAAACAGGCCCAAACCGCGCAAAGCCGCGCAAACCCATCGGCTGCATATCACCCCTACGCTGTTGTGCTCCGCCAGAAACCCGACACCACCGCCAAGAAACAATAGCGGATGAAGCGCCCCGTCCATAATAGCCAAGGCGGCAAAAAACGTGATAAATCCCGCCACAATGCCGAACATAACATCTATGAAAAACACCGCCGCTCGCCGCTTGCACGCTCGCCCCATGCCTGTCATACTATCAAACAGCAGTCCGATTCCCACGCCCAAACCGGCACTCTGCAACAGAAACAAGAGCTGCTGCTTTCCACTCCATTCCATAGGCATCAGCGGAACAACCGCCCGAAAAAGCCGCCGCCCCGCACCGCTTCGGCATAGCTGAGACTATCCACCTGTCCCTCAACAGAGAGGGAGCCGCTTTCCAAATTCAACTGACGAATATGAAGCCCCTTGCCGTGAATGGTCAATTCCCCCAGCGTGGTATACGCGGTAACCGTATTTTCATCAAAGCTGTCCACGTCCGAAACGCCGGTCATTTCCAGCAAGTGCCGCTCCTGCAGTATCAGCTGATGCGGTAATTGTACCGCACTCTTCTCTTTATACTCCATTGCCTATCCCCTCCGCATCATCTTACAGCATATATATGATGCGGCAGGCAGAGGATATGCAAGACAACTTAACCGTTCAGCACGGTATATAAGAGGGCGGCATCGTTCTTGGCAACCGTCTCCTGTACAGCTACCACCTGCACCGTCAGCTGACGCGCACCCAAGGTCAGCGCAATAACATCCCCCACTTTCACGTCATAGGATGCGCGCGCCGGTTTATCGTTCACAAACACCTTTCCCGCGTCACAGGCCTCGTTGGCAACCGTGCGCCGTTTGATTAAGCGGGAAACCTTTAAATATTTATCCAAACGCATAGTTCAAACCTCCAAGAAAGACAAAAGCCGTCCGGCGGACCGGACGGCTTAGTATCTGCAAATTAGTTGACAGCCTTCTTCAGGGCAGCGCCGGCCTTGAACACGGGCTGCTTGGAAGCAGCAATCTTGATCTCAGCCTTGGTCTGGGGGTTACGGCCGATGCGAGCAGCGCGCTCACGAACCTCGAAAGTACCGAAGCCAATCAGCTGAACCTTGTCACCCTTAACCAGAGCTTCCTCAACAGAAGCCACAACAGCGGCGACAGCCTTCTCGGCGTCCTTCTTGGTCAGGCCGGCCTTCTCGGCAACAGCAGCAATGAGTTCTACCTTGTTCATAACGATATACCTCCACAAAATTATATTCCAGCGGCAATGCCGCATATGGACAAACATCCGACGCGCACCGCAGTGCGAGCGCCTTATGCGATTACTATACTCCATTTTCCCGAGGTTTGCAAGAGGAAAATATATTTTTGTGCGTTTGCCAAAAATATTTCGCGGCAAACTGTACAAAATAGCCAAATTTTCGGTAAAAACTTAGGCAAAAAGACGCCATTCTGTAGTGTTTTAACGCGTTAATAGAATGTAGCGACCTCCTGCTCCGGCGGTTGAGCAACGGTTACGGACAGCCCCGTCAGCACAGGTCCCACCCGCCCATAGCAGGGATGTTTGCGCACGGATATCGTGGCTCGCACCGTCACCCAATCTCTGTCGTGCAGCGTAGTAGCGCCGGCCCACTCGCAAACCAGACCGGCAAACTGAATATCGTCCTCACAGCAGGTCATCAACGGACGTCCCACAATAAAGCAGTTTTCGGGTATGGTGCGGTCTTTCACCACCGTCACCCCCTTAAACTCTACCGTCTTGCCGTCGTAACTCTTCAGCTCTTCCGACAGATCCCGATACCACAGGGCGTAATCCTCGTCCCCTATCGCTATCACCGCCGCCTCTTTGTCGAAGGGCAAGGGGTCTTCGATGTCGTCATATTCCACGTCGTCCTCGCCGTACTCATAGGCAATATCCGTGCGGCGGCTGACACCGCGGACAATCTTATGCAGCGCCATCTTGTCCAAATCCTTTGGTGCACGGTTAAACACCACAAGCTGCGCACTGCGCAGCTTATCTACCGCCAAATTGCGCATATTATTATTGTAGGAAACAAAAGTATTGGCGTCTGCGAACATCATTTCCTGATAGATTACCCAGTTGGGCGGTAGATTCTGATACAGGTCGTCCAGCAACCACATGCCGTTATATTCCACCATCACCCGCTGGGCGCGATGCTTTTTCTGGAACGCGATGAGAATATCCTCGGTAAGCTGTGCCGGGTCGTCCAACGTTTCTATCGCCACGTTTTGACCGGAGAAGCGCGAGGAATCCAACTCACACTCTCCTTCTTCGCACAGCAAAACAAGCGTACGCTCCCCGCTGTTGAATCGCTTATCTTCTAATGTAGTCTGTAAAAAGGTGGATTTTCCGGAATCCAAGAAGCCGGTAAACAAATATACGGGAATATCCATTTTATCCCTCCGCTATGCCAAACAGGCTCGCCAGAGCCGCCTTATCCATATGAGAGCCGATAACGCACAGGCGACCGGTCACGTCCGCCCCGCCCCGTCGCACGTCGGGACAGCCCGGAACGTAGTCGAAATGAATCCATTTGCCGTCTGCAGCCGCAACAATGCCCTTTGCCCGCAGCACCATACCAAATTTAGACTCCTGTTCCAATGCATGCAGCGCAGATAGGATATCCTCCTCTGTAAAGAGAGCCGCCGTTTCCACACCCCAGCTGTCAAACACCTCATCGGCATGATGATGGTGGTCATGGTCGTGCTGATGGTCATGATGACAGCAGTGGCAATCTTCCCCATGCTCATGGTGATGCTCGTGCTCATGGTGATGCTCGTGCTCGTGGTGATGATGACCGCAAACCGGACAAGGCTGTGCCAGCTCCTCCAACTCATGAGAAAGAGTGTTCTGCCCCTCCATTGCCGCCAAAATCCGTTCACCGTCCAGCTCTTCCCAAGGCGTGGTAATAATCACCGCCGTTTCATTGAGCTGCCGAATCTGCTCGGTGCAGGCCAGCAATTTTTCCCGGGGCATTCCCTGAGTACGGCTAAGCACAATGCAACCCGCGTGCTGAATCTGGTCGTTATAGAATTCGCCGAAGTTTTTCATGTAAATGCGGCATTTTGTAGCGTCCGCTATGGTTGTAAAGCTATTCAGCTTCACATCGCCGGAAGCCACCTTTTCCACCGCACGAATCACGTCGCTGAGCTTACCCACACCGGAAGGCTCAATGAGAATGCGGTCAGGACGGTACTCCTCCAGCACCTTTTCCAACGCTTTGGTGAAATCCCCCACCAGACTGCAGCAAATACAGCCGGAGTTCATCTCGGTAATCTCAATGCCGGCCTCCTTCATAAAGCCACCGTCAATACCGATCTCGCCAAACTCGTTTTCAATCAGCACCAGCTTTTCGCCACTGTACGCCTCTGCAATCAGCTTCTTTATCAGCGTGGTTTTACCCGCCCCCAAGAAGCCGGAAAAAATATCAATCTTTGTCATAAACATCTGCCTTTCCAAACATTTTTCACTTTGTTAGTATAGCACACGCTGTGAATTTTTTCAACCGTCTCCCGCAATTTCAACCTCGTTCAATGGAGAAAGTAGGCATTTTAACCAAATTAAATGGACAAAAAAGACATATCCTGTCATTTTTCCGTTTTTTTGAAAAATTTCCGTTTTTTGCGGTTTTTCGGTTGCTTTTTTTCGCTAAAATGGTGTATAATATTGGAAAATGTAGGTAATAGTTTCAGGGTAATGCTTTGCCGGTAGCGGACCGGTTTGTCACAAAAAGGGGTATTCGGTATGTCCTGCGATTTGCACATCCACAGCAAAATTTCCGACGGTTCCATGGGGATAGATGAGATCATCGCCACAGCACGGCGACGGGGTCTCACCACCATTGCCATCACCGACCACGATGCGGTAGCCGGCGCTACCCGCGCCGGTGTCATCGGTAAGCGGCAAGGAGTGGAGGTCATTCACGGCGTGGAGTTCTCCACCTGGGACGCTCAGCGCGGCAGAAAAGTGCACATTCTGGGATATATGTGCGACACCCCCGACCGTCTGGAGGGCGTATGCCGTCAGGTAAATACCGCCCGTCGTGCCGCAGGCACCGAAATGGTAAAGAAAGTACTGCGCTACTACCCTATCGTGCCTGAATCCGTTGTGCGCTGCGCTTCCGGCAGCACCAACGTGTATAAACAACACATCATGCACGCGCTCATTGATGCCGGATATGCCGACAGCTTTTACGGCGACGTGTACAAGAAGCTGTTCGATACCAAAGAAGGCTGTGCTTACGTACCCATCGAATATCCCGAAACCCGTGAGGTTATCGACCTTATCCACAGTGCAGGCGGTCTGGCGGTGCTGGCGCACCCCGTCGTATACGACAGCGAGGCGCTGATGGAGGAGTTGGTTGCCGAGAACAGACTGGACGGCATCGAGGTATGGCACCCCAAGCATTCGGACGAAAAGCTGGAGCAGTATCTGACCTTCGCTAACGAACACGGTCTGCTGACCACCGGCGGCTCGGATTTTCACGGCATGTACTCCTCCTCCCTGCGCGCCCTCGGCAGCTACGGTGCGCCGGACGGCATTGTGCAAACCATGCTTGCATATAAAGCGAAAAAGAACAAAAAATAACCCAAACGAACAGAAAGGGGTTTCTACGTATGGCTTTTTCCTATCGTACGAAAGGCGTTTGCTCTCGCACCATTACTTTCGACATCAAGGACGGCTGCGTCACCGACGTGAAATTTGACGGCGGCTGCAACGGCAACACCAAGGGTATTGCCAATCTGGTGGAGGGTATGCCGGTAGAAGAAGCTATCCGCCGCATGGAGGGCATTCAGTGCGGCTTTAAGGGGACCTCCTGCCCCGACCAACTGGCGAAGGCGCTCAAAGAGGCCACCGCTGCCAACGAATAAGATTATCTATGCTGTCGCAGCCCGCTGTGACAGCATTTTCTATGCAGAAAGGAGTGTAAAGCAGATGAACTTGCCACAAGAATTTGAGCTGCGCATGCAGGCATTGTTGGGTAACGACTACCCCGCATTCCTCGCCGGATACGCTACGCCTCTGCGACGCGGTCTGCGGCTGCACAGCAGCAAGCTGACGGTGACGGATTTTCTGCGTATCTTCCCACTGCCGCTGACCCCCTCTCCCTTTGCGGCGGACTGCTTCTATCTGGACGACGAGCACAAGGCAGGGAGCGACCCGCTCCACCATGCCGGAATCTACTATATGCAGGAGCCCTCAGCCGCCTCTGCCGTAGCGGTGCTGAATCCTCAGCCGGGCGAGCGCGTTCTGGACCTCTGCGCTGCACCCGGCGGAAAATCTACGCAAATTGCCACCGCCATCGGAGACAGCGGCTTCCTGTGGAGTAATGAATATGTCCCCTCACGCGCCCGCGTTCTGCAGCAGAATCTGGAACGTTGGGGTGTGCGACGCCAGGTTGTCAGCAATCGGGACACCGCCGATGTGTGCGGCGCATTGGAGGGATATTTCGATGCCGTTCTGGTGGACGCCCCCTGCTCCGGCGAAGGCATGTTCCGCAAGGAACCCCAAGCCTTGGCGGAGTGGAGTTTGGATAACGTTCGCCGTTGTGCCGCTCGCCAAGCGGAAATATTGGATAACGCCGCACGGGCGGTGCGTCCCGGTGGGCGGTTGGTATATTCCACCTGCACCTTTGCGCCGGAGGAAAACGAACTGACGGTGCTCGACTTTTTACAGCGACATTCAGAGTTTACACCGGAGCCAATTCGCGTTACGTGGGGCTGCCCGGGCTTTGACGGCAAGCGGCTGGGATTGGACACTAACATCGACCTGACCGCTACCCGCCGCATTCTGCCGCAGCACGGCGGCGAAGGGCATTTCATTGCCCTGTTGCGAAAAGCCGATGATGCCCTACCCGCTCCGTCACCCGCTCCCTATCCTTTCCCCAAGGCCGACCCCCATGCTGCCGCGGCAGAGGAGCTGTACAGGGACTGCTTCACCGACACACCGCAAGGGGTGTTTGTTACGGTTGGCGAACAGGTTCGCCTGCTCCCCGCCGACCTGCCCGATTGTCGAGGGACGGGTGTAATCTCCGCCGGTGTCGCGGTCGCTACCCTGTGTAAGAACCGCTTGGAGCCCTGTCACAGCATTTTCCTCGCCTCCAAGGCAGAAAACTGTCGAAGACGATTCGACCTATCCCTCGGTGACCCGCTTCTGACCGCCTTTCTCCACGGTGAGGAAATCCCCTGCAACGGAGAAAACGGCTGGACTGCCGTAACGGTAGAGGGCGTACCTGTAGGATTTGGAAAATGCGCCGGTGGGCGGCTTAAAAATCGTTATCCCAAAGGTTTGCGGTTGTTATGAACAAAAATATGACACACAACGGGACGAGAACTCCATAAAGTATAGAAAATCAAGGTTTTTCTTACTTTTCTTAACATACCTCTTGCAAAACGCGGAAAAATCATATACAATAGGACTGTTGGTTTGTTACCTTTTTAACAGAGAACATTTTGAAAGGATGTTGTGTTATGAGTTACCTGAGCAAAAAGAACGTAGAAGACCTGAACGTGGCCGGCAAGCGCGTATTGGTACGTTGCGATTTCAACGTGCCGCTGAAGAACGGCGTCATCACCGATGAGAACCGTATCGTGGCCGCCCTGCCCACCATTCAGTACCTGATCAACAACGGCGCCAAGGTTATCCTGTGCTCCCACCTGGGCAAGCCGAAGGGCGAGCCGAAGCCCGAGCTGTCTCTGGCTCCCGTGGCTGTCCGCTTGAGCGAGAAACTGGGCAAGGACGTTGTGTTCGCCGCTGACGACAACGTGGTTGGCGACAACGCCAAGGCCGCCGTTGCCGCTATGAAGGACGGCGACGTGGTTCTGCTGCAGAACACCCGCTATCGCGTCGAGGAGACTAAGAACGGCGAGGCCTTCTCTCAGGAGCTGGGTTCCCTGTGCGACCTGTTCGTCAACGACGCTTTCGGTGCGGCGCACCGCGCTCACTGCTCTACCGTGGGTGTGGCTTCCTACGTAGAGGAGTCTGCCAACGGCTATCTGATGGCTAAAGAGGTCCAGTATCTGGGCAGCGCCGTTAACAACCCCAACCGTCCCTTCGTTACCATTCTGGGCGGTGCCAAGGTTGCGGACAAGCTGAACGTGATCGAGAACCTGCTGAACAAGGCCGACACCTTGATCATCGGCGGTGGTATGGCGTACACCTTCCTGGCCGCTAAGGGCTATGGCGTGGGTACCTCCCTGCTGGACGAGAGCAAGATCGACTACTGCCGCGAGATGCTGGCCCGCGCTGAGGAGAAGGGCGTCAAGATTCTGCTCCCCGTGGACTGCACCATCGCCAAGGACTTCCCCGATCCCATCGATGCTGAGCTGGACGTGACCGTCGTTCCCTCCGACGCAATCCCTGCGGATATGATGAGCCTGGACATCGGTCCTGCTACCGCTGAGCTGTACGCGAACGAAGTGAAGAATGCCAAGACCGTGGTTTGGAACGGGCCTATGGGCGTGTTCGAGAACCCCACTCTGGCAAAGGGTACCATCGCGGTTGCTAAGGCGCTGGCCGAGACCGACGCCACCACCATCATCGGCGGCGGCGACTCTGCTGCAGCTGTCAACATTTTGGGCTTCGGCGACAAGATGAGCCACATCTCCACCGGTGGCGGCGCCTCTCTCGAATTCCTGGAGGGTAAGGAGCTGCCCGGTATCGCCGCTATGAGCGACAAATAATTGAATTGATAAAGGAGTAATGAATCATGGGTAAGTACGTTATTGCCGGTAACTGGAAAATGAATAAGACCCCCGCTGAGGCCACCGCTCTCATCGAGGCCATTAAGCCTCTGGTAGCTGACGCTGCCTGCGATGTGGTTGTGGGTGTCCCCTATATCGATATCCCCGCCGCTCTGGAGGCCACCAAGGGCTCCAACATTGGTGTGGCCGCCCAGAACTGCTACTGGGAGAAGTCCGGTGCTTTCACCGGCGAAATCGCCGCAGATATGCTGCGTGAGATGGGCGTCGGCTACGTTATTCTGGGTCACAGCGAGCGCCGCACCTATTTCGGTGATACCGATGCCACCGTTGCCAAGCGTGTGCGCGGCGCTCTGGACGCAGGTCTGACCGTTATCCTGTGCGTGGGCGAGTATCTGGAGCAGCGCGAGCAGGACATCACCGCCGAGGTGGTGGCTATGCAGGTAAAGATCGCTCTGGAGGGCGTGTCCGAGGAGGAGCTGAGCCGTGTGATCATCGCCTACGAGCCTGTTTGGGCCATCGGCACCGGCAAGACCGCTACCGCCGAGCAGGCCAATGAGGTTTGTGCCCAGATTCGTGGCGTGCTGGCCGGTCTGTACAACGAGGCGGCGGCGAAGGCTGTCACCATTCAGTACGGCGGTTCTATGAACGCCGCCAACGCAGCCGAGCTGCTGGCCATGTCTGACGTGGACGGCGGTCTGATTGGCGGTGCCTCGCTGAAAGCCCCCGATTTCGCCACCATTGTTGCGGCCGCGAAGTAAGTAGTACAAATCCACCGAGAGGGCTGGCAGAAATGCCCGCCCTCTTGTTGAGTAAGAAAGGTAGAACTGCTATGAAAAAGCCTTTAACCCTTATCATTATGGACGGCTTCGGCATCAACAACGATGCCTACGGTAACGCTATTGAGGCAGCCGCCACCCCCAATCTGTCTAAGATTTTTGCAGAAAACCCCACCACCCAAATTGGCGCCTCCGGTCTGGACGTAGGTCTGCCGGACGGGCAGATGGGTAACAGCGAGGTAGGTCACACCAACATCGGCGCCGGTCGCGTGGTATATCAGATGCTGGTCCGCATCTCCAAGTCCATTGAGGACGGGGATTTCTTTGAGAACAAGGTGCTGCTGGACGCCATGACCAACTGCAAGCAGAACGACAGCGCTCTGCACCTCATCGGTCTGCTATCCGACGGCGGCGTGCACAGCCACATCGAGCACCTGTACGGTCTGGTGGAGATGGCGAAGCGCAACGGACTCAACAAGGTATATATCCACGCTCTGCTGGACGGTCGTGACGTGCCCCCCTCCTCGGGTATCGACTACGTGAAGGCTTGCGCTGCAAAACTGGAGGAAATCGGCGTAGGTAAGATTGCCACCGTAATGGGTCGCTACTACGCGATGGACCGCGACTTTGCTTGGGACCGCGTAGAGAAAGCCTATGCCGCCATGGTATATGGCGAAGGCAACACCGCCTGCTGTGCCGTTAAGGCTGTAGCCGATTCCTATGCCGCCGAGGTCACCGACGAGTTCGTGGTGCCCACCGTCTGCGATAAGGAAGGCACCATCAAGCCCAACGACAGCGTGGTGTTTTTCAACTTCCGTCCTGACCGCGCTCGTCAGATCACCCGCACCTTTGTGGACGAGGCGTTCGACGGCTTCGAGCGCAAGAACGGCTTCTTCCCCCTGCACTACGTGTGCATGACTCCCTACGATGCCACCATGCCCAACGTGACTATCGCCTTTGAACCGCAGGAGCTGACGATGACCATGGGCGAGTACCTGAGCAAGCAGGGGCTGACCCAGCTGCGCATTGCAGAAACTCAGAAATATGCTCATGTCACCTTCTTCTTCAACGGCGGCGAAGAGACCACCTTCGAGGGAGAGGACCGTATCCTCATTCAGTCCCCCGACGTGCCCACCTTCGACCTGCAGCCGGAGATGAGTGCCTACCCTGTGTGCGACGCGGTGTGCGAGAAGATTCGCTCCGGTGCCTATGACGTGATTATCCTTAACTACGCCAACTGCGACATGGTTGGTCACACCGGCATCTTTGATGCCGCCAAGGCGGCGGTTGAAGCGGTGGACACCTGCGTTGGTAAGACGGTTGCCGCCACTCTGGAGATGGGTGGCTGCGCCATCATCACCGCTGACCACGGCAACGCGGACAAGATGTACGAGCCGGACGGTGCCCCCTTCACTGCCCACACCACTAACCCCGTTCCCTTCTGTGTGGTGGGTAAGGACGTCGCCCTCAAGGAGGGCGGTCGTCTGGCGGATATCGCCCCCACCATGCTGTCCCTGCTGGGTCTGCCCCAGCCCGCCGAGATGACCGGCGAAAGCCTCATCATCGGTTAATGCGACTCGTCAAAACGCCTGCCGAGCGAATGCACGGCAGGCGTTTTTTTGAATCCTTATATATTGATTAAGGAAAGGTTACAATGTTGTAATCTTTCTTGCTTTTTGTCAGGACCTATGCTATAGTAAGGTGAATTTTTACGGAAAGGATGTGGGACTGTGAAAACAAGCCTGCGGCAGATACAGCAAGACCTGCGGCTCCCCTATCAGCGCGCACTGCTGCTGATAGCGTTGGTCCCGCTATTCCCGGAATATATCAGCTTTTTCCTCGTTTTGGCGGCAGCCTTCTTTGCCTACAAGGACATTCGAGAAAGCAAGCAATCCATCGCCGTCGGTACCATCGGCAAGATGATGCTGGTATATATCGCCTATATGGCGGTGACGCTCATATACAGTAAGGATCGCCTGTCCACCTTGGTCACCATCGGCGTGTGGCTGTTCTTCTTCCTTGCATATCTGATTCTCTACAATCTGCTCACCGACAGCGACCGCTACGACTCCATCATGCTGTACATCACCGGTGTGGCGGGTGTGGTGGGACTCATCGCCTGTCTGCAGTACCGCATCGGTTTCTACACCAATGGTAATCCCATTCAGGTGTGGGAGTGGCTGGATAAAATCGTATACAGCTTCCTCCCCATCGAGGTGAGCAAGACGCCCTACATTCTCCGCGCTTGCTCCACCTTCAGCAACCCCAACGTGCTGTCTATGTACCTGATGTCCGTGGCACCTTTTGTGGTTTATTTCAACTTCTACGAGCGACGCGAGGGGCTGCGAATGTTCTGCCGCATCTGCTTATTCCTCTGCTTGGGCGGTGTGACCTACTCCTTCAGCCGCGGCGGCTACGTTGCCCTGCTGATTCTGCTGCTGGCTCTGATGGTGCTCAATATCCGTCACAAGTTTGCAACCGTTTCCCTGTACGCTCTGTGCGGCGTTCTGCTCATTCCTGACGAGGTGGTCAAGCGATTCATCAGTATTATCCCCGGTATTTCCATCGGCGGTCAGATACTGGAAAACGTCACCAACTCGGTAGGCGGCAGCAGCGGCAGCAGTGGCGGCGGTGGCGCCGGCAGTGGTGAGATATTTAATACTACTGCGGAAATCATCAACAACGGCGGCGCGGATTTGGCAATCAGCGACCGCTACCGCATCTGGGTTGAAAGCTTTGACCAGATTGCGGACTATCCCATTTTCGGACAAGGAATGGGTACCGGCGTATCCGAGGAAATCCTGAAAGGAAACGGGCTTAATGCCATTCACACCCACAACATTGTGCTGGAGCTGCTGCTCGGCGGCGGCATCTTCGCCCTTATCATTATGCTACTTATTGGATTTAAGGCGGCAAAGAACGGTGTGGAGCTCCTGCGTAACGGCTACGGCTATTCCTTCTGGATTGGCTTTGCGGTGCTGGGCTTTGTAGGCTGCTTTATCATTCAGGGCATGGTGGACTATCCCCTGCTGACCCCCAAGCTGGTCTGCAACTTTATGATGATTATGGCACTGGTGGAACGGGCTAATATCCTATACGTATCCAAGGCAATTCCCGTCCGTCAACACCTCAAAAAACGCTTACGAAAAGTAAAAGAGGCTGTACGATAAGTACAGCCTCTTTTTTAGCATTATTTCTCCAGCCGTAGGCCAGCCCACAGAGCAATAATAATCTGTGCAGGAATGCCAATGATAAAGATAAGCCAAATGTTCTGAGAAAAGAAAACAAGTGCCGACAAGTAGACACACAGCAACAAACTCCACACCAAAACGGAAATAATTACGAAATTACGGCGGCGGTTTCCCCAGATACTATTGAACACCAGCAACACCACCGCGGTAACGGGAACTGCATACACAAATGCCATCCATATCGGTGCACCGTGCAAGGCCAAATCTAAACTGAAAAATATAAAGGTTGCCACCAACCACGTCAGCATACAGGACAGCGCGGTGATGATACCATGGTTGCGCTTTTGACGCTTGGTATACTCCCGTTTCGCCTCCACCTCAGAGGGGTGATCCGCCCGCAACAGATAGTCCACCGACACCGAAAAACGGTCCGCCAGCTGTTTTAGCGTCACAATATCGGGAACGGACTCGCCGCGCTCCCATTTGGACACGGCTTTATCCGAATAATTCAGTTCTTCCGCCAAATCGAGCTGGGTTATGCCCGCCTCGCGGCGCAGTTTGCCGATGTTGCCGGCAATTATCATCTTCAACTCTTCCATAACTACCTCTTTGCGCAATAATTTGCTTTACATGTCTATCATACCATACCCCCCCTTAAAATGCAAGGGAAATCCCCACTCTACTGCCGGTGGAGTGATTATTTTTCTACTCTACCGCGATACTTTCGAGAGGAGATAATATATTATTTATGGTAGGGTGACTTTCGTTTAGGGTTAGTGTATACTGTAAGAGAAATATTTTGCGAGGAGCGTGTGCGTATGAGTAACTTTGTACTTAGCTGTTGTTCGGTGGTGGATTTGACCCCCGAATATATGAAAGAACGCAACATTTCCTATGCCTGCTTCCATTACACGATGGACGGTGTTGACCACTTCGACGATATGGGACTGAGTATGTCCCATGCCGACTTCTACAAAGCCGTGGGGGGCGGTGCAGACGTGCATACCAGCCAGGTGAACGTGGAGGAATATACCCGTTACTTCGAGGGTTTTCTGAAAGATGGTATGGATGTGCTGCATCTGACCTTGTCCAGCGGTCTGTCCGGTTCCTATAATTCTGCCCGTATCGCGGCAGAGATGCTGCAGGAGCAGTACCCCGACCGCAAACTGTACGTAGTAGATTCGTTGGCAGCTTCCTCCGGCGGCGGGCTGCTGGTAGATACACTGGCGGATATGCGGGACGACGGTGCAGACATCGACACCCTGCGCGATTGGGCTGAGGCGCACAAGCTGGAGATGCATCACTGGTTTACCGCCAGCGACCTGACCCAGTTCATTAAGGGTGGTCGTGTCACCAAGGCTGCAGGGTGGTTTGGTACGGTGCTTAAAATCTGTCCCGTACTGAACGTGGATAACCTCGGCCGCCTTATCCCCCGCTTTAAGATTCGCGGCGTGCAGAACTCGCTGAAGGAATTGGTCAATCAGATGATTGAACACGCGCAGAACGGCACCGATTATAACGGCAAGTGCTTCATCTGCAACTCCGCCTGTGAGGATAACGCCCGTTTCGTCGCAGACGAAATTGAAAAGCGATTCCCCCACCTGAACGGCAAAGTACAGATTTACAGCATCGGCACCACCATCGGCTGCCACACCGGTCCCGGCACCACCGCCGTCTTCTTCTGGGGCGACAAGAGAGTGAATTAATCCCCTCCACATAGAAAAACCGCCTGTTCCGAATGGAACAGGCGGTTTCTTTGTGCCAAATTATTCAGCAACGAAGGGCACCAGGGCTACCTGACGGGCACGCTTGATAGCGGTGGTCAGAGCACGCTGGTGACGAGCGCAGGTGCCGGTCACACGGCGGGGCAGAATCTTTGCCCGCTCGGACATGCAACGGCGCAGACGAGCCACATCCTTGTAATCGATGTAGTCAATCTTATCCACGCAGAACTGGCACACCTTACGGTGGCCCTTACGACCGGGGCGCATGGGGCGCTCGGGTCTCTCGGTTCTCTCAGCCATTACGAAGGCCTCCTTTTCTCAATTTTCAGCCGATTCCAAATCTCAGAAGGGCAGGTCCTCATCGGTGAGGATCTCCTCAAAGTCCCCCGCATTGGCGGTGGAGAAGGCAGGCCGTGCCTCCACGGGCTGAGGAATCTGGGAATCGTAGCTGGGAGCGCCGCCGGCGTTACCGCCCTTGGCCTCACAGAAGAATGCATTGTCGACCACGACCTCGTAGGCAGTACGCTGGCTGCCATCGTTGGCCGTGTAGCGGCGGGACTGCAGAGAGCCCTGCAGGGCAATACGCTGTCCCTTACGGAAGTAGCGGGAGATAAACTCGGCGGTACCGCGCCAAGCCACGCAGTTGATGAAATCCGTCTGACGCTCCTGGTCCTTGCCACGGAACGCACGGTCAACAGCCACGCTGAAGCTGGTCACGGAGAAGCCGTTCTGGGTGGTCTTGAGCTCGGGATCTCCGGTCAAACGACCCATCAAACAGATACTGTTCACGGTTTACTCCTCCTTAGTTCTCTTCCTTGCGGATAACCATCGAACGCAGCACGCCGTCGGTAATACCGCTGACACGCTCCAGCTCCGCAGGGAACTCGGGACCGCTGACGAAGTTGTACAGGACGTAGTAGCCCTCCGCCTCGTCGTTGATGAGGTAGGCCAGCTTGCGCTTGCCCCACTCGTCGGTCTCGCCGATTTCAGCATTCTGAGCGATCAGGGCGCTGAACTTCTCCTTCAGTGCATTGACGCTCTCCTCACCCTGAGCCAGGGAGAAGATGAAAACGGCCTCGTAGGATGCTTTGATTGTGGGCATAGATTGCACCTCCTTATGGTCTGATGGCCTCACCCTTGAGATGAGGCAAGGATTTGTCCACATTTCATGAACTGTGACATTATAACAGACTTTTATACATTAGTCAAGAGTAAATCGTAAAAATCAGGCAACTTTTTCCGCTCTGTTTGCCATCTGCTTTGTCCTGTATGTCCGTGGTTTTATGCAAAATTTGTGTATATATACACTTTGTGACGATATTTTTACGATAAAAACACATTAAAAAAAGAAAAACAGCCTGTTTTTGGGAATTTTTATGCAAAAACGTGTTGACAATATGCAAATTTGCGTGTATACTGTGTTTCGTTCCCATTCATTGGGCAAAAACGATTTTTTTAGAAAGAGGAGAACTGTTATGAAAAAGATTCTTTCCATTGTGGCCGTTATCGCTATGCTGGCTGTGCTGTGCTGCTCCTGTGCTACCACCGGCGCCGCTAAGGTAAAGGTCATCGACATCGCTCTGTCCGAGGAGGCTTACGCTTTCTGCGTAAACCAGGAGGACACCGAGCTGCTGGGCAAGGTCAACGAGTACCTGGCTAAGATCAAGGGCGACGGCACCTTCGATGCCATCTGCGACAAGTACTTCGGCGATGGTACCCCCGCCGCCATCGAGTCTGCGGCTGAGGATTCCTCCAAGGATCAGCTTGTCGTAGCTACCTCCACCGGCTTTGAGCCCTTCGAAATGGTGGACGCCGGCAAGTACAGCGGTATCGATCTGGAGATCGCCGCCGGTCTGGCCGAGTACCTGAACAAAGAGCTGGTTATCAAGGATATGCAGTTTGACGCGGTTGTTACCTCCGTACAGCAGGGCATCTGCGACATTGGTATGGCTGGTCTGACCATCACCCCCGCTCGTGAGGAGATCGTCACCTTCAGCGATTCCTACTACAGCGCCAACCAGGTGGTAATGGTTCCCGCTGACAGCACCGCTTTTGACGCCTGCAAGAGCGCTGACGACATCGTGGCCGCTCTGAATGCGCTCAACGGCAAAGCCGGCTGCCAGAAGGGCACCACCGGAGCCATCTACATCGAGGGTGACAGCGACGATCCCGACGGCTACGGCTTCGCCGGTCTGACCGCCACCAAGATGGAGTATGACTATGCCGCTCTGGCTGTCACCGCTATGATCAACGGCGAGATTGACTACGTCATCGTGGACAACGCTCCCGCCAACGCCATTGCTAAGGCTGTTAACGGCTAATCGATCACCTACAGGTAACTTACAGAAACCTCGCCGCTTTCTTTAAGCGGCGAGGCTTCTGCTGTGAAAGGACCTCATTATGGATATTGTCAACAAATGGTTAGTTTTCTGGGAAAAGTTCGGCACCGGCGGCGCCTGGCAGCGGGTATTGGGCGAAGGCTTGGTCAACACCCTGCTCATCGCCTTCATCGGTCTGCTGATGGGTATCGTGATCGGCACCCTCATCGCCTCTGTCAAGGTGATGCCGAAGTACAAGCTTCTCCCCCGCATCTTAGATAAGATTTGCGGTGTGTACGTAGGCTTTTTCCGCGGTACCCCCATTGTGGTGCAGCTGCTGCTCGCCTACTACGTGTTATTCCCCCTGTGCGGTATTAACATCGGTTCGCTGAACACCTGTATTTTGGTTTTCGGACTCAACTCCGGTGCCTACGTATCCGAGATTATGCGCGGCGGCATTCTGTCGGTGGATCCCGGACAGATGGAGGCGGGGCGTGCAGTAGGCTTGAGCTATGGCACCACCATGATGAAAATCGTGGTTCCTCAGGCGGTCAAGCATATCCTCCCCACCTTGGGTAACGAGCTTATCGCTTTGGTCAAGGATACCTCCGTGGTCAGCTTCGTAGCGGCCATTGACCTGTACAAGACCTTCAACGAGATTGGTAACAAGACCTACGAATATCTGATGCCCTATCTGTTTATGGCGCTCATCTACATTGTGCTGGTGGCGCTCATCACCTTAGGTATTAAATGTATGGAAAGGAGCCTGCGTAAAAGTGATAGAAGCAATTAATCTGACAAAACGCTACGGCAACCTGACCGTACTGGACGAAATCAGCGAAACCATTCACGAGGGCGAGCGCATCGTCATCATCGGTCCCTCCGGCAGCGGCAAGAGCACCTTCCTGCGCTGTCTCAACTGCATGGAGGACCCTACCTCCGGCTCGATTATGTTCGAGGGTGTGGACCTCACCGATATGAAGGTCGACATCAACTACCACCGTCAGCGTATGGGTATGGTATTCCAGCAGTTTAACCTCTTTAATAACAAGACGGTGCTGCAGAATATCACCTTGGCGCCTCTGCATATTGGGCTCAAGGGTGTCCGCGACCGCGAAAAGCGCGCCCAAATCAAGGCGGATATCGAGGCAAACGCCCACAAGCTTCTGCAGCGCATCGGCTTAGACGACTGGGCAGACAAGTACCCCTCTACCCTCTCCGGCGGTCAGAAGCAGCGCGTGGCTATCGTCCGTGCGCTGGCGATGAACCCCAAGGTCATTCTGTTCGACGAGCCCACCTCCGCTCTGGACCCCGAGATGGTCGGCGAGGTGCTGGACCTCATCAAGCAGCTGGCCGAGGAAGGTATGACCATGGTTATCGTCACCCACGAGATGGGATTTGCCCGTGAGGTTGCCTCCCGCGTGTTCTTTATGGACGGCGGCAAAATCATGGAACAGGGTACTCCCGAGGACGTGTTCGAGCGTCCCCAGTGCCCCCGTCTGAAAGAGTTCTTAAGCAAAGTATTGTAATAGAAAAAAACGGTGTTGCCGAATGGCAACACCGTTTTTTGTTAGTTTGAGTAGATTTCCGGCTTGAGGATACCCACATAAGGCAAGGCGCGATACTTTTCATCATAGTCCAGACCGTAGCCCACCACGAACTCGTCGGGAATCACCTTGCCCACGTAGTCGGCAGTGAAGTCCACCTCGCGGCGGGAGGGCTTATCCAGCAACGTGCAGGTGCGCACGCTGCGTGCGCCCTTTAACGTCAGGTACTGACTCAAGTGCGCCAAGGTGCGGCCGCTGTCGATGATGTCCTCCACAATGAGAATATCGCTTTTATCCAGATCCTTGCGCAACAGGTCGAGTATAATGTTGATATGACCTGTGGTCTCGGTGCCGTTGCCATAGGAGGAAACCCGCATAAAGTCAATCTCCACGGGAATGGTAATCTTTTTCATCAGTTCGCCCATAAACACCACAGAGCCCTTGAGGATACACACCAGCACCAGCCGATGCTCCTCACCCGCATAATCCCGATCCAGCTCGGCGGCAATGCGGGTGATGGTCTCGTCCAATTCCTGCTCCGACAGCAGAATGCGCGATAAGTCCTTATGCATAGTCTTTCTCTCCTTTATGCGTCGGCGGTGCCGTAGGCCTCGCCCACGTACTCGTCCAGAAAATCCTCTGCCGCCTTATTCATAACCACACAGCAGTCATTCTCGCCAAAAGAAAAAACCGCGTGCATATTACCGAAATACGTATCGATGATCTGCACCTGCAGATTCAGCTTGTTGGGCTCCACCCACGCCGCAGAAGCGGCACAGGCATAGCGGCGGTTGCCGCTCACGGTGCCAATCTCGTCCGCATACCCGTCCTGCGGGAATTCACCAAAGGCGTTCTTGCACATCGCAAAAGCGAGCTGTTTATCCCCTTGTGCGTTGGTATAGTGCCAGATGCCGCCATCCTCGGTGAAGGAAAACCGCATACGGGTGATGCCCATCGGGTTCTCCCCCATCGTGTAGGTAACGCCGTTCACCCTGTCCGCCATGGACGAGGTTTTTTCGCCCGTCGTGGCGACCAGCTTGAGAGAGGCGGTAAGCGCCGCCAGCTCTTCGGCGGCCGCCGTATCGGCAGGCAAGCAGCCCTCCGCCGCCGGACGGGCAATTAAGCGGAAAAAGCCGTCCATCAAAATGGAGCGCGCCGCCGGGTCACGGCCCTGGGTATCGCCGTTGAACATCATAATAATGTCCTTATCCGGCACGCATACCGCCAGTTGTGCGCCCATACCGTTAAAGAAATAGCTGTTATCAAAGGTGCGCCAAATCAGGTAACCGTACCCTTGGGTATTATACTGATTCTCGCTGAGGTAGCCGTTATCAATCTGTTTGGACACCGCCGCCTCCACAAAGGCGCGGTTGAGAATCTGCTCCCCATTCCAGCTGCCACCGTTCATCGTAAAACGGGCAATCTTGAGAATATCCATCGGCGGACAGATCACCGCCGAGTCCCCCCAAGAGTGACCGCCGGGGCACTGCAGGCAACGAACAGCACCCGACACACCAATCTTGTCAAACAGCTTCTCCCGCAGGTAATCAATAAACCGCTTTCCGCTGCGCCGCTCTACCAGCGCACACAGCACAAAGGAGCCGGCACTGTCGTAGCGGAAATACCGCCCGCAGGGACGGCTGGGGCGCGGATTCTCAAAATAGTACCGCACACGGTCGGCGGGTTTATCCGCAAACCAGAAGCCATCGTCCTTGGCGGTGCTCATCATCAGCATATTTCGCACCGTCTGGGCGGCCATATTGGCGTCCGTCTGGGCGGCGGATTCTTCGGGAAAATAGGTGAAGATTCGCTCGTCCAAATCCACCAATCCGTCCTGTTCCAAAAAGCCCACCGCCAACGCCACCAGACTCTTGGACACCGAGTACATGCGGTGCGCAAAGTCCTTATGAAACGGGGCCCAGTAACCCTCGTAAAAGATGGCGTCACCACGGGCAAGAATCAGGTTGTGGGTGGGAATGCGATGCTCCTCCAGCAGATGGATAAAAGCGGTTATCGCAGACGAGGAAACCCCCGCCTCCTCAGGCGTTATGTAACGCATACCGTTATCTCCTATCGGTGATTACTTCCACATCGTGGCGGGATATACGCCCTGCTCGGTCAGGTCCGCCAGCGCCTTACGCACCAGCTCATGGTCCTCGGCATAGGTCATACCGTACCACTTATCCTTGGTGGGCAGAACCTGCACGTCCGCCTCGCCGGTGGCGACCATCTCGTTGACGGCGAAGGGCAGATAGAACTCCGACTTCATCTCGGCGCCACGCTCGTCCAGAAAAGCACAGAACATCTTTTCAAAGCTGTCCAGAGAGCCTGCGGGGAACGCCCAGCAGTTCATAGACGCATAGCAGTTGGGATCCAGCTCGGTCCAGCTCTCGCCACCGTCCTCGGTGAACTGCGGCTTGCCGTCAATGATTTCAATCTGGGTGCGCTCGGTCAAACCGGTCAGCATACCACTCTCGTCAGTCTCGCAGATGCCGCGGGACACGCTGCCGTTCTCGGTCAGGGTGTTATGCAGCAGGTAACCTGCCATGGCAATATGTTTCTTGTCCCCCACCTGCGGGCGAGCCAAGAACTCCGCCAACAGAGCGAAACAGTCACAGCCGTAATAATCGTCCGCATTCAGTACCACAAAGGGCTCGTTAACCACGTCACGGCAGCACAGCACCGCGTGACCGGTACCCCAAGGCTTAACGCGACCCTCGGGTACAGAGTAGCCCGCCGGCAGAGCGTCCAGCTCCTGGAACACGTACTCAACAGGAATGTGAGCGGCAATCGCGTTGCCTATTTTCTCCTTAAACTCCTCCTCAAAGGCATGCTTGATAACAAACACCACCTTGCCAAAGCCGGCACGCACCGCATCATACACGGAATAGTCCATAATTTTCTGTCCGTCAGGACCAACCGGCGTAATCTGCTTGAGACCGCCGAAACGGCTGCCCATACCTGCTGCCATAATGATGAGTGTGGGTTTCATATCTATCTCTCCTTTTTCATTGTGACCACTGAGGCCAGTTGTCTGCTTCATTATACTCCTTTAGCGCAAAAAAGACAACCCTTATAGGGTGAAAATGTTGCATTTTTCCTATTCTTTGCAACAAATTACTATTGTCTTTCACGATGCAGAGGGGTATAATGTGGTAAAGAAAAAATGGGAGGCAGAGATATGGCAATTTTAATCACCGGCGGCTGCGGTTACATCGGCAGCCACACCTGCATTGAGATGATCAAGGCAGGCTACGACATTGTGGTTCTGGACAACTACTACAACTCCAAGCCCGAGGCGCTGAATCGCACCCGCGAGCTGGCAGGTAAGGATTTCCCCTTCTACGAGTGTGATATCCGCGACGCGGAGGGTCTGCGTCGCATCTTTAAGGAAAACAAAATCGAGGCGGTTATTCACTTCGCCGGTCTTAAGGCGGTTGGCGAATCCGTGCAGATCCCCCTGAAGTATTACGACAACAACGTAAACGGTACGGTGGTTCTGTGTCAGGTCATGGCGGAGATGGGCTGCAAGCGTATGATCTTCTCCTCCTCCGCTACAGTCTATGGTGAAAAGAACCCCTCTCCCCTCACCGAGGATATGGAGATCGGCGGTTGCACCAACCCCTACGGGCGCACCAAGTTTATGATTGAGGGCATTCTTTCTGACCTGTGCGTGTCCGACCCCGAGTGGTCGGTGGTGCTGCTGCGCTACTTTAACCCCATCGGTGCTCACGAGAGCGGTCGCATCGGCGAAGACCCCAACGGCATTCCTAACAACCTGATGCCTTACGTCTCGCAGGTTGCCATTGGCAAGCTGGCCCGTCTGTCCATTTTCGGCGACGACTACGACACCCCTGACGGCACCGGCGTGCGTGATTTCATTCACGTGGTAGACCTGGCCCGCGGTCACGTAAAGGCCACCGACTACGCTCTGGCTCACACCGGCGCTGAGGCGGTCAATCTGGGTACCGGCACCGGCTACAGCGTGCTGGATCTGGTCAATGCCTTTAAGGAAGCCAACGGCGTGGACGTACCCTACGTCATTGTGGATCGCCGTCCCGGTGACCTGGGCGCCGTCTACTCCGACCCCTCCAAGGCAGCCTCCCTGCTTGGCTGGAAGGCAGAAAAGGGGCTTGAGGATATGTGCCGCGATTCCTGGCGCTGGCAGTCCCAGAATCCCAAGGGCTACGCTGAATAATGAGATAATCATAACCACCAGTAAACTGGTGGTTTGAGTAGCCCCTAGAAGGGGCAATTACAGGCTTAGCCCCTGGAAGGGGCACAGAAGTTTGGCACCGCATTACCATTTCAGGCAGCCGCTCACGTGCGGCTGTCTTTTTTTGCC
>JAFSGP010000006.1 GCA_017440755.1 Clostridia bacterium | reverse complement strand
ACATCACCAGCACCTTCACGGTGGTTGGCTCCGAGACTGTGGACGGCGTAGAGTACGTCACCTACTCTAAGGCGTAAGCCGAAACAATAGCAAAACCCAAAAGGGGGTTGGCTCTCATCGAGAGCCAACCCCCTGTTTTTGCCATAGCCAAAGGAAAACACAGCGTAATTGTGAACAAACAGAAAAAATTTCCTCTATCCATTGCAAAAAGGCAAAAAATAGGGTAGAATAAAGAAAGCAAATGGAAATGAGGTATACTATGGATACATTTATTGAGCAAATCGTGCAAAAGAAGAAGGATGCCAGCGAGTGGTCGGTCATTGTGGGGGTAGTGATTGCACTGCTGTTAATCTGCTGTTTACTGTTTTTGTTTTCGGGTTTGGTGTTTGTAACGGTGTTGACCCCCTTTATTTTAATAGGCGCGGGCTACGGCGGTTGGTACTTGCTCACCTCCCAGAACAAGGAGTTCGAGTACTGTGTCACCAATGGGGACATCGATATCGACTGCATTATTGCTCGCCGCCGTCGCAAGCGCCTTGTTTCGGTCGCGGGCCGCAAGGTGGAGTCGCTGCTGCCCTATGACGCGGCGAAGTCCACGGCGGGCTTTCAGCGGGTGGTGATGGCCGCTCCCTCTTTGCAGGAGCAGGGTCTGTGGTGCTTTACCTATCACAGCAAGAAAAACGGGCATACGCTGGTGGTGTTTCAGCCGGATAAACGGGTGCTGTCCGCCCTGTACAGCGGTGTAGGCAAACTGGTGCAGATGGATGCCCAGCGTGCTGCCCAGACCTTAGGAATAGAACTGACCGGCCGTCGCAATTCCCACGGCGAATAAGATGCTTTTCGGCGCCACGCATGGTATGCGTGGCGCTTACTGCAACAGGGAGGTTTTATGAAAAAAACAACCGTTATCACTGCCGAGTGGGTGAATAAACAGTTTTTGCCGCGCGAGTCCGACAGCCATAAGGGCACCTACGGGCAGCTACTGACCGTATGTGGTAGCTACGGCATGGCAGGTGCCGCCCTGCTGTGCCTGCGAGGCGCCTTGCGCAGCGGTGTAGGTCTGGTGCGGGCGGCGGTACCACGGTCGGTGTATCCGCTGGTGGCGGCGGCACAGCCGGAGGCGGTTTTCCTGCCCTTGGCGGAAACCGAACAGGGACAATTTTCCGCGGCTGCGGCAGAGCCGCTGATGCAGGCAGTAAATGCCGCCTCTGCGGTGGTGTTAGGCTGCGGTTTGGGCCGCGGCGAGGACGTGGACCGCGTAATAGCCGCCTTGCTTTCCTGCCGTTGTCCGCTGATTTTGGACGCGGACGGCATAAATGGGATTACGCCGCATATATTGACAGGGGAAAGGGTTTCGGCTCCTCGGATTCTTACACCTCACCCCGGTGAATTGGCGCAGCTGCTGGATATACCCACCGACCGTCTGCAACGGCATCGGGAGGAGATAGCGGTTCGCTTTGTTCGCGACCATAACGTAACGTTGGTGCTCAAGGGACATGGTACGCTGGTGGCGGCGCCCGACCGTCCGCTGCTGGTCAACGCAACCGGCAACCCCGGTATGGCGACGGGTGGTAGCGGCGACGTGCTTGCCGGTATCATCGGCGGGCTGGTGGCACAGGGAATGCCGCCCTATGAGGCGGCGGCCTGTGGCGTGTACATTCACGGCGCCGCAGGAGACCGCGCGGCGGCGCGCCTGTCTATGCACAGTATGTTGCCTTCGGATATAATAGAGGAGTTGGGAACCCTGTTTCTGCAATTTGAGAAATAGGGAGTCTTGCTTATGAAACGATGCCTGCCTGTCTTGACGGTGGTGTTTGCCGTTTTGCTGATTATTACAGGCTGCAGTGGGGCGGCGCCGAAGGTGCAGCCCAAAACCGACGGCTTTTCCTGTCAGGCCGCCATTCATTATCGGGAACTGGAGCTGGTTGCGCAATTGACCCGACAGGGCAACGGCGAACTGGAAACCACCTTTTCTTTGCCCAAATCTCTCAGCGGCATCACCTTGGGGTGGGACGGCACGGATATGACCATGACCCTCGGCGGTGTTACCATGACCCTGCCCACCGAAAAGGTGCCGGAAAGCGCGCTGATACGCTGTTTGCTGGACGTGCTGGCGGCACAGCATACAGGTGGTACCCAGACCGAGGAGGGCTACGTGATAAACGGCGAGGTGCAGGGGAAAGCCTACGTGCTGGTATGTGACCCCGATACGGGGCTGCCCAAATCCTTGTCCGTGCCGGAGGAGGAACTGTCCGCTGTGTTTACGGCGATGGAAATCCTGCCCAAAACAGAATAAAGGAAAGACTTCGGCGGTAGATTCCGTCGAAGTCTTATTTTTTGGCACCGTCTTGTCCGCGATGGCATAGGATAGAATAAATGCTGTATAAAAGCTCTGTCCGTGAGCCATACTGACATTGTCCGAGATACATAAACTCTATGAGGAGGATGCGTGCTATGACGGTGCACCGTGGAGACATATATTATGCGGATTTAAGTCCGGTAGTGGGTTCTGAACAGGGCGGAATCCGTCCGGTGCTTATTGTACAGAACGACGTGGGCAATCGGTTTAGCCCTACGGTGATTGCCGCCGCCATAACCAGCCAAAAAGACAAGGCGAAGTTACCTACCCATATCCAACTGCAAGCGGTGGGAAGCGGTCTGGCGAAGGATTCCATCGTGCTGCTGGAGCAGATTCGTACATTGGACAAGCGGCGGCTGAAGGAGCGTATGGGGCGGCTGGACGATGTGTCCATGAATCGGGTGGATAGAGCGTTGCAGGTCAGCTTCGGTCTGGGTGCGGATATCCCCACCGCCGATGGTTGACGGTATATTCATGAAAAGGCGCACATATACTGGCAGGGAAAGGGAGGGAAAGGTATGAGCTTCTGGAAAAAATATAAACCCTACATCATACAGGTGGCGTTGGCATTGGCGGCGGGAGGCCTTGGCTCCTTGCTGTCCGGCGGGCAGGATTTGTATAAGCAGCTGGAAAAACCGCCGCTGGCACCGCCCGGTTGGGTGTTCCCCGTGGTATGGAGCCTTTTGTACGTGCTTATGGGGATTGCCGCCGGTATTGTGGTGCAGGTCCGCGGGCGGGACGCCAAAGCGGCAATGCGGCGCTATTATATCCAGCTGGCCATCAACGTGCTGTGGCCGGTGCTGTTTTTCCGTTTTGAGCTGCTTACCGTTGCACTGATTTGGTTGGCATTGCTGGTGGGGGCGGTAGCCCTGACCTGGCAGAGCTTCCGCCGCATCAACACAACGGCAGGGTGGTTGCTGGTACCGTATTTGGCTTGGTGCTTGTTTGCCTTGTATCTGAATGCGGGCTTTGTTATACTGAATTAATGGGAATGGGATAGAAAATGGTATTTAAGTGTGATGCCTGTAAACGGGTGTATGAATTGGACCGTCGGGACGTGCGCTGTGTGTATTGTGGCGCGTGTCGCTGTCATCCGTTGGAGTCCTTTGTGTCTTGCGACGAGGACACACGGGGCGAAAATGGGTTGACCGAATAAGGGTTAGGATAAAAGCTGCGTTTTGTCTGCGGACAAAACGCAGCTTTTTTTGTTCTATTTAGCGGGACAAGGTCATAGACATATATACAGGAGGTGAGGACAGGCAATGAGCGGGTGGTTGGAGAAACTGCGTTACTATTTACCGCCTGTGTGGGTTGCCGCGTTGGAGCGGCTCACCGATGAAGAGCGGGCGGCAATGCGGGAATTGCGGGTGCGCCGCGAACAGCCGTTGACGGTATCCACCGACGAAGGCGTGCGGTACTTGAGCGGGGGCGGACTAACCGCTCTGCGACAACCTGATGTTTTGTGGTGCTCCGCCACCCAACTGACAGGGTGTATGCTTCGGTTGTGCGACGAATCGGTGTATGCCTATCAGGAACAGTTGCGGCAGGGCTTTATTACCTTGTCGGGCGGCATTCGCGTAGGCGTGGCGGGACGGGCGATGCGGCAGGGTGAGGGTGTGAGCGGTGTATGTGAGGTAACCTCCTTATGCTTTCGCTTGCCTGCCCGCCACGATGGCTGCGGGCGCAATTTGCTGCCTTATCTATGTCAAGGTAAGCGCTTACATAGCGGGATATTGGTAGGGGAACCGTCCAGCGGAAAGACGACGCTTCTGCGGGATACGGCGGTGCTGTTGGCGGCACGGGGCTGTCGGGTGACGGTGGTGGACGAGCGGGGAGAATTGGCGGGTCTTGCGCCGCTTTCCGACTGTGACGTGCTGCAAGGGTATCCCAAAGCGGTGGGGATTTTGCAGGCTATACGCTGTCTGTCGCCCGAGGTGGTTCTGTTTGATGAGCTGGGTGATGGAACGGAGGTGGAGGCGGTATCTGCCTGCGCCCATGCGGGGGTAGCGGTGGTTGCCACCCTCCACGGGGATACTCCCGCCGCCGTGGCATGCCGTCCTGCGGCGCGGCAATTGATAGAGCGGGACGTGTTTGCACACTGGCTGTTTTTGGCGGGGCGGAGCTGTCCCGGTGAGGTGCGTGCTTGTTTGCACCCGGAGGTGAGAGGAAATGAAATTCGCTGGACTGCTGTTGATTCTGACGGCGGGGGTGGGGTTGGGCTTGTATGCCTCCCACCGTCTGCTCAGCCGTGTACGGATATTGGAAGAGCTGGAGCGGGTGTTTACCGCCCTACTGCGTCAGCTCACCTATACGGCGGCGCCTATGGGACAGCTTTGGCAACGATTGGGGGAGATTGAGGGGACGGGCACCTGTCCCTTGGTGAGGGAGACGGTGGCAGGGCTTTCGATGCAGCCTTTTTCCGCCGCCTTTGCGGAGGCGGTGGAAAAGCAGAGCGCCGCGGGGCGGTTGCAGCCGTCGGAGAAACAGCTTCTGCTCGCCTTTGGGGCGGAGTGCGGACAATACGACCTGCCGCGGCAGGCGGCGCAGATAGAGGAATGTATCCGTCGGCTTGCGGACCTGCGTGAAGCGGCTAAAGAGCGGTTTGTCACGCGGGGTCAGGTGTACCGTATGATGGGGCTGTGCGGCGGCGTAGCCTTGGCGTTGTTACTGTTATAAGAAGGGAAGTGGATTCGGTGGAAGTGGATTTGATATTCAAAATCGCGGCCATCGGCATTATCGTGTCGGTGCTCAACCAACTGCTTATCCGTTCGGGACGGGAGGAGCAAGGTATGCTGCTCACGCTGGCGGGGTTGGTGGTGGTGCTGTCGATGGTGGTGGCGCAAATCAGCGACCTGTTTGCCACAGTGAAGGCGGTGTTTGGGCTATGACCGCGGTGCTGACGGGGATTGTAGGGCTGCTGTTATGTGCCGCCCTGCTGGCGGTGGTGCTGCGGGGACAGCGTCCCGAAATAGCCATGGTGCTCAGCTTGTTGGCAGGAATTTTGGTTATGGTGGTGCTGCTGGAACAGCTGGTGCCGCTGTTGCGCACCCTGCATCGGATAACCGAACGGGGCGGCGTGGAAACGGAGAGCCTGCTGGTGGTGCTCAAGGCGGCGGGCATCAGTTTGCTGACCCAACTAACCGCCGACACCTGTCGGGACGCGGGGGAGAATGCCTTAGCCACCAAAGCGGAATTGGCGGGACGGGTGTTGCTGCTTACGTTGGCGGTGCCGCTGTTTGAACGGATACTCACCTTAGTGTTGCGCCTCGTGCAAGGAGCGGAGGTGGGAGGGTGAAACGGGTCGTGGCGGCGATGTGCCTGTGTCTGCTGTTGGCGCTGCCTGTGGCGGCGCAGGCGGAGGGGGAGCAGCTGTATGCGGAGCAGTTGGAGGCCAGCGGTGCTGCCCAATTAACCGAGCGCCTTCCCAAGGATACCGCTACTCTGCTCGAGGCATTCGGAGATGACCTGCTGCAGCCGTCCGCCTACGTGGGACTACGTTTTGACACGGTTTTTCGCACATTGGGAGAACTGCTTTCTGTGCAAAGAGGATTGCCGTTACAGGCGCTGGGGTGTCTGTTGGGGGTGGTTTTGGTCAGCGCCCTGTTTCGTGGCATGGAGGGGACGGCGCAAAGCCCTTTTTTGCAAACGGTTTTCCATATGGTAGCGGCGCTTGCCGCCGCGGGTGGACTGTTGGTACCGCTGCTTTCCTTACTGGAGCAGGTGGAAAAGGCGGTGGAGCAGGTGGCGGTGTTTATGGCGGGATTTGTGCCGATATACGGCGGTATCCTGGCAACAGGCGGAGTGAGCACCGCCCTGTCTTATCAGACCACCTTGCTGACAGCGGCAGAAGCGCTGACTTGGCTGCTGCACAGCGGGGTGTTTCCGCTGCTGACCGTATCCTTAGCCATGGGGACGACGGGCTGTGTGGCGGACGGCTTTTGTCTGGACAGCTTCAGCGCTACCATTCACAAGACCATCTTGTGGGCGCTGGGGCTGTTCTCTACCCTGTTTTCCGGTCTGCTGTCCTTACAGCAGATGGTGGCGGCGGCAGGGGATACGTTAGGCGGACGGGTGATGAAATTTTCGCTGTCCAGCTTTGTGCCTGTGGTGGGTGGTCTGCTCAGCGAGGCCTATTCTACGGTGGTCAGCTGCTCCGGCTTGCTTCGTTCCACGGTGGGGTGCTTCGGCATGCTGGCGACGGTGCTTATTATACTGCCACCGTTGTGCCATTGCCTTTTGTGGAGCTTGAGCCTGCATCTGTCGGCAAGCGCCGCCGCCTTGTTCGGGCTGTCGTCTCTGGAAAAGCTGTGCAAGACCGCGGCGGGGACGATTCGCGTGCTGATAGGGGTGTTGGCGGTGTTTGCCCTGCTGATGGTGGTGTCGGTATCCATCGTGGTGTTTGCGGCAAGGGGGCGGTGACGTGGAAGGGCTTCGCGAGTGGGCGACAGGGATATGTACCGCCGCGGTGGTGTGTGCGCTGCTGCGGCATTTGTTCCCCGACAATGGATTGGGACGTATGGGGCGTCTGGTGATTCCCTGTGTGTTTTTGCTTGCCTTATTAGCTCCTGTCTCTGCAATGTTTTCCGATATAAAGCTGCCCGATTTTACATCGGAAAATACGGAGAATTCGGCGGCTTTGGAGGCGCGTATGCGACAACAGGTGACACAACAGGTGAACGATACCCTGCTGGCTATGGTCAACCAGGCTCTGCAGGGCTACGGCTGGCAGGCCAAAAAAGTGGCGGCGGATATGGATATCGGAGAGGACGGCAGCATAAGTATGGGAGAGATTATCGTATACGTGGACAGAGAAACCGCCCCCCATAGCGTGGCGGTGCGGCAGATAGCGGAAAAGCGGTTGGGCACCGCGGTGGTTCTGGCGGAGTGGGAGGAAAGGGAATGAAGGAAAAGCTCGGTGCCCTTTGGCGGCGGTTGACGGTGAAGGACAGTCACGTGCGCCTATGGGTCTTTTTAGGCGTGGCAGGTATCCTGCTTATCGGTATTTCCGAGTGGTTCCCGCGAGAAAAACCGCAGGCGGCGGAACCCGCCGCCACCCCAACGGTGACGCAGGTGGAACAGGCGCTGGAACAGCGGATTTCCCGCTTTCTGTCGACGGTGGAGGGGGTCGGGGAGTGTCAGGTTTTGGTTACGCTGGAAAGCGACGCGCGGGCGGTGTACGCCGCCGTCACCGAAACCGAAGCGGGAACGGACGGCAGCTCTTCTTCCGAGGAGATTCTGGTGGTGGCAACGGAGACGGGCCCCACGGGGCTGCTGCTGACCACCCTGCAGCCCGCCGTCAAGGGGGTGGCGGTGGTGTGCCGCGGCGGCGGCGACCCTGCGATACAGCAGCGGGTGGCGGAGCTGGTGAGTACGGCTTTTCATATTTCTTCACGTAGGGTTTACGTGGCAGCACAGCAATAAAAGGAGGACATACGGGATGAAAACTTTTCTCAAGAAGAAGCAGCTGATGTTGGTGGCGCTGGTAGCGGCGCTGGGGTTGGCGGTGTATCTCAACTACTATCTGGCGGGGGAGCCGCTGTTGTCCGCAGGCACACAGGAGGACAGCAGTACACAGGAAAGCGAGCCGGACCGTCTGGGGGAGGCAACCTTTGTGGACGCGCCCGTCAGCAAGCCGGAGAGCAGTGACACCGACGAAAAACCCGATACCGCCGCGGGGTATTTTGACACCGCGCGGAAAAACCGTGCCGCCGCGCGGGAAGAGGCGCTGAGCATTTTACAGGAGGTGTTGGACAACGCCCAGACGTCGGCGCAGGATAAAACCGCCGCCGCGGAGGAGGCGACCGCTATCGCGGAAAACGTGTTGCGGGAGAGCAATATGGAGAATCTTATCATCGCCAAAGGCTTTGCGGACGCGGTGGTGTATATTGACGGAGACGGCTGTAGTGTGGTTGTGGAAAGTACCGACTTACAGCAGCAGGAAAGCATGCAAATACTGGAGATTGTGGTGTCGGGCACGGGAATTTCTGCCGACAAGGTACAGATTACCGCCGCCACTGCATAAAATTTTGCAAAATGGTGAAAAAATATTGCTTATTTGCAACTTTGTGGTATAATAGGGTATGAATGAGCATGTTCCATCGCGTTATACAACACAAAGGAGGAACCGTCAATGGATGCAAAAGATTTTAAAACTGCCGAGGGCAGCTGCATTATTTCCGAAGAGGTGATTGCCTCCATCGCCTGCACAGCGGCATTGGAGACCGTCGGTATTGCCGGTCTGGCAAGCCGTCCTGCCGATATTAAGGGCATTATGTCCCCCAATGCGGCGACCAAGTCGGTGCGCGTACTCAACACCGAGAATGATACGGTGCTGGACGTCTACGTCACCCTGAAGCAAGGCGCCAAAATTCAGGAGACCTCCGCCGCCTTACAGCAGAACGTTAAGATGGCGGTACAGTCTATGACCGGCAAGCCGGTTACCCGCATCAACGTCTTTGTAGAAGGCATGGTGCTGGAAGAGAAGAACGCCTAAACATGACGGCAGGCCCTCTGCAATGGTAGAGGGCCTTCTTGCTACGTGAGAGTGTATAAATATACGAAAGATGAAAGTAGGAGAGTGACCCCTATGTCCAGACGCAAATCCAGAGAGCAGGCCTTTGCCCTGCTGTTCGAAAAATCCTTTAACGACCTGTCGGTGGAGCAGTTGGCCGCCACGGCGGGGGAGGCACGCGATGTGGAAATTGAGCCCTTCGCGCTGTCGCTGGCGGTTGGCGCCGAGGGAAAGCTGGCGGATATTGATGCCCGCATTGCGGCGCACTCCCACAAGTGGAGCCGAGAGCGGATTTCCCGCGTGGCGCTGGCGGTGTTGCGTCTGGCGGTGTATGAGATGCTGTATGAGGATACGGTCCCCGTGAGCGTAGCCATCAACGAGGCGGTGGAATTGGCGAAACGCTACGGCGGCGACGAGGATTCCGCCTTTGTCAACGGCGTGCTGGGCGGCATTGCCAAAGAGTCGGTATGAGCGGCTTTTTAGGGCTGGACACCAGCAACTACACCACCTCTGCCGCCTATTGGGCGGCGGACGGGGACAAGCCTGTGCAGGCGAAGAGGCTGCTGCCTGTTAAGGCGGGGGAGATGGGTCTGCGGCAGAGTGACGCGGTGTTTCATCATACCCGTCAGCTCCCCGATATGTTAGAGCAGTTAGCCCCTCAGCTGGCACAGGGGGTGGCGGCGGTGGCCGCCTCCGACCGACCCCAGCAGACCGAGGGGTCGTATATGCCTTGTTTTTTGGTCGGAGCCGGCGCGGCTCGTCAGCTGGGCAGTGTATTGGGGGTGCCCGTACACTTTTTCACCCACCAACAGGGTCACGTGGCGGCGGCGCTGACGGGAGCAGAGTGTTTGCCCCTGCGGCAGCGGCCGTTTTTGGCTTTTCACGTATCCGGCGGTACCACCGACGCGTTGCTGGTACAGCCCGACGAGGGGTGTATTATCCGCTGTCAGGTGGTGGGTCATTCTCTGGACCTGAAGGCGGGGCAGCTTATTGACCGCGTGGGCGGTATGCTGGGGCTGCCGTTTCCTGCCGGACCCGCCTTGGAGGCGCTGGCGGCAGAGGCGCAGAAGGCGTATACCCCCCGCCCCACCCTGCGTGGGTGCGATTGCCACCTGTCGGGGGTGGAGAATCAGTGCCGCGACCGTCTCCAAAAAGGGGAGCCTGCGGCGGAGATTGCCCGCTTTTGCTTAGACAGCGTGCGGGCGGCTATCGAGGGCATGACCGAGGCACTATTGGCGCAATATGGCGACCTGCCGCTGGTGTATGCGGGCGGCGTCATGTCCAACGGTATGCTGCGAGAGCGGTTGAGCCACCGCTTCGGCGGTCGGTTTGCGCCGCCGCTCTATTCAGCGGATAATGCGGCAGGCATCGCCTGCCTTTGCCGTCTGGCACAGGAGGAGGGACTGAAATGCCGGTGATTTCCGTCAGCCAGCTGAACCGCTACGTCAAATCCCTGCTGGAGGGGGACGCCAATCTGGCGGCGGTGCACATCAGCGGCGAGATTTCAAACTTCACCCATCACTATAAGTCCGGTCACCTGTATATGTCCCTCAAGGACGAAGGTGCCGCCGTCAAGGCGGTGATGTTCAAGGGGCACGCCTCCAAATTGGCGTTCCGTCCCGAGGACGGTATGCGGGTGATTGTCAAGGCGCGGGTTTCTCTGTATGAAAACACCGGTGCCTATCAAATCTACATTGAAGAAATGCAGCCTGACGGGGTCGGTGCCCTGCAGATTGCCTACGAACAGCTGAAAAAGCGGCTGGCGGAGGAAGGGCTGTTTGATGACGGGCGAAAGAAACCGATTCCGCCCTATCCGACCCGTGTGGGTGTGATTACCTCCCCCACCGGTGCGGCGGTGCGGGATATTCTCAACGTGTTGGGACGGCGGTTTCCCTTGGCGCAGGTGGTGTTCCACCCCGTGCTGGTACAGGGGGAGGGCGCCGCGCCGTCCATTGCGGACGCGATTCGGCGGTTTAACCACAGCCGCGCTGCCGACGTGCTTATTGTGGGACGTGGCGGCGGCTCCATTGAGGATTTGTGGGCGTTTAACGAGGAGCTGGTGGCCCGCGCGGTGGCAGCTTCCGAAATTCCCGTGATTTCCGCCGTGGGACACGAAACCGACTTTACCATTTGCGATTTTGTGGCGGACCTGCGGGCTCCCACCCCCTCGGCGGCGGCGGAGCTGGCGGTGCCGGATACCCGCCGTCTGTTGGCGGGGCTGGAGAATGCGGCGGTGCGGCTGGAGACCGCCTGCCGTGGGCGGCTGACCGCCGCTACCCAGCAGTTAGCGCTGCTTAAAAATAAGCGTTGCCTGTCTGCACCTCAGTACTATACCGAGGAGCAGGCCATGCGGCTGGATTACCTGACCCGTCGCTTTGCGGCGGCGGCACAGCAGCAGTTAGGGAGCGCCGACCGCCGTCTGGCGGCACAGGCGTCCAAGCTGGACGCCCTCAGCCCCTTGAAGGTGCTGGGACGAGGCTATGCCATTAGCTATACGTCCGACGGCGAGGTGCTGGACAGCGTAAACCGCGTTGCGGTGGGAGATGACCTGCAGTTGCGGTTAGCAGACGGCGTTTTGTCCTGTCACATCAATGAGATACAGGAGGGAAAATAATGGCTACGGAATGGACTTTCGAAAAAGCGATGACCCGTTTGGAGCAGATTGTAGCTACCTTGGAGGGCGGTCGCTGTTCCTTGGACGACTCTCTCAAGCTGTTTGAGGAGGGCACCAAGCTTACCGCCTATTGCAGTAAGATGCTCAAGGAGGCGGAGCAGAAGATTATTAAGCTCACCGCCGCCGAGGCGGGGGAGGACGGCGTGGTGCTGTCCGACCGACAGGGCGAGAATATGGGCGAGGAATTGTCCGAGTAAACGAGGAGATACTATGGCTGATACGATTTACACTTCGCAGCTGCAGGCGCATTGCGACCGCTTTGATACCGCATTGCCCGCGTATATGCCTGCCACGGACGGTTTGCAGACCACGGTGGCACAGGCGATGGCGTATGCCTGTGAAGGCGGCGGCAAGCGAATTCGTCCCGTGCTGGTGATGGAGTTTTGCCGCCTTTGCGGCGGGGAGGTCGAACAGGCTTTGCCTTTTGCGGCGGCGATTGAGATGATACACTCCTATTCTCTGGTGCACGACGACCTGCCTTGTATGGACAACAGCCTTTTGCGCCGCGGTCGCCCCTCTACTCATGCCAAGTACGGCGAAACCATGGCGCTGTTGGCGGGGGACGGGCTGCTGAATCTGGCTTTTGAGACGATGCTTCGCCCCGCAAGCCGCGACGGGCTTGACCCGTCCTGTGCGCTGGGGGCGGCCTCGGCGCTGGCGGACGCAGCCGGCATCGAGGGTATGGTCGGCGGTCAGGTCATCGACCTGGAAAGCGAGGGCAAAACCATTGACCTGTCCACGCTGGAGGCGTTGCAGCGGGGTAAGACCGCCGCGCTGCTCACCGCCGCCTGCGTGATGGGAGCTCGTCTGGCAGGAGCTTCTCCCTCTATGGAAGAGGCCGCCCGCGTATACGGCGAACAGGTCGGGCTTTCCTTTCAAATCGTAGACGATATATTGGACGTGACCGCCACCGCGGACAAGCTGGGAAAACCGGTGGGAAGCGATGCGGAGAACGAAAAGGTAACCTACGTGTCCCTGCTTGGCTTGGAGGAGGCCCGTGCTTTGGCGGCGCAGCGCACCGCTGCGGCGGTAGAGGCGTTGGCGGTGTTCGGTGCCGAGGCGGACAACCTGCGGCATCTGGCACAGAGCCTGCTGGAACGAGATCACTAAAGAAGGTGACAATATGGTCCGTTTGGAGGATATCCACTCCCCACGGGATATTAAACAACTGAATAAGCAGGAGCTGGGCTCCCTTTGTGAGCAGTTGCGGCAGAAGCTGGTGTCCACCGTATCCCATACGGGAGGACATCTGTCCTCCAACTTGGGAACGGTGGAGCTGACGGTGGCACTCCATCGGGTGTTCGACACCCCCCACGACGTCATTGTGTGGGACGTGGGGCATCAGTGCTACACCCACAAGCTGCTTACCGACCGCTTTGAACGATTTGACACCCTGCGACAGCAGGGGGGCATTTCCGGCTTCCCCAAGCCTGCGGAGAGCGAACACGATTCCTTCCTGACGGGGCATAGCAGCACCTCCATTTCGGTGGCCAACGGCATTGCCAAGGCCAAGGCGCTTACCGGGGACGACGGCTACACCATTGCGGTGATTGGCGATGGCGCGCTCACCGGCGGCTTGGCCTACGAGGGGCTGAGCAACGCGGGGCGCAGTGACGACCGTCTCATCGTGGTGCTTAACGACAATAAGATGTCCATCAGCCGCAACGTGGGGTTTGTGGCGCGGTATTTGTCCCATCTGCGCAGCAGTCTGCGGTATGTGCGGGGGAAAAAGCGGTTGGTAAAGCTGCTGTCCCACATTCCGCTGATTGGACAGCCGCTGAATACCTTGCTGCACGATTGGAAAAAGCGGGCAAAGCGCACGCTGTTTTCCAACACGTCTTTCTTTGAAAATATGGGCTTCTACTATCTGGGTCCTGTGGACGGACACGATTTAGAGGACCTGGAGGAGGCCTTGCAGGTGGCGAAGGGCGTCAACCGCCCTGTCGTTCTGCATATCGAAACCGTAAAGGGCAAGGGATATCCCCACGCGGAGAAAAATCCCGATACCTATCACGGGATATCCCGATTCGACCCCGCGTCTGGTGCGCCTGTGGCGGGCGGGGACAATTTCTCTGCCCATTTCGGTGACACCCTCTGCCGTCTGGCGGCGGAGGACGAGCGCATCGTGGCGGTGACGGCGGCAATGGTGACGGGCACCTGCCTGACCAACTTTGCGGCGCAGTATCCCACCCGTTTCTTCGATACGGGTATCGCCGAGGGACACGCGGTCACCTTCTCCTCTGGTATGGCGGGGGGCGGTCTGCTTCCGGTGTTTGCGGTGTATTCCACCTTCCTACAGCGCAGCTATGACCAGCTGGTGAACGACACGGCGCTGATGAACAACCACGTTGTGCTGGCTATCGACCGTGCGGGTGTGGTGCCGGACGACGGCGAGACCCACCAGGGCATTTACGACGTGGCGATGCTGCGCTCCATTCCGAACACTACGCTATATGCCCCCTGCAATTATAAAGAGCTGGAGCTGCATCTGCGACAGGCGCTGTACGATACGACGGGCATCGCCGCGGTGCGATACCCCAAGGGCGCGCAGCCGGATAGTCTGGCGGAATATCAGCCGACCTACGGCACTTACGATTGGCTGAGTGATAAAGGGCGGGACCTGTTGCTGGTCACCTACGGGCGCACCTTCGGCGAGGTGCTGCCGATATGCGAGCACCGCCGTCGCAACGGACAGCCCACCTCGGTGCTTAAGCTTAACCGCGTGCTCCCCTTGGACGAGGAGGCGGTAAAGGCGGCGGCGGAGTATAGGTGCGTGCTGTTCTTTGAGGAGAGCGGTCGCCGCGGCGGTGTGGGCGAGCTGTTTGGCAGTCGTCTGGCACAGCTGGGGTATACCGGACATTACGCGGTGCGCGCCATTGAGGAAACCTTGGGCGCCTGCACGGTAAGTCAGGGGCTGGAGCGAGTCGGTCTGGACCGGGCGGGTATCACCGCCTTTATACAGCAGCACACGGAGGCTCCCCATGGAGAATAAGGGTGTGCGTTTGGACGTCTGGCTGGTGGAACAGGGGTTCGCCGGCGGACGGGATAAAGCTAAAGAATTGCTGACCGCCGAGGCGGTCACGGTGAACGGGCGGACGGTTACCAAGCCTGCCGCCCGCATAACCCCCGCGGATAGGGTGGTTTGTTCGGCATCGGCTCCCCGTTACGTGGGGCGGGGCGGGCATAAGCTGGAGAAAGCTATCGAAGCCGCCGCGCTCGTCTTACATGGTGCGGTGGCGATGGACGTGGGCGCTTCCACAGGTGGGTTTACCGACTGTATGCTGCAGTATGGTGCCGCCCACGTGTATGCCGTGGACGTGGGACACGACCAGCTGCACGCCACCCTGCGACAGGACCCGCGGGTGACGGTGCTGGAGGGCACCGACGTCCGCAGTCGGGCACTGGCCGACTGCGTGAGCGAGGGAAGTATTACCTTTTGCTCCGTGGACGTGTCTTTCGTATCTCTTTCCTACGTGCTGCCGTCGGTGGTACCCTATCTGGCGCCCGACAGCACGCTGGTATGCCTGATAAAGCCCCAGTTTGAGGCGGGCAAAGGGGATATCGGCAAGCGGGGCGTGGTCAAGGAGCCGAAGGTACACGTCCGTGTGTTGCAGGAGCAACTGGCGTTGTTCCGGCGGCTGGAATTCGCCACCACGTGGCTGTCCCATTCCCCCATTACGGGTGGGGAAGGTAACATAGAATATTTAGCCGTTTTGCGGTTACAGGGGGAGAGCGGTGTGTTCGACCCCGCCGCAGTAGTGAAAACGGCATTTTCGGAATTGGGGTGACAGATATGCGTATAACGGTAGTACCCAATCTGCGTACCGAGGACGCCGCCGCCTTGCAGGCGGTGGTGTGCCAGCGGCTGATAGCCGCAGGCGCACAGGTACAGATAGCGGCGGAGACGGGCGGCTTGCCCAACCGCGGGGCGCTGACCGCGGCGCTGCAGGGCAGTGACGTGGCGGTGGCCATTGGCGGCGACGGCACGATTATGCATGTGGCCAAGGCGGCCGCCGCTCTGGGCTGTCCCGTGCTGGGCATTAACGGCGGCCATCTGGGCTTTCTGGCCGGCGCGGAGCGGGACGAGCTGGACGGCTTGACCGCTCTGCTGGACGGCGCGTATACGATTGAGGAACGAGCGCTTTTGGATGTGACGGTACATACGGCGGCAGGGGAAACCTCCTGTCTGGCCATGAACGAGGCGATGCTGTCCCGCGGCGGGCTGTCCCGTCTGGTGGACGTATGCATCACCGCCGCCGATACGGAGATACTTACCTGTCGGGGGGACGGCGTTATTGTGGCGACCCCCACGGGCTCTACCGCCTATTCTCTGTCCGCGGGCGGTCCTGTGGTGGACCCCGCGGTGGCGTGTCTGTTGCTGACCCCCGTGTGCCCCCATTCCTTTAATACCCGTCCTCGTCTGCTCCCCATGGACGCGCAGCTGACGGTGCGGGCGACGGCGGACGACGGACAGGTATACATCACCGTGGACGGCGAGGAGAGCTGCCCGCTGACCGCGGAGGATTGGGTCACCATTCGCCGCGCGGAGGAAAGCGCGCGACTCATTCGGTTGAAAACCGCCACCTTCTATGACGTGTTGCAAGAAAAATTAGCAGGCAGGAGATGACAAAATGAAAACCAGACGGCATGCCAAGATTTTGGAGATTATCAATAACCACCCTGTGGAAACGCAGGAGGAATTGCAAGCTCTGTTGGGGGAGGAGGGCTATCGGGTCACCCAAGCCACCGTATCCCGCGATATTAAAGAGCTGCGGTTGATTAAAACCCCCGGTCAGGGTGGCGGCTATCGCTATACCACCGCGAAAGGCGGCAACGAGCCGATTTCCGCCAAATTCCACTCCATTTTTGCCGGTTCGGTGGTGCGGGTACAGTACGCCCAGAATATCGTGGTGGTACATTGCCTGCCGGGCATGGCGCAGGCGGCCTGCGCGGCTATGGATTCTCTGCATTGGGACCAGGTCATCGGCACCTTGGCGGGTGACGACACCTTTATCTGCGTCGTTACCTCTGAGCGAGCGGCGGAGGATTTGGTTTTGGAACTCAAAAAAATGTTGGGCGCCGGCGAGAGGTAACCGAGCATGTTACAAAGCCTGCATATTGAAAACGTAGCGGTAATTGAAAAGGCGGATATTGCTTTTTCAACCGGTATGACCGCCCTCACCGGCGAGACCGGTGCGGGTAAATCGATTGTGATTGATGCTATCAACGCATTGCTGGGAGAGCGCATCACCCGTGACGTGGTGCGTGCAGGCAGCGACAAAGCGTACATAGCGGGTGTGTTTGACGGGCTTCCCCGTGAGGTGGAGGCGCGGCTTCGGGAGCTGGATTTGCCCCCCGAGGAGGACGGCACCTTGCTGATTCAGCGGAGCCTGACCGCCGACGGCAAGGGGAACTGCCGTATCAACGGACGCCCCACCACCGTATCCATTCTGCGGGAATTGGGACGCATGCTGGTGAATATCCACGGACAGCACGAAAATCAGGTGCTGCTCCAGCCGGAGCGGCACGTGGAGTATCTGGACCGTCTGGGGGATTTGGGCGAGCCGAAGGCCGCTTATCAGGAGGCCTACCAGCGGTACTGCCGCATTCGCCGCGCCATCAAAGCCACTACCTTGGACGAAAGCGAAAAGACGCGGCGCATGGAAGAACTGCAACAGCAGATTGCCGCCATTGACGAGGCGAAGCTGCGGGTGGGGGAGCAGGCGGAGCTTGCCTCCCGCCGAGAGCTCGCCCGCCATAGTGAAAAGCTGGTCAGCGCCTTGCGGCTGGTGCGGCAGGCCATGGGGGACGACGACAGCGGCGACCGCCGCGGTGTGCTCACCCGCCTGACCGATTCGGTGGCAGCACTGCATTCCGTGGGACAGCTGTCCGCCGAGGCGGAGCGCTTGGCGCAGCGGCTGCAGAGCTGCCTTTACGACGTGCAGGCGGTGGCGGAGGAGAGCGGCGATTTGGAGGATAGCCTCGCCTTTGACGAGACGCAGTTGGCCGCCATGGAGGACCGCTTGGCACTGCTGCAGCGGCTGTTTCGCCGCTACGGTGTCGACGATGAGCAGGGTGTCCTCGCACAGCGGGAGGAAATGCAGACCCAGCTGGACGCCATGGAGTCAGCAGACGCCTATTTGGCGGAGCTGGAGCGGCAATCCGACGAGGCGCGGGAGGCGACCATTGCCGCGGCACAGGTGCTGACCGCCGCCCGTAAGCAGGCGGCCGCCCGCTTCGAGCAGGACGTGTGCCGTCAGCTGACCTTTTTGGATATGCCCCATGTGCGGCTGGAGGTGTCGATGCAGCCCGCTCCCCTCACTGCCATCGGCGGGGAAAAGGTGGAGTTCCTCATTGCCTCCAACCCCGGCGAGCCGCCCAAGTCTATTGCCAAGACCGCTTCCGGCGGTGAATTGTCCCGCATTATGCTGGCGCTGAAAAGTGTGCTGGCGGAGGTGGACGATATCGATACGCTGGTGTTTGATGAGATTGACGCGGGCATCAGCGGACGCGCCGCCACTAAGGTGGGGACGCTGCTGCGGCAGATTGCGGGGTGTCGGCAGGTGCTGTGCGTCACCCATCTGGCGCAGATTGCCGCCTGCAGCCACAGCCACCTGCTGGTGGCAAAGTCGGTGGAAAACGGACGTACCTACACCCGTGTGGACGACCTGGAGGAGTCTGCCCGCCTGCAGGAATTAGCCCGCATCATGGGCGGCGAGGTCACCGACACCACCCTGTCGGCGGCGAAAGAACTGCGAGACAGAGCGGTGGAGTGAACAGGAGGATTGTTATGGACTATACACAGAAGCTAAAGTATCACTACAAGCCCCAAAAGGGTTGGATGAATGACCCCAACGGATTGGTTTATTTTCAGGGGTATTATCATGCGTTCTATCAGCATGCTCCCGACTATGAAGTACCCTGGAAGCAACCGATGCATTGGGGACACGCCAGAACCAAGGACTTCCTGCACTGGGAAGAGTTGCCGGTGGCGCTGTATCCCGACGAGTGGTACGACAGCAACGGCTGCTGGTCCGGCACGGCTATCGTGAAGGACGACACCCTCTACCTGTTCTACGCTTCGGTGCGTGGTGAGGAGAAAATCCAGACGGTAAGCGTTGCCTCCTCTAAGGACGGCATTCATTTTGAGAAATACGAGAAAAACCCCATCATTGACCACTATCCGCCGGAGGGTGGACCGGACTTCCGTGACCCGGCGCTGTGCTGTGTGGATGGACGGTATTACTGCGTGATGGCGGCAGGCAATCCCACCGACAAGGCGGCACGTCTGCTGTTGTATCGCAGCGACGACCTACTCACGTGGGAGTATCTGGGTGTGATGAGCGAGTGGGAGGACTGCCACTATGCAGAGTGTCCCTCGTTTATGCGGGCGGAGGACGGACAGTATCTGCTGACCGTGTCGGTGTGTCCGCGGAATGCACCCCATTATTTCTCGGCGATGTATGGTTCCTTCCAGGACGGTACATTTGAGGTGCAACAGAGCGGTATCTTTGATAGAGGTCCTGACCAGTATGCGGGGCAGGTGTTCTGCGACCACAAGGGACGGCATATCCTGATGGCCTGGATTCCCGGCTGGGGGTTCGAGGGCTACGCCCCGACGGACGTAGGGTGTATGTCGGTGCCGCGAGAAATTAAACGGGTGAACGGGCGTATTGTCAGCTATCCCGTGGAAGAGCTGCAATATCTGCTGAAGGACGAGGACCCCGCTGTTACACGGACGGAGACGGGCTTTGAGATTGCTCGTACCCGTGGCACGGTGGTATATACGGGTGAGGTCCGCGACCTGAAGATTGTGCGAGACGGCTATATTCTGGAGGTTTTCGTCAACGGCGGCGAGGAAGTGTATTCTGTGCTGATGTAAGGCACGTGACCGCCGCTTGACAGTACCGATAAATCATTGTATAATAACCCCAATTTATATAAGGAGAGATTCCCCATGACTATTTACGAAGAATTAGTGGCCCGCGGGCTGATTGCGCAGGTCACCGACGAGGCGCAGGTAAGCGAGCTGATCAATACGGGTAAGGCGACCTTCTACATCGGCTTTGACCCCACGGCGGACAGCTTGCACGTGGGTCATTTTATGGCGCTGTGCCTGATGAAGCGCCTGCAGATGGCGGGCAACAAGCCCATCGCCCTTATCGGCGGCGGTACCGCTATGATCGGCGACCCCTCGGGTCGCACCGATATGCGTTCCATGATGACCCGCGAGACTATCCAGCACAACTGCGACTGCTTCAAGAAGCAGATGGAGCGGTTCATCGAGTTCGGCGAGGGCAAGGCCCAGATGGTAAACAACGCCGACTGGCTGTTGGACCTCAACTATGTGGAGGTTCTGCGCGAGGTGGGCGCTTGCTTCTCGGTCAACAATATGCTGCGTGCCGAGTGCTACAAGCAGCGTATGGAGAAGGGTCTGTCCTTCCTCGAGTTTAACTATATGATTATGCAGTCCTACGACTTCTATCGCCTGTTCCAGACCCACGGCTGTAACCTGCAGTTTGGCGGCAACGACCAGTGGAGCAATATGCTGGGCGGCACCGAGCTTATTCGCCGCAAGCTGGGCGAGGACGCTCATGCCATGACCATCACCCTGCTGCTCAACTCCGAGGGCAAGAAGATGGGCAAGACCGCCAGCGGTGCGGTGTGGCTGGACCCCAACAAGACCAGCCCCTACGATTTCTACCAGTATTGGCGCAACGTGGGTGACCAGGACGTGCTCAAGTGCTTGCGTATGCTCACCTTCCTGCCGCTGGAGCAGATCGACGAGATGGACAAGTGGGAAGGCAGCCAACTGAACACCGCTAAGGAGATTCTCGCCTACGAGCTGACCGCTCTGGTGCACGGCACCGAGGAGGCGGAGAAGGCACAGCAGGCGGCCCGCGCCCTGTTCGTGGGCGGCGGCGACACCGCCAATATGCCCACCACCGCTCTGGCCATCGGGGACGGTATGGGCCTCTTGGACGTGCTGGTGGCCGCGGGTCTGTGTCCCTCCAAGAGTGAGGCGCGCCGCTTGGTACAGCAGGGCGGCGTTGCGGTAAACGACGAGAAGATCACCGACCCCGCCTACGTGATTACCTCTGCCGCCTTCACCGACGGTGAAGTTATTATCAAAAAGGGTAAAAAGGTGTATCACAAAATTACTATGGAATAAATAGCGAAATGCCCTCTCGCAACCGCGAGAGGGCATTTCTTTTTGCGAGGCAAACCGTCGGTGGAACCGAGGTACTGCACGAATATAAGGGCTTACACCATATCCCAAGTGAGTATGGTATCCTCTTTCAGATCGGTGGTGACCGCGCGACCTACCACCAGGTCGGTATGCTGTGGGGATATGCCGGTTCCGGGGCGTTTTGCCATCAGGTCGCCGGCCTGCAGCACCTCGCCCGCCTTTACGTCCCGTGTGAGCACCAGCGAGCGGCGGGCTTCCCGTCGCGCGGGGCGTTCGCAGGGGAGCACCGTCTTTTCACCATTCCCTCGAACGGTGTCAATCCAGCGGAAGTTGGCAAGGGCGGTGGCGAAGTCGGTAGGGTCACCGGCGTGGTAGTGGTCGTTGCCCGACAGGGTCTTATCCAGCGTGAAGTGTTTTTCCAGCACCTCGGCGCCCAACAGGTAGGCGGTGGAGAGGGTGGACATGGTGGCGTCCGGCGCCACGTGGTCGCTGTAGCCTACCCGCAGATGGGGGAACACCCGCTTGAGAGTTTGGATAATCTGTAGGTTGGTGTTTTCCGGCAGGGTGGGGTAGCACAGGACGCAGTGCAGCAGGACGATATCCTGACAGCCGGCATCGGAGAGGACGCGCACCGCCTCCTCCACCTCCGACAGATAGGAGGCGCCCACCGACAGATACACAGGCTTTCCCTTGCTGCCGATGTGGTGCAGGAAGGGGTGGTTGGATAGGTCGGAGGAGCTGATTTTATAGAAATCCACCAGCTCCTCCAGATAGTCGGCAGAGGCATAGTCGAAGGGGGTAGAGGTAAAATCCATGCCCTTGCTGTGGGCGTAGTGACACAGCGTGCGATATTCGTTCTCCCCAAAATGGTCGAATTTTTTAAACAGCTCGTGCTGGGTCCGGGTAGGTTCTTTGGTGGTGTCCCAGTAGGCGGGGGAGTTTTTGGATACGATGGTATCCGCCTTGTAGGACTGGAATTTGGCGCAGTGAATGCCTGCTTTTGCCGCCTCGTCAATATACAGCTTGGCGGCTTCCAACGGGGATATGCCGAGCACCTTGGCGGTGTCGTAGAAGTTGACACCCATCTCGGCGATGACGTAGGGGGTTGCCATAGGGGAATGCTCCTTTTTTGTGAATTGTTGCAACACCCACATTGTAACAAGCCGACCGCCCTGCCGCAATTTCAACTTTTCAGGAAAATATTACTTTTTTGCGAAAAAGCAAACCCCGCCTGGCGGGTCGCAAGGCGGGGCGAAGATAGTTGCTGATTAGGAGACGAGCGAGTCTTAATCTAACTTATTTTAATAAGTTAGGATAAATGCTTTTAAGTTCAAAAAGTTGGGCTTTTGCTGCACGGAAAATTGTT
>JAFSGP010000005.1 GCA_017440755.1 Clostridia bacterium | reverse complement strand
TCGTAGGGGAGGGGCTTGCCCCTCCCGTCAAAAACGGGACGTCGTAAACGCCGTCCCCTACGAATGGTCTGTTCTGCTTTTTTAACCACAACCCCTCCGTCCTCGCTTTGCTCGGACACCTCCCCTTACACAGGGGAGGCTTTCGTGGTCTGTGCGTAGGGAACGGATTTATCCGTTCCGACGGCGGAAGGCATAAATGCCTTCCCTACAAAAAGCCTGCACAAACCAAAAACGGACAGGGCAAGCCCTGTCCCTACGGTTTGGAGTGGGTGCAGAGCGCGACGGCGGGCGAACCAAATCATCGCTCAATTAAGGGAGAATGGAGCAAAGCGACATTCTCATGGGGGTGGCAACGAGTTCTATGGCAAATATAAACCGAATGCCACCCCGCGCTCCTGCGAAAAAGAGTGAGAAAATTCCGCCTCTTTTTTCTCCCCGCTTTTGCAAAAATAGCGGTTGATTTTTTGGGTAGGGTAGTGTATACTATATGGGATAAGTAATAAAGACCGTACGCTTTGGGGCATACGGGCAGACAGGTCCTGTGCGACGGTGCGCCGTGAACCATGTCAGGCGGGGAACCGAGCAGCATTAAGCGGTCGATGTCCGTGTGCCGCAGTCAACCTGTTTGTTCGTATGCCCGAGAGCGAACGGTCTTTGCTTTCTTAAAGGAGATGAGCGTATGTACCAGGCTTTGTATCGCAAATGGCGTCCCCGCACCTTTTCCGACGTGTGCGGACAGGACACCGTCACCACGGCGCTGAAAAATGAATTGCAGACAAATCGCCTGTCCCACGCCTATCTGTTTACGGGCTGCCGCGGAACGGGTAAGACCACCTGCGCCAAAATCCTGGCGAAAGCCGTCAACTGCCTGAACCCCCAAGGGGGCGACCCCTGCAACGAGTGCGCCATCTGCCGCGGCATTGACGACGGCTCCATTCTGGACGTAACCGAAATCGACGCCGCCTCCAACAACGGCGTGGACAGCATTCGCGAGCTGCGGGACGAGGTGGCATTCACCCCCGTCAACGGAAAATATCGCGTGTACATCATCGACGAGGTGCATATGCTGTCCGCCGGCGCTTTCAATGCCCTGCTCAAGACGCTGGAGGAGCCGCCCGCCCACGTAATATTCGTTCTCGCCACCACCGAGGTGCATAAGCTGCCCGCCACCATTCTGTCCCGCTGTCAGCGGTTTGATTTTAACCGCATTCGTCCCGAAACCATCGCCGCCCGCATCGGCTTTGTGGCGGCGCAGGAGGGGCTGACCGTGACGGAGGAGGCAGCGATGCTGCTGGCCCGTCTGGCGGACGGTGCCATGCGTGACGCCCTGTCCCTGCTGGACCAGTGCGCCTCCGTAGCGAAAGAGATTGACGTAAATACCGTTGCCGCCGTCACGGGTATGGCAACCCAGGAGACGCTGGCGCAGCTCACCGCCTGCGTGGCGAACCAAGACGCCGCCGGCGCGCTGGCGCTGGTGGACCGCCTGTACCAGTCCGCCAAGGATATGGAGCGGCTGTGCGCCGAGTGGGTGGGCTACATGCGCAACCTGATGGTTCTGCACAGCATGGCGGACCCCGGCGAGCTGATTGTGGCATCCCCCAAGGAAATTGAACAGATGCGGCAGGACGGCCAGCGGCTGGGTCTGCCCACCATTCTGCATATCATCGACGTGCTGCAAGGCACGCTGGACCGTCTGCGGGGCGGTGTATCCCGCCGCATCGAGATGGAGATGGCGGTGCTGCGGCTGTGCGACCCCCGTCTGGACGAGGGGACGGCGGCGCTGCTCCACCGCATCGAGGCGCTGGAAAACAAGCTGGCAAACGGCGTGCCCGTGGCCTCTGCGGTTGCCCCGCAGCCTGCGGCGGTACCGCCCGCCGAGGAGGTCCCCCCGCCCCCCACTGCGCCCGATGAGCCTCCCGCTCCCGCGGAGGAGCCCGCTGAGGCAACCGAAGAAGCAGAAGCCCCTGCTCCCGCTGCGGCGGAGGAGCAGCCCTTCCCCCGTTGGCAGGCGGTGCTGGAGATACTGCTCACCTCCTGCCCGCCCCTGTACGGGGTGCTGGCGGACTCCACCGCCATTCGCAAGGAGGGCAAGCTGCTCATCTGCACCGACAACCCGCTGTTTAAGGAGCTGCTGAAGGACAGCGGCAACCAGAAACTGCTCACCGAGGCGGTGCAACAGGGCACCGGCGCCACCTATCGACTGGGTCTGCGCCGCACCCAAGCGGTGAAAAAGCAAGAAATCGACCCCCTCACCCGTCTGCTGGACGCGGGACGGGCGGCCGGTATAACGGTCAACGAACAGGAATAAAACCGAAAGGTGGATATACTATGAAAGCAAACATTCCGAAGGGTATGGGCGGCGGTCCCGGTAATATGCAGGCGATGCTCCGCCAGGCGCAGAAGATGCAGGAGGATATGGCCCGCGTACAGGCAGAGCTGGAGGAGCAGGAGTACACCGCGGCCGCCGGCGGCGGTGCGGTATCCGCTACCGTCAACGGCAAGCATCAGCTGACCGCCCTGACCATCAATCCCGAGGTCATCGACCCCGACGACGCGGAGATGCTGGCGGATCTGGTGATGGCGGCGGTGAACGAGGCGCAGCGGGGGGCGGCGCAGGACGCGGAAGCCCAGATGGGGCAGGTCACCGGCGGCATGAATCTGCCGGGCATGTTCTAAGGAGCGGCCATGAGCTATTCGATATTGCCCCTCGACCGACTGACCGAACAGCTGGAGCGGCTGCCGGGTATCGGGCGGAAATCCGCCGCCCGTCTGGCCTTTCACCTGCTGTATATGTCGGACAAGGACGCGAAAAACTTCACCGACGCCTTTGCCGAGGCGCGGGAGAAAATACACGAGTGCCCTGTCTGTTGCAACCTGACGGACGGGGAGCAATGCCCTGTCTGCGGGGACCCCAAGCGCCAGCAGACGGTCATCTGCGTGGTGGAGGACCCGCGGGACGTGCTCGCCATTGAGCGCACGCGGGAATACAGCGGTCTGTACCACGTGCTCCACGGCACCATCTCCCCCATCGACGGGCGGGGACCCGACCAACTGCGGGTCAAGGAGCTGCTCCATCGCCTGTCGGACGAGAGCGTTACCGAGGTGATTATGGCCACCAACCCCACGGTAGAGGGGGATTATACCGCGATGTATCTGTCCCGCCTGCTGAAGCCCTTGGGGGTTAAGGTGACCCGCCTTGCCTACGGTATCCCCGTGGGCGGCGACCTGGAGTACGCGGACGAGGTGACCCTGTCCCGCTCTCTGGAGGGACGCAGCGAGCTGTAAGGGAAGGCGACGGGACGGGAAACCCGTCCCCTACATTTTTCATTTTCTAAAAGGAGGTGACCGCTGTGGCGGACCCGAAAAACGGCAACAAAACCATCGCCGAAAACCGCAAGGCATTCCACGAATATTTCGTGGAGGAGTCCTTTGAGGCGGGCATTTCCTTGGTGGGCACCGAGGTAAAAGCCCTGCGGCAGGGCGGTGTCAACCTGAAGGACGCTTGGTGCAACGTGGTGGACGGAGAAATGTACATTAACGGTATGCACATCAGCCCCTATGACAAGGGCAATATTTTTAACCGCGACCCCCTGCGTGTGCGCAAGCTTCTGCTACACAAGCGGGAGATTATGCGGCTGTTCGGTATCATGAAACAGCAGGGCTATGCCCTCATTCCCCTGTCCCTGTATTTCAAGGGCAGTCGGGTGAAGGTGCAGGTAGGTCTGTGCCGTGGTAAAAAGCTGTACGACAAGCGGGAGGACGCCGCCCGTCGGGATATGAAACGGGAGGCCCAGCGCGCCCTGAAAGAGCATAATAATCGGTGATTTTGCCGCTTTTTGTCATATTTTGTCAACGAAAAACCTCGCTTGGGCGGGGATTTTTGTTTTTCAGGGTTGATTTTATCGTCAAAAAATGCTACACTACCTTTGCGAGGCAAACTTAATGTACAACTTTTCCAAAGAGCACGCGTTTTTACCTTTTGGTAAAAACGCATGCTTATTCATGCGTGCCTTTTGGGGAAGTATGACGTTTGCCTCGCAACAAACGAAGCCATGCGTTTTTCGGTGCGTGGCTTCGGTCACGCACTTTTTTATTTGCGAGGTGGGCGGTATGGATAATAACGACAGCGGTTTTCCGTTCCTGCGGCGGATAGACGAGGTAGGTCGCATCGTCATTCCCAAGGATTTGCGCCGTGTTCTTGGTTGGGAGGCAAACACGCCGGTGATCCTGCGTGTGGAAAACGGCAATTTGGTCATCAAGACCTTGAAAGAGGATTAGGAGCGAGGCTTTTTGCCTCGCTTTTTCTTTTTGCATAGAGAACGGTAAGGCTCCCTCGGCGAGGGAGGCTGACAAAGTCTGCACAAACCAAAAACGGACAGGGCAAGCCCTGTCCCTACGGTTTGCAGTGGGTGCGGACCGTGGGAACGGGACGTCGAGGCGCCGTCCCCTACGAAAAGTCAGTACAGCCCATAAAATCTATCGTAGGGGAGGGGCTTGCCCCTCCCGACAAAGTTTGCACAAACCAAAAACGGACAGGGCAAGCCCTGTCCCTACGGTTTGGAGTGGGTGCGAACCGTGGGAACGGGACGTCCAAGTTATCACACCGTTGCGGGAGAATGGAGCAATGCGACATTCTCGTGGGGGTGGCAACGAGTCTTATGGTAAACACAAACCGAATGCCGCCCCGCCGTCCCCTACGAACGGGTCTGTGCAAACCGAATGCCACCCACCGTCTCCTACGGTTTTGGGGTTTCCATACGGCGGGAGCAAGCCCCCGCCCTACAATACTATTTGTTGTCTGTACAGACCCAACAACCTATCTCGTATCTAACAACTCCTCACTCCTAACTCCTCACTCCACACTTCTAACTCCTCTCTGTTTCGTCCCAAATAGGACGGATTTTTTCGTTTTTGGGGAGGTTGTGAAAAAAATATCAAAATTTTCGGAAAAAGTCGCAAAAAGTACTGGAATATATAGAATATATATGTTATACTGGTTGCGAGTGCAGATTGCACCTTATTTCCGTGCGCCCTTTTTTGGGGGCGGACAAACCATCACAAGGAGGAATAAGCCACTATGCAAAAGAAAATCAGTTCTATTCCTTTCTCCGGCACACCGGAGCAGGAGGCCAAGTTGCAGGCTGTCATTGACGCCAACAAGCACGACAGCAGCCGCGTCATGGCGGTGATGCAGGAGGCGCAGGACATCTACGGCTATCTGCCCATCGAGGTGCAGAAGATGATCGCCGACGGTATGAACGTGCCGCTGGAAAAGGTGTACGGTGTCGCTACCTTCTACGCCCAGTTTGCGCTGTCCCCCAAGGGCAAGTACAACATCTCCGTCTGTCTGGGTACCGCCTGCTACGTTAAGGGCGCCGGCGACATTATGGATAAGCTCAGCGAGCGTCTGGGCATCGGTGCCGAGGAGTGCACCCCCGACGGTAAGTTCAGCCTCACCGCCTGCCGTTGCATCGGCGCCTGCGGTCTGGCCCCCGTTCTCACCGTCAATGAGGAAGTGTACGGTCGTCTGACCAAGGACGATGTGGACGACATTCTCGCCAAGTACGCCGACTAAAAGGGGACGTACCGTATGAAAATATGTACTATCCGTGACCTGCTGGACGCCCACGTTATTTGCGGCGAGGAGCGTCTGGGGGACCACGTATACTCCGCCTGCGGCAGCGATATGATGAGCGACGTGCTGGCCTACGTAAAGGACCAGGCGGTCCTGCTCACGGGCTTAGTCAATGCCCAGGTGGTGCGCACCGCCGAGATGATGGACATGCATTGCATCGTCTTCGTGCGGTCCAAGCAACCCACCCCCGACATGATTGAGCTTGCCGAAGAGAGCGGTATGGTGCTGCTCGCCTCCGACAAGCGGCTGTACGAGGCCTGCGGCATTCTGTACAGCAACGGTCTGGTGGGGAATAAAGTGAAAAAGGAGAACGGCGTATGAGTGAAGGGCTGTCGTTCCACTTTGACGTAGACGGGGAGGATTTCACCTCTGCCGGTCAGGCCTCCGTTCAGGTTAAGAAGGACCTGCGGCGGTTGGGGCTGGACCCCGAAACCATTCGGCGGGTATCCATCGCCATGTATGAGGGTGAAATCAACATGGTCATTCACGCCGGCGGCGGTCACGCCGAGGTACGGGTGGAGGAGGACGCCATCTACATCATTCTGGAGGATAAAGGACCCGGTATCGCCGATATCGAACAGGCGATGCAGGCAGGCTTCTCCACCGCTCCCGATACCATTCGGTCGCTGGGCTTCGGCGCCGGTATGGGTCTCCCCAACATGAAGCGTTACACCGATGATATGGACATTCAGTCCACCGTGGGTGTGGGCACTCGCATCACCATGCGGGTGGACCTGCCGCGGTGACCGTTTGTTCCGCTATAGGTAGGTAAAAGTTATGCATACATACGAGCATTCTGTGTTGCTGAGTCCGGCAAAATGTACCGGCTGTACCACCTGCCTGCGTCACTGCCCCACCGAGGCCATTCGCGTCCGTGACGGACGGGCGGTCATCAACGAGGGGCGCTGCATCGACTGCGGCGAGTGCATTCGTTCCTGCCCCCAAAAGGCGAAAAAGGCGGTGTGCGGCAAGCTGGAGGATATGAGCGGCTTCCGCTGGAAGATTGCTCTGCCCGCTCCGGCGCTGTACGGACAGTTCGACAATCTGGACGACGTGGATTACGTCCTGTCGGGGCTTCTGCGCATCGGCTTTGACGATGTGTTCGAGGTCTCTCAGGCTGCCGAGCTGGTCTCCGCCTACACCCGTTCCTATCTCAGCACCGAAGGGGTCAAAAAGCCGATTATCAGCACCGCCTGTCCGGTGGTTGCCCGCTTAATCGCGCTGCGCTTCCCCTCGCTGCTGGATAATATGCTGCCCCTGCTGCCGCCCATGGAGATTGCCGCCAAGCTGGCACGCAAGCGGGCGCTGGAGCAGCACCCGGAGCTTGCGCCGGAGGACATCGGTGTGTGTTTCATCTCCCCCTGTCCCGCCAAGGCCAGCTACGTGAAAAACGGGTTCGGCGACTATGCAAGTCAGGTAGACGTGGTGGTTTCCGTTAGCGATATCTACTTCCGTCTCATCAACGAGATGAAATACACCGACCAGACGCAGGACCTGTCCGCATCGGGCATTCTCGGCGTGGGTTGGGCCTCCAGCGGCGGCGAGGCGGCCGCCCTCTTCAACGACAGCTATCTGGCGGCGGACGGCATCGACAACGTCAACCGCGTGCTGGACCAGATTGAAAACGGCAACATTCCGCCCTTGGAATTCGTCGAGCTGAACGCCTGCACCGGCGGCTGCGTTGGCGGCGTGCTGAACGTGCAGAACCCCTTCATCGCCAAGGCAAGGCTGCAGAACCTGCGGCGGTTCCTGCCGGTATCCCGCAACTTCCTCCCCAAGGAGGAGCAGTACATACCCGACGGGTATTTCTTCGACGGCGTACCGGAATATCAGCCGGTCACCCAGCTCGGCAACAGCCGTGCGGAAAGCATGCGCATGCTGGCGGACATTCAGACGCTGCGTGCCACCCTGCCCGGTCTGGATTGCGGCGCCTGCGGCGCCCCCACCTGCCGCACCTTTGCAGAGGACGTGGTGCGCGGGCAGACCACCATCGACCATTGCCCCATTTTGAGACGGGGCGCCAACGAGGAGGTGTCCGAATGACGGTTAAGGAGTTTGCCGCCCAATACGGACTGACCGCCGTGGCGATGCCTGACGGCGAACGGGATATCACCGGCGCCTATATCGGCGACCTGCTCAGCTGGGTGATGGGACGCGCCGGGAGCGGCGACGCTTGGGTCACCATTATGTCAAATCAAAACATCGTGGCGGTTGCCACGTTAGCGGACGTAGCCTGCATCATACTGGCTGAGGATGTGCAGCCGGACGAGGGGGTCGCCGCTCTGGCACAGCAAAAGGGAATCAACCTGCTCTGCTGTTCCCGCAGCGCCTACGAGATTGCCCTCTCGCTGCAAAACGCACTATGAGCCGCTACTATTACGACCTGCACATCCACTCCTGCCTGTCCCCCTGTGGGGACAACGACAATACCCCCAACAACCTGATTGGCATGGGGGTGCTGGCAGGGCTGCAAATCATGGCGCTCACCGACCACAACACCTGTCGCAACTGCCCTGCATTCTTCGAGGCGGCGCGGCGGCAGGGCATTATCCCCATTCCGGGCATGGAGCTGACCACCGCGGAGGATATCCACATGGTGTGTCTGTTCCCCACGCTGGAGTCCGCCCTCGCCTTTGACGACGAGGTGGCAAAGCGACGGATTCTCATTCCCAACCGCCCCGATATCTTCGGGGAGCAGCTGGTGATGAACGAGGAGGACGAGGTGGTTGATAAGGAGCCCTATCTTCTGTCCAACGCCACCACCATCTCGGTGGAGGAGGCGCCCGCCTTGGCACAGCGGTTCGACGGGGTGTGCTATCCGGCACACATCGACCGCGAGGCCAACGGCATGGTCGCCGTTCTGGGCGGTCTGCCGCCCCGGGGCTACCCCACGGTGGAGCTGCACGACGGCGAGCGGGAGGCGGAATTCCGCGAGGCTCACGACCTGCGTCACAGCCTTGTGGTGGTTGGGTCGGACGCCCACTATCTGTGGGATATCCGCGACAAGGACCGCTGGCTGGACATCGAGGATGAGCCCTATTCCGGCGCGTTGGTGCGCCAGCAACTTATCCAACGGCTGAAGAGGGGGCAAGCGCTGTGAAGGAATTATCCCTCAACATTCTGGACATTACCGAAAACTCGGTCAAGGCGGGGGCGTCGCTGACGCAAATCCTGTTGACCGAAACCGAGGACACCCTCACCGTCGCCATTATCGACGATGGCTGCGGCATGACGGAGGAGACCGTACAACAGGTCACCAACCCCTTCTACACCACGCGGACCACCCGTCCCGTGGGACTGGGGCTGCCCCTGCTGCGACTGGCGGCGGAGCAGACCGGTGGCACCGTTACGGTGACCTCCCGCCACAAGGACTCTCACCCCGACGACCACGGCACCTGCGTGACGGCGGTATTTCACCACCGGCACATCGACTGCCCGCCGCTGGGGGACGTGGTGTCCACCATAACCACCCTGATACAGGGGCATCCGGATACGGAGTTCCTGTTCCGCCACACCCGCCCCCACGGCGAGGCGGTGGAGCTGGACACCCGTCAGCTGCGAACGGTGCTGGAGGACGTGCCGCTGGACAGCTTCGAGGTGTTACAATGGATTCAAGGCTTCCTCAACGAACAGTATGAGGGGTCTGATGATACTGTTACTTAATCCACTTATCACAAGGAAAGGAAGATATGTATGAAAAGCTTAGCAGAACTCCAGGCCATCAAAGAGAAGATGCAAGGTAAAGTCACCCTGCGTGAGGGCACCGACGAGAAGCGCGTGGTCGTAGGTATGGCTACCTGCGGTATCGCCGCCGGCGCCCGCCCTGTCCTGAATGCCTTCGTGGAGCAGGTCAACGCCCAGGGCCTCGCCGCCAACATCACCGTCACCCAGACCGGCTGCATCGGCATCTGCCAGTACGAGCCCGTGGTTGAGGTGTTTGAGGCCGGCAAGGAGAAGGTCACCTATGTTAAGATGACCGCCGACAAGGTTGCCCGCGTGGTGGAGGAACACCTCAAGGGCGGCAAGCCGGTGGCGGAATACACCATTGGTAACGCCAAGGTATAAAAAACGAGGAGGTAGACAACTATGATTCGAGCTCATGTTCTGATCTGCGGCGGTACCGGCTGTACCTCCTCAGGCAGCAACGCCATTCAGCAGGCCTTCGCTGACAGCATCAAAGCCAACGGTCTGGAGGATGAAATCAAGATCGTGCAGACCGGTTGCTTCGGTCTGTGCGCTCTGGGTCCCGTGGTTATCGTCCACCCCGACGGCACCTTCTACAGCCGTGTAGAAGCCGACGACGTCGCTGAAATCGTCACCGAGCACCTGCTCAAGGGTCGTGTGGTGGAGCGTCTGGTGTATAACGACACCGGCTCCGACGAGCCTGTCCACGGCAACGTGGCGCTGAGCGACACCGCTTTCTACAAGACCCAGAACCGTGTAGTGCTGCGTAACTGCGGCGTCATCGACCCCGAGGATATCGACGAGTACATCGCTATGGACGGTTACGCCGCCCTGGGTAAGGTGCTCACCGAGATGACCCCCGACGAGGTTATTCAGGTTATCACCGATTCCGGTCTGCGCGGCCGTGGCGGCGGTGGCTTCCCCACCGGTCGCAAGTGGGCGCTGACCGCCCCCAACAAGGCTCCCCAGAAGTACGTGGTTTGTAACGCGGACGAGGGTGACCCCGGTGCGTTTATGGACCGTTCCGTGCTGGAGGGCGACCCCCACTGTCTGGTAGAGGCAATGACCATCGCCGGTTACGCCATCGGCGCTACCGAGGGTTACGTGTACGTTCGTGCCGAGTACCCCATCGCCGTGGCCCGTCTGCAGATTGCCATCGACAAGGCCCGTGAGTATGGTCTGCTGGGTAAGAACATCTTCGGCTCCGGCTTTGACTTTGACCTGCACATTCGTCTGGGCGCCGGCGCCTTCGTGTGCGGCGAGGAGACCGCGCTGATGACCTCCATCGAGGGTAATCGCGGTGAGCCCCGTCCCCGTCCCCCCTATCCGGCTGTCAAGGGTCTGTACGGTATGCCTACCGTAGAGAACAACGTGGAGACCTTCGCCAACGTGCCCCAGATTATCCTGCGCGGCGCCGAGTGGTTCGCCTCCATGGGCACCGAGAAGTCCAAGGGTACCAAGGTCTTCGCTCTGGGCGGTAAGATTAAGAATACCGGTCTGGTGGAAATCCCCATGGGTACCACCCTGCGTGAGATCATCGACGACATCGGCGGCGGTATCCCCAATGGTAAGAAGTTCAAGGCCGCTCAGACCGGCGGTCCTTCCGGCGGCTGTATCCCTGCCGACCTGATCGACACCCCCGTGGACTACGATAACCTCATCGCCATTGGCTGTATGATGGGTTCCGGCGGTCTGATCGTTATGGACGAGGACACCTGTATGGTGGATATGGCGAAGTTCTTCCTGGAGTTCACCGTGGACGAGAGCTGCGGCAAGTGTACTCCCTGCCGTGTCGGCACCAAGCGCCTGCTGGAGATGCTGGACAAGATTACCTCCGGCAAGGGTACTCTGGAGGACATCGACGAGCTGGAGCAGCTCTGCTACTACATCAAGCAGAACTCCCTGTGTGGTCTGGGTCAGACCGCTCCCAACCCTGTTCTGTCTACGCTGAAGTTCTTCCGCGACGAGTACGTCGCCCACGTGGTGGACAAGAAGTGTCCCGCCGGCGTATGTAAGGACCTGCTGACCTACGTCATCGACAAGGAGAAGTGCATCGGCTGCGGTATGTGCGCCAAGGCTTGCCCCGCCTCCGCCATCACCCGCACCGACTATATCGCTCCCAACCACAAGCTGGCCTCCTTCGCAATCGACCCCGACAAGTGCGTCAAGTGCGGCGCCTGCGTGGGCACCTGTAAGTTCAAGGCCATTAGCAAACAGTAAGAAAGGAGTGTGGATAGAATGGATATGGTTAGTATTAAAATCAACGGCGCCGCTGTCAGCGTGCCGAAGGGCGCTACCGTTCTGGAGGCTGCCCGCTATGCCGGTGTGGAAATCCCCACTCTGTGCTTCCTGAAAGAGATCAACGAGATCGGCGCCTGCCGCATCTGTATGGTCGAGGTCAGCGAGGGCGGTCGTCCCGCCCGTCTGGTCACCGCCTGCGTGTATCCCGTTTCCGAGGGTATGGAGGTTGTCACCAACAGCCCCAAGGTACAGCAGAGCCGCAAGACCACCCTGGAGATGATCCTCTCCACCCACGACAGAAAGTGTCTGACCTGCGTGCGTTCCACCAACTGCGAACTGCAGAAGCTGTGCCGTGACTACGGCATCGAGGACGCGGGCAAGTACGACGGCTTCAAGCCCACCTACAAGATTGACGATTCCGCCGCCCATCTGGTGCGTGACAACAACAAGTGCATTCTGTGCCGTCGTTGCGTCGCCGCCTGTAAACAGCAGCTGGTTTCCGTCATCGGCGCCAACGACCGCGGTATCGATACCCACATCGCCTGCGCCTTTGAGATGAATCTGGACGACGTGCCCTGCGTATCCTGCGGTCAGTGCATCAACGTCTGCCCCACCGGCGCCCTGACCGAGAAGGACGATACCGAGAAGGTATGGGCCGCCCTGGCAGATCCCGACAAGTACGTAGTGGTACAGACCGCTCCCGCTGTCCGTGCCGCTCTGGGCGAGGAGTTCGGTATGCCCATCGGCACCAACGTGGAGGGCAAGATGGTTGCCGCTCTGCGCCGTCTGGGCTTCGACAAGGTGTTCGACACCGATGCCGCCGCCGACGTGACCATCGTGGAAGAGGCCAACGAGCTGGTACAGCGTATCCAGAACGGCGGCAAGCTGCCCATGATCACCTCCTGCTCCCCCGGTTGGGTTAAGTTCGCTGAGCTGTACTACCCCGAGCAGCTGGAGCACCTCTCCACCTGTAAGTCTCCCCAGCAGATGTTCGGCGGTATCCTGAAGACCTACTACGCCGAGAAGATGGGCATCGACCCCGCTAAGATTGTATCTGTCTCCGTCATGCCCTGCACCGCCAAGAAGTTCGAGGTGGGTCGCGAGGAGATGAACGAGAACGGTCTGGCGGACGTGGATATCTCCATCACCACTCGTGAGCTGGCTCGCATGATCGACCGCGCGGGCATCAAGTTTAACTTCCTCGCCGACGAGGAGTTCGACGATCCCATGGGTACCGATACCGGCGCTGCCGTTATCTTCGGCGCCACCGGCGGCGTTATGGAGGCTGCCCTGCGTACCGCCAACGACTGGCTGACCGGCAAGTCCAACGACGCTGTGGAGTTCCACGAGGTTCGCGGCACCAAGGGTCTGAAGGAGGCCACCTACACCATCAACGGTCTGGAGATCAAGGTGGCGGTTGCCAGCGGCATCGCCAACGCCAACTACGTGATGGATCAGATCAAGGCGGGTACCGCTCCCTGGACCTTCGTCGAGATCATGTGCTGCCCCGGCGGCTGTGTCAACGGCGGCGGTCAGCCCATTCAGCCCGCTTCCGTGCTGAACGTCTTTGACGTGAAGGCCATGCGTGCTAAGGCGCTGTACGATCAGGACGCGGCTATGACCCTGCGTAAGAGCCACGAGAGCCCCTTCGTCAAGGCGCTGTACGAGGAGTATATGGGTGAGTTCGGCGGTCACAAGGCCCACGAAATCCTGCACACCCACTACATCGCTCGCGACAAGTTCAAGAAGTAATCTTCTGCTTACACCGCAACCCCTCACCAACAGGTGAGGGGTTGCTTTTTTCGCCGTTTTCCCCTATAATAATCTCATTAACGATGAGAGGGGGGCGCCGATGAAACGGGATATCAAGGAACTGGTTATACTGGGGCTGCTGGGTCCGCTGCTGTTCGTGGGGGACGTGGGCTTCGAGATGCTGCCGAATATCCATCTGGTGGGTGCGCTACTGGTGGTAATCGCCGCCGTCTATCGGGCGAAAGCGCTGATTCCCCTCTACGTATACGTGTTCCTGAATGGTCTGTACGGCGGGTTTGCCCTGTGGTGGGTGCCGTACCTGTACGTTTGGACTATCCTGTGGGGTGGGGTGATGCTGCTGCCGCGGCGGCTGTCCCCTCGGTGGTACGTGGGGTGGCTCATCGCTCTATGCGCCGCCCACGGATTCCTGTTCGGCGTACTGTACGCTCCCGCACAGGCGTGGCTGTTCGGTCTGGATTGGCGAGGGTTGCTCACCTGGATTGCAGCAGGGCTGCCCTTCGACGCCATTCACGGCGCCGCCAATCTGGCGTTGGGTCTGGTGCTTGTCCCGCCGCTGTATAAACTGTTGCAAAAATTAAAACAGGCAAAAGAACTGTAAAAAAGACCACCCGTAGGAGGGCTGAATGATGATATCAGCAGGTCAACCCAAACAGGAATTACCCAAAAGAAAACATCCGCGGCTGGATGGATATGACTACGGTGCTGACGGAGCTTATTTTGTGACGATATGCACGCATGACCGACGATGCCTCTTTTCTCGCATCGTAGGGCGGGGGCTTGCTCCCGCCGAAGTTCAGTACACCCCATACGGTGAAATCGCCAGAGAGCAACTGAAGCTTTTGGGGGAAAGGTATCCTTCCGTAAAGGTGGACAGATACGTCATTATGCCTAACCACATACACGCCATTCTGCGGATAACTGCCGATGCGGCGGGAGCAAGCCCCCGCCCTACGCTTATGGATGTGGTTTGCGCCTATAAATCGTTAACCACCGGAGCCTGCAAAGCGGTGCGCCCCATCGGAAAGCTGTTTCAAACGTCTTTTTATGAACACATAATACGTGGACAAGAGGACTATGACGAAATCGCCGCCTACATCGACCGCAATCCGGCCTGTTGGCTGGAGGATACACTATATACCAAAGAATAAGAAAAGACCACCCGCTTAGCGGGTGGTCTTTCTCATTAACGGGTCGTGTGGCGCACAGAGCTCTGCGATAGTGTTTGTCACAAATATTCTAAGCCACTTTGGGGTAATTGTCAATACCCCATTTTGGATTATGGTATTGTTTTTTAGGGTGATTTTATGGATTATATAGATAAATTGACCGCCTTAAGAGAAGACCACGATATAAGCCAAACACAAGTGGCCGAAATATTAGGCATATCTCAAACAGCTGTCAGCAAATATGAACTGCGGCAGCGAAAATATCAAGTGCAAGATATTATTAAACTTTGTGAATATTATGGTGTCAGCAGCGATTATTTGTTGGACTTGCCTACCGATTTAAAGGACCCTCGGAGATAACAAGGAAAAGCCGCCGTAAATACGGCGGCTTTTCCTTATAATCCCAACAAGCGCTTAGCGTTGCCTGCACAGATATCCTCCCGCTCACTCTCCGTCAGGGGCAGGGTATCCAACAGGCGCATCTCCATAGCAGGCGTGTGCCACGGGGTGTCGGTGCCGAACAGCACCCGTTTGGTGCCGTGGGTCTCCAAAATCTTCTCTGCATAGTACTTTGGCAGCATGGAATAGCCAAAGGCGGTGTCAAAATAAATATCCGTGCCGCAAAGGTGGCGAAGCACCTCCTCGGCGCAGTTAACACCGCCCCAATGGGCGGCAATCACAGGGCTGTCAAACCACCGCAGGGCGGTGGCCATCGCCTGCGGCATGCCACCGTAGGGGGGCGGGAATCCATAGTCATACCCCGCGTGAAACAGGGTGATCAGCCCCAGAGAGGATATTTTCTTATAAATCGGCTTCATTCGCTCCTCGTCCACCCGAAACCCTTGGTAATCGGGGTGGAGCTTCACACCCGGCAGCCCCAGCGCCTTAATGCGCTCCAATTCCTCCAATGCATCAGGCGCATCGGGGTGCACCGAGCCGAAGCTGACGATGTCCCGCCCGTTGTGGATAGAGGCGGCAAAATCGTTCACCTTCTGCTGCTGTCCGGTGTTGGTGGCGATGTGCATCACCACCGACAGGTCCACCTCCCCCTCCGCCATAGAGCGGCGCAAACCCGCCACGGTGCCATCGGTGTACGGGTGCAGACCGCCGGACGCATAGGATAGCTTCGCAATCGCTTTCGGCGCGATGGCATCGGGGAAACAATGGGTATGAAAATCAATTCGCATGTTACTCGCCTCTTTTTTGTAGATAGGCATAGTATATCCCTTTTGGCGCGGATTTTCAAGGGAAAATCTGTGCCAAAAAAAGAGAGACTTTCCCCGCCGTTTTTGCCACATCTTGTGGTCGTTTGCCGAAACTTGTAGAATTTTCACAAAACACCACCCCTTTTTTGTCCTACTTTTTTCATCTACAATAACCGCTGTCCGCATTGACAGAGGCGGTCGTTCGCTGTATAATTAAGGTGTATTTTTTCTTTATTTATACGCACGAGGAGGACAGGCTATGCAGCTATTGGAGGACCGCATTTTGCGGGACGGTAAGGTTGCTCCCGGAAACGTATTGCGGGTGGACAGTTTCATTAACCACTGTATGGACATTGACCTGCTGGAAAAGCTGGCCGAGGAGTTCTATCGCCTGTTTTCCGACCGCAAGGTGGACCGCGTTTTGACCATCGAGGCTTCCGGCATCGCCATCGCCACCCTGGTGGCGCGGTTGTTCCGCGTGCCGCTGGTATTTGCGAAAAAGTCCAAGTCCAGCAACATTCCCGACACCGTATATTCCTGCCCCGTTAAGTCCTATACCCACGGCAACGTCAACACCATTCTCGTCACCCGCGACTATCTCAAGGCGGGGGAGAACGTGCTGCTCATCGACGATTTCCTCGCCCACGGCGAGGCGCTGCGCGGTCTTATCGACGTAGTGGAGCAGGCGGGCGCCACGGTGGTGGGCGCCGGCATTCTGGTGGAAAAGGCCTATCAGCAGGGCGGCAGCGATATCCGCGCCCGCGGGATACAGGTCGAATCTCTGGCGCGAGTCGCCGCGATGGACGACGTCACCGGCACGGTGGAGTTCGTAAAGGACTAACCCTCTTTTGTACCCAACCGCCGGAGTGCGGTAAAAATATAAATGTTTTGGAGGAAAAAGACATGAAAAAGATCCTGGCACTGCTCTTGGCTGCTGTCATGCTGTTCTCCCTGGCTGCTTGCGGCGGGAACAACAACGACACCAGCACTCCCGACGGCAGCAACGCTGCTCCCGCGGAGGACCTGAAGGTTGGTTTCATCTTCCTGCACGATGAAAACTCCACCTACGACAAGAACTTCATCGACGCTGCTGTTGCTGCTTGCAAGAACATGGGCGTGGAAATGGTTCAGAAGACCCAGATCCCCGAGTCCAACGCTTGCTACGACGCAGCTGTGGAGCTCATCGAGGTTGAGGATTGCGACATCATCTTCGCCGACTCCTTCGGTCACGAGTCCTTCCTGATGAAGGCTGCTGAGGAGTATCCCGACGTGGAGTTCTGCCACGCCACCGGTACCCAGGCTCACACCGCCAACCTGAAGAACTTCCACAACGCTTTCGCCCACATCTATGAGGGTCGTTATCTGGCGGGTGTGGTTGCCGGTCTGAAGCTGAAAGAGATGATGGCTGCCGATTCCACCATCGTTCCCAAGATGGGCTACGTCGGTGCTTTCACCTTTGCCGAGGTTATTTCCGGTTACACCTCCTTCTATCTGGGCGCCAAGTCCATCGTTCCCGAGGTTACCATGGACGTTAAGTTCACCGGTTCCTGGTACGACGAGACCAAGGAGAAGCAGGCTGCTCAGGCTCTGATCGACGGCGGCTGTGTGCTGATTTCTCAGCACGCCGACTCCATGGGTGCTCCCACCGCTTGCGAGGCGGCTAAGGTTCCCAACGTTTCCTACAACGGCTCTACCGAGGCGGCTTGCCCCAACACCTGGCTGATCTCCTCCCGCATCAACTGGATCCCCTACTTCGAGTACATGATCACCCAGGTTAAGAATGGCGCTGCCATCGACACCGACTGGGCGGGTACTCTGGAGAACGGCGCTGTTGCCCTGACCGATCTGGGCGCCGCCGCTGCTGAGGGCACCGCTGAGAAGCTGGCCGATGTTAAGGCGAAGCTGATTGCTAAAGAAATCAACGTGTTCGATACCGCCAACTTCACCGTGGGCGGCAAGAAGCTGGATTCCTATCTGGCTGACGTGGATACCGACGCGGACTTCACCAAGGACACCGAGGCTATCGAGAACGGCGTGTTCTACGAGTCCAAGCATCGTTCCGGCCCCTATTTCGATATTGAAATCGGCGGCATCACCCTGCTGGATCGTAACTACGGCTGATAACGCTTTAAAAACCGATAAGGCGGAGCCCCAAACGGCTCCGCCTTACTTGGTTTTTGGCTGGTGGCTCTGAATAGTGTGCTGTCGGTGACAGCACAGTCTTGAGAGTTAGCAAAAGGAGGTACCCTTATGGCGCAAAAAGCGGCAATCGAACTGAAAAACATCACCAAGGCCTTTGGCAGCGTGGTGGCAAACAAAGACGTGTGCCTGACGGTGAACAAGGGGGAAATTCTGTCCATTCTGGGTGAGAACGGCTCCGGCAAAACCACCCTGATGAACATGATAGCCGGCATCTACTTCCCCGATGAGGGGCAGATTTTCATCGACGGGGAAGAGGTAGTTATCGCCTCCCCCAAGGACGCCTTCGACTACAAAATCGGTATGATTCATCAGCACTTCAAGCTGGTGGACATCTTCACCGCCACCGAAAACATCGTGCTGGGTCTGGAGGACGGTAAGTTCGACCTGAAGAATGCCGAAAAGCAGGTGCACGACATCTGCGAAAAATACGGCTTTGAGGTAGACCCCAAGAAGAAAATATACACCATGTCGGTTTCCGAAAAGCAAACGGTGGAAATCATCAAGGTGCTGTACCGCGGCGCGGATATCCTCATTCTGGACGAGCCCACCGCCGTGCTGACCCCCCAGGAGACCCAGCGGCTGTTTGACGTGCTGCGCCGCATGCGGGACGACGGCAAGGCGATTATCATCATCACCCATAAGCTCCACGAGGTGCTCAGCCTGTCCGACAAGGTGGCGGTGCTGCGCAAGGGCGAGTACGTGGGCACCGTCAACACCGCCGAAACCAACGAGGCTCAGCTCACCGAAATGATGGTGGGCAAAAAGGTGGAGCTGAATATCCACCGCTCCGAGCCGAAGGACGCGGTTCCCCGTCTGGAGGTGCACCACATTGACTGCTCCAACCGCGAGGGTGTCAAGGTTCTGGACGACGTGTCCTTCATCGCCAACGCCGGCGAGATTCTGGGCGTGGCGGGCATCGCCGGCTCCGGTCAGCGAGAGCTGCTGGAGGCGATTGCGGGTCTGCAGCGGCTGGACAGCGGTGCTGTGCTGTATAACAACCCCAAAACCGGCAATATGGAAAACCTCACCACCAAAACCCCTCTACAGATTCGGGAGCTGGGCGTGCGGTTGTCCTTTGTGCCCGAGGACCGCTTAGGTATGGGTCTGGTGGGCAATATGGACATCGTGGACAACATGATGCTGCGCAGCTACCGCAGAGGCAAAAGCGTATTTCTGGAGCGCAAGGGTCCCAAGGACCTGGCGGAGCATATCATCGAGGAGTTGGAGGTGGTCACCCCCAGCGCCAGCACCCCCGTTCGCCGTCTGTCCGGCGGTAACGTGCAAAAGGTGCTGGTAGGACGCGAAATCGCCGCCTCCCCCACCGTGCTGATGGCGGCCTATCCCGTCCGCGGTCTGGATATCAACTCCTCCTATACCATCTACAATCTGCTTAACGAGCAGAAGGAGCGTGGCGTTGCGGTCATCTTCGTGGGCGAGGATTTGGACGTGCTGCTGGAGCTGTGCGACCGCATTATGGTTATCGGTTCGGGTCGCATCACCGGCGTGGTGGACGCCCGCACCGCTACCAAAGAGCAAATCGGTCTGCTGATGACCAAAACAGAGGCGCTGACCTGGGAAGGAGGGGAAGACCGTGCGTAAGACAACCACCGTAAAGCATCGCGAGCCGCTGATTCACATCGCCAAGCGGGACGATATGGCGGCTTGGCAGGCGTGGCTTATCCGTCTGGCGGCCATTCTCATCGGCTTTTTCGTAATGAGCGCCGTCCTCACCGCTCTGGCCTCCACCTCCAGCGGAAAAGACCTTTCCTTCGGGGATATTCTGGAGCGTCTTTCCCGCAGTGTGTTCGGCCGTCTGTTCGAGGGTAAATTCTCTCAGCTGTGGAAATTCCTGCAGGAAACCGCCGTCCTGCTCTGCTTATCCTTGGCGGTAACCCCCGCGTTTAAGATGAAATTCTGGAACTGCGGTGCCGAGGGTCAGGCGCTGTTCGGCGGTCTGGCGGCTATGTTCTGCATGATTAATCTGGGCGGCAAGGTGCCGGAGCCGGTGCTGGTTCCTCTGGTGATTCTCGCCAGCATCATCGGCGGCGCTGTGTGGGGCGTGATTCCCGCCATTTTCCATGCGTACTACCGCACCAACGAAACGCTGTTCACCCTGATGATGAACTACGTGGCGACCCAAATCGTCGCCTACTACGTATACGCCAACGGACAGGGCTCCAACGTCATTAACCCCGTGTCCACCGGCGCGTTGCCTGTTATCGGCGGGCAGCAGTATCTGCTCAACGTGCTTATCGTCACCCTGCTCACCGTGCTGACCTACGTGTATCTGCGGTTCTCCAAGCAGGGCTACGAGGTGTCGGTGGTGGGCGAGAGCCAGAACACCGCCCGCTACATCGGCATTAACGTGAAAAAGGTGATTATCCGCACAATGATTATCTCCGGCGCCCTCTGCGGTATCGCCGGTATGCTGCTGGTGGCGGGCAAGGACCACTCCATCAACACCGCCACCGTAGGCGGACAGGGCTTCACCGCCATCATGGTGTCCTGGCTGGGTCAGTTTAACCCCTACATCATCGCCGCTATGGCCGCGCTGGTGTCCTTCCTGCAGATTGGTGCCGCCGGCGCCGCAGACGCCTATTTCCTCAACAGCGCCTACGCCGACGTGATGGTTGGCGTGGTGGTTCTGTGTCTGGTGGCCTGCGAATTCTTTATCCGCTATACCGTTAAGTTCCGTCACAGCAAGAAAGGGGGCGCGTTGGCATGATCGGTACCATTATCCGTTATCTGAGCAGCTCCATTCCTCTGGGCGTGCCGCTGCTGTACGGCTCCACCGGTGAAATCGTTACCGAAAAGAGCGGTCACCTGAACTTGGGTATCCCCGGCATCATGTACGTGGGCAGTATCAGCGGCGTTATCGGCGCTTTCCTGTACGAGCAGGCCTGCGGCAACCGGCTCGCCAATATGAACCCGGCGCTGGCGATACTCATTCCGCTGCTTTCCTGTATCATCGGCTCGGTGCTGATGGGACTTATCTACAGCTTCCTCACCGTCACCTTGCGCGTAAACCAAAACGTGACGGGTCTGGCGCTCACCACCTTCGGCGTGGGCTTGGGCAACTTCTTCGGCGGCTCCCTCGCCAAGCTGGTGGACAGCGAACTGCCCAACATTATCCTCACCAACACCAGCTCCTTCTACGACGTAAGCCTGCCTTTCGCCGCTAAGCTGGGCTGGTTCGGCGAGATTTTCCTGTCCCACGATTTCCTCACCTATCTGGCCATTGCGGTAGCGATACTCACCTCCTTGGTGCTCAACCGCACCCGCATGGGACTCAACCTGCGGGCGGTGGGCGAAAACCCCGCCACCGCCGATGCCGCCGGCATCAACGTCACCCGCTATAAGTATCTGGCTACCTGTATCGGTAGCGCCATCGCGGGTCTGGGCGGTCTGCAGTACGTCATGGTGTACGCTGACGGCGTGTGGTCCAACAACGCCTTCGGCGACCGCGGCTGGATGGCGATTGCACTGGTGATCTTCGCCCTGTGGAAGCCCACCATGGCTATCATCGGCTCCTTCCTCTTCGGTATGCTGTGCAACCTCAACAACTATATGCCCCAGTTCGGCGTGCCGCTGGGCACCGACACCCAGGAGCTGTTCAATATGCTCCCCTACGTGGTTACCATTCTGGTGCTGATTATCACCAGCATGCGCAAAAAGAGAGAGCACCAGCCTCCTCAGAGTCTGGGACTCCCCTATTTCCGAGAGGAACGATAAGTAAAATGCGTGTGAAAGAGCGGAAACTCGCTGAGTTTCCGCTCTTTTTTCGCTTTTCTTACAATTTTCTTAAGATTTTTATCAATTAACACTTTACAACGCTAAAATAGTAGTGTATAATGTGCGTACACTCAAAAAAGAAAGGGCGTTATATTTATGAAAAAGTTGTTAAGTTTACTGCTTGTGGCTGTGATGCTGGTGGCTTGCTTTGCCGGCTGCAGCGCCAAGGAGACCATCGTGGTTGGCTACACCATCTATGCTCCCATGAACTATCTGGACGAGAGCGGCGAGCTGGTTGGCTTTGACACCGATCTGGCGAAGGCTGTGTTCGAGAATCTGGGCTATCAAGTTCTGTTCCAGGAGATTGACTGGAACAGCAAGTACACCGATCTGGACGCGGGCACCATTCAGTGCGTATGGAACGGCTTTACCGCCAACACCGCAGACGATGACGGCGTGCTGCGCTCCCAGAAGGTGGACTTCTCCTATAACTACATGGAGAACCGTCAGGTTATCGTAGCGAAGAAGGACGCGGGCATCGCTGCCGCCGCCGACCTGAGCGGCAAGACCGCCGCCGTGGAAAGCGGGTCTGCCGGCGAGACCTATGCCAAGAGCTTTGACAAGGTGACCACCAAGGGCTTCACCAAGCAGACCGACTGCCTGTTCGAGGTGAATGCGGGCACCGCCGACTTCGCCGTAGTGGACGCTCAGCTGGCCAAGAGCTATGCGGGTAAGGGCGACTATGCGGCGCTGACCATCGTGGAAGACCTGTCCAGCGACGTGGAGTTCTATGCCATCGGCTTCAAGAAAGGCAGCGAGCTGACCGCCAAGGTCAACGAGCAGCTGGAGAAGCTGGCCGCTGACGGCACTATTGCCAAGCTGGCAGAGCAGTATGGCGTGGAAACCACCGCCATCACCGATTTTTCTGACCAGAAGTAAACCGTTTGGAGAGTAGTTATGTCTTTTTGGGAAGTTACCGTTTTTCTGTTTGACGGCTTTCTGATATCGCTGCTAATCTTTGGGGTGACGCTGCTTTGCGGCGCACCCCTTGGTTTGCCTATCGCCTTTTGCTCTATGAGCAAATACAAAGTCGTTCGAAACACGTCCAAAGTCATCGTCTGGATTGTCCGCGGTGTGCCGCTGATGCTTCAGATATTCATCATCTATTACGTGCCGGGGCTATTGTTCCAGTTCCCCCTTTTCAGCAAGGTGGACCAGTTCTTCTTTCTGAACTGGGGCATCAGCGACGCAGGGCGCATTATGGCGGTGCTCATTGCCTTCACCCTCAACTATGCCTGCTATTTTTCCGAAATCTATCGGGGCGGCATCGAGAGTATCCCCAAGGGGCAGTACGAGGCGGGCTACGTGCTGGGTCTGACCAAGTCCCAGATTTTCCGCAAAATCATCTTAAAACAGGTGATTCAGCGCATCGTTCCGCCTATGTCCAACGAGATTATCACCCTCATCAAGGACACCGCCCTTGCCAACTGCATCATCGTCTGCGAGATTATCAAGCAGGCGAAGGAGCTGGCCGCCACCAAGGCCATGGTGTGGCCGCTGTTTTACACCGGCGTGTTTTATTTGATTTTCGTGGGACTTTTGACCATCGTGCTGGGACGGTTGGAAAAGAAACTCAGCTATTTCAGGAGTTAAGCTATGGCACTGTTAACGGTAGAAAATATAAAAAAGAGCTTCGGCAAGACAGAGGTGCTCAAGGGCATCACCTTTTCCTTGGAAAAGGGAGAGGTTCTGTCGATTATCGGCTCCTCCGGTTCGGGAAAAACCACCCTGCTGCGATGCTTAAACTTTTTGGAAACACCGCAGATGGGTTGTATCACCGTGAACGGAGAGACCCTGTTCGACGCGGCGGACAGCCGCACCCTCAGCGAGGCGGCAATCCGCCTCAACCGCCTGCATTTCGGTTTAGTGTTCCAGCAGTTTAACCTGTTCCCCCAGTACACGGTGAAGCAAAACATCACCTTGGCGGAGGAGCTGCTGGCAAAGGAGCACATTAAGAAAACCGGTAGCTACTGCGGGCACACCGACTATCACGAGGCGGTGGCGGCCATCGACAAAAAAGCGGACGGCCTTCTGGAAGAGGTGGGGCTATCCGATAAGCGGGACAACTACCCCTGTCAGCTGTCCGGTGGACAGCAGCAGCGTGTGGCTATCGCCCGTGCGCTGGCGATGGAACCGGATATCCTCTGCTTTGACGAGCCGACCAGCGCACTGGACCCTGAATTGACGGGTGAGGTGCTGCGGGTTATCCGCGAGCTGAAAAAGGCGGGGCGCACGATGATTATCGTCACCCATGAGATGGAGTTCGCACGAGACGTGTCGGATACCGTCATGTTTATGGACGGCGGCGTGGTGGCGGAGATGGGTCCGCCGGAACAGGTCATCGGCAACCCGCAGAATTCCCGCACCAAAGAGTTCCTGTCCCGTTTTAACGAAAGATAAGACAAGAAGAGCGGATGCTGACGCATCCGCTCTTTTCTTATGCCTCCAACAAGGAGGCGAGGGTATCCAGAAATTCCTCACGGGTAAACTCCCACGCAGACAGGTAAAAGGCAATGCCGTCCACCTGCACTACCGCTGAGTAGCACCAGGTGTCGGAATAGGGGCGGTCGTCATAATGGTGCAGCCGCACCTCCACGCCGCCGACGGTCACCGTCTCGTCAAAGCGGGTCACGTCCCCCAGCAAATGCTGCGGGTAGGGAGCGGTGGATACGTGCACCATCAGGCGACGGTCGGCATTCTCCATGCTGTACCATTCGTAGCTGTTCTCGTCGTAAACAATTTCCGCATCCCGAAGAAACCCATGCTTTAACATATAAGCCCAATTATCGGGGTGCTTGGCGATAATAGCTTCGTCCTTATAGTACACACCACGCTCCACGTATATCTCCGGCTGCACCATATCCGCCGGCAGGCGGGTGGGAAGATACCGCCGCCCGTAGTGTGCTTCCAGCTCCGCCGCAGACATACTCTCAAAGCGACCGTAAATCGCCAGCTTGCAAGCTGCATCACTTCCTTGGGTGGCGGCGGTCACGCTTTGGGTGGTGTTGTTTTGGGTAGTGCTGTCCGTTGCAGGCGGTTTGGCGTTCGAAGTGGTGCCCACCACCGTGCTGCCTTTCCCCGAGGTGGGGCGTGCAGTGGGAAGAGCTTGGGTGGTGGTGAGGTTTTGGGTGGTGCTGACTGCAGGCTCGGTGGCAATCTCCGCCGAGGGCGCTTTCCCCTGCGTTTGGCTATACCCCTCCTCCCAAAGCTTTTCGGTCGTGGTGGGAGCCTCGCTAACCGCGTCCCCCGTAAAGGGCAGGTGCCCCGTAGAGGCAAAGGTAACCCCCAGCACGGCGGCGCACGCTGCTGCGGTAGCCAGAGCGGGGACGTATCGTATCACGGGGGCGGGCTTTGCCTGCGCCGCCTGCCCGCGACAAGCCGCCAACACCTTGTGGCTTAGGTCGGCGGGAACGGGAATGGCATATACAGCATTGTGTAAAACAGAATTCATATTCTCTCCTCCTTTATGTACTCGCGGAGCAGCTGCCGTCCTTTTTGCAGCCGCATTTTAACCGTCGAGGGAGTTAAATGGAGGCGGGCGGCTATCTCCCGCACCTTATAGCCCTCCACGTAGTGAAGCAGTACCACGACCTTCACCTTGTCAGGCAGGGCGGCTATCCCCTCCAATACGGCGGTGTCAGCGGGCGGTGCTATCGGCTCGGGACAGCCGTCAAGAGACGTGGCGGGGTGGGCTTTGTGTTGCCGCAGCTGGTTGCGGCAGAGGTTCATCGCCACCGTCAGCAGCCACGCCTTTTCGTGGTCCTCCCCATTCAGGCGGGGCGCCTTTTGCATATACCGCAGAAAGGTTTCCTGCACTACGTCCTCCGCATCTGTCGGCCGCCCCAGCATCATGAGGCTGTGGCGGTACAGTAACCCACTGTAGCGATTCACCAGCCTCTCTAAGGCTTCCATCGACGGCGTTTTGTTATCCATTGGCTCCCCTCCTTTTCACTTAATACACACATGAATGGCCCGTTTGGTCAATTTTTTTGCAAAAAAATTCCACCTCGGGTATCCCGAAGTGGAATTTTACTCTTCTGTGGGGCGCAAGGTCTCGGTTTGCTCCAAAATCTCCCGCCGCCGGTCGCTGTCCAGCTTGCGATATGCCAGCACCAGCTGCATCTCCTGCTCGGTGAGCTGCAAACGAGGCTCGCCGTCCGCCAGCATCTGCGGCTCCGGCTCCTTCTCGGGACAGCCCAGCAGATAATCCACCGTGACGCCGAACAGGGTGGCCAACCGCACCAGCCCCTCTTGGTCGGGGGTGACGCAACGGGTCTCGTACTTAGTATAGGTGGTGCGATGAATCTGCAGATAATCCGCCACCGCCTGCTGGGTCAGCTTCGCCTGTCGCCGCAACAGCCGCAGTCTCTCGCTGAACTTCACGGTTGTCATGCCGGAAAAGCTCTCTGCCATACGTCCACCTCCTATCGTAGTATGTAATAATGATACCATTTCCCACCGCAAATCACAACAAAACCCGCCCAAAGAATTGTGACGTTTGTTCACGTCTGTCGGGCGGGCGGTTTAAATAGATTGTTTACAAATAAATCCTTGTATTTGCTGTTATATTTTGGTATACTATGATAGCAAAGCACTCGAAAGGAGTGAACAACGTGGATAAAAAAGCCTCTGTGCGGAAATGGCTGTGGTATTTCAGTATCCCCGCCGCCGCCATTCTGCTATATAAACTGTCCGACAATTTAGGTAGCGCCGTCGGCGTGATTGGCACGCTAATCGGCATTCTTACCCCCTTTGTGGTGGGATTTGTGCTGGCCTTTTTCCTCCATGCACCCAGCCGCTGGCTGGAGACCCACATCGGCAAGCTCAAGGGCAAGGTGTGGCGCAAGCTGGCCCGTCCCTTGGCGCTGGTTATCGTGTATCTGCTGCTGTTGGGGATAATCGGTCTGCTGTTTTATGCGGTTATTCCCTTGCTGGTGTCCAGCCTGACGGGATTAATCTCCTCCATGCCGCAGTATCTCGAGGCGGCAGGCAACCGCATTGAGGAATTCGCCCGCCCCGACGGCTTTCTGGGGCAAATCGGGTTGGCCTCCAACCTGACCGAGCTGTACCAGCACGGTCTGGACGCCCTGAGCCAATTACTCACCACCGAAAACCTGCTGACCGCCCTCAAGGGGGTGGGCAACGTGGCCGCCTCGGTGTTGGACGTGCTCATCGCCTTTATCGTGTCGGTGTATATGCTGAGCAGCCGCGAGGCTCTGCTCCGTGAGGTGCGGGCCGTGTGCAGCCTATTTATCAAGCCTCGCCCCATGAAGCGGCTGCGGCGGTATGCGGGGCAAATCGCCCACATTTTCTACAACTACTTCTATGGCGCGTTTCTGGACGCGCTGATGGTAGGGCTGATTGCCACCATCGGTCTGATGATTTTCCGCGTGCCCTATGCGGCGCTGTTAGGCATGAGTCTGGGGCTGCTCAATATGATTCCCTATTTCGGCGCGGTCATCGGCTGTATTGCCGCCGCCGTCATCACGTTGCTGACCTCCAACCTGTACACCACCATTGCGGTGGTCATCTATCTGGTGGTGATACAGCAGGTGGATGCCAACATCATTCAGCCCCGCGTCATCGGCAGTTCGGTGGGTCTACGCCCCATATACGTCCTGCTGGGCATCACCCTGTTCGGCGGTATCTTCGGCTTCTGGGGCATCTTCCTGGGCGTGCCGCTGATGGCGGTGGTGCAGCTGTTCATCAAGGACGCCATTCGCTATAAGCGGGCATCGGCACTGCTCCCCCTCATTAAGATAGGGTCACCTATCGAAGAAAAGTCGGATAATTAAACAACAAAAGACACCTTTCCGAACGGAAAGGTGTCTTTTTTGTTCTCGTTATTCGGCGGCGGTGGTTTCGTCGCTGTCGTCAACGGGGTCGGTGGTGCCATCGGCATTCGGCTCCTCCCCTGCCAAGGGCTCCTTCTTCTCCACATTGCTGACGCGCAGGGTGATTTCCTCGCCCACCAGCTTTTGGGTGCCGGCGGCGGGTGTCGTACCCTCTACCTCACCTTTGTCAAAGTGGGAAGCCTGCAGCAGCACCGATTTCACCTTGAAGCCCAGCGCCTCCAGATACAATTTGGCGTGCTCCTCTTTCCAACCGGACAGGTCGGGGACCGTCAGCGTTTCGTCCTTGCGGCCGTTGCTGATGACCACCTTGATTTCGGTACCCTTATCCACCACGGCGCCGGCGGCGGGGTCCTGAGACAGAATGGTGCCCGCCTCCTTGTTGCTGTACATCACGTGGCTGAGCATAATGGTCATCTCGCCGCTGATTTCCTTCCCGCGCAGAGTATAGTAGCTCTGCCCCACCAGATTCTCCACCGACACCTGATTCTGCTTATTGATATCCGCGGTGGTTGTGGTGGTGATGGTAGGAATCACCACGGGCGCAGAGGATTCGGGGTCCTCCTGCGGAACCTGCTGCCGTATCAGAGACATAATCACCAGCACGATGGCCAGCAGCACCGCCAGACAGCCGCCGAACACCGCCCACAGGACAGCGCCCTTTTTGGCAGGCTTTTTCGGCTTTTCCTCCTCCTGCTCGCGGTCCACCTTCACCTCGTTCACCAAGGCGGATACGGTGGGCTCCACCGACAGCTGGTCACGCAGCTCCGCTACCGTGGCGGTACGGCTCTCCGGTGCCACCTGCAGCGCATTAAACAGCGCCACGCACACCTGCTGGGTCAGCTCCTCCGCCACCTCAGCGGGCATAAACAGGTCGTCGGAATTTTTAGCACGATTGTTGCCCGCAGGGGGCTCGTTACCCGTCACCGTTCGGAAAATCGTGGCGGCAATGCCGTACACGTCTGCCTTCTGGTCAATCATCGCGTCCAGTCGGTACTGCTCCGGTGCGGCATAGCCGGAGGTAAGCTGCGGCGTCAGGTCGGTACCCGCCTGACGGGCCGCGGGAATGGAAAAGTTGCGCAGACGGGGCTTGCCGTCCTTGCCGATGAGAATGTTATCGGGGCACAGACCCAAATGGCAAATGCCCGCCTCATTCAATCGGGTGATACAGCTGAGCAGGGACATGAACAGAGGACGCGCCTCGTTCCAAGGCATACGTCCGCCGGACAGCTTGATTTTCTTGGTCAGGGTCATGCCCTCGCAATAGTCGGAGGCGGCATAGACGGTGCCATTCTCCTCAAAAATATCGTAGACGGGAATAACCGCGGGCAGCTCCCGCAGTCGCGCCAGCGCCCGCATGTTGCTGCGGTACTGGTTGGCGTACTCCTCAAACACCCGCTCACAGCCCGCCAGCGGCTGTACGCCGCCGATGGTGTCGCGGCGGCTGATGGAGCTGGGGTAGAACTCCTGAATCAAGCAGGGCTCCCGCAGCTGGCGGTCATACGCCAGATACAGCAGATAGTCGCCGTACTCGCCCATACAGCGCCCCACGATATAGTGCCCCTGCAGCACCGCCGCCGCAGGCAGGCAGTGCTCGGGATTGCGGTCAACAGCGGGGTCGTACCCGCAGACACTGCACACCTCGTCGCCCTGAGGCAGCGGGTTCATACAGCCCATACACAGTTTTGCCATAATGCCATTCCTCCTATATCCGTATGCCTCAGCCCATCGACTGACGGCGAATGAGTTGACGAATGTCCTTGCCCACGCACAACAGGGGTTCAAACCCGCCGTTGATGCGGCTGGCTATCTGGTCGCCGTACCGACTCTGCAGGGCGGCAGACCCTAAATTGGTGCTGATAACGGTGGGGCGCCCCTCCAACAGGCGGGCGTTGAGAATGTTATACAGACTGGCGCGGGAGAAGGGAGTGTCAAACTCCATGCCCAAATCGTCCAGCACCAGCAAGTCACAGCCGATAAGCTGGTTTTCGCTGTCCCCCTCCGCCTTGCCGAAATGCTCCTGCTCCAAGCGGCGCAGCAGCGTGCCGGCGGAGCCGTATACCACGCCGTAGCCCCGCTCCGCTACCCCGCGCGCAATGGCGAGGGACAGGTGGGTCTTCCCCGTTCCCGTGGGACCCTGCAGCAGCAAGCTGCCGCTGTGCGGGGTAAAATCGGCGGTGTATTCCCGACAGTAGGCGAGGACGTCCTCCATCTGCTGGCGGGGGGAGACACCCCACTGGGGGTCAACGGCGGCATCGTAATAATCCAGCCGCATGGAATCGAAATCCGTCAATTTCACCGCAGACAAGCCGGACAAGCGGCGGCAGGCCTCCTCCTTGAGCAGTTGGCGGTAGCAGCCGCACACCTGCCCGTCCACGTAGCCCGTATCCTTACACAAGGGGCAGGTGAAACGGGGCTCGAAATCGTCGGCATCACAGCCCGCCTGCCGCAGCAAGCGACCCATCTCCTCACGAAGCGCTAAATTTTGTTTTTGCAGGGTATCCACCGTGTCCGCCGCTTCCCCCGCCAGAATGGCGTGGGTAATCTGAGGGACGGCGGCCGCCATCTGCTGCTCAATCTCCCGCAGACGGGGAATCCGCTCGCACATCCGCTCCCGCAACGAGGCGGCGACGGCTATGGCGTCGCGGCGGCGCTTTTCCAGCCGCTCGCGGGCGGCCTGCACCACCTGAGGCTCGTATGCCATAGGGAGAACCCTCCTTTACTTCTCGTTCTTTTTGTACTTCGGGCGATACTGCCGCAGCTGCTGTTCAAACCCGTCCATATCCAGACTGCTGGTTTCGGGGTTGGTGGCGGCGACACCGCTCTTTTTCAGATAGGGCTGCGGAATCTGCTCCGGCTTGCGAATGCCGTCTCCGTACCAGCCCTCTAATATCTTATCCATGTAGTTGAGATTGGTTTTCTCGCACTTTTCCACCGTGCGGGTCTGGGCATGCTGCAGCATCTCGTCGCTGAAGCCCCAGTCGCTCACCCATTTATCCGCCAGCTTTGCCTGCGCGGCGGTGAGGGGGCGTGGTAGCGCAAGCGCCATTTCCACGCGGGCGGCATTCTCCTGCTGCCGCTGCAGACCGCGGATATGGCTGTCCACCTGCTCGTAGGTGACCAGGTCCTCGTCCGCCCAGGCGAGCGCCAGCTTTTCCACGTATCGCATATTCGCCTTGCCCAGCGACACCGCGTAGGCAATCTCCAGCAATATCACGTTTTCCGGTAAGCCCGCGGTGGTGAGCAGATACAACAGCGTCGCTACGTCACCGTGGCTGAGCGCCTTGCCCAAATGGGCGGCGGCGGCATCTAAAAACGGGCCGAAATCGGGGTGGCTCTTTTGATACTGCAGAACCTCGTCTATCCGCGGCTTCACCGCCGGAGGGCGGGAAATCGGCGCCTTGACGGGGGTCTCGGCGGTTACCTCGCCCGCGCTCTGCAGTACGCCCTGCTGTACCCAAAACTGCAGATGGCTCTCGCAGGCAGCGGGGGTCCCCCCCACCGCGGCGGCACAGGCGGCGGCGTCCCACTGCTGATGGTGGCGGGAGAACCACAGCAGCACCTTAATCTGCTCGGGGTTCGCCAGACCCAACGCCGTATCCACTACCGCGGCGGGCAGCACAAACACGTCACCCATAGCCGCCGGATTCCAATGATAGGTTGCCATCGTTCTCACCTCCAAACATAACATATCAATTTAATATAACATATTCCCACCCATTATTCAAGTGGTGGGAAAAATTTTTAATAGTTTCCCCCGCGTGGTTGACAAATCCTGTTTTTGGGTGTAATATAAACCCACAACTGAACAGGCAAAACAAGGGGTGCTTCCCACGCGTGTGGGCGGCTGAGAGAGCGGTTTCGCTTAACCCTATGACCTGATCCGGATAATACCGGCGGAGGGATGTTTTCATCATAGCTGCGGCCACCTTTGGCTGCCCCCACCTCCGTTTGCCAGAACGGAGGTTTTTGTTTGTTCTTTTGGGAAATAAAAAGGAGGTTTTTCTATGAACAAACAAACCAAATTGCTTCGTCTTGTGGAAAGCGGTCTGCTGCTGGCGGTGGCCGCTGTCCTCAGCTTCGTCAAGGTGCTGGATCTGCCCTACGGGGGCAGTGTCACCGCCTGCGCCGCATTGCCTATCCTGCTGGTTGGCTATCGGCACGGAACGGTGTGGGGTCTGTTCGTGGGCTTTGCCTACGCCCTTATCCAACTGCTCACGGGCATGAACACCCTATCCTATTTCACCTCCCCCCTGTCGGTGGCGGCGGTGATTCTGCTGGACTATCTGCTGGCCTTCACCCTGCTGGGCTTGGGCGGCATCTTCCGCAACAAGGTAGAAAGTCAAGGTAAGGCGCTGGTGTTAGGTGCCCTGCTGACCGGCGGACTGCGGTATCTCTGCCACGTCATCGCCGGCTGCACCGTGTGGGCGGGGCTGTCCATTCCCGACAGCGCGGCGCTGGTATATTCTCTCGCCTACAATGCGACCTATATGATTCCCGATACTGCCGTAGCCATGCTGGGCGCGTGGTATCTGTCCCGCGGGGTGGATCTACGGGGGGTAACCCCTGCCCGCGCGGCGGCGGTACAGCCCCTCAGCCGTCCGCTGGCGGTGCTGTCCCTGCTGGGGAAGGCGGCGCTGCTTGTGGCGGCGGTGTGGGACGTGGTGCTGATTTTCGCTCCCTTGCAGGACCCCGAAACCGGCGATTTCGTCATACAGAACCTGTCCCTCGTGCCGTGGGGGACCGTAGGCATTATCACCGCCGCCGGTATCGCGGTATGGGGTATGCTGACGACTATCGCGAAAAAAGTGAAAAACTAAGCAAGAAACAGCCGACGTCATCGACGTCGGCTGTTTCTCTCTTTTATTGCAACAGCAGAATGCCCGCCACGGGTCGGTCCAGCTGCTGTGCCAATTCCAGCGTGCGATAAACGGACGGGTGACGGGAGACACCGATTTTCACCACCGGCAGCACCGCGTCCGCCGTCGCCATCTGCTCCAGCGTGTCGCCGTCCTGCGGGGGGCAGGTGCCCTCCGTCAGCGCCACGCCCTTTTCCTCCAGCTGGCGACGCAGCCCGCCCAGGCACGCCTGCTCTGAGGCGGTCAGGTCGCTGAGCGCCAGATACACGCGACCACAGCCGCTCCCCGCCAGCGCCAATGCCACCTGCCGCTCCGCCACGGAGGGCGGGTCTGCCGCGTCCCGCAGCAGCGCAATCAGGCGGCGGTCCACCTTGCTCGCTTTCTTGCGGGCGGGGGACTCCAGACCGCCGAAAATCGGCAAGCCGTAACGAATCGCCAAATCCTGCTTGGATTGGACCCGCTTTTCCAACACATAACGCAGGGCATACCACAGCGCGGGCAATAACAGCCCTGCGGCGAAGCCAAGCACCGCCCATTTTGCCGAAAGCCGCGGCACCGAAACGGTGCGAGTGACGGCCTTGTCCGTTAGACCGAGATAGGCTTGCTGGGCGCTGTTCAGCTTGCCCGCGGCGGTGTCCAGCTCCGTCTGCAGGGCGGTGAGCTTAGCATGGTTGCTCCGCTGGCTCTCCAGCAGGGCGGGCTGTCGCAGCACCGCCTGCCGCTCATACGCCAAGGAACAGGTGAACGTCCCCGTCTGCGCCTGAATGGCGGGAACCAAGGTCTCCGCCTCGGTCTTGATGAGGTCCATCATCTGCCGACACAGCGCTTCGGTAGGCGCCAGCACCTGAACGGTCATAAACAGGCGGGTAGTATCCCCGTACAGCTCGTCACGCTCGATGGCGGTGGTGAGCAGCTCGGCAGGGCAGGCGGTCAGCGTATCGCCGCAGCCCTCTAATTTTGCGTACATCTCCGCCCGTGTCAGATACTTGCGATACAGCGCCACCGTCTCGTAGGCCTGCTCCCCCGACACCAGAAAATACAGCGTGCCCGTGGGCGCCGCCGCCGCGTCAATCTGCATCAGCAAGGCGCCCTGATTGTAGGCGCACTGGGCGTCCACCGCCATCTGCAGCTGCCGCACCGCGTCCGCCGCCTCCCGCTGTGCGGGGGAAAGCGTACCCTGCCCCTCGGGGGCGGTGACCGCCTGCAGCGCCTGACGGTATTGGCGGTAATCCCGCACGTACATACCTCCCGCCAGCAACACCGCCGCCGCCAGCGCGATAATCAGCAAACGGCGCCAACGCAGCAACACGTACAACGCCATATCCCGCAGATGCACCACAACGTCACCGCGGTTGAGGGCGGTTTGGGTTTCTTTCATAGCCATACTCCTCATTTCAGATAATCCTCGTAGCAACGCTCGCTGTCAAACAGCACGCCGCCGTGATATGAGTTTTCCCGTCGCATCGTCATATAATCCCCATACTGTATGGTCAGGGCCTGCTCGTACCCCACGGGGGCGGGAATGGTGGTGTGCTCAAAGGGGAGCTCCACCCCGTCCGCAAAACAGCGACGCGGCATCACCAAGCGGTCGTTGGCGGCATCAAAGCTGAGCAGCGCAACCCGCTCGGTATCGGTATATGCCTTGCACGCCCGCTCCATACGGCGATAGATAAAACGGTAGGGAACCAGCTTCAAAAAGCTGTGCACCAGGGATTTCGCCTTAGACTTATACGGGTTGGCGGGATAGCGAACCCCCAATTCCAGCAGGCGGGTCCAAAAGCGAATCCGCCGCCGCTGTGCCGCCTGCTCCGCCACGTCGTCGGGTACCCCGTCCAGCGGGAAAATGTCGATAAAAATGCCCTGGTTAAAGACAAACTTTCCCCGCTCGCTGTCCAGAATGGCGGTGGTGCGGCTGTCCCGCAGCTGGGCGTGACCGCGGCTGTACCCCTTATCGGTGTACGCGGTCTGAAAAAAATAAGGGGCGGCAAATTCCGTGGGCGCTATCTCCAGCAGACGGTCGTAGTCCTCCCGCAGCATCTGGATATCGATGTCGTCGTCCCAAGGAATGTACCCCTGATGCCGCACCGCGCCGAGCAGCGTGCCGCCGCTGGCAAAAAAGCGCAGCCCGTGGCGGTCACATACCTGTCGGAACTGCGACAGCAGCTCCAGCTGTACCGCCCACACCTTTTTCATCGAGGCGGGCACGGTATAGCCGCACCGCTCCTCCTCCCGCAAAAATGCGGCGTCAAATTCCATAGAAAGCGCCTCCTCAGTGCCGTTTTCGCAGCATCTGTACCAACTGCTTGCGACAGGTAATCCACGCAGGGTCGCGGAACACAATCAGCAAAATCAAGTAGGTGACCGCCCCTACAAACACCTGCAGCACCACCGTGGCGGCGCCGTGGGGCAACGTGTCCCCTATCAGGTGGGTGGGAATCCACATCAGTCCCCCAAACAGCGCGTAACGGGACGCGATGCGGAGAATCCGCCACACCGAAATAAACCGATGGGCATAGTACAAATACAGCGCTGTAATCACCAATTCCGCCGCCACCGAAGCCACCACCGCGCCATAGGCACCAAAGAAGGGAATGAGCGCGCCGTTGAGCACCAAATTGACCACCGCGCCCGCAATAATGGCACGGTTGCTGCGGGCACGCTGCCCGCTGGGGGTCAGATACAGGCTGCCCAGCAGGTTGCTGGTGCCGATAATCAGCAAAAGCGGGGCGAACATCTTCAGCATCGGCGCCACGGCGCTGAACTCCTCGCCGAAGAAGGAGGGGGCGAAATTGTCCGCACAAGCCAGCAGACCAAAGCAAACGGGGAAGGCTATCATATACATAAAGCGGAAGGTATTCCGCATATGCTTGCGAATCTCCGCCTTTTTATCCTGTCCGAACAGATACGAGGTGCGCACGCCCACCACCACGTTTAACGACGTAATGACGGTGAGCAGAATGTTGACAATCTTATGCGCCTGCTCGTAAAAGCCGTTCTGCGCCATATCCCGCGTGATAAGACCAATCATCGTGCGGTCCAACACCGTATACACCGAGGTGGCGATGGTGGGGATAAAGTACACCAGCGTCTCCCGTATATGGCGGGTAAACCGCAGACGGCGGAAGGATACGGGCACCAACCATTTTTTCAGTTGGGGAATGAGCAACAGGTTGGACAGGAAAATACTGCCCGTCTGTATCAGCATATAGCGGAACAGATGCCCCTCCTGCCGCACAAACAGGAAAATGCATAAAATGCTGAGGAATTTCACAAAGAAGTTGCGCAGCACCAAGGCGCGGAAATTCTCCATCGCCTGAAAATACCACGTGACGTCCACACCCACCGACAAAATGATGAAGCCGGTGGCGAGATACAGCCGCATGTCTCCGTCCACCACCAACACCGCTGCCAGATACAGCAAAAAGCTAAGCAGGGTGGTCACCAAACGAATGGTGGTCAGCTCGTAGAACAGGCGGGAGCACAAACGGCGGTCGTCCCGCAGGCGGGAGGCCTCCCGCAGACCATAAGAGGAAAGCCCCAGCGCCGCAAACAGAGAAAAGTAGGTGGCGATGGAGTGGATATAACTATAAATGCCGGTCCCCTCCGGTCCCAGTACACGGGAAATGTACGGGGCCGTAATCAAGGGGGTCAGCAGGGAGAAAATTTGAAAACTAACATTATAAATGTAGTTTCTTTTGATGTTGCTCCCCATAAAGCTCTCCTAAACGGTCAAGTGATGTGATGGGACAGTTCGCTCTGTCCTGCCTCCATGGAAAATGCCAATAAAAACAGCGAAAGAAAACTAAAGGGCATATTGGAAACAAACAGCAGCCCTATATAGACGAGAAAAAACGCCGCCACCCGCAGGCGGTCGCCGCTGCAGAACCGGCGGATACACAAATACATCGGCACCAGATAGACGGCGGTCAGGAAAAGACCGCCCTGCGCCAGCAGCACCGCCAGACCCATGCTGAGACCGTTGTTGGAACGGTCGTAGGCAAAGAGGGCGATGATGGAATCGTCGTTGTAATAGCCCGTACCGAACAAAGGTGACGAGGCAAACGCCTTAAAGGACGCCGCCAAATCGTCCAGACGGATAAAGAAGGAGGCGGTGTTCATCTTATCAATCAGCAGCACCGCCGCCGCCCCCAACAGCACCAACCCGCCCAGAGGGAGCACCAGCACCTTCAGCCGCTGCCACTCGATGCGGCGGGGGCGATCAATCACCACCTTGATGCCGACAACCAGCATCACCAGCAAAATTGCCTTGGTGGAAAAGGTGGTCAGCGCCGCGGCGGCAATCACCCCGCACCGCCACAGCCGCGGGCGGACGCGGAAAAACACCTCGGTGGCAAGAGCAATCACCAAAAACATGGCAAATCCCGGTGCCTCCGCGAACATGCCGCAGTTGCGCACCAGCTCGTGCCCGAACATCAGCATGGTCTGGGCCGCATAATACAGGTGAAAATAGGTGGTGCAGGTGCGGTCGTACCCCGCAAAATAGTAGGATACGGTATCCTTGAACGGCAGCACGTCCAGACAGGTGCCGAACACAAAGCACACCAGGGAAATCACCGTCAGCACCGTGACGATGTCTCCCAATTTATACAGCAGCCCAAAAGGGTCGCCCTCGTTATCCTTCATACCGATATACAGCATCAGCAGCAACAGCGGTCCCACAAAATACAGCCCGTACCGCGCCACGTTGTAGCGAGTACCCAGCAGATACACCGCCAGCGCCGCCGCCAGCAGGATAAGCCGCTGCAACCGTCCGTAGGATACCACCCGCACCTTCAGCACAATCAGCACCAACAGCACAGGATAGGCGAGCCGCAGAAAGAAATTGCTCTGGCTCTCCACAAACAGGCACCACATACTGCTGTACAGCACAACCAGCGCCATCAGCAGATATTCCAAGAAGGCGGTGATATTCACTTTTCCATATTCGGTATGCAAACGAATACCCACCGCATTTATCTCCTTATATCTCTAATGCAAGGCGAATGAAATCCCCCTGCCGCAGACGGGCGCCAAAGGCCTGCGCCTGCCGCCGCAGGCGGGCATAATCCTCTTCCGATAGGTCCGCCAACACCCGCGGCAGGTCCTCCAGCGAATCCACCGCCAGCCCCACGCCGTGTTGGGTCACAAAGGGCGCCAGCGCCGCCTCGCTCCAGATAATCACGGGGAAGCCCGCCGCCAGATACAGCGAGGTCTTGTGGGGGTTATTGATGCGCAGATAGGCGCCCGTATCCCCCCCGCAGGTATCCACCCGGTCCCCGTCCCACACCAGACCGAAATTCCCCCGCAGACGGGCGGGGAGCTCGTCCGGCGGAAAAGAACCCATATAATGCAGGCTGTCTGCCGCCCGTGCGGCATCAAAGCCGCCGCCGTAGAGGTTGACGGGCACCGATTGTGCCAACTCACCTAAGCGATAGAGATAGCCCGATTTGTCAGGACTTAAGTTGCCCGCCACAAACACGGTGCGGGTATATGCCTCGTCCGCGCCCGCGGGAGTCCCCGCCAGCAAATAGTCGAAAATGCCAAGCACCGTCATCTTCTCTGCGGGAATCCCGTGGGAATGGGTCAGCGCCTGTTTCATCGCCTCGTTGTGGACGATAATCCGCCGCGCCAGCCCGTACAGCCGCCGCTCCACAGGCAGCAGGCGCGCCGCACGGTCGGGATAGCGCAGAGTGTCCACGTCGTGCAAAATAAGGGTTACCGCCAGCCGCCGTTTTTCCACAGCGCGGCAGAAAAGGGGTAAAAATTTCTCGTTAAAAAAACTGTAAACGGGGCACTGCAATATCAGCTCCGCCCCCACGGGAATGCGCCGTATCTGCGAAAGCAGCCGCCAAAAGGCGGGAATCTTATCCAACCGAAAGGCTTCCGCTATCGTCAGGTCGGTAACCAGACCGTCCAGCGCCTTACGGATATCGTCTTTTGCTTTATACCCCGCGTTATACACGTTTTGGGGTAGCTCGGTCAGTAGAAAAGGCTTCATACACTCTCCTCCAACAAGCGCTCCAAGGCAGACACCTGTGTGTTGATGTCATAGCCCGCGGCGGCTATCTCCGCCCGTCGGTCGGTGCGCTGTGCCGTCGCGCCCTCCAGCGCCGCTTGCGCCCACACGGCGGGGGCGGCATCCAAGGGTAGATAGGTGATGAGGTCGGTGACGCGGGCGTCCGCAGGCACCGCAGACGAGGTGACGCAGCCGAGCCCCGCCGCCTGCGCCTCAATCAGCACGATGCCCAAGCCCTCAAACAGGGAGGGGAACACAAACACGTCCATGCCCTGCATCAGGGCGGACACGTCCTGCCGCACGCCGAGGAACCGCACCGCGGCGGTAAGCCCCAGCTCCTCCGTGCGACGGCGCAGCTTGTCCTCGTCCTCCCCCTGCCCCACCAGCCACAGACGGGCATCGGGGCGACGGGCATAAATTTCCTTAAATATCTCCAGCAAAAAGGTCTGATTCTTCTGAAAGTGCAGGCGCCCCACGTGACCCACCACCAGCTTGTCCTCCCCCTGCAGCTGCCGCCGCACCTGCTCTCGCACCGCGGGGTCAAAGGTGTAGGCGGCGGTGTCAATGGCATTGGGAATCTCCCGATAGCGGGGGTGGGCAAGCAGCGCGGGGGAATAGAAAAACGCCCCCGCCGCGCGGGTACACGCCCAAAAATCCGTGGCATACCGACGGACGCTTCCCTTATTGAGCAGATGCAACACCCCTCGCAAGGGGCTGTCCATATTCTGCGCGTTGTGGCTGTGGATAATGCGACGGGGAATGCCGTACCGCTTCGCCATCTTCAGATAGTCGATATTCGCCAGACTGCAGGTGTTCAGCCACACCGCGCTGTAGTCGGCGGCATGCGCCTCGAAAAAGGCGGTCAGCTGCTGCCGATATCGCCGATAATTCCGACTGCGGGCGCATATCTTGAACACCCGTCCCCCCAACTGCTCGATTTCGTCCTCGTAGGCGATGGTGGGACAGTTGGTGAGAAAATCAAACTGTATCCGCTGTCGATTAATCCGACGGTAGTAGCTCATAATAAAGCTCTCCATGCCGCCGGGATTGTCGTTCATACCGAAAACCAATATTTTTCTCATACCGCAACCTCTCAGCGATACCGATTCTGCAACTGGCGCGCCCAAACCGCCAACTGCAACAGATGCAGCCGCCGTCCCTTTGCCATCGCCAGCACCATACGCTTAATAAAGGTGGCGTGGCGAATCGGCGCCTCCTCCAGCGCCCAACGGAAAATCGGTATCTTCAGCACCGCGGCGGCCCGCCGCCGCTGCTGGGCGGGGGAATGGCGGTGGTGGAAGGTGTCGTGCGCCAACAGCACCAGCAGGTTATCCAGCACGTAGAAGGGATAGTTCTTTCTGGTCGCCTCGCCAAACGGCAGCTGCCCGCGGGTCAGCTCCATCGACAGGCGGTATTTCTCCGCCAAATCCACCTGCCCGCTGCGCACCGCGGAATAGGGGTTGAGGAAATAATGGTACACGGGGTAATCGGTCAGCACCAAGCGGCGGCAATCCCCCAACAGACGAATGAGGTAATCGCTGTCCTCCGCATAGGTCAAGCGGGTATCAAAGCGCACCGAGCTCTGCTGCAGGAAGGAGGTGCGATACAGCTTGCCCCACGCGGTGAGATAGCGGGTGGGGCGGCGCAAAAACCGCACCAGCGCCCGCTCCATGGTCACCTCGGTGTATACCGCGGGGGAGGTGTCCTGCGCCTGACGGTCGGTGGTGGCCACGATAATGTCCGCCGCGGGGTGGCGCAGCGCCATACGACGAAAGAAGGCGAGGGCGTCCGGCAGCAGCCAGTCGTCCGCGTCCAAGAAGGTGATATACTCCCCCGTCGCCTGCTGAATGCCCACATTGCGGGCATGGGACACGCCCTTTTTGCTGCGCAGCACCCGAATGCGGTCGTCCCCGCGGGCAAACCGCTGGGCGAGAGCGTAGGTTTCATCGGTGGAGCCATTCTCCACGATAAGCAGCTCCCAGTCCGCCATAGACTGCTCCTGCACGCTGTGGACACACTGCTCCAAAAAGGCCTCCGCATTGTAGGCGGGTATTACAACCGATATGGTTATCTTTTTCTCTGCCACCGTTTTCGCCTCCTTTCCTACAACAAATTATACTATGCCAATATATATGCTTATATTAACACAATCCCTTGATAGTGTCAACAATTCCCCTTTTCTTATGAACGGCAAAAAACGGAAAAAGCCACCTTTTCGGCGGCTTTTCTTGCGATTTTCAGACAATGGCGAACGGTGGTTTTATACAAAGAGTGGCGGAAAAGATTGGTGAATGTACCTGTGCCCCTGCTATTGCTATTTAGAAGAAATTGGTATATACTGGTAGTGGTAAGTTGTGTGCTCTGTCTTTAAGGAGGAATATCTTATGAAACGAATATGGTCACTCCTGATAGCTGCCGTACTGGCGGTGAGCCTGTGCGGCTGTGACGGAAATACGCCGGCAGTATCCGACGGGGGCGAGGAAACCATCACGACGACTCCAGAATCGACCACGACGACCACGGAAAAACCGACCACGACCTCCACGGGAGCAGAAACCACAACTACCACGGAAGTAGAAACTACGACAACAACGGCTCCTGCCACCACGACTACAACAACCTCTACGACACAGTCCGTCGTCGGTAAGCCGACTCTGGAAAGCAAGCCGTCTACCACCACGACGGCATCTACGACAACTACTACCGCCACGACGACTGAAAAGACCTATGTGACCCAGCCGCCGAAAGCACCCAATGCCGCCGGCGTGGTGAATATTGTCAACTGGACAGCGCTGAGAGGAGAAATGCAAGCACAGGTCGTGCCGCCACCTTTTTACGTTGATAAGGATTACACCTACGGGTTTGGTGTTTATCAAGACGTTATGGTATACTACGAGGATGGCACCGAAAGGTCTTTAGAGGCGGCTATGGAGCGGGGCGACGTGACCGAAGAGGATTTAGAACGGTTCGGCATCCGCTATCTCAAAACGGCGTGGGAGCCGGAATTTTACGTGTGGCCGGAAGCAAGCAAGAAATTCGGACAACGGGAAAAGTTTTATTCAGACAAGAAATACGATTATTATTTTGAAAGACCCATCAGCGAATGCGTGGTTTTACATCTTCCCTACAGCTCTTCTATGAAAGTGAAAAAGGCACTGGAAAAAGGCATCATTACCATTGAGGAGTTTCTGGACGGCGAACACACTGCAAAGGTGATTATGGTGAATAAGGCGACAGGAGAAAGCAAAACCGTAACGCCCGTCGTCACAGCGCCGTACGTGTCAACCTATTCTTCGGATTTGCCCCGTGTCGCCTATGGCGAAATATACGTGGTGCTGACCCCTCGGGCTTCCGCAAAAATAAGCACGGAAACGCTGACCCCTGCCTACGTTTCGGAAAATTTCCACGTAAATGCGGAACGTGTCATCGCTAAATCGGTTTGGTCGGAACGGGATGCGAACAAAAAGCCCACCGGCAGGGAATATATCACCTTCAAAGTTGTTCTAAAGGAAAAAACGAAAGATGCGATTCGCCTACAAAGCTTAAACCTTAAAGAGAACAAGGATGTATGGTTTGTGTCGACAGATACCCTCGAACAAACCGAGGAAAAAGTGCCCTCTACCGCAACCGTCGACGACGACTTTGAAGAACAGGTGGTTCTGTTTACCTTTACAAAAGAGGCGTCCGTGGTCAATATGGCTTACAGCGCCGAGGATTTCTCGTATATGTTTGGAATCGAAATCACCTCCGTGCGAGACCTTACCCGCATAGACACGGAAGAAGGACTGGCTTGGATCAACCACGAGAATTATCGCCAGATTTTTAAGGTTACCATTCCGAAAAAGGGCAAACAGGCGGTGCTGGATGCCGTCAAAAAAATAGAGCAACACCCCTACGTGGTCGGTGCAGATCCTAATATGCGGTTTACACTGGATTGGTAAACCCGTCTGTTACGCAAGCAAAAAACGGTCGATGGCAGTTGCCATCGACCGTTTTTTTGGTTAGCCCATCGCTTTTTCCGCAAAGGTGTTGTTGACCACCTTGCCGTAGTCGGCGATTTGGGTCAGCTCCCCTGCCTCGGTCATCACCGACTGCAAGCGGTTAAAGCTCTCCTCGCTCATCACGGGGTCGGTGTTCCACGCGTCAATGGACTGGTAGCTCTTCACCGACTGCACCAGCAGGTCCATCTCGGTGTCGGGGAAGTGTTCCGCCACCGCCTCGGCAATCTCCTCGGCGGTGTGGGTGGCAACCCACTGCTGTCCCTTATAGACCGCATCGGTGAACCGCTGGATAAGGTCGTTGTTGCCCTCGATGTAGCTCTTTTTGGCGAAATAGGCGGTGTAGGGAATGTCCCCTGCCGCCTCACCGACCGAGGCGACGATGTAGCCCTTGCCCTCCTGCTGTAACATGGAGGCGGTGGGCTCAAAGGCAGTGACGTAGTCCCCTGTGCCGCCGGTAAAGGCGGCGGTCATCATGGAGAACTGCACGCTGTTATCCAGCGTGGTGTCGGCGGCGGGGTCCACCCCGTTCTTGCGCAGGACGTGCTCCAGCGCCATGTAAGGCACGCCGCCCTTGCGCCCCGGGAGAACCACCTTGCCCTTCACCTTATCCCAGGTGAAATTGTCGTCCGCCTCGCGACCCACTAAAAAGGAGCCGTCCCGACGGGTAATCTGGGCGAAGACCTGAGTATAGTCCTCCTTGCCCTCGTTATAGACGTAGATAGAGGCCTCGGGACCCGCAAAGCCGATATCCATATTCCCCGACAGCACCGCCGCCATCACCGCGTCGGCGCCCTGTCCGTTGGACAGCTCCACCTGTATGCCCTCCTCCTCGAAGAAGCCCAGGGCAATCGCCGCATACTGGGGGGCGTAGAAAATGGAGTGGGTAACCTCACACACCCGCACCGTCTGCAGCCCGTCATCGCTGTCGCAGCCCACACAACCGAACAACAGCACCGCCGTAAGCAGCGCCGCTACCCCTCTGCGCAACCAACTGTTCATTGCAATCAAACCTTTCTTAAAATACTCTTACGCGTGCCCGAAGCGGCGTCCCACCAGCTTCTGCACCAGCACCACGCTCTCATAGAGCAGCGCCGCCAGCACCGCCAGAATGATGACGCTCGCCATCACCAAATCCATGCGGAACACCTGCCCGCCGTAGACAATCAGGTACCCCAATCCCGCGCGGGAAACCAGAAATTCCCCCGCAATCACACCCACCAACGACAGGCCGATATTCACCTTCAGCGAGTCGAACAGGGTGGGTATGTTATAGGGCAGCACCACCTTGCGGAACACCTGCCCTTTGGTAGCTCCAAAGGTGCGCGCCATACGAATGGCGCCTGCGTCGGTATCCCGAAAGCCGCTGAGCATCTCCAGCACCGTCACCACCAAGGAAATCGCCAGCGCCATAAACACAATGGCGCGGGTTCCCGCCCCCGCCAGAATGATAATGACGGGTCCCAGCGCGATTTTCGGCAGGCTGTTCAGCACCACCAGGTAGGGCTCGCTGACCTTGGACACGAAAGGACTCCACCACAGAACAATCGCCAGCACCACCCCTGCTGCCGCACCCAGCAAAAAGCCCGCCAGCGTCTCCGTGAGGGTCACCTGTAAATGATACAGCAGGTCCTCCCCTGCCATGGTCACGTAGGTTTGTAAAATGCGGGAGGGTTGGCTGAAAATAAAGCTGTCTATCCAGCCCAGCCGCGCCGCCCCCTCCCACAAGGCGAGAAAGGCGAGGAGAAATCCCCACCGACACAGCGTGATGCAGCGCCGTTGCCGCTTTTCCCGCCGCAGATATATGGCTCTCTCCGGCGAGAGAGCCGCTTCATTCGCCGTGCGTCTCATGCATCCCCAGTTCCTTCCATATGTGATTAAAATAACCGGCAAACTCGGGACAGCTCCGACACCGTAAGGGGGAGCGGTCCTCGATAGCAAACGTAATCGGTAGCTGCTCCTGCACCACCGCGGGGCGGGCAGACAGAATAAGAACCTTATCCCCCATACAGATGCTTTCGGGAATGTCGTGGGTTACCATCAGGGCGGTGACCCGCTCCCGACGAATGATGCGGTACACATCCTCCGTCACCTCCAGTCGGGTCTGGTAGTCCAGAGCCGAAAACGCCTCGTCCAACAATAAAATATCGGGGTTTACCGCCAGCGTGCGGATAAGCGCCGCCCGCTGCCGCATGCCGCCCGACAGCTGGGACGGGCGGCTGTTCGCAAACGCCGCCAGCCCATAGGTCTCCAACAGTCCGTCCGCTCGGTCCCGCATCTCGGGGGTCAGGGTGTGGCGCAATTCCAGCCCCAACAGCACGTTCTGCCGCACCGTGCGCCACTCCAGCAGATTGTCCTGCTGCAGCATATAGCCGATATGGGGGCTGGGTCCTTCCACCCTCTGCCCGTTAATCCGCACCTGCCCGCCCGTGGGGGTCAGCGTGCCGGCGATAATCGACAGCAGCGTGGATTTGCCGCAGCCGCTGGGACCCACCACGCTGAAAAAGTCCCCCTTTTCCATGGAAAAGGTGACATTCCCCAACGCAACCGTTTCCCCCGTGGGTGTCTGGTATGCCTGCCGCACGCCCTCAACGCTCAAAATCGCCATTTTTTCTGCCGCCTTTCTCCCCCGAATGATTGCCTGTTACCAGTATATGAATTCCCGCCCGAATGGTGCGTGCCACCCGTCATTACTCCGAAAAAACCGCTGATTTTTTCGGATTTCCAACAAAAACGGAGGAGTAAGACAGGGATTTTTTGGCAATTGCCCTTGACAACCCCCCTGAAAATGATGTAATATAATAGTCGGTACTATATGGCTTTGCGCCTGTATTACCGCGACATTTTCGTCTGGCGCAGGCGGCCGGCCTGCGGTAAGAAGAGATTGTTAATCGTTTCGTGGCGGTCCCTTGGGGGTTTTACCGCTTTTTTTGATACCAACCCGTACGGGTTTGTGCTTTGAAAATTGAAAAAAGTGCCCTCGGGAACGCCTGTTCTATTTATTTTTAGGAGGTGTATCCCAACATGCCAACAGAAGTAAGCCTGTTAGTGGCGGTGTGCATCGGCGCAGCGGCACTGGCAGTGGGGGCGGTTGTTGCCGGTTTGATTGCCTATCGCGCCGGTATCCGCCACCGCATGAAGGTCGCAGAGGCTCAGATCGGCTCCGCCGAGAAGGAGGCCGAACGCATCGTCGCTGACGCCCATAAAAAGGCGGAGGCTGACAAAAAGGAAGCGCTGGTCAAGGCAAAGGACGAAATCTATCGTCTGCGCAACGAGTCCGAAAAGGAAATCAAAGAGCGCCGCAGCGAGGTGCAGCATCAGGAGCGCCGTCTGCAGCAGAAGGAAGAGGCCTTAGACCGCAAAGTAGAAAACTACGAGAAAAAAGAGGAGACCCTGGCTGCTAAGATTAAGGAAGTGGACGGCCGAATCGTTGAGGTCGACGCGCTGAAAAAGAGCCAGATGGACCTGCTGGAGCGTCTGTCCGGACTGTCTCAGGAGCAGGCAAAGGAATATCTGCTTTCCTCCCTCACCCAAGAGCTGGAGCACGAAAAGGCGCTGAAGCTCACCGAGTTTGATGCCCAGCTCAAGGCGGAGGCGGATATGCGCGCCCGCACCATGATTTCCCACGCCATTCAGCGTGTGGCCGCCGACCAGGTGGCCGAGACCACCGTATCGGTGGTGCCGCTGCCCAATGACGAGATGAAGGGCCGTATCATCGGTCGCGAGGGTCGTAACATTCGTGCCATCGAAACCCTGACGGGTATCGACCTGATTATCGACGATACCCCCGAGGCCATCACCCTGTCCGGCTTCGATCCGGTGCGCCGCGAGATTGCTCGCATTGCGATGGAGCGGCTGATTTCCGACGGTCGTATCCACCCCGCCCGCATCGAGGAGATGGTCAACAAGGCCCGCAAAGAGGTGGAGAACACCATCAAGGCGGAGGGCGAGCGCGCGGTACTGGAAACCGGTCTGCGCGGCATCAACCCCGACGTTGTCAAGCTGCTGGGGCGCCTGCACTACCGTACCAGCTACGGGCAGAACGTGCTCAACCACTCCATGGAGGTGGCTTTCCTCTCCGGCATTATGGCCAGCGAATTGGGCATCGACCCCGAGATTGCTCGCCGCGCCGGTCTGCTGCATGACATCGGTAAGGCGGTGGACCATCAGGTGGAGGGCTCCCACATCGAAATTGGTGTGGACATCGCCCGCAAGTATAAGGAGAGCGAGGCTGTGGTGCACGCCATTCAGGCCCACCACGGCGACGTGGAGGCGCAGACGGTGGTTGCCTGTCTGGTACAGGCCGCCGACGCTATCTCTGCCGCCCGTCCCGGCGCCCGCCGCGAGAATCTGGAGAACTACATCAAGCGGTTGGAAAAGCTGGAGGAGCTGGCCAACAGCTTCGAGGGTGTGGAGCGCTCCTTCGCCATTCAGGCGGGTCGCGAGGTGCGTATCATCGTGCAGCCTGACAAGGTTAACGACGACCAGATGGTTATCCTCGCCCGCGAGATTGCCAAGAAGATCGAGAGCAACATGGACTATCCCGGTCAGATCAAGGTTAATCTTATCCGCGAGAACCGCGCGGTGGATTACGCAAAATAATGGAAACCAAAAAAGCCGCTGTGCCATGACACAGCGGCTTTTTCTTTGCTAAGACTTACTTTTTATCGAGTGATTCTGCCTGTTTTAGATACTCTTGCCGCTTTCTCTCCAATTCTTCTTCGGAAAAAGGAATATATAGGCAGCTCTCACATTTCCCCTGCACGTCCAAAGAAATCGCCTCTAAAGCACAGCTCTCTGCCGCCCAATATACGCAAAATACGTTTTCACAGTGCATAAAACCGCTTCCTTTTTATTAATATCTTTCTCATTATATCAATTACTCGAAGTATTTGCAAGCATAAAATCCCTATACTTATATCAAGTGATTGAAGTATGGAGGGCTTGTTATGCATTTGAATGAGGCGATTTCCTTTCGCATTCGAGAATTATGTCAGCAAAAAGGCTGGACACAATATCAGCTCTCTATGAAAAGCGGTGTGCCTCAATCCACGTTGAGTACCATATCCAACTGCGCTTTTCCCAGTATGAAGTTGCGAATCATCTACGAGATTTGCGAGGGGTTCGAAATTGGCTTGGAGGAGTTTTTTCGCTCCCCTGTGTTTGATAGAGAAAATTTGATAGATTGAAAAAGCCGCTGTGCCATACACAGCGGCTTTTTTGCGGAAGATACGGCGCCTCCCTTGACGGGCGGTCGAGGGCGCCCGCCCCTACACGATGAGGTCGGCGCAGTATCCGTAGGGAGACGGTGATTTCGACGTCCCGTTTTTTTACACAAAAGCCGCTTGTAGGGAATTCCCCACAGGCGGCTTTTGCGGTGCGGCAACAAACGGAGCTATGCGTTCCAAAATAAATTATAAACGTTTTTCGTTTAAAAGTCAATATTCATTTTTCGTTTATGTTATATTCTCCTTGAGGTGAGAATATGAAATTTCACGAAATTATCCGCGGTCTGCGAGAGGACAAGGACCTCAGCCAGACAGAGGTAGGGAATATTCTTGGCATGAATCAAATGAAAATCTCCCGTATGGAAACGGGAGCGGCGGAGCCGTCGCTGGACGACCTGCACGCGCTATGCCGTTTTTACAACGTGTCCGCCGACTATCTGCTGGGACTGCCCAAGGGAATGCCCTATCCCGAAAAGCCGTAACGACGTTATACAAAAAACACCTTCGCCACAGCGAAGGTGTTTTTCCTTTACAACAACGTGATGCCGTGGGCGGCGCACTCCGACACCATCTCGGGGGGCCAGATGGACACCTGCACCTCGCCGATGTGGACCTTCTCCAGCATCAGCATACACAGGCGGGACTGGCCGATACCGCCGCCAATAGTCAGCGGCAGGTCGCCCTCTGCGATAGCGCGGTGGTAGGCATACTGCATACGCTCCTCCGCGCCCGCCGCCTGCAGCTGACGGGCGAGGGCGTCCGCATCCACGCGGATACCCATGGAGCTAATCTCCAACGCGTGACCCAGTGTGTCGTTCCACAACAGCAGGTCCCCGTTCAGCGCCCAATCGTCATAGTCGGGGGCGCGCCCGTCGTGGGGCTTGCCGTCCCGCAGCGGTCCGCCAATCCCCATCAGGAACACCGTGCGGTGTTCCCGCGTGACAGCGTCCTCCCGCTCCTTGGGGGACAGGTCGGGGTAGCGGTCCGCCAGCTCCTGTGCCGTAATAAAGGTGACCTCCTGCTCAATCTCCGCGGTGAGCAAGGGGTATTTCTGCTGCAGCAGCTTGTTGGTGTCCGCCAGCGCCTTGACAATGCGGCGGACCGTCTTTTTGAGATACTCCTCGGTGCGGTCGGTGGCGGTAATCACCGCCTCCCAGTCCCACTGGTCCACAAACACCGAATGGGTATTATCCATATCGTCGTCCCGCCGAATGGCGTTCATATCGGTATAGATGCCCTCGCCGGGCTGAAACCCGTATCGACCCAGAGCGACACGCTTCCATTTAGCCAGAGACTGCACCACCTCGGCATGGGCCTCCCCCATGCTGCGCACGGTGAAGTCCACCTTGCGCTCCACACCGCTCAGGTCGTCGTTGATACCGCTGCCGCCGTGAACCAGCACCGGGGCGGTGACACGCTCCAGATGCAGATTCTGCGCCAGCAGCACCTGAAAGGTGTCCTTAATCACCTTAATCGCCTGCTGGGTCTGCCGCAAGGACAGCTTCGACTTGTAGCCGGAAACATATTGACAAGACATAAAATCACCTCAAAGAGAGAGTATAGGCTCCCTCGAAGAGGGAGGCTTTTATTATCGAATGCTGCCCACCGTGCGGGGGAACAGCTGGGCGTCGCGGATATTCGCCACGCCGGTGCAGTACATCAGCATACGCTCGAAGCCCAGACCGAAGCCGGAATGGGGCACCGAGCCGAAGCGGCGCAGGTCCAGATAATCCTTGTAATCGTCCAGATTCATGTTCCGCTCTTCCATCGCCGCCAGCAGCTTGTCGAGATCCGCCTCACGCTCGGAGCAGCCGATAATCTCACCCACGCCGGGCACCAGCAGGTCGGTGGCGGCCACCGTCTTGCCGTCGGGATTCTGCTTCATATAGAAGGACTTGATGTCCTTAGGATAGTTGGTGACGAACACCGGCTTGTTATAAATCTGCTCGGTGATATACCGCTCGTGCTCGGTCTGCAGGTCGCAGCCCCAGTAGACGGGGAACTTAAAGTCCGCGTCCGCCTTTTCCAGCAGGGCGATGGCATCGGTGTAATCCAGCACCACAAACTCGCTGTCCACCACGCTCTTGAGCTTATCCAGCAGACCGTTTTCGAAGAACTTGTCGAAGAACGCCAGCTCCTCGGGGCACTCCGCCATCACGGCGGAGATGATGTACTTAATCATCTCCTGCGCAATCTCGATAATGTCCGGCAGCTCCGCAAAGGCCACCTCCGGCTCCACGTGCCAGAATTCCGCCACGTGGCGAGGGGTGTTGGAATTTTCCGCACGGAAGGAGGGACCGAAGGTGTAAATCTTGCCGAATGCCATGGCAGCCATTTCGCCCTCTAACTGACCAGACACCGACAGGCCCGCCCGCTGACCGAAAAAGTCGTCGGCGTAGTACTCCTCGGCGCTCTTGTAGTCCTCGGAGTAGCCGATGGTGGTCACCTTGAACATCTCACCCGCGCCCTCGCAGTCGCTGGCGGTGATGAGGGGGGTGTTGACGTACACGTAGTTGCGCTCCTGAAAATAGCGGTGAATCGCCGCTGCCATCACGCTGCGCACGCGGAAAATGGCGTTAAAGGTGTTGGTGCGCACGCGCAGGTGGGGAATGGTGCGCAGGAATTCCAGCGTGCAGCGCTTTTTCTGCAGGGGGTACTCACCGGGGCAGACACCCAGCACGGTGACGGCGGTGGCGTTCACTTCCACGCCGTTGCGCTCGCTGGCCACCAGCTCGCCCTTCACCTTCAGCGACGTGCCCAGAGGCATAAAGGCGGACACGTCCGTGATAACCGCCTTGTCCAGCACGATCTGCAGATGCTTGAGGGTGGTGCCGTCGTTGAGCTCCAGGAACGCCACGTTCTTGGAGTCGCGGCTGGTGCGTACCCAGCCGCAGACGGTGACCGCCTGCCCGATGTAGGCGGGGTCCTGCTGTAATTTGACAATGTCGATGTGTTTCATAGTATTTCTCTCCTTTTGGGGATAGTATATGATAATAAAAAAACGCCATTCGCCCTAAACATTAGGACGAACAGCGATATGTCCGTGGTACCACCTAACTTGTCGGCTGTTGCCGACCACTCCGCCTCCGATAAGGCTTATCCTTTAACGCAGGATTACGGCGCACCTACTGACCGCATGGCTTTCAGCTTGCACTCGGGAGGGTTATTCACACAACCGCTTATCCGTCGGGCTTACACCGTCCCCGACTCGCTGAGGGCGCCTGTCTGTGCTACTTGGCTCCGTCATAGTTTTTTATTACCATATCATAAATGGGGCGGTTTGTCAAATCTTTTTTCGCCGCCAGGGAATCGCCACCAGCACGCCCGCTACCAGCAGACCCAGCCAGATGAGGATAAGCCCCTGCCAGCCGATCACATCCACCACACCGGCAAACAGGCTGGAGGAGGCGGCGGCCGCCATATAGCTGAGGAAATCCAGAAATCCCGTGGCGGTGGACACCATACCCGTATCCCACAAGCTGGGGCAATAGCAGCTCCACAGAATAGAGGCAGCGCAGTTGGAGCAGAAAATCGCCGCCACCAGCAGAATGGTGTTGACCAGCGGCTGGGGGACGAAATACACCCCCGCAAAGCACAGGGCGGACAGAACAAACGCCAGCAGCACCGTTACGTGCATATTATGCCCCAGTCGCTCGTAGGCAAACACCGCCACAAAAGCGGTGAAGGAAATCAGCAGCGTGGCCACCGAGAAAATGCCGGAGGCCTGCTGCTCGGTGTAATGCAGGTGCTGCGCCAGATAGGTAGGCAGCCAGAACACCACCGTGGTGCGGATGACCCCCGTGATAATGGACACCAACGAAAATTTAACGATGTGACGGCGAAGCAACACCTTGATGCCGCCTACCGCCGTGTGCGTCTCCTTGACGGGCGGACGGGGACGGATGATGCCGTGGCGCTCGTACAGGCAGAAGGCGACAAACACCGCCACACCCATCGCCACCAGTGCCGAGCTACCGACAACAAACACTCCCTGCCAGCTCAGTACCATCGCCAGTACGCCTGCCGCAGGAGAGCCCAACAGAGAGGAAAACGTATACCCTAAACTGCAACGGGGCGCATACAGCGGATGGACGTTCTCCGCCACTACCTTGGTCATCGGACCGTACACCATCGACAGGAAAAAGCCGGTGGCGGCATACGCCACGTATGCCCACAGCGGTGCGGACAGCACAACCGTCAGCACCAGATGGCTGACACCCGCCATCAGCAGACCTGCACCCAGCATAAACTTGGCGGGAATGCGGTCGCCGATGATACCGTTGATCAGCTGCCCCACCGCATACGCAATAAAAAACACCGAGGACAGGGTGCCCACCTGCTCGGTGGACATAAACCCGCCGCTGAGGATGGACGGGGTGACGGTGCTGAGCACGTTACGCACCACGTACACCGCCAAATACGCCAACGCACACATGCCGCCCAGCATCACAGCGTTGCGGGCGGCGATCTTCTTTTCGGCAGTTTCCGACATAAGAACTCCCCTTCTTTCGCCGCCAGTATAACACACTCGCTACGAAAAAGCAATCGGAATCTTTTCATATTAAAAAGCCCGGCGGAAACCACCGGGCTTTTTCTTATCCGAACAATTTACTTAACCATTTGTTGCGCCGGAACAGGGCGTACACAATACAGCCGCCGGCTATTACCGCCACATAGATAATCCATCCGCCGATATGCATTGGAAAGGATAGAATCTCAAAAGCTTTCTTGCCTACCGCAATGATGCCATACTGCAACAAATAAATAGCGGTGCTTGCTCCTCGAATAAACCGAGTATCTATCTGCGGATTCCACGTGCGCAGACCGGCCACCACGTAATATATCACCACCGGCAGCAAAAGGTACATGCTACAGTCGGCATCCGGACTTGCCTTGCTGCGAACCAAAAAGATCTCTCCCACCAACAAAACTACACTGGCTACCAGCTTGACAGGAAGATGTCGAGGGGTTTCGCCGGTCGCGATTCGCTCACCCACACATAACATAGGCAGAGCAAACAACAATCCGTTGCGGGTAGTAAGGAATATCGCCTCATACCAAGCGGGCATTCCGCCGGTCAGCCACTGGTACGTGTCCCCGAACAGCGTACCTGCCACATACAATACGCCCGCCACCACATACAGCACACGACGACCGCGCACCAAGCAGAAAGGAATAGCGGCTACCAACATAGCGGTAAGATACCACAGATAACCGGGGGTCTGGAACACGACCTTCTGCGCCAATCCCAGATTCAATCCCTCATACACCACCATGATGGGTGAGTAGAGAATAATCCACGTTAGCAACAAGCGTCCGTTCTTTTTCTCAAATCGAGAAAGCGCCTCCTTTGAGGAACGCATGCGCACCGACTTTGCCAGCAGCATGCCCGCCACAACGAAAAAGAAAGGGACACCAAGCCGAGCAAAATATTGAGAAAAAATCTCTTTAACCGGACTGCCTCCGAAAGAAATGTGCAAAAACGGAATCAAACAAGCAAAAACAAACTTTCCAACATCAATACCCGTCAGATTCTGTTGCGTCGGCGCAACAGCCGTTGGCGTAGGGACGGTAGCATTCATTTTCATATAAACCTCCTGTTTTGTTTGCGCTTTGGATCTCTTTGGTCTGCGGTCACTTTACCTCGCAATGCTCAATAGCATACTCTAACAGAATGTTAATCAGCTCATTGCGGGATCGGTTGGTCGTTTTGGCCAACTCGTCCAGACTGCTGACGGTTTCCTCCTTAATGCGGATAGAAAACGTCTTGTGTCCGTCTTCTCCCTTAAGGGATTTCTTGGGGATAATCAGTTTTTCTTCCAAATTAACCACCTCCCTGTTATTATGCCTGTCCCTGTTGTTAGAATGATATGTTATGTTTTATAACATATCATTGCTTCGCGGCGCACGGCGAGACCACTTTTTCTATGCCCTTTTTTCTTCCTCCAAAATCCCCCTTGTCAAGAAACGAGAAATGGGGTATAATAATAAGATACCAAAAAACGAAGGAGGGGCAGACATGCCGCTTTATCCGCTTAAGAAAATCAGCGCGCTGGCAGACGGACGGCAGGCCTATCTGCGGGGTGTCAGCGGCTATAACACCGGCTGGGTGCGGCAGTATGCCTGCGCCTCCAACGCCTTCTACCCCCAGTTCGTCACCGCGCAGGTGGAGGAGCCTTCCGCCACCCATCGGGTGGAGGTGGGCTTTGACCACACCGACGAGGCGGAGTATCTGGACTGCACCTGCGGGCAATTCCGCCCCGGTCACGGCGCCTGCAAGCACATCGTGGCGGTGCTGGTGCACAAATACTATACGGATATGATAGAGGGGCTACCCACCGCCGCCGACCTGGTGGCAAAGCCAAAGGCGGAGACCGACCCCGCCGCCCGCCAGCTTATTGACCAGTACCTCACGCGGGAAACCGCGCGGCTCACCGCCGCCGAGGGCGGACAGCCTCCCGTCACCCTGCGGCCCCTGCTCACGGTGGCGGCGGGACGGGCAACGGTGTCCTTTACCGTGGGGCGGGAGCGCCCCTACGTGATACGCAATCTGGCAAAATTCGCGGAATATATGGCGGGTGGGGACACGGTGGAGTACGGCAAACAGCTGACCCTGCTTCACCACCGCCACAGCTTCACCGCTGACAGTCTGCCGCTGTTAGAGTTTCTGCTGGCGGAGGTATCCGAGCGGCAGAGTCTGCCCGGTGGCTTCGGGCTGACCGGCGGCATTGGGGAATTGCGGCTCAGTCCCGCCGGATTCGACCGCTTTTTCGCCCTCTTGGCGGGGGGCAGCGTCACCCTACGTGCGGAGGAAGAGGAGCGCACCGTCCGTCTGGCGGACGGGTTGCCCACCCTCACCGTCACCGCGGAAACCGAGGGGGACGGCGTTCGTCTGTTCGGCGAGGAAACCCTCCCCGTCTACGGCGCGAACACTCTGTATCTGCTGCACAGAGGGACCCTCACCCGCACCACCGCCGATTATGCCCGCCGTATGACCGAATGGATACGGACGGTCAACCGCTCCCCCAAGGGGCTGTACGTGGGCGCCGAGCAGCTGCCCGCCTTCTGCGGCAGCGTGCTGTCCGCCGTTCGCCCCTACATTCGGCTGGAGGGGGATATCGACCCTCTCGACCGCCATAGCCCCAAAACCATGCGCGCGACGGTGTATCTGGATATGCCCCGCGAAAACACCGTCACAGCCCGTGTGGAATTTCGCTACGGCGACGGACAGGTGGCGGAGTACGCCACCGCCGACCGCCCGTGGCAGGACCCCTTAGGGGAGCTGCGGGTCCGACTGGTGCTGCAGCAATATTTCACCCTCTACCAGCCCGACAGCGAACTGCTGCTGTTTGAGGGGGACGACGATGCCCTGTTTGAGCTGATGACGGTAGGGTTGGACCGTCTGAGGCAGGTGGCAACGGTGTACACCGCCGATAGCGTAGACAAAGCCTCCTTGGCGGTGCTGCCACCCCTGTCCATCGGGGTGAGCCTGGTGGACGACCTCTTACAGATGCACGTGGATATGGAGCAAATTGACTCCGCGGAATTGGCGGGTATCCTCTCGGGCTATCGGGAGAGCCGCCCCTACCACCGTCTGAAGGACGGGCGATTCGTCCAGCTGGACGACGTGGCCATGGCGGGCTTGGCGGAGCTGGCGGAGGGATTGGGGCTGTCCCCCAAGGAGCTGAAAAGCGGGCGGGTTTCTCTGCCGAAATACCGTGCCCTGTATCTGGACCGTCTGCTGCGCGGACGGGAAAACGCCGTCCGCGACCGCGCCTTTACGGGGCTGGTGGAACGATTCGAAAACGCCACCACCACCCATTACGAGGTCCCCGCCTCCCTGCAGCCCGTCCTGCGAGGCTATCAGCGGGCGGGCTTCCGCTGGCTGCGCACCATGGAGGAGCTGGGCTTCGGCGGTATTCTGGCGGACGATATGGGTCTGGGCAAGACCCTGCAAATCATATCTCTGCTGCTCGCCGCCAAGGAGAGCGGCAACACCGCCCCGTCACTGGTGGTGTGCCCCACCTCGGTGGTGCTGGGGTGGGAGCGGGAAATCGCCAAGTTTGCCCCTGAGCTGTCGGTGCTGTGCGTCATCGGGGACGCCGCCGAGCGCCGCCTGCGCATCGGGCAGGCAAACGACTACGACGTGGTAGTCACCTCCTACGATATGCTCAAGCGGGACGTGGCGGCCTACAGCGAGCTTACCTTCCGCTATCACATTCTGGACGAGGCGCAATATATCAAAAACAGCTCCACTCAAAACGCGCGGGCGGCGAAAACCATTCGCTCCCATCAGCGGTTTGCCCTCACCGGCACGCCCATTGAAAATCGGTTGGGGGAACTCTGGAGCATCTTCGATTTTCTGATGCCGGGGCTGCTGTTCTCCTATCAGAAATTCCGCAACCGCTACGAAATCCCCATCTGCCGCGAGGGGGACGAAAACGCCCTGTTCCGTCTGGGGCAGGTGGTGTCCCCCTTTATTCTGCGGCGGCTGAAAAGCGAGGTGCTGGCGGAGCTGCCCCCCAAGACCGAGCGGGTGCTCCCCGCCACCATGGAGCGCGCCCAGCGGCAGGTGTACCTGTCCGCCATGGCGGAGCTGCGGCGGCAAATCACAGGTGCGGGACGAAGCGGGCGGCTGTTGGGGCAGAACCGCATCACCGTGCTGGCGATGCTCACCCGCCTGCGGCAGCTCTGCTGCGACCCGCGGCTGTGCTGTGAGGATTACAGCGGCGGCAGCTGCAAGCTGGACGCCTGTATGGACCTGCTGCGGGAGGCCACCGCCGGCGGACACAAGGTGCTGCTGTTCTCCCAGTTCACCTCCATGCTCGCCCTGTTACGGGAACGGCTGGAGCAGGAGGGGATTCCCTACTATCTGCTCCAAGGCTCCACCCCCAAGGAGGAGCGAGCCAGACTGGTGGACGCCTTCAACAGCGACGATACCCCCGTTTTCCTCATCTCGCTGAAGGCGGGCGGCACAGGACTCAATCTGACGGGGGCGGATATGGTGATACACTACGACCCGTGGTGGAATGTGGCGGCGCAGAACCAGGCCACCGACCGCGCCCACCGCATCGGGCAGAAGCATGCCGTGCAGGTGGTGCGGCTCATCGCCCGCGACACCATCGAGGAGAAAATCCTGCAGATGCAGGAGAGCAAATGGCGGCTGTCCGAGCAGGTGGTGGGTGCGAAAGCCCCCACCCTGAGCGACCTCACCGCCGAGGAACTGCTGGAATTGCTGGAGTAAGTGAAAACACCGCTGACGGGTTTCCGTCAGCGGTGTTTTCTTCGATTATTTCAAAGGGGTCAGCAGGAAGGAGAAGGTGAAATTCTCTGCGTTCAGCTGATATGTTTCCGCCAAGGCGGGGCCACAGCTGTTAGAGCCGATGCCGCTCTGGGCATAGTCGATGCACAGCACCGTCTTTTCGCCCACGGGCGGCAGCTGCCAGCTGTGCCCGCTGCGGGTCAGCTCCATCGCCGTATAGGGTGACACCGAGAAGGACAAGGGACGCTCGGTGGCATCCACCCGCCAACCCTTGCCGTCAGCGTCCGCCACCTGCACAAAGCGGGTGTCCGCGTGGCTGCCGTTCTCCTGCGGGCGGACGTAGTCCTCGTGGTTGTCCGCCGTGGTAGTGGCAAACAGCCCGTACCAAGACGCCTGCTGCTTATCGGGATAGCTCTCGATGGGGCCGCGCCCCAAGTAGGTGACCCGCTCCATGGTGGCGGGCAGGGTCAGCTGCACGCCGAAGCGAGGCAACCACACCGCCTCGGGGTCGCGGGTCACATCGCAACGACAGGCGATCGCGCCGTCGGCGCGCACCGTCCACGTCACCGCCAACCGCAGGGGCGGTTGCCGCCACAAGGGCGCCAGCGACAGCCGCGTGGTCACCGCCACACAGCCCGCCGCCTGCTCCACGGCGGTGTCATAGGTGCGGGGTTTCAGCTCGTTGTAGCCACAACGCTCCCACTGTCCGCGGATGTGGGTGTCGTTGTCGGTGGGGGCGCGCCACACCGACCAAGCCATATCCTCAAACAGCGCCGTGTGGGTATCGTAACGATAGGTGAAGCCGTCGCCCGTCAGGGTGATATACCGTCCCTCTTCGGCGGCGGTCACCGTCCCCTGTGCCTGCGGAAGCGCGGCAGGCACAAAGGGGGTCAGCCGCATCTGGTCAAAGCCCAGCTCCTGTCCCGCGGGACAGAGTTCCGTCGCTGTCTTGCGGTACAGGATAAATCGCACCAGACAATCCGTCCCCTGCGGGAACGCGGGCACCGCCAGCGGGACGGTGGCATGGGGCGGCACCGAGGGTACCGCCACGTCGGCGGTGTAGGTCACCTCGCCGCCGCAGGTCACCTCGCAACGAATGGTGAGGTAATCCGCAAGGTCGGTAAAATCCAACAGGTTGCGAATGGTGTACTTGCCGTCTTTGTAGGCGATGCGAGCGGGGCGAATGACGTTCTTATACTCCGTCAGGCCCGTATGGGGGGTGCGGTCGGGGTACACCAGACCGTCCACGCAGAAGTTGCCGGAATGGGGCCGCTCCCCGCTGTCGCCGCCGTACAGCCACTTGACCTTGCCGTTTACGACCCCGCCGTGGATAGCGTGGTCGCACCACTCCCAGATGAAGCCGCCGCAGGCGCCCTCGTATTCGTCAAATACCTGCCAGTAGTCCTCCAAGTCGCCGGGGCCGTTGCCCATGGCGTGAGAATACTCGCACTGGACAAAGGGGCGGCGCTCATCGGCGGGGCGCTGCAGCTGTCCGTCCAGATACTCCCGAATGTGCACGTCCTTGGCATACATACAGCTGAACAGGCTCAGCTCCTCCGACTCCTCGATGGACAGTGGGGCAATGCTCTCGTAATGCACCAGACGGGTGGGGTCGGTGTCCTTCAGCCACCGCCAAGCGGCACGGGCACACTGCCCGCCGCCAGCCTCGTTGCCGATGGACCAGATGACCACCGACGGGCGGTTTTTATCCCGCTGATACAGCCGATGCTGGCGGTCCAGAATGGCATCCATCCATACGGGGTCGTCGGTGATGAGGTCAAAGGAGGTCTTGCCGTAGCGGTCGCATACGCCGTGAGCCTCCAAATCCGCCTCGTCAATGACGTAGAAGCCGTAGCGGTCACACAATTCCAAAAACCACGGCGCGTTGGGGTAGTGGCTGGTGCGAATGGCGTTGATATTATGTTCTTTCATCAGACGAAGGTCGCGTATCGCCTGCTGGCGGGAGATAGTGTACCCCGTCACGGGGTCACTGTCGTGGCGGTTGACACCGCGGAATTTCACCGCCTGCCCGTTGATACGCAGAACGCCGTCCACCACACGGATATCCCGCAGACCCACACGGGTGGCAATAAACTCCGTGTCGGTGGACATCACCAAGGTGTACAGATAGGGGTCCTCTGCATTCCACAGGTGGGGCTGTGGCACCGTCAGAGTGACCGTCCCCTCCCCCTCTGCCATAACAATGGCGTTTTGCTCCGCATCGAAGAGGGTGTATTCCACCGTCTGCGGAGCGGACGAAAACTGCGGCTCTACCGTCACCGTACCGTCGGTGGCGGCGGTGATGGTGAAGTCCCGCAGGTGCTGATGGGGACGGAACAGCAGATATACGTCGCGGAAAATACCCGACATACGGAATTTGTCCTGGTCCTCCAGATAACTGCCGTCGCACCACTTGAGCACCAGCACGGCGAGGGTGTTTTCCCCCGCCTGTACGTAGGGGGTGACGTCAAACTCGCCCGTGCAATGGGACACCTTATCGAAACCAACGAACTGCCCGTTTACCCACACGTAGTAGCAGGAGTCCACCCCCTCGAAATTGAGGTAGCAGCCCATCGCCGCCTGCTCGGCGGTGAGGGTGAAGCGCCGCCGATAGGCGCCGCAGGGATTCTCCCGCGGGACGTAAGGCGGGTCGTAGGGGAAAGGATAGCGGGTGTTGGTGTACTGGTGAATATCGTAGCCGTGGCACTGCCAACAGGAAGGCACCGGCAGGGTGGTAAACACGGCGGTGTCCCAAAACGCCTCCGGCACACAGTCGGGGCTATGGTAATAGGCAAAATCCCACTCCCCGCTGAGCATCAGACAGCGGTCGGAGTCGGCAGGTGCTACTCCAGCCTCCTTCCTGAAAAAAGGCACGTAATAGGCGCGGTAGGGCATCGTCCCCACCGACACGCAGGCAGGTTGCTGATAATAGGGCTGTAAACGCATGGAACATTCCTCCTTTTCCTTTATTTTACTGCACCTTTGTCACGATGACCATACAGGTATCTGTTGAAAATATGGACAAAAACGGACAAAACCATTGACAAACGCCTTGTTTTTATGTATTTTCTATTATTATGAAAGGAGTTGGTGGCTATGTGGATGGATGCCGGCTATCGCATCCCCGAGGATGCCTCGCTGCCGTGCGGAGACTTATCCGTCCTGTTTTGCGGACATTATCGGCTGCAGCAAGCCCCTCGTTTTCGCACCACACGCCCTAATGGACGGGAGGATTGGCAGCTGCTGTACGTCGCAACGGGACAGGTGCGGTTTCTGATCCACGGGGAATACCGTTGGGTCACCGCCGGTCAGGCCGTATTGTATCGCCCTCACGAGCCACAGGATTACATCTACCATATCGCCGATAAACCGGAGGTCTATTGGGTGCATTTCTGCGGAGATCAGGCAGAAACGATGCTAAACCGCTACGGGTTGACGGACGCCTTAATGACGGTGGGGGACAATCCGGATCTTCGGCGGTTGCCGGAGCAGATCATCCGCGACATCCAGCAGTGTCGTCCCCACTGCGAGGATATGACCGCGCTCCTGCTGATGCAATGGTTTATCGCCCTGCAACGAGGACGCAACGAGACGGCGCACACCCCCTGCAATGCTCTGGTACGACAGGCGCTGGTGGATTTCCAGCGGTTGTATGCCAACCCCTTTTCCCTGACCGCATACGCCCGTTCTCTCCCTATGGAGCCTGGTTGGTTCTCCCGTCTGTTTCGGCGGGAAACCGGATCGTCTCCCCAGGCCTATCTCACCAATCTGCGGCTGACCCGCGCCGCCCATCTGCTACGCTCCACCGACTGCCCCGTGGGAGAGGTGGCCCGTTTGGTGGGGTATGAGGACCCGCTGTATTTTTCCCGTCTGTTTGCTCGTCACTTTGGTGTGTCCCCCCGTCATTATCGCAAGAGTGGATAAAAAACAGCCCGAAAAAGAACCTCTTTTTCGGGCTGTTTTGCGTTACTTCGTATGTTCTATCACAATATCGTCCAGCATATCCCGCAGGGCGGTCATGGTGGCGGTGTCGGAGATGAACATATCGAAGTTCAACTCTCCGCAGATGGCCTCCATTCGTGCCACCAGCTCCTCCTTGGGAACAAACTGCTCGCACAGCTTCAGCACGCGGATGTCCTCCAGACCCTCCTGCAGGTTTTTCAGCCGCAGACTCTCCAGCGGCTGTCCCTTGCGGCCGGGGTACACCAGACAGGTGTCGCCGCCGCCCACCCAGTTGCCGCCGTTGGCGCTGAGGAAGGGGTTGACCACGTCGTCGGAGAACTGGTCGTTGTAGAAATTGTAGCCCCAGTGCAGGAAGCCTTTCACCCCGTACTTGTACATCTGCACACCGATACAGCGGGTGCGGGCGGAGGGCATGGACATATAGCGGTTGCAGGTGCCCAGCCACGGACCACAGCAGTAGTACACCCACCGCTCGTCGATGTCCTCTTTGAGAAAGTTCTTCATTTGGTCGGTAATCGGTACCGGCACGGGACAAAGCCCCTGCTGATAATATTCCACATGGCTGAGGGCATCCAGCTGCTTGAAGCCCTCGATATAGGGGCGCACGTTGGCGGCGTTTATCTTATACTGCTCCAAGTGGGCTTCGCTGGGCTCATCGGAGATGTGGAAATACACGCGGTCTGCGTAGCCGCCCGCTCGCAGGTGGGCAGTGAGGGCGGTGAGCATCTCCCGCAGGAAGGTAACGTACTCCTCCCCTGCCGCGTCGGTTTCCCAGCCAAAGATGCGGCGGTATTCCCCGTCCACGGTGGCCATCACCTTCGGCGCGTGGTAGGCGCCCCACTGGGTGAACAGGTGCGCCATCTCGAAATAGCGGATACCGCACGCCTCGCACATCGCCATCCAGCGGTCCAGCAGGGAGAAGTCAAAGCGGTACTTCCCGTCGGTGACAGTAACGCCCACCAGCTGGGTGGTGGTGCGCTCGCCGCCCACCGCCGTATCCAACGGCGGTGTGAGGATGGGGGTGAGAATCATATTCATTCCGTTTGCCACGGCGGTTTTTATGAAATTGCGGCAAATCTCAAAGTGGCGGTCGCTGAACACCTCCACCTCGTAATAATCCGCCAAACAGTCGGCATAGAACCACTGGGTGACGATGGTGTCCGCGGCAGGCAATTCCGCATTGATAACCTCCACCGTGAGGACCGCCTGCGCCAGCACCGCCTCCTTGTCCTCCGCCTCGGGGTCGGTGAATTTCACCGTCAGCGTGTGGAGACCGGCGGACAAACTGCCGTCGTCCACCACGTCCACCCACACGGCGCGCAACGACTGGAACGTCAGCCCTACTTTCCCCTTGTGCAGTAAGGGGGTGAGCAGATCGGGATACAGACCGGGGGTCACACGGACCAGCTTGGGGTCCGCCGCCCACGCGCGGTCAGCGGTGACAGGTACAGGCAGATAGTTGGGAATAAGCTCCACGTTGCGCAAGCGCACGTACGGCGCCAAATCTCCCTCTAAGGTGGGCTGAAGCCACTTTTGGATTTGATAGGACTCGTCTCCGTCGTACACCAACAGTTGGCAGGCGACGGTGCCTTTTTTATACAGCCGTAACCGTTCTACCGAAGCGAAATCGGCGGGCGTTTGATCGAGAAAGCATTTCTCCAGCGTGGATACAAATTTCAGTTCTAACATACGGTACCTCCAGCAGTAGGGTTTCTTTCCCTTATTATAGCGGCGGCAGGAGAAAAAGTAAAGTGCAATATCCGACAAACGGCACTAGTCTTGACTTTTGCAAAGATTTATAGTAAAATCGATGGCACGGTGTAATTTTTCATATTTCGAGGTGTAGCTCACCCGGTAGAGCGCTTGGTTTGGGCAACGCCTGCGAGCGCCGCCTGTGGCGGATACAGCGAGCAGGGGTTGGCGCCGCGGTCGAAATTCTGCGAGCGATAGCGAGAAAACAGAATTTCGGGCACCGCAAGAGGGGACCTGCGAGCGCCGCCTGTGGCGGATACAGCGAGCAGGGGTTGGCGCCGCGGTCGAAATTCTGCGAGCGATAGCGAGAAAACAGAATTTCGGGCACCGCAAGAGGGGACCTGCGAGCGCCGCCTGTGGCGGATACAGCGA
>JAFSGP010000030.1 GCA_017440755.1 Clostridia bacterium | reverse complement strand
GACCATTCGTAGGGGAGGGACTCTGTCCCCTCCCGCTTTGGGTTGTACAGACCGTTCGTAGGGAAGGCATTTATGCCTTCCGTTCTTGCGGAACGGATAAATCCGTTCCCTACAGCCGGTGGTTTATACAGACCATTTGCAGGGGCAAACTGTGTTCGCCCGCTCTCCCCTACCCCTCATCATACCACACTTCCCGCGGTTTGACAAGAAAATCGCGAAATTTCCCCTACCCTCTTGCAAAGTGGGGAAAATTGGAGTAGAATAGACGAGAAAACAAACCCAAAGGAGTGTCGTATACAATGTCTATGGAAGTTTTAGTAGAAACCTCTGCCCGCCACCTGCACGTAACCCAGGAGCATCTGGAGATTCTGTTCGGTAAGGGCTATGAGCTGACCAAGAAGAAGGACCTGTCCCAGCCCGGTCAGTTTGCCTGTGAGGAGCGCGTGGACGTAGTCGGCGCCAAGAAGACCCTTCCCGGGGTATCCATTCTGGGTCCCGTTCGTCCCGAAACGCAGGTGGAGCTGTCCCTGACCGACGCCCGTTCCATCGGCGTGTCCGCTCCCGTGCGCGAGTCGGGTGATATCGCCGGTTCCGGCGCCTGCAAGCTGGTGGGCCCCTGCGGCGAGGTGGAGATTGCCGAGGGTGTCATCGCCGCGAAGCGCCACATTCACATGACCACCGACGATGCCGCCCGTATGGGTCTGGTTGACAAGCAGGTGGTATCCGTCAAGGTGCCCTCCAACGGTCGTGCGCTGGTGTTCGGTGACGTGGTGGTCCGCGTCAGCGACAAGTACGCGCTGGCGATGCACATCGACACCGACGAGTCCAACGCCGGCGGCGTAGCTCCCGGCACCATGGGCGAAATCATTAAGTAATTAAGCCAAAGAGCCGATAAAAAACCGCTGTTCCCACGGGAACAGCGGTTTTTTCTTTTCCTTTTTACAGTTCGGGGTCCTCCAGAATGACCTCCGGCGGCTCCTCCAGCAGGGCGGGGTTTTTCAGATATTCCTTTACCCGACGGAAGGCCTGCGAGAAGTAGTAGCCGCTGGCGATACGCTCGTCCATCACCAGACCCAGAGGCAGGCACTTCTCATGCACAATCTCGCCGTCACGGGTACGGCGGGGCACCTCGCGGGTGTTACCCGCGGCCATGGCCATACTGGTGGTGCCGAAATCATACACGTGGTGGTAGATGTGGTTGGTGCGGATGGATGCCAGATTGGTGAACACCAAGGAGTTGTGCATGGGGCTGGCATCGATGATGGCCTTGGGCAGCAGGTTGTGCCAGTCCATCCACTTGAGCACCGATACGGCTACCCGCAGCAGACCGGGCAGTCCCACCAGGGTGGAGATAATCTTATCGGTGGCATTGCTGCCCTCGACGTCGCGGTTGTCCTCCACGTATTTCTGAATGCGGTCCTCCACGTCCAGAATGGTGTCGGTGGGCTGCAGATAAATCTTGCCCATGGTCTCGGCACCGGTGGCGCCGGCGCGCAGCACCACCATACCGATGGCAATCTCGTTGCGGGCGTACACCCGCTTGTTCACCACAAAGCGGTTGAGGGCGGGGAACTCGCACACCGTGCGGTTGAAGGCGGCGAGAATCACCGCCATGTGGCTCATGGTGCGCCCCTCTTTCTTCTTTTGCCGTATGTATTTTTCGATAGGCTCCAGGGGGATATCCAGCGTGATGCTGTTCATGGCATCGCTGCGTTTGGTCATGATATGGGCAGCGATGCGATACATCGGGTCGGTATGGCGCAGCAGCCGTCCGTCGGCACGGTTCATGGGCGTTTCCTCCTCGTAATTTGGGGTTTCGTTCACAAATCATTCATAATTATAACACAAAAACCGCCCCAATGCAACAAAAAATTGCAAAGGGGCAGTTTTTAAGAGAGAATGGTGAAATTTACTTCAGATGACGGCGAATGGTCTCTTTCATACCCGCAATGCAGGCGTTGATGTGCTCCTCTTCCCAAGAGGGATGCAGGAACAGGCATACCGTCTTGGAACGCAGCGCCTGTGCGGTGGGGCAGGAAACCTCGGTGTACTTCACCGCGTTCTCGTCGGTGTACTCCTTGGACAGGAAGGGGAACTGCGCCGTGCCGAAGCCCTGCAGATTGGTGTAGGCGTTCTCCAGATAGGCCTCGGGCCACTGAATGCCGTAGCAGGGAATCTTCAGGGCGCCCAGCTCCTTCAGGATGCCGGAAGCATCGGTGTCCAGCGCATCCAGATCGATGAGCATGGGATACCACCAGTAGGAGTTCTTACGCTCGGGGGTGTTGACGGGCAGAGCCTTGATACCGGGCATACCCGCAAAAGCCTCGTCGTACATCTTGGCATACTTCAGACGGCGGGCCAGATTCCAGTTTTCGAAACGAGCCAGCTCGTTGATGCCGATGATGGCCTGCATCTCGGTCATACGATAGTTGAAGCCCACACGGTTGTGGATGTAGGGCAACTTCTCCTCCAGAGCCAGCATATTCATACGCTTTTTCACGTCGTAGCCGTGGTCACGGAAGGAGCGGCACTCCCAACCCAGATCCTCGTCGTTGGTAACCACCATACCGCCTTCGCCGCCGGTGGTGAAGTGCTTGGACTGGCAGAAGCTGAAGCAGCCCACGTCGCCGATGACACCGGCCTTGATGCCGTTGTACTCACCGCCGAAGCACTGAGCGCAGTCCTCGATGACCTTCAGGTTGTGCTTCTTGGCAACTGCCATGATGCCGCCCATATCCGCCACGGCACCGTACAGGTGTACCACCACGATACCCTTCGTGCGGGGGGTGATCAGCGCCTCAATCTTGTTGGGATCCAGAGAGTGCTCCTCGGTCACGTCGCAGAATACGGGGATAGCGCCCGCCTGCACGATAGCGAAGGAGGAAGCAATAAAGGAATAAGAAGGCACGATAACCTCGTCCCCGGGGCCGATGCCCAGGCTGGCGATGGCAATGTGCAGGGCAGCGGTGCCGTTGGTGCAGGAGATAGCCATCTTCGCGCCGATGTACTCCGCCCACTTCTCTTCAAACTCCATACCCTTGGTGCCGGTCCAGTAGTTGACCTTACCGTTCTTCAGAGGCTCCAGCACGTCCTCCAGCGTTTCGGGGGCAAACTGGGGCCACATGGGGAAGCCGATTTCGGCAATACCCGCGCCGTTCATAACCACGTCTTTGTTTTCCATAGGTGATCGCTCCTTTTCTTGTTGATAAAAGCCGTATGAGGGGCGGCGTGAGGACAAAAGGTTGCCGCCCCTCGGCATTTTTAGTGTAGCAAAGGAACGAAAAACAGAAAATGCACAGGAATTATTTAGATGGACAATACACAGATTTTTCCAATCAAAAAAAGTCGTGCGCCGATAGGCGCACGACTTCGAGTTATGTGGGTTCGTTCATTTTCAGATTATAGCAATAGTCGGTGAAGGACACCCCGTAATATTTGCGGAACAGGCGGCTGATATAGTTGGGGTCGGTGTATCCTACATATTCACAAGCCTGCCGTAGGGTATACCCGTAGTGGGATACCAGCAGCAGGATACGGTTCAACTTGACACGGTTGATATATTCCGCCGGTCCCATACCCTTATAGACGGAAAAAATATTGATGAGATAATTTTTGTTCAGCTCTACCGCATCGGCAATATCCTGTATGGAGATGGGCTCCAGAATGTGGGCTTCGATATACTCCTCCGCCTTTTTGCAGTGGGCTTTGGACACGGGAGAGAAGTAGGGCTTCTCCCCCACGCGGGGGTCGCCGGAGCGGCGCAGTCCTTCCAATAGCGCGAAAAAATCTGCCGCCTGTGCAAAATAACTTTTATCCGCCAACAGGCTGTAGTCGGCAGCAACGCGGTGAATAATGTTCTTGGCGGAGCGGCTGGCTTTTTCGGCGCGAATGACGTAGGGCAGCACCAGTGTTGTGTCAGTCTCTTCCCCCTCGTCCCAGCGGGAAACGGTGGCGTCCAGCATATATTCCGAGGTGATGTGCTTGTGTTCTCCCGGATTTTGGGCGCGGACGGTGATGTTGTGCCCGGGAGGAAACAGGAACATATCCCCTTCTTCTACCGTATAGCGTTCTCCCGTGGTATGGTTATCCACAACCAAGGGGTTTCTCACTACGTATCCGATTTCCAGTAGGCCGGAGTGTTCGTCCCGAGCGGGATAATAGGCGCCAAAACCCGCCGTGGAGAAGGAAAAGTGGTAATTCTCCACCGCCAATACGTGGGCGAACACCACCCGATGAAACGAAAGGTCCCGAAGCGCAAAACACGACATACGTTACTCCTCCTTTTGTATGCTTGTGACGGCGAGAACCCCGTCACGGACGGTAAATTTCACCTCGTACCCTCCAAAGGACATGCCGTATACGCGGTCGGTGTCCTGCTGATAGGTGGGGCGCGGGTCGTGGGCAAGGGTGGCAAGCAGCCCGCGGCGGACGTCGGCGGGCAAAGCGGAAACCAGCTCTTCGGGGCATTCCACCTGTACCGTGCGGTCGGTGAGCCCCGCCACAAAGCCGCCCGCCGCCTCGGGGTGGCTGTCGGTGTAGGCAAGGTAGGGCTTGATATCCAGAATGGGGGTGCCGTCCATCAGGTCGGCGCCGCGCACGTAAATGACGGGTCCCTCGGGGGAGTGCAGGTCGATTTTCTCAATCGTCACCGAGGATAGCCCGATGGGGTTGGGGCGATAGGGGGAGCGGGTGGCGAACACCCCCATACGGGTGTTCCCGCCCAGACGGGGCGGACGCACCGTGGGGGACCAGCCCTCCTGCCGCACCTCCGAGAAGTGCCAGATAAGCCACAGGTGGGAGAAATCCTCCAGTCCCCGCAGGGCATCGGGGTTGCGATAGGGCGGCTCAAACACAATCCGCGCGCGCAACTGCGGCACCACCCCGCTCTGGCGGGGGACGCCGAATTTGCTGCCGAAATCCGTGCGGATACGGGCAATATAATTACAGGAGAGTTGTTCAGCCATAGGAACCTCCGATGTAAGTGAGGAGTTAGGAGTGAGGAGTTAGGAATGAGGAATAATAATGAGAGGTGTAGGGGCGAACGGCGTTCGCCCGTTTTCGCGGTTCGCACAGACCTTTCGTAGGGACAGGGCTTGCCCTGTCCGTTTTTGCGGTCTGCACCCACCGCAAACGCCCTCATTTCCCCAGTATAGCACAAACTTTTCTGCCGCACAACCGCAAAAAAACAAAAAATACTGTTCCCTGCCGCAGAAAACCTCTTGTTTTTTTCGTAAAAACGGGGTATACTGTAAAAGAACATACGGCGTACAGCCGCTAAGAAAGGAGTTATCAGTATGGAACTGAAAGGCAGCAAAACCGAACGCAATCTGGCAGAGGCCTTTGCGGGCGAGTCTCAGGCGCGTAACAAGTACACCTATTTTGCCTCCGTGGCGAAGAAAGAGGGTTATCAGCAGATAGCCGCCATCTTCGAGGAAACCGCTAACAACGAAAAAGAGCACGCCAAGCTGTGGTTTAAGGCTTTGGAAGGCATCGGCGACACCGCCGCCAACCTGAAGGCCGCCGCCGAGGGCGAGAACTACGAGTGGACGGATATGTACGACCGCTTCGCCAAAGAGGCGCAGGAGGAGGGCTTCACCGCTCTCGCCGCCCAGTTCCGTATGGTGGCCGCCATCGAAAAGACCCACGAGGAGCGCTATCGCAAGCTGCTGAACAACGTGGAAATGCAGCAGGTGTTCGAGAAGGCGGGCGAGACCATGTGGGAGTGCCGCAACTGCGGTCATCTGGTTATGGGCAAAAAGGCGCCTATGGTTTGCCCCGTTTGCGCCCATCCGCAGGCATTCTTTGAGGTTCGCAAAGAGAATTATTGATGCGCGGAAAAAGGTCGGGGATTCCCCGACCTTTTCTTGCAGGAGGAGGCACCTATGGCAGTCCGACTGAACGAAAATCCCGAAATTGTGGCAAAAATCAAGCAAGGGCTGAAGGAAAAAGGGGGCTACTGCCCCTGCCGTCTGCCCCGCACCGAGGAGTTTAAGTGCATCTGCAAGGAATTCCGCGAGCAGATAGCCGACCCCGACTTTGAGGGCTATTGCCACTGCCTGTTATACTATAAATCCAAGGATTAAGGAGTGTTGACCATGGCAATCATTCACGCAACGAGCGAAAATTTTCAAAGTGTCGTGCTGGACAGCGAAAAGCCTGTTCTGCTGGACTTTTTTGCCACCTGGTGCGGCCCCTGTCAGATGATAGCCCCCCTGCTGGAGGAGCTGGCAGCGGAGCGGGAGGACTGCGCGGTGGTTAAGGTGGACGTGGACGAGGAGCCTGCGCTGGCGCAGGCCTTCGGTGTGGTGAGCATACCCACCCTGTTTGTGGTCAAGGGCGGGGAGATTACCGCCCGGACGGTGGGCTACGCCCCCAAGGAAAAACTGCTGGAAATGCTGGAGGGGTAAACGGTGAAATTGCTGTTTAAACAGCGCCTTTTCTCGTGGTTTGACAGCTACGATATTTTCAACGAGGCGGGGGAGACCGTCTACGTGGTGAAAGGGCAGTTGGCCTGGGGGCATTGCCTGAAGATTTTCGACGCGGCGGGCAACGAGCTGGGTATGGTAAAGCAAAAGCTGCTCACTTGGTTGCCCACCTTCGAGATGTACCTGCAGGGGCAGTATCTGGGACGGATTAAGCGGGAATTTACCTTTTTCCGCCCCCGCTATGCCATTGACTGCAACGGCTGGCAGGTGGAGGGCAGCTTTTTCGAGTGGGATTATACCATTCGCAACGCCGCGGGGCAGTCGATTGCCACCGTGACCAAGGAGCTGTTCAACTGGACCGACACCTATTCCATTGAGGTGGCGGACCACCGCGACGCGCTGTGCGCCCTGATGCTGGTGCTGGCGATTGACGCGGAGAAATGCTCCCGCAACGACTAACTACATACAGAGGGAAACACGATGAAAGTATTGATGATTAACGGCAGTCCGCGGCAGAACAGCAACACGGGTCTTGCCTTGGCAGAGATGGAAAAGGTGTTTACCGCCGCCGGCATTGAGGTGGAAACGGTGCAGGTGGGCAACATGGCGATTCGCGGCTGCGCGGGTTGCGGCTACTGCTTTAAAAACGGGCGTTGCGTCATGGACGATATCGTCAACGAGCTGGCGGAGAAGTTTGCCGCCGCCGACGGTCTGGTGGTGGGCAGCCCCGTGTACTATGCCGCCGCCAACGGCACGCTGGTGTCCCTGCTGGACCGCCTGTTTTACAGCGCGTCCTTTGATAAGACGATGAAGGTGGGCGCTTCGGTGGCGGTTGCGCGGCGGGGCGGCTGCTCCGCCACCTTTGACCAGCTCAATAAGTATTTCACCATTTCGGGAATGCCGCTGGCGTCCAGCCAGTACTGGAACAGCGTCCACGGACGAAAGGTGGGGGAGGCGGCAGAGGACGCAGAGGGTCTGCAGACCATGCGCACCTTGGCGCGAAATATGACCTTCCTCATGAAGAGCATCGCCTTGGGCAAGGAAGCCTTCGGTCTGCCGGAAAAGGAAGAGCGGCAGTCCACCCATTTTATACGGTAAAAGGAAAACGCCGTCCGGCATCTGTCGGACGGCTTTTTTGCTTAGAAGTTGTGGTTTGTATCGACCTTTCGTAGGGAAGGCATTTATGCCTTCCGCCTTCGGAACGGATAAATCCGTTCCCTACGCACACGCGTTTATGTAGGGGCGAACTGCGTTCGCCCGTCAGTCCTCATTTTTTATCGGAAAGCCCCAACAGATAATCGGCGGAGACACCGAAGAAACGGCAGATAGCCACGATATCTTCTGTGCTCGGCTCAAATTGCCCGTTTTCAATATAGGAGATTTTGCGCTGGCTCATTTGCAGATGGGAGCCCAAAGCCGTTTGGCTCAGGTTGGCATCCTCTCTTAATTGGCGCACCAGTTTGCCAATTTTTTCTTTCATATCGCATCACCGAAAGCAGTATAACACAGAAAGAAACTTTCTATTGACTTTTAGATATAAAATGTCTATAATAGGTTTGGCGCATAGCTCCGTTTGCTGCGAGGCGACCCAAACGAAACGCCGTCCGACATCCATCGGACGGCTTTTTTGCTTAGAAGTTGTGGTTTGTATCGACCTTTCGTAGGGAAGGCATTTATGCCTTCCGCCTTCGGAACGGATAAATCCGTTCCCTACGCACACGCGTTTATGTAGGGGCGAACTGTGTTCGCCCGTTTTCACTCCACCGTTTCCAGCAGGAAGCTCATGGGACGGAACCCGTCGTTGCAGGATATCATGGCGGAGCGGGGGTTTTTCATCCACCCGTCGTAGAAGTTGCCGCCGCCCTGCGCCAACGCGGTGACAAAGGGGCGCAGGCAGTCCCACGCGCTGTCGCAAAAGCCTCGGGGCTTTTCCCCGCCGCAGGACAGGAACACCTGCCCGACGACGATGTCGCAGGCGTGCTCAATGGGGTTTTCGTACTGCGCCATCAGGTCCTCGTAGACCGTCTGCCGCACGGCGGTGATGCGTACGTCTTTCATCAGCGCTGTACGCGACCGCTGCCGTCGCCGCCCGCCAGCTTCTCTACCTCGCTGACGGATACGCGGTTGTAGTCGCCCTCCACCGAGTGCTTGAGCGCCGATGCGGCCACCGCAAACTCGATGGCGTCCTTAGAGGACTTGCCGCTGAGCAGGGAGTAAATCAGCCCGCCGCCGAAGGAGTCGCCGCCGCCGACGCGGTCCACGATGTGCAGGTGGTAGGACTTGGAGAAGTGGTAGTCCTCCCCGTCGTACAGCATGCCCGCCCAGTCGTTGTCGCTGGCGGAGATGGAGGTGCGCAGGGTGATGGCCACCTTCTCAAACCCGAACTTGTCCGCCAGCTGCTTAGCCACCGACTTATAGCCGTCGTGGTTGAGCTTGCCGCCGTAGATATCGGTGCCATCCGCCTCGATGCCGAATACATCCTTGGCGTCCTCCTCGTTGGAGATGCACACGTCCACATACTGACACAGGTCGGTCATGGCGGCGCGGGCTTGGTCGCGGGTCCACAGCTTGCCGCGGTAGTTGAGGTCGCAGGAGATTTTAACCCCCTTCGCCTTTGCCGCCTGGCAGGCCTCCTTACAGATTTCCACCACGTTTTCGCCCAGAGCAGGAGTGATACCCGTGAAGTGGAACCAGTCCGCCCCCTCAAAGATGCTGTCCCAGTCAAAGTCTGCCGCCGTTGCCTGCTGAATGGCGGAATATTTGCGGTCGTAGATGCAAACGGAGCCGCGCTGGGAGGCGCCCTTCTCCAGATAATAGATGCCCACGCGCTCGCCGCCGCGGACGATCTGGGAGGTGTCCACCCCGAAATACCGCAGGGAGTCCACCGCCGCCTGACCGATGGCGTGCTTCGGCAGCTTGGTCACGTACACGCTGTCCAGCCCGTAGTTGGCGAGGGACACCGCCACGTTGGCCTCGCCGCCGCCGAAGGTGGCCTGCATCTGGTCGTTCTGGAAGAAGCGATAATACCCGTTAGGGGCTAAGCGAAGCATAATTTCGCCGAAGGTGACTACCTTTGCCATATTATTTACCCTCCATTTTCTCAAGCGATTCTTTCACGAAGAAGCTGCCGCCGATGGCCTCGATTTTGTCGAAAGCCAGAAACTCGTCGATGTTGCTGCGGTCCACGCCGCCGGTGGGGATAAATTTCACCTGCGGGAAGGGGGCGGACAGCGCCTTCAGCGCCGCCAGACCGCCGTATACGTTGGCAGGGAAGAATTTCACGGTGGTGATGCCCAATTCCAGCGCCTGCATGATCTCGGTGGGGGTCACGCAGCCGGGATAGTAGGGGATGCCGTTCTGCTTGCAGACCTCCGCCACGGCGACCGACAGACCGGGGGATACGATGAACTGCGCGCCTGCCTCCAGCGCCGCCTTGCACTGGTCGGCGTTGATGACGGTGCCGGCGCCGATGCTCATATCGGGATAGTGGGCGCAGGCGTAGGCGATGGCCTCGGCGGCACAGGCGGTGCGGAAGGTGATTTCCGCGCAGTGGATGCCGTTGTTTTTGAGGGCGGTGAGGATTTTGTCCGTTTCGGACAATTCCTTAATCACCACGACAGGGACGAATTTTTCCATAACGAAAACCTCCTGAGGATATGAAATCCTTTATTATAAGGGTATCATAACACAACATTTTTAACATTACAACAAGAAAAACGCAAAAAACAATAAAAAACGAGTGTGACAGCAGCAAGAGCAACGAGAAAAGGATAGGTCGCAAAGTAGGCTTTCTTGCACGCGCGGCAGGGGCAACTGCGGGCAATTCTGTTTACAAATGACAAAATTTGCGGGTGGTTTGTAGAAAGTTTTAACAAATATGGGAAAAGGTACTTGCAATATACCCTACGGAGTGTTATAATTTTCCTTGGTAGACTGGCTTTGTGCCAAAAAATATGCAAAAAGGAGAGAAAACTATGTTCAAAGCAAAGAAATTGCTGGCCATTGTGCTGGCAATGCTGATGGTCTTCTCGATTCTGCCGGTTTCCGCACTGGCTGAGTCTGTGGATGCATCAGCAATTGTTTCCGTGGCCGAGGACTTTGAGGATATCAATGTCACCGGCACCGAAGGCGCATACAAGGAAATTCCGAATCAGCCCTTCGGTAAGGCCTTGTGGTTTGGACGCAGCACGGATGCGGTTGATGCCACAATTACTTTTGACGAGG
>JAFSGP010000029.1 GCA_017440755.1 Clostridia bacterium | reverse complement strand
ACAACCACCTCAGTGATGGTAGCCGCATACTGGTAAGCGTTACGGTTGGTCCAGCCGCCCATCTTGGTCTGACCGGAGATAACCAGCTTGTGGGTGCCGTCCGCCTTCTCGTATACGTCGAAGGTGATGCCACCATAAACTTCGGTGGATACCAGCTCATCCGCAGGAGCGTTGGGATCCGCCTCGCCACACCACTTACAAGCGCCGTCCACATAGTTGTGGTCCACAGTGCCCAGCTTAACGCTCTTTAGGGTAGTCACCTGCGTCTGATCCGCGTCAGTCCAGGCAGCGCCGCAGATGTCGCAGTACCAGTGCTCGATGTTACCCAGAGCAGAGCAGGTGGGATCCAACGCCTCTACGTGTACCACGTTGTGAGCCGCATCGGGGTTAGTCTCCTCGTAGCAGACCATGCAAACCTTGTCACAGGCATTGAAATACTGGTGGACAACCTCTACCTCACGCTCGTCGCCGCAAGCATTGCACGTAGTGTCGCAATCGGCAGAGTAGTTGTGCCCCAGAGCCTCGCCCTCGGTCTCGCCACAGTACTCGCAGACCTTGGGCTCGGTACAGGTGGCCTCCAGCCAAGTATGCTGCACGGCGCCATCCTGATCAATGACACCCGCCTCAGCAGCGGCCATAAAGCCATCTACATCGTTAGAGAAGCCCAGGTTATCGATATAGAAGGTGGTGGGGTTGGGCCAGGCATTATAGAAGCGTACCTGGTCGATGGAGCCCACCTCCATGGGACGGGAAGCAAGCTCCGGACCCCAGGACAGGGACAGATTTGCCAGCGGGATGATGTACCAACCGGAGAAGCCGTTCTCCAGCTCAACATGCTGGTTGGTGTTGACCGTCTTTGTCTCCTTCACGCCATCGTCGCTGATGCGATAATAGGTAGCGCCGGAGGAAAGCTGCAGACAGCGGTTGCCGTCGAGATCATACAGGAATATCTGGATCTCACGGGGAGAGGCCCACTGAATATCCTCACCGGACATCCAGAACACAAAGGCCTCGTCAGCGGCATCGCCGGTGCCGTTCAGATTCATCATGATAGCACTGCCGTTGGCCTCCCACTTCAAAGCATTGCCGGAGAAGGCCGCAGAATCCTGCTCGGTCCAACCGTCACCGGTCTTGCCGGTGTACATAGCCTCGTCAAAATCGACTACGTAATTGACAGGCACATTTACGCTGTCACATACAGGGCCCTCGTAGGTAATGATCCGCTTGAACAGGTCGATGTCACCGGTAAAGCCCAGGTTATCCATGTAAATGGTGTTGGGAGCCGGCCACTCATTGTACAGCTGGATGCTGCTCATACCGCCCGTATAGGGGTGGGTATCAAAGGTGGGACCCCAGGTGATCGTCAGCGAGGACAGGGGGATGATGTACCAGCCGGAGAAGCCGTTGTTCAACTGGATGAACTTGCTATTGGACACCGTCATCGTCTCCTCGACACCGTTGTCGCTGAGGCGGTAATAGGTGGCACCCGCATCCAGGTGATAGCAACGGTTGCCATCCAGGTCATACAGATACATCTGAATCTCACGGGGAGAGGCCCACTGAATATCCTCACCGGACATCCAGAATACAAAGGCCTCGTCATTGGCATTGCCGGTGGCAGCAAAGGACATCTTGGTGACCGACACGGAAGGCTCCCACTTCAGGCCGTTGCCGGACAAGCCATAGCCCTCACCCTCGGTCCAACCAGCAGTACCGGCATCCTTCGAGGTGTACATATTGCCGTCAAAGTCCACCACAAAGTTGGCCGCAGTAGACATATCGCCGCCATTCACATACAGGGCGAACTCGTTGATATCCCGCACTGCGGTGATCTGGTCGATGTAGATGGGATCCTCGTGATGGAAACCGTCATTGTAGTAGAAATCCACAGCCGTGATGGCATCAGGGTCCAACACCCCGTTGTCCCCATCGGTCCACTTGTTGACAAAACTGGCATAGGGCAGGATGAGCCAACCATTAAAGCCTACAGGCAGACGGAAGGTAGTGGTGCCGGCCGCTACGGTGTTCTCGGTGAGAGCGCCGGCGGCATCCATCGTGTAGTAGGTCACGCCGGTATTGCCCAGGCCGAAGCCGTCGTTGGAGTGGGACTCATCCCCCGCCTCCGCCTCATACAGATGCAGGTTAATCCACGGAGAGGTAGAGCCAACCGTCACCCAAATGGCGATGGCGGTATCATTGGCACGACCGCTGCCGGCAAAGTAGGGGATCACCTTGCTGCCGGTGTTGGCGTCGGTGGTATCCTGCTCCCACTTGATCGCATCACCCATACCCTCGGTGGGATTAGCGACGATCGTGGAGATAGCATTTTCCTGTGCATCGACCTTAATCGGTTGCTTGCGGTCAAAGTCTACCAGGATCTGCGAGTTGGGCGATGCCGCAAGCACAGCCGGCATTGCCGACAGCAGCATCACAGATAACAGAGCAATCGCAGAGACCGTTGCCATCGCTCTCTTGGAGAAGCGACGGAAAGCGCTTGAGAATGTTGCGTTCATTAAAATTACCTCCTTAAAATAGTGGGATTCCGTTTTACAGCAGGATAGGGGAAAGCGCATGGCTGGGAGCATCCATTCCGGCAAATGAGGAAATCTCCACAGAACCGGTGCTGCCAAATCCATTGCCGTAAACACACATGGAAAACCTGTGCAATTTTATAGTAACATGGCTTCCTGTGCCGTGGCACCGAATTATTGACCAAAGCTTGTCCTAGTTTGACTTATTTTCTCATTATTTCCATTTATATTCCCAAAAAAACAAGGAAAAGTCAAAATAACACAAATAGTAGTCAATGAATAACCTTCGTGCACTGGCGTGTGTGTGATATGATTAGAATGCAATCGTAGGATCCCGGCACGCCGGAAGACAGAAACGTGTCGTATCCAACTATATCTACACTTTTGGAGGCAAGGACAAATGAAGGCGAAACAATTCTTCAAAATCCACTTTTTGAAATCAACCGCAAAACGTGTTGTCCAAAGCAGCATTGCTGTTTTGGCCGCTCTGTCCGTACTGATCGTGACATTGCTGATGACCGTTCTGCCCATGCTCCACGTGACAGCAAGCCACTCGCTCCCCTACACGGCGGTGGTAAACTTCGATGACAAGATGTACACCTCCAAGGATGCCGGCACCGCCGGCTGGACGGAGGGGGCCGGTTACGGTGAGTCCGGTAACGGGCTGAAGTGGGAACCTTCCGTTTCCTCTACCCGCATCAACTTTACCCCTACCAATAATGCGGCAGATGAGGCGCTGGTGTTCTGGATGTCCGGTGAAGATATTGCCTGGTCCTCTCCCCGCACCGTCCAGATCTATCTCCACGACATCGACGGCAACCGGTGCTTCCATCTCCCGGAAGGGGCCACCTACTATCGCATCAGCGATGATGGCACCAAGGAAACCGCCGCCGTCAACACCAATAAATTCGTGGAACTGGAAAACGGCTTCTCCGGCTGGTATATCATCCCCTTTTCCTCGTTGACGGTTACCTGGGGTCCCACCCTGGCGGACCGTCCCTTGAACGGCGGCTTCTGCAACATCCAGTTGTACAACGAGTGGCCCGCTCCCAACACCATCTACTTAGACAACATCGGCTTCACCGATGACATGGAGGCTTTCACTGATTCTCTCACCGACGGTGGCTCTACTACCACTCCCGGTGATGACAGTACCACCAACCCCGGTGGAGATTCCTCTACGACACCCGGCGGCACAACCACCACTCCCACCGATTCCTCCGGCTCGGAGTCTTACACGGCGGTGGTAAACTTCGATGACAAGATGTACACCTCCAAGGATGCAGGCTCCGCCGGTTGGACGGAGGGCGACGGACTTGGTGAATCGGGAAAAGGCCTCAAGTGGGAGCCTCAGACTTCGGTTTCCAAACTGTTCTTCACCCCCACAGGAAACGCTGCGGAAGAAGCCTTTGTCTTCTGGATGTCAGGTGAGGATATTCCCTGGTCCTCCCCCCGCGACATTCAGCTGTATTTCTTTGACGTGGACGGCAACCGCTGTTTCCATCTGCCTGCAGGCGCCACCTACTACCGCGTTAGCGAAGCTGGCGATAAAGAAACCGTCGCAGTCAGCCTAGATAAGTTTGTGCAGTTGGAGAATGGATTTACGGGATGGTATATCATTCCTTTCTCCTCGCTCACGGTTACGTGGGGACCCGCGCTGACCGACCGTCCTCTGAACGGAGGTTTCTGCGGTATTCAGCTGTACAATGAATGGCCCGCCCCCAACACCATCTACCTGGACAATTTCGGCTTCACCGACGATGTGGACGCCTTCTTTAACTCACTCGAAAACGGTGACTCCACCACACGGACGGATAACGACTCCACCACCGAATCCGACAGCGATTCCACCACGGAATCAAGCAGTTCTACCACGCAGACAAGCGGCACGGCCACCAATCCCCCTTCCGATTCAACCCCCTACACGGCGGTCGTGGACTTTGATGAGAAACGGTACACCTCAAAAGATGCAGGCACCGCCGGCTGGACGGAGGGCGACGGCTTTGGCGAATCGGGCAAGGGCCTCAAGTGGGAGCCTCAAACTTCCGTTTCTAAACTGTTCTTCACACCCACGGGGAATACCGGGGAGGAAGCTTTTGTGTTTTGGATGTCCGGTGAGGACATCCCTTGGTCAACGCCCCGCGATATCCAGCTGTATCTCTTTGACGTGGACGGCAACCGCTGTTTCCATCTGCCTGTCGGCAGTACCTATTACCGCATCGATAAAAACGGAAACAAAGAAACAGTTACCGTAGCCAACGATAAATTCCTGCAGCTGAAAAACGGATTTACGGGATGGTACGTCATTCCGTTCGCCTCACTGACGCTTACCTGGGGCCCCGCGCTGACCGACCGACCTCTGAACGGCGGTTTCTGCGGTATTCAGCTGTACAATGAGTGGCCCGCCCCCAACACCATCTACCTGGATAATTTCGGATTCACGGGCGATATGGACGCTTTCTTTGAAACCTATGCAGAAAGCGACTCCACCACCACCCCTGACAATGACAGCACCACGCAAACGGGCGACTCCACCACCAACCCTAACGGCGGAACCACGACGCAGCCTGAGGGCAGTGACGACACGTTGGAACCCTGGCCCGGTGAAAGCGAACACTTCCGTTTGGTCGTCAACTTCGATAGGTTGAAACCCACGAAGGTTACTCCCAGCGACAACGCTGTCGTTTCCGCCATCCGCAGTGACAAGGTGTCCTACGGCACCGCCCTGCAATGGGCGCAGGACCTCAACGACGACAATACCGCCTCCAAGGTAGTTATTGATTTCGACAACAACGGCACAAAAGAAGACAAGGCCATAGCCTTCTGGGCGCACACGGGCAGCGAAAGCCCTTGGTTTACCCCGCATTTGTACGAGTCTGTCAACGGAGAGGATTGTTTCCGTCTGAAGGACGGCGAGCTGACTTACTATACCGTTGGCGACGACGGCATACTGGAAAGCCGTACTATGGTGGGGCGCACCTTCCGTCTCAGCACCGATTTCTCCGGCTGGGTGATCCTTCCTTACGACCTTTTCGAGTTCTTCTGGGGTAGCGATCCCGCCGAAAAGATGGATGTGGAGGGCATCAACAGCCTGTCACTGTTCTACAACGACGGCTTCCACATTGACGATCCCTTGTACGTGGATCAGATCGGTATGTGCTCCGATATCGAGGCGTTTATCGCCGCTCTTTGCGGTGGTGGCAACGAAGATGAGGATGAAAATGCCATTTTCCGTCCCGCCGTGGATTTTGACGGACGTGGCGGGCGCATCACCTTCCCCACTTCCGACAACCGTGCCGGCGCAGGTGAAACAACAGCGGAATCCCCCTCTCCCAACGGAAAAGCGCTTCGCTGGACCCGTCCCGAGGCTGACGGCACTATGAGCCAGATTGACATTATGTTTAATCCCAACGGGCGCGCCGAAGACGGAGGCTTTGCCTTCTGGATTTCTATGGCTGACTCGGGTATTATGGGCACCTCCTCGTTCCGCACCTTCCTGTACGATACCGAAACGGGCACCGATTGCTTCAAACTGCCTGCAGGCTCTGTCTACTACACCATCGGCAGCGACGGCATCAGCAATACCAACGTCATTGCCTCCGATCAACACGTGGATCTGCCTCTCAAATTTGAAGGCTGGGTCGTTATCCCCTTCAGCTCGCTGGTGAATTTCTGGGCAGACGGCGGAGCGGACGGCGAATTGGATATTCCGAACATCACCTCGGTTTCTCTGATTCTGGACAACGCCGGTTTTACGGGCGGTATCTATCTGGACAGTCTGGGTTTCGTATCCAACGTAGAGAATTTCCTGACCACCTACGGCGAGATCCCGATGGAGGATATCCCCTACGTGACCTTCAACGATTTTAACACCATGACCGACGACGGCAGCGGTATAGGCTCCTCGTTGGATAAAAACACTTTCGTCGCGAGCAAAAATGCGGAAGTATCCGTTACAGGCGACTGGTCAGACGATTTCTACGGTCTGTACATATACGCCGATAAGGCTTGCAGCGTAAACGTTGCCAATATGGCGGAGGATCGCGCTATGCTCAGCGGTACGGGCGGTATTGCTTTCTGGCTGGATTCGCCCGAAGCGGTGAAAATTCAGGTGAAAGCCCATACCAAGCGTGGCGTTATCGCCTACGACTGCGGTGACCTGCGTCAGGATCTGTACTATCTGGTAGACTATTACACCGGTGAGACCACCGCACAGCCCGTCGGAGTAGACGGTACGATGTCTATCCCCGATGGATTCTGCGGATTCGTGGCTATCAGCCATACCGCTTTTGAAGGTGGTAAGAACGGCTCGTTGAATATGGCTGACGTAACTGACATCGAGTTTGTATTCTCCGACGCCGTAGACTTATATCTGGACTCCATCAGCATCTTCCGCCATCCCTACACCTATATCACCAAAGGTGTCAACGGAATACCGGACGACGACCTGATCTTTGCCATGGACGCCACCGTGACGGTGGATAACGAAGAAAAATGCATCACCGTACCCACGGGGATGAATTCCACACAATTCCGCAAGGCAATTGCGGTGCGTTTCGGGTATCGCATCGTGTTATGCGACACCAAGTACGACGCTCTGTTTGGCGGAGTAGACGATATGGAAAAGATTGGCTGTATTGAGGTGTATCTCAGCGCGGATCTTATGACCACCTACACGGTACAGGTAAGCAACGCGCCTTCGGATGCTCCCGAACGGCCGAACGACGGCACGGCAAACACTCCCGACGATGAAACCTCCGACGGGAGTACCGACGATACAGCCGATACCGATTCCGACGACGAACCCGAAAACAACAACGACAACGAATCCGAACATAACAACGGCGAAAACAGCCCCAACACGGGTGACACCAATCCCCTCCCCGCCCTGCTTCTCCTCTGCGGCGCGGCAATCACTGCCGTTCTGTTCGCCCGCCGTCGCCGTTCCGTTATGTGAAAGGAGGAACCGAAATGAAACTGAATGCTACTACCCGTCGTATTGCCGCCGTCAGCGTCGGCGCCGTTATGGTAGGGTTGCTGGCATGGGCTCTTCCCGTAGACAACACGGAAAAAGCCGTCTATACCGCAACCACCGACACGGTAAACGCACAGGGACAGGAGCCTCCCGTCATTGATACGGAGGATACCACCGCCCCTGCGCAAACAACCGCCACTACACAAGCAACCACTACCACGCAAATAAGCCAACCAACCTCTGCCACGCAGGCAGAGAATACCACGCAAGAAACAACGACTGCGACAACCGACACCACTACCCGTCAAACGGTTTCTACAACCGCCGCCCAAGCCGCAACGGCTGCAGCAGGTAAAGCCGTACCTAAAAAAGAAAGCACCGATTACGCCAATATCGGCGAAAACACCTTTGATAACTCAAAGACGGTGGGTACGATCAAAATTTCCGACTATATTCCCGACGCCTCGGTCGGTCGCTTCGACTGGCTGACCGGCTATGACGAATTCTACGTGTGCTTCAAAGGGTGGGCATATGAGCCGTACAACACCATAATCAAGGACTGGTCGGTGGAGGAGCTGCTACTCGGCACCGATACCGGTTGGTTTGAGCACAACGCCAACTCGGAGGAGTGGTCCTCCAACACCGTAGCCGGTCTGCTGGAGGAGGCAAAACCTGCCACCCGTCAGGAGGCTTTGCAGATTGTATTTGATTTTCTGAAGAGCGAGACCGAAGGCAAGGAGCACCCCTGGCATGCGAATGAGAGCTTTATGTCCTATCAGCATTATGCCGCCGAATTCGGTTACGATTACATTGGTGCTGAGCTGGGTGCTACGGTGGCAGGCAGCAATATGCGGGTGGCCTTCACCCGCGGCGCTGCCAAGCAGTACAACAAAGCCCTCGGCACCGGCAACGTGCAGGGGTGGTATATCGACTTCTCCCCCTGGCATCTGTTAGGTATGGTCAACTACACGGACAACGATAAGATGTACGTGGTGGAGGACGGCTTCCACGATAACGTGGTGAGCAACGCCGATTCGGGTCAATCCACCAGCGCTATGCGCCGTCATATGTACATGGCCTATATGGCAGGCGCTACCGCCCTCATCAATCAAGGTGCCGCCACCACCGCTTTCCTTACCGAGATCGACGACGACGGCAACTACGTTCTCTCCCCCCACGGTAAGGTGTATCAGGAGTTCTATGAATTCACTCAGCGCAACGCCGACCGAGGCGAGACTTACATCCCCTTCGGCATCGTGCTGGATTACTACCACGGTCTGCCCTTCGGCGACTGGAAAGCCCTCAAGGCATTTGAGGTGTTCCAGCTGGAGGACGGCGACCGTATGACGCAGGATCTGATACAGCTCCTGTGGCCCGACGGCTATCCCCTGGACACCGACTCCGATGAAGCGCAGTTGGTCAGTTCTCCCTACGGTGAATCCTTTGATTTCCTTCTACAGAATGCCGATCAACAGGTGCTCAACAGCTATCCTGCCCTCATTCTGTCGGGTAACCTTTCCCTCAGCGACGAAGAGGTTGCCCGCTACAACGCTTACGTGGAACAGGGCGGCACTTTGGTGCTGAACAAGGCGTTCCTCTCCTTCTTCCCCGCCTATGATACCGGGGCAGCCGAAGATCGCTACACCGTCGCCGCCGGCGAGGGATGTGTCATCGTCTACGGTCCGGCCTACAGCGTAGAAGCCCTGGACGACATCCTGACCGACCTGGTAGCAGAGTACATCCCCTTCGAGATCGAAGAGGGCGTACAGTACAGCGTCAATGTAAAGGCAGGCAGCCTGGTGCTGACCCTCATCAACAACGACGGCTCGGTGAAATACCCCACCACCCCCGTGCAGACCGACCCCTCACAGACCAAAGAGATCACCGTGCGCTATACCGGCGACGGAGATGTAAAGGAAGTGCGGGACTGGTTCACCGGCGAGTGCCTGGAAGCCAATGAAGAACAGGTCTTTGTCATCGGACCTGGTGACCTGGCGATTGTCGAGTTCGTCGTTTGAGCAGAAAGGAGCATCATAGACAATGAAGATCGGTGTTTGTGTTAATTTTACCTCTATGGAGGAAATGCCGGAAAAACTGGCAAAGGTGCGTGCACAAGGCTTCGACAGCTGTCAGCTGATCGCCTGGGCACCCACCCTGTGGACCGCTGAAAATGCCGCCACGCTGAAAGCGCTGTTCACCGAATACGGTGTACATATCTCCGCTTTCTGGTGCGGCTGGGAAGGTCCTCAAGAATGGAACTTCTACGAAGGACAGACCACCCTGGGCCTGGTGCCGCCGGAATACCGGGACATGCGGGTCAAAAACCTGTGCGATGGTGCCGATTTCGCCAAGGCTATGGGGATCACCGATGTGGTCACCCACATGGGCTTCATCCCGGAAAACCCCAACGACCCCCAGTATGTGCCCTTCTGTGACGCCGTACGCACCGTGGCCCTGCACCTGAAGGAAAACGAACAGTATCTGCTGTTCGAGAGCGGCCAGGAGACCCCGGTGACCATGCTGCGCTGCTTTGAAACGGTGGGCACCGACAACCTGGGCGTCAATCTGGACACCGCCAATGTGATCCTGTACGGCCGTGCCAACCCGGTGGATGCCCTGTATGTCATCGGCAAGTATGTACGTGGTCTGCACGCCAAGGACGGCTGCTACCCCACAAACGGCCACGACCTGGGCGAAGAAAAAGCCATAGGTCAGGGCATGGTGGACTTCCCCACCCTGATCCGCAAGCTGCATGAGCTGGGCTACACCGGCTATATCACCATCGAGCGGGAGATCTTCGGCGAACAGCAGGCTCTCGATATCTGCGCAGCCCGTGATTATCTGAAATCTCTAATCGACGAAGTAACAGGAGGTGCCCTATGCTAAAAATCGCTTTGGTTGGCGTTGGCGGTATCAGTGGTGCTCACATCCCTGCCTGGCTGGCTATGGGGGACGTGGAATTGGCCGCGCTGTGCGATATCCGCCCGCAACAGATGGAAAAATACCCGAACATACGGCACTATACCGACTTTGACCAAATGCTGGAACAGGAAAAGCCCGACATTTTAGACATCTGTCTGCCCACATTCCTGCACGTGGAATTTGCTCTCAAGGCACTGAAACGCGGGATTCACGTCCTGTGTGAAAAGCCCCTCTCCCTCCACGAGGAAGAGGTAGCCCAGGTATACGATGCCGCCGCCCAAAACAACGTAAAAGTGATGGCTGCCCAGGTCATCCGCTTCTGGCCGGAATACGTATTCCTCAAGGATCTCTGCCACAGCGGCCACTATGGCCGTCTGCTGTCCGGCTCCATGTCCCGCCTGGGAGCCATCCCCGGCAAGACCTGGGATAACTGGATGCACGATGAGAAGCGTAGCGGTCTGGTCCCCTACGACCTGCACATTCACGACCTGGATTTTTTGGTATATGCCCTTGGAACGCCGAAAAAGGCAACCTCCTACCGAGCCAAGCGACCGGACCAGGACTATCTCAGCGTGGTGTACGAGTATGAGGATTTCTTCATCACCGCCGACGCCTCCTGGTTCGCCTCCCCCTACCCCTTCCGTATGAGCTTCCGCTTCCAGTTCGAGGAGGCCATCGTTGCCTACGAGGACGAGGCCCTCACCATCTATGAACGAAACGGCAAGACACAGAATGTTTTCTCCGCTACCAGCGGCTGCGGAAACGAGGCCGAGTATACCCTGCCCAAGGGCAATGCCTTTGCCGACGAGATTCGCTACTTTGTGGACTGTGTCAAGCAGAACAAACCGGTAGAGCAGGTGACAGCAGACAGTCTGGAAACCGTTATTCGGTTGTTAAGTGCCATTTAACCCCCCTTCGATAAGAAAGGATGATTCGATGCTACGAGTCGGTATTGTTGGTTGCGGTAATATTTTTACCATGCATGCCACCTCCTGTTATCATCTGGAAAACGCCAATCTGGTGGGTGTGTGTGACAACAAAAAGGACCGCGCCGATGCGTCGGCGGCCCAATACGGTGTCCCCGCCTACTACGACTATAGGGAACTGATCACCCCGGAAAAGGTGGATGTGGTGCACATCTGCGTGCCCCACTATCTCCATCCGGTAATCACCCGATATGCCCTGGAGCAGGGAGTCCACGTGCTTTGTGAAAAGCCGATGAGCATCGACTATGCCGATGGGGAGGCCAACGTAAAGTTGGCGGAAGAAAAAGGCCTGCGGTATGGTGTTATCTTCCAGTGTCGCTACAACGATGCCTCCCAGTTGATAAAGAAAAACCTGGACAATGGCAGGCTGGGCAGGATCATCTCCGCCCGCTGCACCTTGACCTGGAGTCGCCCGGACACCTACTATTCCCTGTCCGACTGGAAGGGTACCTGGGACAAGGAGGGCGGCGGCGTAATCATCGACCAGGCGATCCACTCCCTGGATCTGGCCAACTGGTTTATCAACGACACCCCCATCGAGGTGCAAGCCTCCATGGCAAACCGGGGACACGCCATCATGGAGGTGGAGGACACCGCTGAGGGATTTATCCGCTATCAGAACGGTGCCACCCTGTCCTTCTGGGCGATGAATAACTACGGCTGTGACGACCCTATCGAAATTCGTCTACTATGCGAGAACGGCAAGGTGATCATGGACTATGACCATGCCGTCATCACCTTTAACGACGGCACCTTGCTGCAGGTGGAACAGGAGCCGGACGGCATCCACTATGAGGGTGGCAAGGACTATTGGGGTTTCCGTCACATCCGTCAGATTGCGGACTTCTACAACGCCGTTGAGCAAAGACGTGAGCCGGAGATCAGCGGCCGGGAGGCACTAAAGATCCAGAAACTGGTGTGTGCCATCTACCAGGCCGGCAAAGACGGTTTCACCCCGCCAAACCGGTAAGCGTTTTTCCAAAAAATTCAATTTGCCTACCACCCAGAATTGTGATAACATAAAAAGGTACATCTTCCTCTTAATCACCATATTCTTGTTTTGAGGTGAACCATGAAAGGACAAAAAGAAGCAACCCCGGTTATTTTTGGCGAACGGCTGGTCCGTGTCATCCCGCTTCAGGTCATCCCACCCCACACAGGCTGTTTTGGACCCCATTGGCATGAGCGGGTGGAGATCATCCGTGTGTTGGAGGGTAAAATCACCTTTACGGTAGGCGAGACCACTGTCGTTCTGCGCCCTGGGACCTTAGGCATCATATCTCCCTTCCAGGTACACTGCGGTGTGTCCGGCAATGAACAGACCTCCTTCGAGGTAACCTCCTTTGACATCCAAAAGCTGTACAGCTCCGATCAGGTAGTCAGAAAATATCTGGAGCCTTTGGTACAGCAAAAAGTGGTGTTCTATCCTGTCACCGACAAGCCGGAGGTTCTGCACATCTATGAAGAACTGGTTGCTTTTAATGAAAACGACGAACACTTTTTGCAAATTTTCGGTGCTCTCTACTCTCTGCTGGGTGCCCTTCATCGCTATGGCGTGGCTTATGAGCGGGTGTACTCCAAAAGTGATGAGCCGATGAACGAGGTCATCAGCTACATCAACGAGCATTTTTTGGAAAAAGAAACCACTCGGACGCTGAGCGATCGCTTCGGCTACAATGTTTCTTATTTTTGTCGTTGTTTCAAACGGGCCACCGGTCTATCGGCCATGAAATACATACAGATCCTGCGTCTGGAATACGCCCAGAGGCTGCTGGAATCTACGTCGGATTCCGTATCCGCCATTGCCACTCGCTGCGGCTTTACCGGTCTCTCCCACTTTACGCACAGCTTTTCAGAGCATTTTGGGCAGTCGCCCTCTGCCTATCGGCAAAATATGCAAAAAACCATCCGCAACACGGAAGAAGCATGATCGGCAGTGCCCCGGGTGTACCGTTTCTTCCGAAAACAAAGGTCAAAATGAAACAAGTTTAAGTCAACAACATCGATGGCATGGATGGTGACTGCATGCTATTATAAAGACGCACTAATTTTGGAGGCCCCCGTCTTTTGGCGGTCTTTTGCCGCCAAAACCCACGCTTTCAAAACAGAAAGGAGAACCACACTATGTACAAAAAAAGTTGGCTTCGTTTAGCCATATTGGGGTTAGCAGCCGTGTTGCTGCTGAGCCTTTCCGCCGGCTGTGGTACCAAGCCGGATGTGTCGGATCCGGACCAGAGCGATCTTACCGATGTATCCGATGAGCCCAGCATACCCGATATCACCGATTCGGCGGATACCTCCACGGTTCCCACCGGAGATGCGGGGAGTAGTGACGTGCCGACCACCGACGAAACGGACGCCACCGACACCACCCCCTCTTCTACTCGTGGTACCAGCGTTACGAAGCCCACTACCACCGGTGGCGGGGCAAGCCGTTCCACCCTGACCACCACAACCACCAAAAGCAAGACCTCTGCTACCACAACCACCAAAAGCAAGACCTCTGCTACCACAACCACGGGTAAAACCAGTGCAACGGCAACAACCACCAAAACGGACAGCACCAATCCGCTGGCAAACGAGGATGTAGACTCCACGGACGAAGCCATTGACCGTGACAAGTTCTACCAGCAGAACAAAAACATTGCGATGCCTGTCCGAGACCTGGAAAATAAAGAGGTTACCATCTTCTCCTGGCGTGACCAGCAATCCGACGGTTGCTATGGCGCTACCAAGCCCGACCTGCGCAAGGTGTATAAGGATGTGGGCATCACCACCAAATGGTATCAGGCCAATTTCGAGAACTACATGGACGCTCTCTCGGCGGTAGTTGCCTCCGGCTCCTCCCCCGACCTGCTGGAGTGGGATCCCTCCGGCTCCACCTATCCTGCCGCTATTGCCTCCGGTCTGGTGGTCCCTCTCGATCCCTATATCAACTGGGACGACGACATCTGGGATGACGTGCGGGCGCTGACCGCCAAATACCAGATCAATAACAGCACCTACTTCTCCTTTGAGTATATGCAGATCGCAGAGCTGCTGTATTATGACCCCACCATCATCAGAGCAGCCGGCCTGGAAACCCCGCTGGAGTTGTGGCGCAAAGGCACCTGGGACCTGAAGGCTCTGCAGAACATTGCTGACAAAACTGTGCAGATCGACAAGGATGGTACCGTCACCCGCATCGGCTTTATCCCCGGCGACATTGGCATGATCACCGGCTTGGAACTGGTGGAATACAACCGAGCCAAAAGCTATAAGCTCAACATCGCTAACTCCAAGTATAAGACCCTGATGAACACCATGTACCAGATGGGGGTCAACGGCACCCAGTCTGCCGGCTTCGACTATCACAGCAACGTGGGCAAAGGTTCCGCCGTCATGTCCATGACCGCCGGTTGGGCCATGACCAACGAAATGAACGCCGCCCGGGAAAAAGGAAAGCTGGAGTGGTGCATCCTGCCCAAGCTGGATAATAAATCCGACCACTACTATAACCTGACCCTACAGCAGACCTTCGGTCTGATCAAGGGTGCTAAAAACCCCGAAGGGGCCGCCTACCTCGTTGAGCTGCGCAAGTGGGCCTTCCTCAACTATCCTTGGCTGGAGACTCTCCCCTTCACCGATACCGCCTACACCCGCAAATACGGTGAAAAAGCGGCCGGCCTGACCGACGAGGGCGTGCTGACAAGCGCCGAGTTAAAGTACACTCAGGACCTGCTGAACCAGGACTACGCGGTGGTAGCCGCAAACCTGTGGGGCGGTTGGCTGAGCAACAGCCAGTTCCCCGGCATCACTGAGGTGATCTCCAACGGCAACCAGTGGTCCACCGTGCTGGCTAACAAGAGAACCACCCTGGAAGCTATCCTGAAGCACTGGAAGTTTAAGTAAGGATAGTTTTTCGGTACGACTTTGGGGCTTATTGGGGGAAGAAAGATAACAATAAGCCCCAAAAGATATTAAAAGATATTGAAAAAGGCGATGTCAAAAACCCAGGTAATTCAAGGGGCTTCGACATCGCCCGACAGGGGTCGATTCGCCAAAATAGCATTCGAATCCTGTCATCTCGACCAAAATATGGGGTGAGCCAATGGCTCACCCCATATTTTCGTTGTATCTGCCCGATGATGAGCTACGAAAAGGCATTAATCTTTTTTGGTTTTGTGCTGTGCTCACTTCGATGCGCAGCATTAGAATAATCGGCAACAAAGTACGTAGATTCAAGGCTCGTGTATAATAACACAAAAGTCGTACGAACATCGGGCATTATCGGTTTTTGAAGAAAAAATTGGCAAAAAGCGCCTGTTTAACCGATGCATATACATAGCAACAGCGGAGTGGGTATCCACTCCGCTGTTGTGATCTGTTACGGAAGATCGGCCTTATATTTACTTGGAGAAACTCCCGCTATTTTTTTGAACTGCTTGCTGAAATGGTATTCATCGTAAAAGCCCAGATTGTAGGCGATCTCCTTGACCCCCATCTGAGGAAAATTGTTGAAATAAGAGATTGCCTCCTGCACCTTAAACTCCAGCATATACTGATGGATAGTCTTTTGGTACCGTGCCTTAAACTTGTTTTCCGCCGTCTTCACCGATACGTTCACCATCTGTGCCAACTCAACGTTGGAGAAGAATTTTTCGGGATTATTGTGGATGATATCCATAATTTTCGTTTCCACGCGGCTTTGGGAGGCATACAGCCGCTTCTCGGATAGTTCGCACAGCAGAAGATCGAAATACACACCCGCCTTTCTCTCGTCACCGGACAGCTTGCTGTTCACGACGTTGAGGAAGGTTTTCTTTATTTTCTTATTAGCAGAAACGTCTGTCAGGGTTTCCACCAACACGCTGTTTTCGGGTACGGCTTCGCCGTCCCGTCGGGAGTGATCCCCCGCCTCCCGGGAAGCGTGAAAATACATCGTCTTGGTGTTGGCGGAGCAGGGGGTCAGACCAAAGTGGTGGTTACCCGCTGTAAGAATGAGGATCTGGTCCTTTTGCAGGGTGAATGTCTCCTCGTTTTGTCCGAATTTCCATTCTCCCTCCAACAGGTAGATGAAATCGTGCTCCCCTAAAATCCGCTCCGGGTGAACAAAAGGCGTCCTATAGAAGTTTATATTGGCATCCAGAATGCGATGGCGTGCGTCGGTTTCGAAGATGTTTTCCACTTGCTCCACCTCCTCATATTTTCTTTATTTTACATCTTTCCTGCGGTTTTGTCAATTTTCATATTGCGGTTGAATTTCTATAATAAAGTAGAAAGAACCACACAAAGACGTTGCGAAAGTAGGAAGCTATGAAGATTTTTGCCAAAGGCTTTAATTTTGGGCAGGACGGTCCCGGTAATCGCCTGGTGTACCATTTGGCGGGCTGCAATATGCACTGTCCCTGGTGCTCCAACCCGGAGGGGATGGCCGTAACCGGAGGAGAGAACTGCACCGTGGAGCAGATCGTGGCAGAGTGCAAGAGCTGTCTCCCTATGCTGTTCGGCGGTGGCGGGATAACCTTCACCGGCGGCGAGGCCACCCTGCAGGTGGAGGAGCTTCTGCAGGTACTGGAGGAGCTGCAAGAGGCAGGTATCCACACGGCCATTGAGACCAACGGTACCGCGCGGCGACTGCCGGAGGTTGCCGCCCACGTGGATTATCTGATTATGGACTTTAAGCACTTCGACAGCGAGCGACTGCGGCAGGTAACCGGCGTGGGGAACGAGCAGCTACGGCAAAACTATGAGTACTTCTGTCGCAGTGGACGGCAGTTGCACATCCGTATCCCTCTCATCAACGGCTTTAATGCGGATGACCCTGTCGGCTTTGCTTCTTATTTTGCGGGGCAGGATACCGCTAACGTATGCTTTGAGTTTTTGCCGTATCACGAATATGGCAAGGACAAGTGGCAAGCGCCCTACACCGTTACCGATGGTTTTGTATCCGCTGCTCAGGTGGAAGCATTTCAAAACACATTTGCAGACTATAAGCTGAAAACGATAAACACATAAAGGAGAATGGATATGTTTGAAACGTTATACAAGGCAGGCGAGCTGACCGCTATGGCGAAGGCTCTCTATCAGGAGGAGCGACAGATCAAGCGATTGGACGGCTGGTTCATCGCCAAAGAGACCGAGATGCAGATGGATGCAAAATACGCTCACTGTGCCCCTGAGGTGAAGAAGGCGCACCTTCTGTGCGAGGTGTTGCAGCACATCCCTCTCTCCCTCAGCGACAATGCCGTTTTCGTCGGCACCCAGCGGGACGCCTTTGCCAAGAGTTATGCCCTGATCAACCCCTCCTTCACGGTGGAGGGCTTCTCCGGCTACTGCGACCCGATGGCAATCTACAACGACATCGAGCCAAACGATACCTTCCCGGCGGAGCGCATCGACACGGTACGTCAGTTTACCGCCAAGACCAAGATGGTAGAGATGCTGAACAAGACCTACGGCGAAGCAGAGAACTACACCAAGGAGGTCGTCTTCTTCGTGGAGCAGGTGACAGGACACGTGATCCCCGACTTCCGCTTTGCGCTCAAACGCGGTGTGGATGCGATGATCGCTGAAGCAAGCACAAAGGAGGGTGAATTCTACGAGGCGGCGGCGGTGGCGCTCGGCGGTGTCAAGGTTTTGGCAGAGCGCTACATTGCCCTCATCGGCGAGCAGAAGAAAACCTGCTCCGCCAAGCGTAAAGAGCAGCTGGACCTGCTGGAGCAAACTCTTAAAAACATCGCCGGCAAGGGCGCAGAAAACTTGTATGAGGCAATCCAGCTGTACCTTCTGCTGTGGGAGATTATGTGTCTGGAGCAGGCGCCCAACCCCTACGCCTTCTCGGTAGGCAATGCGGACCGCATTTTTGAGCCATACCGCAAGGAGCTGAGCCGTGAGCAGGCAAGCGAACTATTCAAGCACTTCCTAGTGTTCTACAACGTGGGTGACAGAAGCTGGGCCATCTCCCAGAACGTGCTCATCAGCGGTCGGGATATGGCGGGCAACGACCTGACCAATACGATGTCCTACGCCATTCTGGACGCCTACTATGATATGAACCTGCCCCAGCCCATTCTGTCGGTGAAATTACATAAAAACACCCCTGAAAAGCTGTACGAGGAAATGGGGAAATTTTTCTTCTCCGCCGGTGTGCTCACCCCGTCGCTGTTTAACGACGACGCTCTGTTTACGGTGCTGAAGAATAACGGCGTGGACGAGGCGGATATACCCGACTACTCGGTAGCAGGCTGCCAGGAGCCGCTGATTATGGGCAAGGACAACGGCAACACCACCAACAGCTGGCTGAGCCTGCCCAAGGTGCTGGAGATGGTGCTGCTGGGCGGTCGGTCCGCCATCACCGGCGAACCGCTTATGGAGACCGAGCCGTATACCCTCGAAACTCTGCGAGAGGTATTTTATCGCACCCTGGACAAGGTGTGCAACGAGATGACGGAAGCCGCCAACGGGGCATCGGTTGCCTTGTCGGAGCTGAAGGTGCCCTTCCTCAGCTGCTTTATGGGCGGTCTGGAGTATGGCGCCGATATGCGGGATACCCAAAAGCAAGGTACTAAGTATAACGGCAGCGGCTGTCTGGTGCACGGGTTGACTGTTCTGGCAGACTCCTTTGTGGCTATCGATGCATTTGCCAAGAAATACCCCGACGGCAAGGATTTGCTGATAGCAGCTATCAAAAACAACTTTGAGGGTTATGAGGAACTGCGGGAATTCCTGCTGTCCTGCCCCAAATTCGGCAATAACATCGAGGCGGTGGACAACGAGGCGAGAGAAATCGCCCTCAAGGTGTCCGCTCTTCTCCGTTCCAAGAAAAATTATCTTGGCAACCCCTTCCGTCCCGATTTCTCCAGTCCCTCCACCCACCTGACCTACGGCTACTGGGTGGGCGCCACCCCCGACGGACGCAAGAGTCGGGATATGCTGGGCTACGGCGTAGACCCCCTGTACGGCGAGGCCGCCAACGGACTGGGGTTCCGTATGCTATCCAATATGAAGCTGCCCTTTGAGGAGTTTAACGGTGGTTATGCCTCTCACCTCGGCATAGACCCTAAGTATTTTACCGGCGACAGCTACGAGAAAAAGGGCGTGCAATTCTACGAGAATATTGTTAAGCCTCTGTTCTTCAACGCATTTCAGCAAGGGGTATCCCCCTTCTACCTGTACGTCAACGTCACCACCCCCGACACCCTGCGCAAGGTGTTGGCGAACCCCCAAAAGTATGCGCCGAGCGGGGTATACATCATGCGAATCCACGGGACGTTTGTGAATTTCCTCGACCTGTCTCCTGAGATTCAGCAGGATATTATCACCCGCTTAGACCTGAAATCCACTAGCATCGGTTGCTGACAGGGAGGAAACTATGAAAGCGATAGGAATCGACATCGGCACCACCAGCGTGTGCGGTGTGGTCATTGACACCGCAAGCGGTTCCGTGGTGCGGTCCTGCACCAGAAACAGCGATGCCTTTCTGCCCGGTTGCGCCTCTTGGGAAAAAATCCAGTCGGTGGACACCATTCTGGCGGTGGCTACGGGCATTCTGGAGGATTTGATTGCCGACGACGTGGCGGTCATCGGTGTCACCGGTCAGATGCACGGTATCGTCTACGTGGATGGGGAGGGTCTGGCGGTCAGCCCCCTCTACACCTGGCAGGACGAGCGAGGCAACCTGCCGTACGGGGACACCACCTATGCCAAACATCTGGGCAGCTGTGCCGGCTACGGCAACGTTACCGACTTCTACAACCGAGAGAATGGTGTTCGTCCTGCTGAGGCGGCAACCTACTGCACGATCCACGATTATTTCGTGATGCGGCTGTGCGGACGCAAAGCCCCACTCATACACGCCAGCGATGCCGCCAGTTTTGGTTGCTACGACTTGGCGGAAAACCGCTTTACCTATCCCTGTGGCGCACAGGTGGTTGCCGACTACTGCATAGCGGGTGCCTATAAAGGAATCCCCGTCAGCGTGGCCATCGGTGACAACCAGGCCAGCGTGTTTTCCACCCTGGTCGATGAAAACAGCATTCTGCTGAACGTGGGAACAGGCAGCCAGGTGTCCATTGTGTCTGACACACCTGTCATCGGTGAAAACAGCGAGGTGCGTCCGTATTTTGAGGGCAAATACCTGGTGGTTGGCTCGGCGCTGTGCGGCGGCAGAGCCTATTCGCTGCTGAAGGATTTTTATGCCGCTGTTCTCGGTTATGCGGAAACCACCGATTCCGAGCAGGTGTACGAAATAATGGATCAGATGCTGCAGCAAACGGACACCTCCTCCCTCACGGTGGACACCCGCTTTGCGGGAACACGGAGCGACCCACGCCAATGCGGCAGTATCAACGGCATTACCACCGAGAATTTCACTCCGTCTCAGCTGACACGGGGCGTGCTGGAGGGAATGGCGGCGGAGCTGTTTGCAATGTATCGGCAAATGGGGGTTGACCGTGGCGGTATCGTAGGGTCCGGCAACGGTCTGCGCAAGAACCCCACGCTGGTTCGGATTTTCGAAGAGACTTTCCACGCCCGTATGCAAACCCCCGCACACCGGGAGGAGGCCGCCTTCGGCGCAGCGCTGTTCGGGCTGATTGCCTGCGGGGTGTTTCAGAATGCCGCCGAGGCGCATCGGCTTGTAACCTATACCAATCTGTAACAGGAGGAAAATGCTATGTTTAAACTGGAAGCAAGAATACAGCGTTTGCTGAACGACCTGACGCCTTTGCTGAGTAAAACCTCCGCCCCTATCACAGGGGTGCAGGTGCGGTGGGGCAAGCTTTCTTTCCCCTGTGACGTTACCGCTTTGGACGGCTTTGTCCCCTACACGGTGGGGGACGTGTGGTCAGAGGAGAACTTTGACACCTATGCCCTATTTCGGTTTCAGATGGACCTGCCGCAGGCAGAGGACAACACCGATCTGTATCTGCATATTGCCACCAACCAGAGCGGCGGTCACAATATGGTCCGCCCTCAGATGCTATTGATGGTGGGCAACGAGGCGGTGCAAGGGTTGGACACCAACCACGAGCTGGTGCGTATCAACGAATATGCGGGACAGAAGGGCGTCACCTTTTACCTGTATGCCTACAGCGACTATCCCAAGTACACCCCCTATGGCGGGTGGGTGGATCTGGACACCACCGACGGTGTGCGTCTGTATCTGGACCTGCAGACGAGAGATAAGACACTCACAGCTTTCTACCACAGTATCCGTATCCCCTTCGCCCATCTCGCTTTTTTCGATAAGGACTCCTACGAATACACTGAGATTATCAACGGCATCAACGAGGCTCTGTGTCTGGTGGATTTTCGCTATCCCCAGTCGGATGGCTTCTACGAGAGCGTGAAAAAGGCCAACGATTATATAGAGAATACTCTCTACGGCAAGGCTCGACCGGGCTACGGCAAGGCCACGCTGGTGGGGCATACCCATATCGACCTCGCCTGGCTGTGGCGGTATGAACATACGATGGACAAGGTGCTCCGCTCCTTCGCCACCGAGGTGAAGCTGCTGCAGGAATACGACGAACACCGCTTTATGTCCAGCCAGGCACAGCTGTATGACTATGTAAAGACCCAGATGCCCTCCCTGTACGAAAAAATCCGTCAGTTGGTGAAGGAAGGCAGATGGGAAATCGAAGGGGCTATGTGGTGCGAACCGGATATGAATCTGGTGTCCGGCGAGTCCATCGTGCGGCAGATCCTGTACGGCAAACGCTTTTTCAAAGAGGAATTCGGAGTGGACTGTCGGCTGTTGTGGCTTCCTGACGTGTTCGGCTACACCGCTGCCCTGCCCCAGATTCTGCGTAAGGCAGGGGTCAAATACTTTATGACCTCTAAGCTGGGCACCAACGACAAGAACCCCTTCCCCTACGACACCTTCACCTGGAAGGGTATCGACGGCAGCGAGGTGTTTGCCCACTGCACCACCTACCTGCCCGGTGCCTATTGTCCGGACATCGAGAATGGCGGTCTGCTGGAGGGAAGCCTCCGTTATAAGCAGAAGGAAATTAACCAAGATATCTTAACTCCCTTTGGCTTTTCAGACGGTGGTGGCGGTGTTACCGCTGATCAGCTGGAATGCATCCGCCGTATGAAAAAGGGCATTCCCGGTTTCCCGGAGGTACAGATTGGTACGGCTGGGGAGTATTTTGACCGATTAAGCGAAAAGGTTACGGGCAACAAGCGGCTGCCCTGCTGGCGGGGAGAGATCTATCTGGAGAACCACCGTGGCACCTACACCTCTATGGCGCGAATCAAGCAGAAAAACCGTCAGGGGGAATTCCTGTATGCGAACGCCGAGTGGCTGTGGGCGTTGGCCAACTGCTTTGAACAGAAGCCCTTCCCCAAGGCGACCTTTGACGACGGTATGAAGAAAATTCTGCTGAATCAGTTCCACGACGTGTTGCCCGGCAGCTCCCTGCGAGAGGTATACGAGGACGCCGATGCTCTGTACGAGCAGGCCTTCGCCACAGGTAAGGCGCTGTGCGCCGATGGAGTGAAGGCTGTTCCGGCGGCTTCGGACGAGAGCAAAATCACCGTCTTTAACCCTTATTCGGAGGCGGTCAGCGGCTATGTGACGGTGGGCAACGGCTATTACTATGCCGAGGCGGTCCCCGCCAAGGGCTATCGGACCTATGCTGCCGCCGGCACCCGTCCCGCCGTGCCGCTCACTGTGGCGGACGGTATCATTGAGAGTCGTTACTACCGCATCCGCCTGTCGGAGCAGGGGGAGATTCTCGGTCTGTATGACAAGGAGGCCGGTCGGGAATGCTTTGTGGAGGGGGCTATCGCCAACCGTCTGCGCATCTTTGAGGATCGTTCCCGCCCCACCTCGGCCACGGGGAACGAGGACAACTGGAACATCGAGGTGTACTACACCGAGAGAGAGTTTGCTATGCCCGCTCCCGAAAAGGCCTATATTCTGCAAGCGGACGAGGAGACGGTGACCCTTCGTACCGAGCGTCGCTATATGGATTCCACCATTCGACAGGATATGGTAGTGTATGCCCGCTCCCCCCGTATCGATTTCAAGACCGAGATCGACTGGAAGGAGTGTTGTCAGGTGCTGAAGGCGGAGTTCCCTGTAAATGTGAATGCCACCCGAGCCACCTATGAAATCCAGTTCGGCTATGTGGAGCGCCCCACGGTGGCAAACACCTCCTGGGACGAGGCACGGTTTGAGGTCTGCGGGCACAAGTGGGCGGATATCGCCGACGGCGGCTACGGCATGGCGCTGCTCAATGATTGCAAATACGGTCATTCCGCCAATGGCTCCACGCTTAGCCTCACCCTGCTGCGCTGTGGCTGCAGCCCCAACCCGAATGCAGACAAAGAGCATCACAGCTTTACCTATTCTATCCTGCCCCACAGAGGGGATATCCGTCAGGCTGGGGTAGTCAAAGAGGCCTACCTGCTGAACAACCCCCTGTTTGCGGTAGGCGGTATGGCGGCGAAGGAGGAAGCCTTCTCCCTGTTCGCCTGCGACGGAGCTGTGCTGGATACGGTCAAGCCGGCGGAGGATGGCGACGGTCTGGTGCTGCGCATCTATGAGCCCTACAACTGCGCCCAAACGGTGACCCTTTCGTCCGACCGAAAGATTGCCCGGGTACAGGCGGTCAACCTGATGGAGGAACCGATGGGCGGACCGATTGTTGAAAAGACCGAGCAGGGGATTTCCTTTGGGATCAAGCCCTTCGAGATTGTCACGCTCAAGGTGTGGTTAAGGTGACGCGAGCGATCCGAACCTGCCTCAGAGCGGGATGTTTCGGTGCTTTTCACCCTATTTGTTCTCGCAAGGCGGCAGCCTTGCTTCGCCCAACTTGAGCAAAAACCCCTCGAAACCTCCTCGCTTTGAGGTCAAAGATTTTGAAAAGAGCGGATTTTTGGTCAACCAAGGCAAAAAACGCAGGAAACACTGTATGTGTTTCCGAGTATTTTAACGATGGGTGAACGGAAATCCGCCTTTTCAAAACAGGTTCGGATTACTCGTGTCACCTTAAGGTGACGCGAGTCACCTTAGCGTAAGGAGGTACACAATGCGGAAAGAACCGATTTTCTTTGAAAGAAACCGTGTGGGGCGGGTATATACCGGCGGCAAGCTGTTTGCCGGCTTCTTTGGGGACGAGGCGGAGGACGGCTTCCTGCCGGAGGAGTGGATTGCATCGGCGGTCAAGGCACTGAACAAAAACCCCGTCGGCGAAAAGGAGGGCGTTTCCAAGATAAAGGGAAGCGACATGTATTTTGACGACCTGCTGGAGCAGTATCCTTTGGAGATGCTGGGCAGTTCCCGCAAGATGCGCATCTTGGTAAAAATTCTGGACAGCGCCGTCCGTCTTCCCGCTCAGGCGCATCCTGACAAGACCTTCTCTCGCACACATTTCCACTCGGAATACGGCAAGACCGAAAGCTGGATTGTCCTGGATACCAGACCGGGTGCCAAAATCTATTTCGGCTTCAAGGACGGGGTGGATAAGGAATCCTTTATGGCCGCTATCGACGAGAGCGAAACCGACAAGGATGCTATGGAGCGGCTGATGGAGTACACCGAGCCACAGGTGGGGGACGTATATCTGATACCCGCCAAAACGGTGCACGCCATCGGAGCGGGCTGCCTGATTTTAGAGGTGCAGGAGCCTACCGATTTTACCATTCAACCGGAGCACTGGTGCGACGCGTATAAGCTCAATGAGCAGGAGATGTACATCGGCCTGTCCAAGGAAACGGCGGTGGACTGCTTTCGCTTCGAAAAGGCGCCGGACACACGGCTCACCCCTACCGTTGTTTCGAATGCAGACGGCGTTCGGGTGGAGCGGGTCATCGGCGAGGCGGATACCGACTGCTTTATCATCAACCGCATCACGGTGAACGGCGGCAAGCAAGTGCTGTCCGTAGAGGAAAGCTACGGTGTGTATATCGTCACCCACGGTGATGGTGAGCTGACCGGAGAGGGCTATACTCGCCCCATCAAAAAGGGGGATTATTTCTTTATGCCCGCCATCCTGATGGGACAGTTTTCGGTCAGCGGCAATGTAGAAATCGTGGAATGTTATTAAAAAGCGTAGAAACATAAAACGGAAAACATCTTCATTTACACAGTATAAATCTCCTTGTTTTACAGATACGAACAGTACAAATTTGTAAAGCAAGGAGATTTTTGTATATACGAAAGTAACAGATATTGTGGGAAGAATAGAGAACTTCGGGCGTGTGGTTGTTTCGAAAGAAATTCGCCGCACCATGCGTCTCCGTGAAGGCGACCCTTTAGATACAGCCTTGACACGTTTTGCTGAAGTGCGCCATTTGGAGTTATGCGCTTCTGACAAGGGCCGACTTTGGGGCTTATTGGGGGAAGAAAGATAACAATAAGCCCCAAAAGATATCAAAGGATATTAAAAAACACGATGCCAAAAAGCCGGGTATTTCAAGGGGCTTCGACATCGCCCGACGAGGGTCGATTCGCCAAAATAGCATTCGAATCCTGTCATCTCGACCAGAAAAACCGACAAGTTTCAACTTGTCGGTTTTTCAACTAAATCCACCCTT
>JAFSGP010000028.1 GCA_017440755.1 Clostridia bacterium | reverse complement strand
TTTGTTAAAAACCTCCTTGATACTTTTGGTAATGCGGTCGCCAAACCATTTACCATTGTATCACGGAGGTTTTTCTTTTGCTAAAGCTTTTATCTTCCCCCAGTAGAACTGGGGGTTTATTCCCACGCCTTAAGGCGCCAAAGAAATCCCCGAAGGGAAAACCCTTCGGGGACCGCAATCCATTGCTGTTATTTCAGGTTGTTCTGCTCATAAGCCTGGATCATCTTCTTGACCATCTGGCCACCGATGGAACCGGCCTGACGAGCAGTCAGGTCACCGTTGTAACCCTGCTTCAGAGTCACGCCAACCTCGTTGGCAGCCTCCATCTTGAAGCGGTTCAGACCCTCACGAGCCTCAGGAACGATACTCTTGTTGTTCATACTTTTCCACCTCACTGTCACACCGGCGGTTTTGCCGCCGAAATTCGTTTTGCGTTTGCAAAGCTATTGTGTGCGACTAACGCAAAACCATGCGTGACAATTTGTGACAGAAAAGTTATTTTATTCAAACAACGGGAACTTGGCGACCAGCGCGTCCACCGCCGCGCGGACAGCGTCCTTGTTCGCCTCGAAATCGCGAGCGACCTCACCCATAAGGTGGGCCACCTGCTTCATCTCCTCCACGCCGAAGCCACGGCTGGTCACCGCCGCCGTACCTACGCGGATACCGCTGGTGATGCTGGGCTTCTGGGGGTCATCGGGAATGGCATTCTTATTGACGGTAATGCCCACCTCGTCCAGACAGGTCTCCATATCCACGCCGGTGATGTTCATCGGGCGCAGATCAATGAGGCACAGGTGGTTGTCCGTGCCGCCGGACACCAGGTCGAAGCCCTCCGCCAGCAGCGCCTCGGCAAACGCCTTGGAGTTGTCCAGCAGCTGCTTCTGGTACGCCTTAAAGGCGGGCTGCAGCGCCTCACCAAAGCACACCGCCTTGGCGGCAATGATGTGCATCAGGGGACCACCCTGAATACCGGGGAAAATCGCCTTGTTAATTGCCTTGGCCATCTCCTCGTCGTTGGTGAGGATAAGGCCGCCGCGGGGACCGCGCAGAGTCTTATGGGTGGTGGTGGTCACCACGTCGGCATAGGGCACGGGGCTCATATGCAGACCCGCCGCCACCAAACCAGCAATGTGTGCCATATCCACCATCAGCTTGGCGCCGACGCTGTGAGCAATCTCCGCCATACGGGCGAAATCGATCTCACGGGGATAGGCGGAAGCGCCCGCCACAATCAGCTTGGGCGCATTCTCCTTCGCCAGTCGCTCCAGCTCGTCGTAGTCGATTTTGCCGGTGGCAGCGTCCACGCCGTAGGAAACGAAGTTGTAATACTTACCCGACAGGTTTACCTTGCTGCCATGGGTCAGGTGACCGCCGTGAGCCAGATTCATGCCCAGCACGGTGTCGCCCGGCTTGAGCAGCGCCACGTAGACGGCGGTGTTCGCCTGGGAGCCGCTGTGGGGCTGCACGTTGGCAAACTTGGCACCGAACAATTCGCAGGCGCGCTGAATGGCGATATTCTCCACCACGTCCACGCACTGGCAACCGCCGTAATAGCGGTGGGCAGGATAGCCCTCGGCATATTTATTGGTCAAAATAGAGCCGGCGGCAAGCAGCACCGCCTCGCTAACCACGTTCTCCGATGCAATCAGCTCAATACCGTTCCGCTGGCGGTCATACTCCGCCTGTACGGCGGCGCCCACCTCGGCGTCAAAAGCAGCTAACTGCTGAATGGTGTCCTTAATCATTATACTTCGCTCCTTTTTAGATACTTTATCCGTTTAAAGGATAAAAATTCGCTTTTTATTATACCCTATTGACCACTCCCCTGTCAATGGGTAAAAGGGCACAAAAAACAACCGCCCACACCGTGGGCGGTTGTTTTGTTTGTTGACTTGTTACTCCTCACCGTAGCCATGGCAGTGACTGCACACGCGCCATCCGGAGCTACCGCAGTAGGTACAGCCTTGCTCCACCATCTCACCCAGCATATAGAGGGGCTTGCCCCGTCCTGTGCCACCGCAATAGTTGCAGGTCTCTCGTCCGTCACCGCCGCAGGTCTGACAGCTGCCGCTACCGCCGTCACCCTCGTCCTTGCTGTTTGTGCCGAGCATCGCCGTAAGAGTAGCGGCGGCAGACACCGCCTCGGCTCCAAAAACGGGCTGTCTATTCACCCGTGCCCCGATACAGCGGATATTGCCACCGTCGGGGTCCATACGGTAGGTGTACAGGTTGCCTCCCTTAGTATCGCCGATAATGCACACCAGCAGTTGCTCGTTCACGTGAAAGCCACTGCACCAATAGGGGGCGGACATATCCGTGATCACCTGCTCCTTCCCCGTTTCTGCATCCACACGCAGAATTTTAACCAGGTTACCGGTATCCATAACCCAGCAGCTGCTATCGCCGGTGTATGCGGAGCTATGCCACAGCACCGGCACATAGTAGCTGCCGTTCACAAGCAGCTTTCTCGCCCGATAAATAATTTTATCCTTAGCCGAGTTATCCACCACGCTGGCAAACCGCTTTACGTTCTTAGTATTCGGCAACCAGTATTCCTTGGTAGCGACCTCGGTGTCTTCCTTTTTGGTGACCTTTTGTGTCTTATAATCAATGGTATAAACGGAAAGATCATTGAAGAAACAAGTGAATAAATCCTCTGCGATGGCAAAACGCATACGGGCGTTGTCGGTGTCTAATATTTTTTGAGACTTTTTCGTACCCGCACCAACTGAGTAAAGTACCTCGTGCCCCTCCTCATCGTCTGCCGACACATAGATGGTATCGTTGTACTTGAAAAATTCGTAGATTAGCCCCGGAGCGGAGAAAAACTTCTCGCACTTCTCGGTCTTTAAGTTTACCCGATACAGGTCGGAGGTCTTTTGGTTGTGGTAGTAGATATGACTTTCATCAGAAATCATCAAATTCGGGATGCCGACAATGGGGATGGTGCGGGTGGTCTCGCCATCATAGAAAAACAGCTGATCCGCCTCATAGGTATAGGTGTAGTAGACCTTATCCCCTACCAGCGCCACCTGTCCGTAGCCCCAATCGGTACCCTCCAACGCCGTATCCTTAAACGGAGAGGCAATACCGCAACGGCTGCATTTGCCGCCGGAGAAGGAATGCCCTGCTGCCACCCCCTGAGTCGCACCGCAGGCACATGTGGCAGGTTCGGTACAAGAGGCAGCTTTATATGTGTGCCGATGGGCAGTAGTAACCGTCGTCTTAACAGTCGTAGTCTTGGTAGTCGCAGGCTTGTTAGTGGTCTTAAACGTCGTGTTCTTTTGAACGGTGGTTGTCGTAGAACTGCGTTTAACAGATGTTGTGGTCTTGCTGCTTGCCGTTGTTGTCGTAGAAGGCATCTTTGTCGTCGACGCAGAGGAATCAACCCCTTCGGTCTTTGTCTGCGTCTCTTTGGTGGAGGGGTCAGTCTGCACATCCGTCGTATCCGCAAATGAGATATCGGTAGTATCCAGCGAAGTGGGCACACTCGTATCGGATGAGGATACCGCGGTATCCGTACCAACCGACTCTGTTACTTCAGAAAAGGACTCGTCCATATCCGCGCAGGCAGAAAAACAAAGCAGTAATGCTGCCACTGACAGTAGGGCTATGACTCTTTTCATATATACCAGCTCTTTTCCTTCAAAATGGGTATACCGAAGGCGACCTTTTATCCACAGTATAGCACACCGTTTTTTGTTTGGCAAGTTTTTTCCGTCTGTGGCAGAGACAGAAAGACAGCCGTCGGTGACCCGACGGCTGTCGCAGCAGGCTTATTTCTTGACCGTTTTCGCTGTAAATCCTAACGCCTTTACAGTGGAAGCCACCTTGTCCGCTGCGGGCTTGTCTAGCCCGGACACGGTGACGGTATAGGTCTCCTTCGGTCGCCAAGCGATACCTAGGGTTTTGAGCACGCCCTTGGCGATGGCGATACCCATCGCCTTCTGCTCGGCGGCGGTGTCGATGATTTTGACGTCCTTTTTGTTGTCCAGAAAGGCACATTCCACAATCACCGCAGGCGGGATAGTCTGTCGGATAAAACCAAAGTAATCCCGTCCGTCGGCGCCCAGCTTCACCTTCGCGCCGCGGCTGTTCTGCCCAATTTTCACTACCTCGGCAAGAATGTTGTTCGCCAAGGTCTTGGAGGTGCCACCCTTATGGTAGTGGTACACCTCCGCGCCGTCGCCACCGCCGGCGTTGTTATGAATATCCAGCGCCAGGTCGGCGCCGAAAGCATTACACTCCTTGATGCGCTGCTCCAGCGGGTCCGCCTCGTCTTTGGTGCGGCTGGTCTTAACCTCCACACCGTGCCGAACCAGTTCGTCCCGACAGGCAAGAGCAATTACCAGATTGACGTCCTTCTCCTTGATGCCATTGGCCACCGCGCCGGGGTCGGCGCCGCCGTGACCGATGCCGATATATACTTTCTTCGCCATATCATTCCCCCCTTGTTACAGTCAGGCGCTTCACAAAATCGCTAACGTAGTTGGCACCTCGGCTGATGATTATCCCTGTCAACACCATACCCAACCACGGCCACCCAAACGTGACACCCGCGAGACTGAAAAGGTCGCCGCGGGAAGCGAAACACAGCAAAATTCCCAAGCCTATGGCCACCAGCTGCGTGACCGCCGTTTTTACACTGCGCTCCGCAAAAGCCTTAGCGATGCTTTTGCCGTATTCCACCAGCGCCTCCACAATAATTGCCATAACGACCACCAGAATCATTCCTTCCATTCTGTCACTCCTTACTGCGCGGCGCCGTCAATGGCGGCCTGCACCGTGGCGAGGTCCGCCTCGGTGAGCACGCCCTTTTCCAGCCAGCCCGCCGCATTGAGAATAACCTGATAGTCCGCCATCTTGCCGACGGCATCTTTCAGCCCACGCAAAATAAATTCACGCAAATCAAACATTACACATTCCCTCCTAACGAAATAATAGCATTGACCAGTTCCTCGATCACCTTGTTGGTGTCCCGATTGTAGGCGGCATGTACCAGCGCGGTTGCCGGCGGGTCGGCAACAAGGGTCGTATCCTCCTTCGGCAGCAACTCCAGACCCTCTACCATGCCCTCTGCGGACACCGTGTAGGCGGTCGGTTCGGCATAGGGCTCCCACGCGGTGATACCGCCCACCTCAATCTGCGGACGCACCACCACGTTGTCCACGGTGACGCCCACATTCACTATCAAGAAGCAGAGGTACTCCGTATACTCTGTCACCATCGTCGCGCCTTGTCCGTAGTCGCGGATTGACTGCTTTGAGTCCCCTGTTCGAAGAACACAGAACACGGTTTCCTTGCCCACTCCGTCCGGTATGCCGGACAAGGCTATGTTCACGCCCTTCGGCAAGAATACGTTCGTCTTTGAGGAGGCCAAGTAAAAGGTGGTGCGGGCAGTAGCCGTACCGTTGAGTGTGATGCTACCGTCCCCGTTGTCGGTAAAGGTGACCCCGTTCTGCGTGGTAGTTTTCGTATAGAACGGATAGGGCAGCAGGTTCTTACCGTACTTGTTTACTTTTATAGCGGAAACGGAAGCAATCACCGCTTTAGGCGAAAAGGTGTTCTGATTCGCACTAAACGCTCCCGTTACCTTACCGTACACATTGAGATATACATCCTCCGCAAAGGTGACCTCTTTTTCAGCAAGCTTGGTCATCAGTTTGTAACTGTGAACACTTTCTCCTGTTTCCGCATTCGGCTCGCTTTCAAAATACAGCTGCAGACCCATACCCCCATTACCCGACAGCACGTAGGTGCCTGCGGGGAAGTGAAGACCCGTAGCAAAGGTAAAGGTGGTAGGAACCGTCGTATCTTCACGACCGCCGCTGACGGTGACGGTGCCATCCCCGTTGTCGGTAAAAGTGACCCCGTTCACCGTCTTGGTGGTGTCCACATAAGGATAAGGAATCCGATTCACCGCCTCCACCGATACCGTGTACGGGTGTTCCAGCGGGGATAGGTCGTCTATCCGCACCGCGGCGGCACGCATGTCTGCCGTGAGCGCGTTGGCAACCTGTCCCTTCAGAGCCACAGTGGTTTGCTGTGCCTCCTGCAGAGCAGCATTGGCTTCTGCAGCCGCGTTCTCCGCAGCAGTCTGAGCCGTTTCTGCGGCAGTCTGAGCATTGATAGCATACGTTTGCGCGTTGATGGCGGCAACCGCAGCGCTTCCCGCAGAATATTGCGCCTCTTCTGACGCGGCTTTGGCCTCTGCTGCTTCATCGCGTGCACTTACCGCCTCGTCTCGCGCCGTCTCGGCGGCGGCACGTGCGTTTGCAGCACCTGCCCAAGCAGTGGTAGCCGCCTCGGAGCTGGCTGCTGCTTCTTCGGCTTTCGTCTGCGCCGCTACATACTGCTGGTTTGCCTGATAAACAGCGCTCGAAGCCGCTAAAGCGCTACTTGCCGTCTGCTGTTGCAGGTCGTAGCAGCTCTGCTTGACATCGTCTGCCGTATCGGCGGCAAACTCGGCTCTGTCCGCCTGCGCCGCTGCTTGGTCCACCAGTTGGCTCACCCGCGCCTCCATCTGGTCAAACTCATTAAAAAGCACCTCCGCGGCAGGCGTTGCCAAAACTGACGGCTCCACCTCCAACAGCATAACCGCCGTCTTTTTCACCTGTCCGTTAGCACCGACCGCCCGCACCACAGCCCGCAGACGACCGGGCAGCTGTGTATGCTGCCGCAAAATCACCCAGGTGAGAACCAAGCCCTCTTCGGTAACCTGTTTGCTCAGCGGCGCGATATCGGTGGTGTAATCGCAATCCACCACCACCTCTGTCACGGTACGGGTTTCCTTCGTAATGGTGGAGTCCTCCGAGCCGCTGGAGGTAGACGCTGTTTCGGTACTGCCGTTTTTGGTGGCGGACTCAGTCACGTTGCTTTCCCCGTCGGTGGCAGCCGTCTCTTCGCTACCGGAAACGTCCACAATACTCGCCAGAATCGTTTCCTTCACCTCATCCGACTGCTGGGTCGCCTCCGAGTCGCCACCCGTCACAGTGGAGTTGTCTTCGGTGGTTTCCTTACCGTTTGCGTCCACGTTCGCAGTGCCCTTGGCGTTAGTTGTACGCGTACTGGTGGTGGTACTGTCCACGTCGGTGGTGGTTTCTGACTCCCGCTCGGTGGTATCCTGACGGGTTAAATTGCCGCTGGTGTTCACCTCGCGCTCCTCGCTGGACGTGGTCTTGCGTGTGCCGCTCGACGTATCCGTGCTTTCGGAGCTTTCACTCTCCGTAAAGTTTTCGCTCTGGGTCTTTTGGGTGGTTTCTCTCACCCAACTTTCCCGCTGGGTAACGGTGGACAGGTCAAAGGCCATATCCAAGAAAAATCCCCAGTCCCGATAGGTTTCCCAATCGTCGCCCGTAAGCAAAAACTGACGGGATACCGCCTCGCCCTCGCCGACGTAGGCCACACTCTTTTCCTCAGGCGGAACCGAGGCTATCCAATCCCGTATGGTAATCATATTGTTGTTCTCCTTTCTTGCGGTTGTTATGTGGCGGTCGAAGGGGTCCCCTCCCCTCGACCGCCAATACGGTTTCTCTCACCAACGTACCGCCATAGAAAAAAGCAGTTGCCTTCTCCATGGCAACTGCTTTTCCTTTCGGGTACAATTCTATTGTAAACGAACAAATGTTCTTTGTCAAGAGGTTAGCGCAATTTTCTCACGCAACCTCTACTCCCATCAGCAACCGCGACGGCAAGGATTCTCCTTGATGACGTTGGCGGGACCGTTACAGGCACAGCCGCAACCGCCGCCTGCGTCCCCCTCGGTGGCGGGCGGGAAGAACTCGTTGACGGGGAAATTCATCTTGTGGAACAGGTCGCAGGGGTTTTCGCTGGTGGGGGTGCACTCCTTGTTGGGCATACAGTAGTCGTAGACGGGCATCAGCATCTGCACGTTACGAATGAGCTGCACGATGGTGAAGATACCCAGCGTGACCGCCACGATTTTGCTGTCGGGACAGTCCACGAAGTTGCCGCCGTAGCGGCTGCACAGGTTGCCGGGGATACAGCCACAGTCGCCGCAGTCGTAACGGCAGCGGTCACAACACTCCACCAACCGACCGTCCAGTACCACCGGCTCCGCTACCTGCACGCAGCAGCGGGGCATATTGCGGGTGGGCATCTCCTGACGGTCGCAGGCATCGGGGGTGTATTCGCTGTGGAAGACACGCACGTGTCCCTCGCTGCCGTAGAGAATGACCTTCTTACGAAATACGCCTACGCCATGAATGACGTTGCAGGGGCAACCGTGCCCGCCGTAGACCTCAATCTCCACGTCAAAGAAGAAGGTGAGGTCGCAGGAGTAATACCCGCGATTAAAGGGGAGTGCTTCCACGTCTATGTAGGTTGTGATAATCTCGGCCTTTTTGGCGCGGATACCGGTGGCATGGTCCACCAACATCTGCTCCCGCTCGGTGAAGAACAGGCGCATATTTTCAATGCAGTCCTTGTCGCAGCAGCTGTCGTACACCCGTCCGGCGTCGATGCAGACTGCTTCTTTACACCCAATATCGTGGGTGAACTTGTTTTCCGCCATAACGCATTTCCTCCCTGTCAGTATGTAAGCTCGGCGGCGTGCGGGACCGCACGGCTTCACTGACAGTATATGAGGGTGCACGGAAATGTGACACAAAAAAGGAGCGAATCAGCCGATTCGCTCCTTTTTATTATACCTTATTCAGCTTGGCATAGTTTGCCATCAGCTTTTTCTGCCCCGCCTTGTCAAAGTCGATGACCAGCAGGGTATCTCCTGCCATCGGGGTCATAGACAGAATGGGGCCGGTGCCAAAGGTGGCGTGGGACACCACGTCCCCCACCGCAAAACTGCCGCCGCTCGGTGCCGCCTTTGGGGTTGCCCCCACCGTCACGCGGGTATCCGCTGCAGCGGTACGCGGCGTGCGGAAGGTAGGCTCGCTGTGGTGCGCATCGGCAGTATAGCTATATCCGCCGCCGCGATTGTAACCGCTTTCATAGCGGGAGGAGCCGCCATAACCGCCGCCATAACGGGACCCACCAAAGTCACCACCGAAGTCGACGGGAGCACGACATTCGTTGCGCTCCTCCAACAGCTCCGTCGGAATATCCCTCACAAAACGGGACAGCGGGTTGCGGTTGGTCTGTCCGTACAGCATACGGCTCTGGGCATGGGTGATATACAATTCCTCTCTGGCTCGCGTCACCGCCACGTAGCACAGACGGCGGTCCTCCTCCATTTCGGTGGGGTCAAACATCGTCTGATAGCCGGGGAAAATACCGTCCTCAAAACCGGGGAGCAGCACCACAGGGAACTCCAAGCCCTTGGCGGCGTGCATGGTCATCAGCACCGCCGCGTCCGCATCCGCATCGTAGTTGTCGATATCGGTCATCAGCGCCTGCTCCTCTAAGAAGCCCGCCAAATCCGCGTACCCGTCCTCGCTGTTTTTCTCATACTGGCGAATGGAGGAGGACAATTCCTCCAGATTCTCCACGCGCCCGATTTCCGCATCGCCCTGCGCCTGCCACATAGCCAGATAGCCCGTCCGCTCCAGCATCTCCGCATACAGCGCGTGCAGCGGGGTATCCTCTTCCTCCGCCATCTGCCGCAGAGCTTCCATAATCTCGACAAAGTGGGCAATCTTACCCGCCGCCCGACTCAGGTCGGGATAGTCCGCCGCGTGGCAAAGCACCTCGTAGAGGGACAGCCCCAGTCCCGCGGCGATAGCGGCGGCATTGTCCACCGTGGTGTCGCCGATGCCCCGCTTGGGCTGGTTGATAATGCGGCGCAGGCTCACCTCATCGGCAGGATTGTTGATAACCCGCAGATATGCCATAGCGTCCTTGACTTCCAAGGTGTCGTTGAAGCGATGCCCGCCGATGATACGGTAGGGAATGCCGCTCTTGACCAGCGCCTGTTCAATGGCATTGGACTGGGCGTTGGCGCGGTACAGAACCGCATATTCGGAGAATCGCCGTCCTCCTGCCACACCCGCATGAATGGTCTGGGCGACAAACCGCCCTTCCTCCTCGGCATTATCCACCGTCACCACGCGAATGGGGTCACCCTCAGGATTTTCGGTCCACAGGGTCTTGCCCTTACGTCCCGTATTTTTCGAAATCACCGCGTTCGCCGCGTCCAATATTCGCTTGGTGGAGCGGTAGTTCTGCTCCAGGCGAATCACCCGACAGCCCGTAAACTCCTCCTCGAAGCCGAGAATGTTCTCGATGGTGGCGCCGCGGAACTTATAAATACTCTGGTCGTCATCGCCCACCACGCACAGGTTCCCCGACCGCGCCGCCAATAGGCTGACCAGACGGTACTGGGCGTGGTTGGTGTCCTGATACTCGTCCACCATCAGATAGCGGAACCGCCGCTGATACCGTTCCAGCACCGCGGGGTATTGGGTGAACAGCTCCACCGTCTTGCACAGCAGGTCATCGAAGTCCATAGCGTCCGCCTCTTGCAGTCGCTTTTGGTATAAGGTATAGGCTTTCGCCGCCAACCGCAGACGGATATCCCCGCCCGACCGGTGCGCCGCCGCGTAGTCAGCGGGGGACAGCAGCTCGTCCTTGGCACGGCTGATTTCGCCGAGAATCGCCTTGTGGCCCAAGGTTTTCTCGTCTATATTCAGCTCCTTCATACACGCCTTCATCAGGCGGCGGCTGTCGTCGGTATCGTAGATGGTGAAATGGCGAGAGTAGCCCAAGTTTTCCCCTTCCTGCCGCAAAATGCGAGCACAGAAGGAGTGGAAGGTACCGGCCGCTACCTCCTCGCCCTCCTCCCCCAACATACGGGACAGACGTTCTTTCAGCTCGCCCGCCGCCTTGTTGGTAAAGGTGATAGCCAATATCCGCCACGCGGGGCAGGGGTCCACCGCCAGCAGACTCACCAGCTCCCCGTCAAGGGGAATGCGTCCATCGGCGCAGTCCTGCAGACGGCTTTCCTGCTCCGGAGAAAGGAAAGGCGGCATCTCGTCGCTGCCGTAGGCACTGCCAAACCGCACCAAATTGGCGATGCGGTTAACCAGCACCGTGGTCTTGCCGCTGCCTGCGCCCGCCAGAATCAGAAGCGGTCCGTCGGTGTGGTATACCGCCTGCCGCTGAGGTGCGTTCATATGGGAAAACTGGCGGTCGATGATGCGCCGCCGCAAGGTGTTAAATTCCAATGAAGAAAGCATAGGTTTGTCCTTTCTTTGGGGGAAGAAAGAGGCTGAACGACAGAATCATTCAGCCTCTTTCGTTATGATTTGCTTATCAGCCGAACAGGGACAGCAGAACGCCTGCCGCCACCGCGGAACCGATGACGCCGGCCACGTTGGGACCCATAGCGTGCATCAACAGGAAGTTGGAGGGGTTCGCCTTCTGGCCTTCCTTCTGCGCCACGCGGGCCGCCATAGGCACCGCGGACACACCGGCAGAACCGATGAGGGGGTTGACCTTGCCGCCGGTGATGTAGTACATCACCTTACCCAGCAGCACGCCGCCTGCCGTACCCATGGAGAAGGCAATCAGACCCAGCGCAATAATCAGCAGGGTGGTGGGACGCAGGAAGTTGGCCGCATTGGCGGTCGCACCAACGGTGACGCCCAGACAGATGGTGACGATGTTCATCAGCTCGTTCTGTGCGGTCTTGCTGATGCGGTCTACCACGCCGCTCTCCCGCATCAGGTTACCCAGCATCAGCATACCGATGAGCGGTGCCGCAGAGGGCAGCAGCAACACGCAGATGATGGTGACCATAATGGGGAACAAAATCTTCTCGGTCTTGGATACCACGCGCAGCTCGGTCATAACGACGGAGCGCTCCTTTTCGGTGGTCAGCGCCCGCATAATGGGGGGCTGAATAATGGGCACCAGAGCCATGTAGGAGTAAGCCGCCACCGCAATTGCACCCAACAGCTCGGGAGCCAGCTTAGAGGTCAGGAAGATGGCGGTCGGTCCGTCCGCACCGCCGATAATGGCGATAGACGCCGCCTGCCGCGTGGTGAAATCGATGCCCCAGCTCTCCGCAAAAGGCAACAGGTTGAGGCAACGGGCACCGAAATAGGTAACGAAAATACCCAGCTGTGCCGCCGCACCCAGCAGGAAGCTCTTGGGGTTGGACAGCAGAGGACCGAAATCGGTCATCGCGCCGATGCCCAGGAAAATCAGAGGGGGATAAATACCGAACTTAACGCCCTGATACAGATACCACATCAGACCGCCCTGCTCAAAGTGCTGCCAGTAGGGAATGGTCACCGTAATGTTTCCGTTCTCGTCCACCGAAGCCTTGTACATAGCATCGCCCGACTTGACCACGTGGATGGTCTGTCCCGCGGCGTTGGTATATTCCTGCAGCTGCAGTGCTTCTGCATACTTCGCCTCGAAGGTCTCGGTGGTCTCATATACGGGATAGACCTGCTCGTATGTACCGTCAATATACGCCTGCATCTCCGCGGCGGAGAAAGCCACCACCGAGTTGCGCTGGGGGTCCATCACACCGCCCAAAGGCAGGTTGACCAACAGCATGCCGAAAGCGATGGGGAGCAGCAACAGGGGCTCGAACTGCTTTTTGATCGCCAAAAACAGCAACACACAGGCGATGGCAATCATAATCAGATTTTTCCAACCGCCGTTGGCAAAATTCATCAACTGGGCAATGCCCGAATCGTTCCACAGGGAAACGATAGCCTCTACAAATCTTTCCATACTCGGACCTCCTCTTACGCCTTGCGGATGCCGCGCACCGCATACTGCGTGCCGGCAGGAGCCATCGCCGCCGCCGCCGCAGAAATCACCGCTACGGTCTCCTCGGGAATGCCGTTCTGAATCTCAAGCTGAGAGGAAACCGGCTGGGTGTTGCCCACGATGGGAGCCGCCGCGGGATCCGCCGCAGGAGCAGGCACCGCAGGAGCTGCCGCGGGAGCATTGCTCACGCTCTTACCGCTACCGGACATAATCATGCCGAACGCCTTAAATACACCCGTGAGCAACAACAGCATAGAAAAAACCACCGTCACGCCAATAAGGATCGTCATGCCGGCATCGCTCATAATTTCGCCCACATTTGCTGCCAAAAAAGTCAACATATCAGTTCCTCCTACTCTGTTTTGCGGAAACGGTGCCGTAAAAAAATACCATTCCCACCCATTGTAATCCTATTGTCCCTATTATACTCGATTCCCTTATAAAAAGCAACCTTTATTTTGACATATTATGGAATGATTTTGCTTTTCCCCCCACTCTGTCGTAACGTTTACAAAATTTTTATAAAAAAAAGGTAGAACACAATTCGTTTTTGTGCTATGATACCATTCATATAGATAATGAAAGGAGACGTCTCAATGCTGGCAGCGCAGGAAACAAAAACGGAACAAGACCCCTCCGCGCATGGCAGGCGGACGTTGTTCCGTTGCACTTTTTTGCGGCATTTCACCCTCAGCACCACTCCGTGGCGGTTGTTGGGCGGCGGTGTATTTACCCTGCTGCTGCTGGGGCTGGTTTTGTGGCACACCCCCGCCTTTTTATCGCAGGATGTCACCTGCGGCGGACTACTGTATGGTCTGTGTCTGACGGTATGCGGTCTACTGGGCGGTATGACCACCCTTCGGGTAGGTGTCAACAACCGCCGTTTGGCTTCGGTCATCAGCACGGTGGTGGTGCTGCTGCTCCCCATCGTGGCGATGACGATGGTGGAGTGTCTGGGCGGGGTATTCACCTGGAATTGGTCCCCGCAAACACTGCTGCTCAACTACGTTCTCTACCTGCTTTTCTACGGCATCGTGTACGTGTTTTCCGGCAGCTATCGGCTACCGATGCTGATTATCAACCCCCTGTTTTTCCTGTTGGGACTCACCCACTTCTACGTGATGGCATTCCGCGGCACGCCTTTTCTTCCTGTCGACCTGTTCGCGGCCGGTACCGCCGCCAACGTGGCAGTAGCCTATGATTTCTCCTTTAACTATCAGGTGATTATCGCCATTGTGCTGTTGGCTTCTCTGACCGTGTTAGCATACAAGCTGCGCACTCCCGCCTTTGATGTCGTGGGTAAGCTGGCCACACGTGTTTTCTTCGGCACGCTGGTGGTTTCGATTTTGTGCATTTATTTCTTCACCGATATGTATGCCCAAGCCGGACTGAAGCCCGACTTCTGGAGTCAGGCGCGGGGCTATCGCAAAACCGGCGTGGTAATGAACTTCTGCCTGAACGTCAAATACAGCATGGACCATGTTCCTGCCGACTACGACCCCGAAGAGGTCGATGACCTGCTGTCCTCCGTCCTGCAGGTGGACCCCGACAGCATCGGCGTGAGCACAGCCCCCGCCCCCACACAGACTCCCAACGTCATCTGTATCATGAACGAGTCGCTGGCGGACCTGCGGGTATTGGGCGACCTACACACCAACGTGCCGTATATGCCGTTTCTCGACAGCCTGCGGGAAAACACCATACGGGGCAACCTGTACGTGCCGGTCATCGGCTCCGGCACCAGCAACACGGAGTTCGAGTTTCTCACGGGCGTGTCCACCTCCTTTTTCTTAGACGGCAGCAACGCCTTTATGCTGTATGTGAAAGAGAATCTCCCCTCCCTGGTATCCACCATGATGGACCAAGGGTACAGCAGCCTCGCTTTCCATCCCTACTATGCCAGTGGGTGGAATCGCCGCGCCGTATACGATCATTTTGGCTTTTCCCAATTCACATCGCTTGGCTCTATCATTCCCAACTCCATTCTCACGGAATATGCCGCCAGCGGTGCCGACTCGGAGGTGCTGATTCGGTTGGTGGAGGAGATGTACCCCAACCAAGATATTCTGCTGCGGCGATACGTCAGCGACAGCTGCAACTATCGGGAACTGATTAAGATGTACGAGCAGCGGGACAAGGAAAAGCCCTTTTTCCTGTTCAACGTAACGATGCAGAACCACGGCGGCTACACCGAACAGACCAGCAACTTCACCGAAACCGTCTTCGTTACCGACGAGGCGGGCAACGTGACCACCGCCTATCCCAAGGCTAACCAGTTCCTCACCCTGATGAAGCATTCCGACGATGCCGTCCGCGACCTTATCGCCTATTTCGAGCAGGTGGAGGAGCCTACGATTATCTGTCTGTTCGGCGACCATCAGCCCAGCATTGAGAATGAGCTGGTGGCCGACCTGTTGGGGGCAGACAATCTGTACAGCCTCACCCCCGAGCAGGAAAGAAAGCGGTATGTCACCCCCTTCTACATCTGGGCAAACTACGACATTCCCGAGCAGACGGTGGAGAGGCTGAGCGTCAACTACCTGTCTTCCTACGTACTGCAAACCGCAGGCGTGCAGATGCCCGCCTTCAACCGCTATCTGCTGCAGCTTAGTGAGACTCTGCCGGTCGTCCACAACGTAGGCCTCGCCGACGGGGCGGGGGATTGGTATGACGCAGGAAGCCACAACCCACACGCCGCATTGCTCGCCGCCTATGAAAAGATTGCCTATAACTACGTGCAAGACAGCGAGGGACGGCAGAATAAATTGTATTATCTGCCTTAAAAAAAGCCTGTGACGCGATGCGTCACAGGCTTTTTGGTTACTGCTTATTCTCCGGGGAACCGCAATTCCGCATATTGGGCTATCAGCTCTACCGTCTTGTCAATGCCGGTTTTGAGGCTGTCCACCGTCAGGTCGTAGCTGTCGCTGCTGCCCCAACGGGTATCCGCATAGAAATTGTGATAGTTGGCTCGCCGCTTATCCGTCTTGACCATCTGGTCCGCCGCTTTTTTCTCATTGAGGTCGCTGTACTGCTGCACCAGGCGCTGCACGCGGGCCTTGGGGTCGGCATGGACGAACACGCGAACCACCTGCTCCCGCTGGGACAGGGCATAATCCGCACAACGCCCCAGAATAACGCAGCTCTCCCCCTTATCCGCCAGGCTCTGAATGGTCTCGAACTGCGCCATAAATATCTTCTGGTGAATGGGGATATCAAACTGGTGCATCGCCATACCGTAGTTGCCCAAGGACAGGGAGTATAAAAGACTGTTGGTGGGAACCTCGTCATACATCTCGAAGTTTTCCGGCGCAAGACCGCTGTTCTGAGCGGCTAAACGCAACAGCTCCTTGTCATAATACGGCACACCCAGCTTTTCTGCCAGTTTCTTGCCGATTTCGTGGCCGCCGCTGCCGCACTGTCTGCCAATGGTGATGATTGTTCCTCGTTTCATACTGTCGCCTCCTTGCAACCTTATACTATTATAATTATAGCAAATCCTTCATCATTTGTACAGAACTTTTTGCGTCGGTAGCAGTCTAAAGTGCTAATCTTCGCAAATTCCGAAAGGATTCGCTGTCTTTATGCAACAAAAATCCATTTGTCTGCCAAAATAATCCATTGTCATTCCGTGTCTCAGCGGATACAATAATACCAGTAAGCGCATTATTTTGCTTTTTTCACCTTTTGTCCCAAAGGAGCGATTCCTATGAAGAAAATTGCAGTATTGACCAGTGGCGGCGACGCCCCGGGTATGAACGCAGCGGTTCGCGCTGTCGTGCGTACCGCCCTCAATCAGGGCATTGAAGTGTTCGGTGTTATCCGCGGCTACAACGGTCTGATTAAAGACGAGCTGATTCCTATGAGTCTGCGCTCGGTTTCGGATATCATTCATCGCGGCGGTACCGTGCTGTACACCGCGCGCAGCCCCGAGTTCTGCACCGAAGAGGGCATGCGCAAGGCGGTGGAGACCTGCCACCGTCACGGCATCGAAGGCGTGGTGGTCTGCGGCGGCGACGGTTCTTTCCGCGGCGCACAGGATTTGACCAACCACGGTATCCCCTGCATTGGTATCCCCTGCACCATTGATAACGACATCGCCTGCTGCGAATCTACCATTGGCTACGATACCGCCGCCAACACGGTGGTGGAGATGGTGGATAAGCTGCGCGACACCTCCCAGTCCCACGACCGTTGCAGCGTGGTAGAGGTTATGGGTCGCCATGCCGGTTGGCTGGCACTCACCGCCGGTATGGCTGTGGGCGCTACCGCCATTCTGGTGCCGGAGCGCAGCTGCGATTTCCAGCGGGAGATTGTGGACCGTATGCGCAACACCTCCAACACCGGCAAGCACCACTTCATCATTATGGTGGCTGAGGGTGTGGGTCACGTCAGCGAGCTGGCGGAGCGCATCGAAGAGGCTACCGGTGTCGAGACCCGTGCCACCGTGCTGGGCCACGTGCAGCGCGGCGGTTCTCCCTCCGCCCGCGACCGCGTGCTGGCCAGCCAGATGGGTAACTATGCCGTGCATATGCTCATGGAGGGCAAGAGCAACCGTGTGGTCGCCATTCAGGCCAACAAGCTGGTGGATTATGACATCAACGAGGCGCTGGCGATGAAGAAGCCCTTTAATTTGAAAAAGTTTGAAGTGGCAAAAGAAATCTCCATTTAACAGAGATTGAGATAGAGATAGAAGAAGACACCGCCTGTCGAAATGCCGACAGGCGGTGTCTTTTTGCATTTACATATCCGAGGCGGTGCCGTCGTTAACCACCTCGTCCGCGCGGGAAATATACCGCTTTGCCTGCGTGGAGAACAGGCGGTAGTACTCCCCTTTCTGTGCCATCAGCTGCTCGTGGGTACCATTCTCAATCAGCTCCCCTTGGCTTAGTACCAGAATTTGGGTAGCTACCGTAGCGCTGGACAGACGGTGGGATACGAAAATCGTGGTCTTATCCTTACGCAGACGGTCAAACTGAGAGAACACCTCCTGCTCCGCTATGGCGTCCAGCGAGGCGGTGGGCTCGTCCAGAATGAGGATATCCGAATCGCTGTAAAACGCACGGGCAATCGCCAGCTTCTGCCACTGACCGATGGACAATTCGATGCCGTCGTCCTCAAAATACCGCATCAGAGGGGTATCGTACTGACGCGGCAGATTGGCAATATAATCGTCCGCGTTGCTGGCGGTGGCCGCCTGCCGAATCTCCTCCTCCACGATGCCCTTATCCACCTGACCGAAGGCGATGTTCTCTTTCACGTTCACCGCGTATTTGCCAAAGTCCTGGAATATGATGCCATACATCTTGTACAGCTCTCCCACATCATACTCACGGATATCCCGCCCGTCCAACAAAATGACACCCTCGGTGGGGTCGTACAGACGGGTCAGCAGTTTAATTAACGTGGTTTTGCCCGCGCCGTTGAGTCCTACCATCACCACCGTATCACCGGGGTGAATGGTGGCATTGATATGCCGCAGCACGTCCCGCTCGGTACCGGGATAGCGGAAGGACACGTCCCGCAGCTCAATGGTGTGACCCACGTGCCGCTTCAGCGGTGCAGGGGTGGGAAGCAGCGGCTTGATGCCCGCCTTTTCCCGCATAAACACCAGGAGATTATCGATAAACAGCGACCCCTCGTACACCGAGGAAATATGGGTCACCACCGCGCCTACCATCGTGGATATGGAGGTGAGTGCGCCGCTGTACAGGGAGAAGTCACCGATACGTCCCTCACCGCGATAGACGGTGTAGGCGATGTAGAAGAACAGCAGCCCGTTCACCAAGCCCGCCGCCAGAGAGGTGCCGATGCTCCACGCGCCCTCCTCCAGCGTAAGCTTGCGAATGCCGCTGAAATACTTGGCAAACACCGCATTGTACCGCTCCACAAAGGTGTCGGACAGACCGAAGAGCTTAACCTCCTTGACCAGGTCCTTGTTCACCTGCACCTCGGAGTAGTAGTTCATCTGTCGCCGCTCCTTGGAGCGGAAGCGCATATAGTGGAAATTCTTATTACGGTACACAAAGGTGATGATAGCGCTGGGCACCGACACCAGTATCACAAACAGCGGTGCATAGGGGCTGATGGCGGCCAGCACCGCCACAAAGCTGAACATACTGATGCTGTTAGAGGCCAGCGCAAAGGTGGAGCTGAGAATGTGAATGGGGCGCATGCCCGCCTCGCGGTTGGCATTTTCCAGTTTGGCGTAAAAGTCGGGCATATCAAAGCGCGCCAGGTCGATTTCTCTGGCCTTGGTCATAATCTTGACCTTCACGTGGTTGGAGACCCGCTCACCCGCCAGCGCGGTAACCATGCCGCTGACCGAACCCACCAAGCGACTGGCGAAGAAAAAGCCGAACTGCAGCACCAGCGGCAAAACGATGACGCTTGCCAGCTCCGCCACGCCCAGCGTGCGGTCGCCGCGGAACAGAATCTCTAAGGAATTGAGCAGATAGGCACTGATATACGCTCCTGCCACAGGTAGTGCACCGTTGAGCAGTGCCATCAGCACCATCAAAAGCAGCAGCCCCGGCTGCGCCTCCCATGCCAGACGGAATATGTAGAACAGACGGCTAAAAAAGCCGCCCACCAGCTGTTTGATATAACGGGGCACGTCCCGCAGATTCTTCGGTTTTGGAGGCTTAAGCGCCTCTCTTGCCTCCCAAGGCGGCCGTCCGGGTCCCATACCGACCCCTCCTGTCTTTTAACTAATGTTAACACGTTTATTTTAACAGGAAACCACCGTCAATTCAAGAGTGAATTGTAAACTATTTTCTTGTCAAACCCTGCGGGATATGCTACAATGAAGAAAAGTATGAGAAAAGGAGGGGACCCCATGGGCTATACCGTGATGATGGTGGCTGCCGCGGGCAGTTCCACCCGTATGGGACAACCCAAACAGCACATTCTGCTGAATGGGAAAGCGGTACTGCTGCACACCCTGTCGGTGTTTCAGCAGGTGGAGGCGGTGGATGAGCTGCTGCTGATTACCCGCGAGGAGGATATCCCCTATTTTACGGAATTGGCCGCGAAAAACGGCATCACCAAGCTGCACACCGTGGTTGCAGGCGGCGACACCCGCCAGCAGTCAGTGGCAAACGGCTTGGCCGCTCTGCCGCCCCAAACCACCTTGGTGGGTATCCACGACGGCGCCCGTCCTCTTATTGAGCCTTCCGTGGTTGCTCAGGTGCTGGCGGTCGCCGAAGCTGTTGGCGGTGCCGCGGTGGCGGTGCCTGTAAAAGACACCTTAAAGCGTACCGACGAAAATGGGGTTATCACCGATACGGTGGACCGCGCCGCCCTGTGGCAGGTGCAGACCCCGCAGGTGTTCCGTCGGGACGCCTACTGCGCGGCTATGGAAGCGGCGCTGGCGGCGGGGCTGGATTTCACCGACGACTGTCAGCTGATGGAGCAGGCGGGACACCCCGTGCAACTGGTGACAGGTGACAGCACCAACCTCAAGCTCACCACCCCCGAAGACGTTGCTATCGCGCAGGCGATTATGAACGGCAGAAAGGAGCGCGCCCCTATGCGTATCGGACACGGCTACGACGTACATCGCTTGGTGGAGGACCGCCCGCTGATTCTCGGCGGCGTGAATATCCCCTACGAAAAGGGGTTGCTGGGTCACTCCGACGCGGACGTGCTCACCCATGCGGTGATGGACGCCCTGTTGGGCGCCGCCGCCCTGGGGGACATCGGCAAGCTGTTCCCCGACAACGACCCTGCCTACAGCGGCGCGGACAGCATCAAGCTTCTGGAGCGGGTGGCTGCCCGCCTCCATGAGGAGGGGTACGCCATCGGCAATATCGATGCCACGGTGCTATGCCAGCGCCCCAAGCTGGCGCCCCACATCTCCGCCATGCGGCAGAATATCGCCGCCGCCTGCGGCATAGAGGTGGCAGCGGTAAGCATTAAGGCCACCACCGAGGAAGGCTTAGGCTTCACAGGCAGCGGCGAAGGCATCGCCGCCCACGCGGTGTGTCTGCTGGCATAAATCGACAGCCTTTTCGCCGCGCGCCCCTATCCTCCTTTTTTCGTCCTAAACTTTTGGGATACGACAACAGAGTTTTCGTGAAATATTAAGGAAAAGCCTCTATCCTATGGGATAGGGGCTTTTTGCATATTTTGGAAAAGAATGGAAACCCTATTGATAGCCGAAAGGAAGTGACGTGATGCAGGTTAACCTCACCCGCGAGGGAGACACCCTCATCGCCGCCATCAGCGGCGAACTGGACCACCATACCGCTGCCGCCATGCGGCAGCAAATTGACACCGCCGCCCTGTCCTGCCGTTGCCGCGTGTTGCGGCTGGACTTTTCTGCCCTCACCTTTATGGACTCGTCCGGTATCGGACTGATTATGGGGCGCTACCGCCTGATGCAGTCTATGGGCGGCTGTGTGCAGCTGCAAGGAGTCAGCGGACGGCTGGAGCGTATGATACGTCTGGCAGGCTTGGACAAGCTGCCTATCTGGAACACACAAGAAGGAAAGGAATGAAACCAATGAAAGCGATGAACGAACTACGGCTTACCTTCCCCAGCCGCTCCGCCAACGAGGGCTTTGCCCGCGCGGCGGTGGCCGCCTTTGTGGCACAGCTGGACCCCGCGGTGGACGAGCTGGCGGACCTGCGCACCGCCGTATCCGAGGCGGTGACCAACGCTATTGTCCACGCCTACCCCAACGAATTGGGACCCGTCACCCTCACCGTACGGCTATACGAAAACGGACGGGTCTGCCTGCAGGTCCGCGACCGCGGCAGAGGCATCGAAGACGTGGAAAAAGCCATGGAACCGCTGTTCACCACCGGTGGCGAGGAGCGGAGCGGACTGGGCTTTTCGGTGATGCAAAGCTTCACCGACCGCGTACGGGTTCGCTCCACTCCGGGGAAAGGGACCACCGTCACGATGGATAAATACATAGCCCTGCGGGTAAAGGGGCAACGATGAACCGCAACGACTTTATCTGCGCCAACTTAGGGTTGGTACACACCTGCGCCCGTCGCTTTGCCGCCCGCGGCATTGAATATGACGACCTGTATCAGGCGGGCTGTGTGGGGCTTATCAAAGCCGCCGACGGCTTTGACCCCGACAGAGGTTTGTGCTTTTCCACCTATGCGGTCCCTCTCATTTTAGGGGAAATGCGGCATTTGTTCCGCGAGGGGTGTGCGGTGAAGGTCAGCCGCAGTATGAAGGCGCTCTCCTACAAAGCCGCCTGTCTGCGGGAGCAGCTGTTGTCCACCTTGGGACGGGAGCCCACCGTGGAGGAAATCGCGGAGGAGCTGGGGATAGAACCCGCTCTGGCGGCGCAGGCCGTCACCGCAGGGCTGGCACCCCTCTCCCTCACCCGCTCCGACGAGGACGGGGAGGAACAAATCGACCTGCCCACCCCCTCTCCCGAGGAAGCGGTCACCAACCGCTTGGCGCTCTCGCAGCTGCTGGAGCAGCTGGAGCCAAAAGACCGCCAACTGATACGCCTGCGGTATCTGGGGCGGCAGACCCAACAGGCCACCGCCGACCGACTGGGTATGACCCAAGTACAGGTGTCCCGCCGGGAGCGGGCGCTGTTGTCCGCCATGCGGGAAAAGCTGACGGTGTGAGAAGGGTTAGGAAAATTGCCAAAACCGTGATTTTGAATGCAAGTATAGCGCAGAAAGCATCACATAAATCATCGTCTGTTTTTTTGTTATTCCAAGTTTACAAAACATCTGCTCAAGTAAGATGTTTTCATCCAGCGCAGCACAGAGCAGTCTTTCTATACAATCAAAATTGGAGATCGACAACTTTTCAAAAGGACAGTCCATCAAATTCAGCAAATCGGGTTTGCTTATTTCTATTAACAAGGGATCAACCGTCCTTATGATCTCCGCCAGAAGTTCCATTTACATCACCCCTTTCCTATTTTACCATCATTCGATAGTAAATTCAATACTATTTATTGGTAGTAGGTATACTGGGGTTGAGGTGATACGAATGTACTATCCCCGATTAAAAGATTTACGAAACGATCGAGATATGATGCAAAAGGAAATAGCCGCCCTGTTAGGTATTGACCAGCGTGTATACAGCAATTACGAAACCGGCAAACGTGAGATCCCCACGCACCACATTATCACACTGGCAGACTTTTACGGGACGTCAACCGATTACATTCTCGGTCGAACTAACCAAATTCGCCCATACGAAAAGCGATAAGTACCCTCTGTAAAGCAAAAAGGCTGTGCCTGTCGGCACAGCCTTTTCGTTATTCTCATTCGCCTTTAAGCATTTCCTTATACATACGGATATATTCGTTGGCGGAACGACCCCAACTGAAGTCCTCCGTCATACAGCGATGCCGCAGGTCGTCCAGACGGGCGGGGTCGGCATACGCCGCCAGCGCGCGGTCAATGGCCGCCAGCATATCGTCCGCATTGTAGGTCTGGAAGGTGAAACCAAAGCCGCCCTCCTTGCCCGCGTCCACGATGCTGTCCTTGAGGCCGCCGGTTTCCCGCACCACAGGCAGGGTGCCGTAGCGGGCCGCCACCATCTGCGCCAAACCACAGGGCTCACTCTTGGACGGCATCAGGAAGATGTCCGCCGCCGCGTAAATCTTACGCGCCAATTCGGGCACAAAACCGAAGCAATAGCTGAACTTCTCAGGGTATTTCTCCTGCAGGTCGCGGAAGAAATTCTCATACACCCATTCGCCGGAGCCGAGAATGACAAACTGCACGTCCCGCGTCAGCATGTCGTCCACGATATACTTGACCAAATCCAGTCCCTTGTGTGACGCCAGACGGGTCACCATACCGATAAGCGGGACGTCCGCCCGTTGGGGTAACCCCAACCGCTCCTGCAGCGCCTTTTTGTTCGCCGCCTTGCCCGCCGCCACCGTGTCCACCGTATAGTTGGCGAACACCTGCGGGTCGCTCTCGGGGTTGTAGCCGTCCACGTCGATGCCGTTGAGGATACCCCGCAGCTTCCACCGACGGGCGGTGAGAATGGGGTCAAGCCCCCACGAGAACCAGGGGTCCAGAATCTCGTCGGCATAGGTAGGGCTGACGGTGGTAACGCAGTCGGCGGTTTCGATACCTGCCTTCATATAGTTGACACAGCCGTCAAACTCCACAAGCGAACGGGACTCGGCGGGGATACCCAGCACGTCCTCTATCAGCTCCATGCCGTATTTCCCCTGATACTGAATATTATGAATGGTGAGCACCGTCTTAATGCCCTCATACCCCTCGCGGGTGGCATAGAACAAGCTGTAATACAGCGGCACCAAAGCGGACTGCCAGTCGTTGGCATTAATCACGTCCGGCTTAAACCCAATATGGGGCAGCATCTCCAGCACCGCACGGGAGAAGAAGGCAAACCGCTCCGCGTCGTCGTAGTGCCCGTACATACCCTGCCGTTTAAAATAATACTGGTTATCCAGCAGATAGTAAATGACGCCGTCGTGCTTTGCCTCGAACACCCCGCAATACTGCCGCCGCCAAGCAACCGGCACCGACAGGCTGGTGAGGAAGGTCATCTTATCCCGCAGCTCCTGCGATATGCTCTCGTACAGCGGAAGCACCACCCGACAGCCTACCAGACGCTTACGCATCGCTTTCGGCAGGGAGCCCGCCACGTCCGCCAGTCCGCCGGAGGCGGCAAAGGGCAGCGCCTCGCTGGCTACATACAGTACCTTCATACAGATGCCTCCTTATACAATGGAATTCTTCGCAATATACACGGGGTAGCTGTCCGACCCCTGCAGGCGGCAGCCGTTGCGGAACACCACGTTCTTGTCCGCAATGACGTTGCCCAATTTGCAGTTGTCCCCCACCGTCACGTTCTGCATAATCACGCAGTTTTCCAACGTGGCGTGGCGGCTGATGTTAGCGCCACGGAACACAATGCAATTTTTCACCGTGCCGTCCACGTGAGCGCCGTCGCCCACCAGAGAGTTGGTGACCTGAGCGTGCAGGCCGTACTGCACAGGGTCGCAATCCTTCAGCTTGGTATACACGGGGCGGCTCTTGGGGAACAGCTGCTCCCGCACCTCGTTCTCCAGCAGCGCCAGATTCGCCTTAAAATAGCTCTCCACGGAATAAATCGGCATCATCAGCGAGGGAACCTCGTAGCCGTAGATACGCAATTCACCCAGTCGCCGCTGCAGCACGTCCCGCTCGAAATGCAGCTGGTTACGCGCCACCGCCTCGGTGACGGTACGCAGCAGCCAGTCCTTCCGCATCACGTAGGCGCCAACGCCGTAGTACGCCTCCTCCTCGGAGATGCGCCCGATGAGCAGGTCGGCGACCCGCTTTTCGGCGTCTAAGGTCATCACGGGGATATCCGACAGAGTGGGAACCACCCCGTGCTGACAGGCCACCGTCACGTCCGCACCGCTCTCCACGTGAGCCTTCAGCATCGCCTGATAGTCCATGCTGGACACCACGTGGCAGTCGGACAGAATCACCAGCTCCTCCTTGGAGTGGTTGAGGAAGGGAATCACGTCTGCCAAAGAGCCGATGCGTCCCTGATACATCGCGTCATCGCTGCTGCGAGGGGGCAGGAAATACAGTCCCTCATTCTTGCGGGAGAGGTCCCACGCCTTACCCGAGCCCAGATGGTCCATCAGCGACTGGTAGTTGCTCTTTGTAATAACACCCACCTTCGTGATGCCGGCATTCACCATGCCCGACAGCACAAAGTCGATGAGTCGATACCGTCCGCCGAAGGGCAAAGAGCCCATAGACCGCACCGCGGTGCAATCCCGTATCGCCTCGTCGTGCATATTGGCAAAAATCAGACCCAATGCATTGTAATTACGCATACGGAATCACCTCCTTATCGGCAACGTCCTTTTCAACCATCGCTTTGGCAGGAACAAAGCCCTCCTGCCCCACCTTGATACCGGAGGCGACCACCGCCACACCCCAGCGATCCAGATTGTCGATTTCCTCCGGGCTTTCGCCAACCACGGCGCCGGCGCCCACCTCTACGTCCTCCGCAAGGATAGCGTACTGCACCTTGGCGCCCTTGCGCACCACCGTGCCGGGCATCAGGATAGAGTGGACGATCTCCGCGCCCTCCTCCACCGTCACGCCGGCGAAGATAACCGAGCCCTCCACTTTACCGCCGATGGTACAGCCCTCGGTAATGGAGCTGTTCTGCACCTGGGCGGTGTCCGCCAGATAGTGGGGCGGCATACCGGGGTTGCGGGAGTAGATCTTCCACCCCGTATCCGCCAAATCCAGCGGCACTTTGGGGTTGAGCAGATCCATATTCGCCTCCCAGAGGCTGTCGATGGTACCCACGTCCTTCCAGTAGCCCTCAAAGCGGTAGGCAAACATTCGCTCCCCCGCATTCAGCATGGCGGGCAGCAGGTTTTTGCCGAAGTCATTCTGGGAGGTGGTATCCTCCTCGTCCGCGATGAGGTACTTGCGCAGCTTATCCCACGTGAAAATGTAAATACCCATCGACGCCAGCGTGCTCTTGGGCACCGCCGGTTTTTCATCAAACTCGTAAATCGAGCCGTCGGGGTTGGTGTTGAGGATACCGAAGCGGCTGGCCTCCTCCTTGGGGACGTCCAGCACCGCAATGGTGCAATCCGCCTCGTTCGCCTTATGTTGCGCCAGCATATCGCTGTAGTCCATCTTATAGATGTGGTCGCCGGACAGCACCAGCACGTATTCCGGGTCATACCGCTCGATAAAGTCGATGTTCTGGTAGATAGCGTTGGCAGTGCCCTTGTACCAGTCGGCGCCCTTGTTACGCTGATAGGGGGGCAGCACGTGGACACCCGCGTCCATACGGTCCAAATCCCAAGGCTGTCCCGAGCCAATATAGTCGTTCAGCTCCAGCGGCTGATACTGGGTGAGTACACCCACCGTCTCAATGCCGGAATTGACACAGTTGGATAAGGGAAAATCAATAATGCGATACTTGCCGCCAAAGGGGACGGCGGGCTTGGCAATACGACGGGTCAGCGCGTACAGACGGCTGCCCTGTCCGCCTGCCAACAGCATCGCCACGCATTCCTGCTTGCGGAACATAAGCAATCTCCTCCTCCAATTTAACGGTATGCTTCTCTGCATACTCGTGCACGTTTATTGTACCAATTTATACGCCAAAAGGCAAGCCCTTTTGTACATTTTATTGCAATTATTTTTGTAGAAAATGTGAATATTTGTCTTTTTTGCCATAATTTTCGGCCCAAAGTGAGCAAAAAGCACAAAAAGCGGGCTGCCCGCATACCGCAGGCAGCCCCTCCTCATATTTCGTTATCCTTTTGCCTCGTACCAGGTTTCGCCCACGTGGACGTCCACCTCTAATTTCACCTGCAGATTGGCGGCGGCCTCCATCTCCTCCTTGAGCAGAGCGGCAACCCGCTGCGCCTCCGTCGGCGGTGCCTCCACCAGCAGTTCGTCGTGCACCTGCAGAATCAGTTTTGCCTGCAGGCCCTCCGCCTGCAGACGGCGGTACACCCGCACCATAGCCATTTTAATAATATCCGCGGCAGTGCCCTGAATCGGCATATTCCGCGCCACCCGCTCGCCGAAGTGGCGGGTCATGGCGTTGCCCGCCTTCAGCTCCGGCAACGGACGGCGGCGCCCAAACAGGGTCTCGCCGTAGCCCTTATCGGTGGCGTCTCCTATCAGGCTCTCCATAAAGGCAGACACCGCACCGAAATGGTGGAGATAGCTCTCGATGTACGCCTTCGCTTCACCGTAGGAAACCCCCAAATCCTCCGACAGGGAGTGGGCGCCGATGCCGTAGATGATGCCGAAATTCACTGCCTTGGCGGCGGAACGCATCTCGGGGGTCACCATCTCGGGCGGCATGCCGAACACCTGTGCCGCCGTGGAGCGGTGAATGTCCTCGCCGCTGTTAAAGGCGGACAGCATGGTGGGCTCCGCTGCCATATGAGCAAGCACCCGCAGCTCGATTTGCGAATAGTCCGCATCGCATAACACCCAACCTGCGCGAGCGGTAAAGAACCGCCGCATCTGTCGCCCCAACTCTGAGCGAACAGGGATATTCTGCAAATTCGGCTCGGAGGAGGAAATGCGACCTGTGCGGGTCTCGGTCTGATTAAACACCGAGTGAATCCGCCCCGCGGGGGTAATCAGCCCCAACAGACCGTCGCAGTAGGTGCCGTTGAGCTTCGTCAAGGTGCGATATTCCAACAGATTCGCTACCACAGGGTGCTGTTCCCGCAGCTTTTCCAGCACCTCGGCGTTGGTGGAATAGCCGGATTTGGTCTTTTTGCCCGCAGGCAAGCCCAGATCCTCAAACAGTGCCTTGCCCAGCTGCTTGGGGGAATTGAGGTTAAACTCGTACCCCACCTGCTGCCATATCTCCTGCTGCAGGGTACGGATACGGGCAGACAAATCCCGACCAAAGTCCGTAATCCCCTGACGGTCCACCGCCATACCCTCGTTCTCCATGGACGCCAGCACCTCCGCCAGCGGCTGCTCCACATCGGTGAGCAGGGCGGTCATTCCCTGCTCCTCCACCTGACGGGAGAGGGTGTCCGCCAGCACCGAGAAGGTGCACAATGGCTCCTCCGCCGCCAATCCGTACTCGGTAAGCAGGCGAGACAGAGAATAGTCGGTGGACAGGGGATTGAGCAGATACGCCGCCAGACAGGTGTCCAGCACAAACCCCGCCGGCCGCAGTCCCATGCTCAGCAGTGCCGCAAACAAGGGCTTGCTGTTGTGGGTACGCTTTGTCACCGACTCGTCGGTGAGCAGCGTATACAGCCTCTCGAAATCGGGAGCCAAACGGTCAACGCGGGCAGCACAGCCGTCCACCACCAGCGCCAGGGAGAGAATCTCCTCCCCCTCCACCTGCGCCAGCAGGTCCGCCTTGCCCCTTTGCCGTACCAGCGTCAGCATCTTACCCAGCGCCTCGTTCCCCTCCACCGTCACGGTGGGGACAGACTCCGCCACCGCGGGGGTGGCCACGGGCTGGGCGGACAAGCCCAACTTTTCCATCCATTTAAACAGCTCCAGCTTGGTAAGCAGTGTGGCAAGGGTCGCCTCCTGCATAGGGGCGACTTCGTAGTCTGCCGCCACCGTGGAGATGGGCACCTCGCGGCAGATGGTGCCCAACTTTTTGCTGATGTAAGCGCTTTCTTTGCCGCTTTCCAGCTTGCCGCGCAAATTGTCGCGAATGTCAAGGTCGGCCAGATTATCATAGATATAATCCAGCGAGCCAAACCGCTGCATCAGGTCGAGGGCGGTCTTTTCGCCTACACCGGGGACGCCGGGGATGTTGTCGCTGGTATCCCCCTGCAGGGCTTTCAGGTCAATCAGCTGACCGGGGGTCAGCCCATACTTTTCATGGATAGCGGCGGTGTCCATCACCACCGTCTCGGGGTGCCCCATCTTGGTGGTAGCCAGCAGGACGGTAACCCCCTCCCCCACCAGCTGCAGAGAGTCCCGATCACCCGTGGCGATAAAGCACACGTCCCCGTTCTTAGCGGCCGCCGCCGACAGGGTACCGAGGATATCGTCCGCCTCGTAGCCGTCTAATTCCACGATGGCAAGTCCCATCGCCGCCAGAATATCCTTGAGCGGCTGCAGCTGTTGCCGAAGCTCGTCGGGCATTCCTTTGCGTCCCGCCTTATACTCCGCATACATCTGATGGCGGAAGGTGGGGGCGTGGCGGTCAAAGGCCACTGCAATATGGGTTGCCTCCGACAGGGTGCGCAGGCGCGCCAAAATGTTAAGAAAACCAACAATGGCGTTGGTATACTGTCCGTCCTTGGTGGTGAGCGCTTTCACCCCATAAAAGGCGCGATTAATAATGCTGTTGCCGTCGATAACCAGCAGACGATTCATACAATCAGTCCTTTTAGCGTAATTACTCCTTTATTGTACAGGAAAACCATAAAAAAATCCAGTAGTTTCCCAAAATAATTCCGTTCTCTTGCCACAGGCTATATATGAGGTGAAGAAAATGGACGAAAACGGACTGGCGCTGGTCAACAGCGTGTACAGAAACGCAGAAATGGGGCGGGACGGGCTGTATACCGTCCTGCGCAAGACGGACGACACCGCCTTTCGGCAGGTGATCCTCACCCAGTTAGGGGAATATCAGAATATCCTCAACGCGGCGGAGGATATGTTGCGAGAAAACGGCTATCCCCCGCATGGCAACCCGCCAATGGCGAAAATGATGGTGCGGGTCACCGCCTGCCGCAAGGCAAACGAGGACAATTCCCCCTCCGCTCTGGCGGATATGCTCATTCAGGGCAGCTGTATGGGGGTCACCAAAATGGCGCGCCAAATCAGTCACTACCGCAACCGTTGTGAAGACTGCCTCGCGCTGGCGGAACAGCTGCAAAAGACGGAAGAAAACAACATTCATAAGCTGAAAGAGTATTTGTGACGCGAAGAGATGAAACGGGTGCGGTGGGCTGTCAACGCCTGTCGCCGCAAAACACAGCTCACTCCCAATCCGAAAAAGCAGAACTGACCTCGCTTTAAGCGAGGTCAGTTCTGTGTTTGGTTGGGTCGTATTGCTCGTGCCAAAGGCACTACGTAAATGTCACCGTTTATTCCTTTCTTTCCATTCTGCTTTGTTCCACAGCCTGCATAATCTGCGCATTCGTGAGTATGTCTTCCGCGTCGAACGCTTTGCGTTTTTTCTTTGCGCATTCGGAGCAAATTTGGCCGCAGCCGATTTCATAGTTTTCACGCCACTCTATTGGCATGCTTTTGGGAACAAAGGTTAGCATACCGCACAATACACAGCGCTCGAATTCATTTTCATCTCGGGTAGCACTGCAGCTTTCCCCCTCTTTAGAATCACAAATACCGTCCACAAACAGCCGATGGATTTTGGGAAATTTCTTTATTTTCATTATCGGCTCACCTCGGTCAAAGTCGCCTTTGCGGTTTCCTCGTTTTCGGATATAGCTTTTTCTGTGCCGTCCACCGAATCTGTCGAATTCGTTGCTTTCGATTCCGGAGTGCCCACAGAGGTCGTAGGCGCTGTTGTTTCGGTCGAATCCGTTGTGACGACTTGCTTCTCCGTGCTCGTGGCTGCGTCGGACGTTTCAGTGGCATGAGTTGTCGCACTTTCTGTCGCATGCGTTGTTGTGCTTTCTGTCGTATGCGTTGTGGACGAATTCGTCGTTTTTGTGGTACTGACAGACGACGCGGTCGCCAAACTTGTCGAGGCATTTTCCGTGGTGGAGGACTCCACCTTATTGGAAGGTTTGCTTGTCGCCGAAGTTGCGCTACCGACAGTGGGTTTCGTCGTTGCGGCGGCAGACGTCGTTGTGCTCTCTGTCGCTTTTGTTGTGGACGAATCCGTGTTCGAAGACATCGTATTGTCAGGTTCTTTCTGTTCATCGGCAGCCGGATTCTTCTTGCCGTTCACAACCATCTTTATCTGTTCGCCTTGGGTAATGTACAGCTTCTCGTTATCGCCCTTGTTCTTGTAAGCGTCGTAATAGGAAGAGGTCCCCCAGTGGGCAAGAAAATAGACCGTCGTCTTGTCCGTGAGCAGCAACTCGAATGAGATGAATTTCGTCTCGCCTTCACTCGTATTCGTATCTACTCCCAGCTGCTGTGTGTGATACGTATCGGTACAGCCGGTGGCAGTAACGACAACAAAGCCGGTCTTCGCCGTGCTCTTTTCGGTGGGGGTGATCGTCACGGTATACAGCGTACCTGCATCCAGATCCACCTTGTGGGACTGATAATTGCTGGTGATCGGCTTTATGTCAATGGTTTTACCATTTTCGTCTGTAATCTGAATGGACACCTTTGTTTCAAAATGCGCTGCTTTAATAACGTTGGCATCGGAGGCGATGTCATAAGAAAAATAGGCATACGCGGAAAAGCTCATAGCCACCAAGCATGCAAGCACAATCATAATGGTTACGGCAATGCGGGCGATCATCACCTTTTCGCGTATTTTTCCGTGCTTGGGAATATGGAAAAACTCGTTATACAGTTTTCTCACGCGATCATCCTCCTTTCGAAGATTTGCTATGGGGTTTTAGTCGGCAATTTGGTCCGCCTTGACAGTGATGCCAAGCTCCACCTTTGGGACGGTCTCGCCACGGTAGTTGGCAACGTTGCCAATCTCTTCGGGCATACGGACGATCAGCGCGATATACTTGGTCATATTAGGGGACAGCGAAAATACACCGGTCTCATAATAATTATGCAAGGGCATATCGGCAATTCTTACTGCAGCCTCCCGATTGGGAACGCTGTTTTTCATGGCGTCTTCGCTGTCAGCGGTGGTTACGCCGAATTTCAGATACTCCTGCAACAGGAGCTGCTGACCGAACGCATTGGTTGCCACCGAGCAGTTGTTTACGTTGACCGCCGTATAGAAATTGAAGGGTAGGTCGCCTTTGTTTTCCACCTTCAGGTGCACAACCTGTACGTAGCCCGGTTCATACAGCGCTTCTTTATCAAAAATTTCAGTTTGGCTGTCCACCTTTTCCCAGGTGCCGTCGGTCAGGCGGTGGGAGACCACCAGATTGAAATCCGCAAAATGGAAAATGTTGTTGATTTCGGGTGAGGTATCGGTAAACCACGCCAAAGACACGCCTGTGCCAAGGACACCCCATATAATGAGAGCGCACAGGCTGAGGGCTAAGGCTATTCTTTTGTAGGGTTTCTTTTTTGCTTGGGAATTCACGCCTGTTTCCTCCTTGTTCAGCGCTTTACTGCTCCTTTTCCTTCTTACGCCACGCGAAAAGAAGAATCATCATAAACAGAGAGCAAACCAGAACGGCCGACCACAGGCCGACGTTAAAATCGTCACCGGTCTGGGGTGCCTGCGGGTCATCGGGCTCGATGGGGAATTCTTCCACCTTAAACTCCCAATCAAGGTACCCGATTTCGTTTTGAAATGCATTATCCAGCTCAACGGGAACGTCCAGGATTACGTCCAGATTCACCTTGCCGCCGGAATACAGCATACCAAGGCAAACCCAGTCGGTCAGCCCTGCCGTTTCGTCAGCGGTTGCATCGAACATGTACGCCATTTCGTTGTCTGCGCTCTTCTGCACCTTGAGGGAAAGCTGCGACAGAAACTCCACAGACTCCGCATGAGCGCCGAGAGAACGCATATAAATCTTGACCTTCACCTTGTTGTCCGCATCGTTTTTCACGGTGATTTTCTGCGTTAAGGTGTCGCCCGGCATAACGCCCTTGAAATGGGGGAACAGGTCGGTCGGCGAATAGTCGCTGCCGGGGTTAAACACAAAGTTCCCCGCGTTGCCGCTGTAGGTCGCCTTGCCGTTCGCCGCATAGGCGGGCAGCACGACGGATACGGCAACGGCAAAAGCGATAAGTATCGTCAGTATCTTTTTCATCTGCACCTACCCCCTATTCTGCCGGCCAGCCGGAAGCGGTATGGGTATTCCCATCGGTGATGAGGTTGTTCTCGCTTTGCACGGCCTGCGCCTTGACGGTGAGCGTCAGCGTTTTGCCCAGGTAGCTGTTATCCACCTTGGAGCCGACGATCTCCACGTGGGAGAATACATTAGGTGTGGTTTCACCGGGGTTCACGATGCCGGTGTAATAATACCAGCCGTCGTGCAGTACCCAATGCTCTTCGTCAATGTTCAGCTTGAAGCAATCCTCTGCGGAGAGTTCCTGTGAATCCACGCCGTAAACCATCTTTACACGGAGATAGAAAGGATGCTCACAATCGCTCTCAATACTGACCTTTTTGGAAACAATGTCTCCGGGAACGATATATACGCCCTCTTTGGGGAATTCTTTCCCCTGGTCGGTGGTTTCGTGGATGATAAACTGAATGTTACCGGAGGTCACGACATTGGTGGCTTTTCCGACGGTTGAATAGTATGCGAGGGTAGACGTGCTGATAAACGCCATCAGCACAGCCACGAGCGCAACAACAAATATTTTAATCTTTATCTTGCCCAACGTAACGACCTCCTTTTTTTGCGTATTTGGGATACCACTCGGCAATCAAAAGATATAAACCGCGTAGCTTATATCCTTTGATTGCCGCCCAAGCCCCGAAGGGCTTGGGTAGCATATTGGGAATTAGTTCACGTAGGTTTCGATAAGATAGATAATATCCTCAAAATTGATATATCCCTTACCAACCGCTACTTTCCAGTTAGCAAATGCAAAGCCCATAAACTGTTCATAAGTACAATGGTCTGCAAAGTCTTCGTACTCATATAAACCATACTTCTCAATATCAGCTTTCATTTTTGCTGGATCATACTTCATATCTTCGCCGATTTCAAATGGCATAAGATAAGCTGGACTATCTTTGAAATCAGTCGGAGATAATGTCAACAATCCTTCAAGAATACAGTCAAAATGGTATGCGCTGACGAGTGTCCACACTTCGTCATAAACGGTTTCGATCCTATAATCAACCAAAACAGTTTTTGAATTATTTAATCCGTCATCACACTTGATAAACTCATGACCAACATAGTCTTTCACATTGAATTGGTCGATGATAGCAAACTTATTCTCTGATACATCATAGAATCCATGTCCACCAAGGACTTTGATTGTTGTACCATCTGAGAAATACATAGTTATCTTGCTAACATCACCATACCCATGGTTGACTATAGCACCTACCGGTGCAGATACGTATTCACCTTTGTAAAAATCCCAAACCAAAAGCTGTTCAGTCCCGATCAAGGCATCTACTCGCTTTTGAGTTCCGTCTGCAAGAGTTACAAGAGTGTCACCAGTGACGCAAGTTTGTTTTGTATGCTCCTTACACCAATAGCCTACATAATAGTAGTAAGGTGTACCGTTGCTATCGGTATAGCGATATTTAGCAACGATAGTCTGTTCAGCGCGATCGTTTGTGGAACTACTAAACTTACTATTCGGATAGTAACATAAGCCATAGGAATTGAATGTACCATATGTCTCGTCTTTACCAGTTGAGTAATCAAAAATAGCAGTAGTATTCGTTTCAGCCACAGTCGATGTAACGGATCCATTTTCATTCAAAATGAAACCGCCAAGAACTGCTAACCCATCAGGTAATTCAGTAGAACTTGTATTATAGACATTACCACTCAAATCTGTAATTGTGACTGCCTCAAAAACAGAAAAGAGATTATACCAATTTGCACTTGCTGATTTGTGCATACTTACAATGGGATAGTAAATATCTACACCGTCGATGTTTGTAACACCGATACCAGTACCTGTTGATGTTTCTGGATGAGCTACCACCTCATTAACATTAGGCATCACATAGGTGAGATTGTTAGCAGTTTCTGTTCTAAAGCCATTGGAGCCAAAGGCAAATTCTGTTTTGCTAGAAGTGTCAACAACCTCATAAACCGTAATTCTTACTGCTTTTTCATAGTTAGCACTATATTTTACAACCTTACCTTCGCTGTTTAAACGATAATTATCATTATCCGTATATTTATATGTAACAGTGTAATTACCCGCTGTATCAAACGTAATGGTATTATCAGAATTTACCGTTGCCCCATCTGAAACAGAAATTGAAGGAACTATGGTTGCTTTACCCTTTGTAATGCTCAGAATGTCCGCATCCCATGTAAAATTCTCTCCATCGTCAAAGGAAATTAGATACTTTTGCGTTGATGCATCATAATAACAGTAATCATTTGATCCGCTTACTTGTGGCACATTGTTCTTGCTTGTGTAATCAAAGCTATATTTCGGTGCAATCTGATACTGTGTGGAAGAAGAATAACCAGCAGGTAAAGCGACAGATGTCAGACCAGTAGGTGCATATACATAGCCATTAAAACCAATGATACTTGCAGCCTTCCCAAAATAGCCGTCAATTTCATCAATATTATCAGCACCAACCTCTGCAACCATGGAAACAATACCAGTGTTAACCCAAGTTACATTTTCGCTGCTAAACTGATAATCTGTATAATCAGAGCCAAAAATCACATTTCTTAATGTTACCGCCTCACCGGTAAAGGTTGCTTTTTCCGAAATGCAGTTATACTGTTTTAAGTTAGTAGCATGAATTGTAATTCCGGCTCCATCATATACGACAATACCAAGACCCACTATCTTTTTATCATTGGAAATAGATTCTCCGCTTGCAGTGGATTGGTTAATAGTAGTTACATCTTGTAACTTCACAGTGCCACCGCGAATATCAAGATTAGCAAAGATACCGCCTTCCAAAGTAGAGTTGATAATTTCGATGTTACAACCACTACCCACACGAACAGGCGAACAACCGTTTGAAATATAGGAATTAGCAATAACACTATCACCTAATACCAGTACGGTCGGGAAATTATATTCTGACTTTGCAGTACCGCCGTATTGAGTGTAAACTTCGCCGACGATCTTAACATTGTCAAGCGTAGAATTTCTAACCCAAACGGTTCCATTGTTTCCGACAGCACCATTTGTAGTGTCGCTATCCATACCATCTTCAACGTTGAAAGTAAATCCATTACCATACAACGTTTTGTTGTCATACAAAGAATACTTGCCATTTGAAGTCATGGTAATATCATTCAAGAGAACGCTGTTGGCATTTTTTAGGTCAGAATATGCAGTAACGTTTTTTCCGTCCACGACCTCGACGATAAGCTCGAACGGTTTACAGTGGTTATAATCCTGGATAGTCAGTTTTGCAGGGCCGGTACCGCCGGTGATGTGAAGGGTGCTTTGTGTCCAATCGGAATCGTTCTTAACAAAAGCGCCTTTCAGTGTCACACCCTCAACCAAAGAGGTGACGGAAACGTAAACGCCGGAATCGATAACACCATCCTTACCGCTCAATCCCGCAACTTCCCGGAATAATTTACCGATGGGGAATGCATTGCCGTTACCTACGCGGTACAGAAAATCGCCGGTTAAAGCTTCATTCTTAGCAAACTTCTCAACGAGCTTAGTGTTATCTCTATAGGTAATATCCATCTGTTCGACACCCGCAAAGTCGGAAATCCCCTTGCTGGTAACACCCCAGCCATAGCCGGTGAAGAGCTGATTAAAGGGCAGATAGATATGACGATGGTCTTCCACATCAATCTCAGCACCGCCTACTGTTTCCTTACCGGCAGAAGCGTGGTCCCAAATTTCACCATCGACAAAGTGGTAACAGGTGGCATTTTCGGTTGCGTATTCGCCATCTACCACAACGTAGTTGAAACGACCGGACGAAGGAACGGTAAAAGCATCGCCTTTAAGAGGCGTAATGGTCTTTCCATTAACGGCCTTAACCTCTTCCAGACGGCTGAACTGATGATCGTGGGTATAGGAGGCCTTGGAATTTGCTTTCAATTCGCAATAGAAATAATCGTTCCACGTCTCATAATGAACGGTACAATCTTCAGCGGTGATGCCGTTCATATTGGGATAAATATGGCCATTTTCATCGGCAGGCAGATTCTCACGAATGGAGCCAATCATCATACCGGCATAGCGGTATGCATAATACTGATAGTTACCGCAAACGTCGTTGAACACGTCAATCTGCGCGGCAACGTGGCAGTTTATAAAGTCGATGCCCGCATTCTTAGGGGAGCCTACAGAAGTCTGTCCACTGGTGGGATAATACTGACCAACGATACCGCCGCAGGCAACATCGTAGGAACCCCACAAAGCAGAGATCTTATTGGTGTTATCTACAGTGATATTGGTAAATGTAACCTTTTCGTTGGTGGTTTCCTTTGTGTACCAACCAACACAGCCTACAATACCGCCGTTGCCAATGTTGTAAACGCGAGGATTACAGTTGGTGATGGCGATATTCTCAAAGGTTGCACCGCAATCAGCATAAGCGGCAATAACACCGGTTGTGGTGATTTCGCCATCGGACTCAAAGTTATCAACGGTCAGGTTCTTAACAGTACCGCCGTAAACCTTGCCGAACAGACCCATACCGTCACGATAGTGCTGATCTTCAGGAGCATACCATTCGTGGTCGCCCTTCATTTCCCAAGTGTTCTGATAGATGTTGGAGATGGTGTGACCGTTACCATCGAAAGTACCTTCAAAGGTTTTAAAGCCGCTGTCAATATCTTTGCCTGTTTTTTCATAGGTATATTCGGTATTATAATACCCAACAGGATATAAAATCACCTTGGGATTATTGGCATCATAATTATCTGCAAGGTTGATATCGGAAAGAAGTTTTATGGTTTGACCCTTAAAAGAATCCCCATTATACTGTTTTTTACCTTCGTTTACAGTAAACTCCATTCCGCCAACGATAGCACCAAGTGTAACAAACTGGTCAGCGTTGACAATTGTTAATTCTGCGGCATCTGGATCATACCAAGAATCATCAAACTCACCATTCCAACCGTTCGTCGTATCCATCACCAAAGCCACCTCGGAGAAGGAGGCCATAGCCACGCTGACCGCACCGGTCAGAGGGTCGTAGGTGAAGCGGTTGTGGGCGGTGAGGGCAGCCTTGTCGGCGACCAGTGTCATCTCGTGATTGGTGCCGTCCTCCACGTGGAACAGGCGATAGTTACCCATATTCAGATACTTTGGCAGCACTTCGCCCAAATCGATCACGATGGGCACGGTGTTGTCCTCGGCAACGCCGTCGATATGCACGTCAACGGGGATCAGAATCTCGTTATTGACCGTCGTAATATCGCTGGTGGTGTTTTCGAGGGGGGTCACCGTAAGGGTCAGCTTGTTGGTGCCGTCCTCCAGATCAACACCCGCGGGAACAAAGGCGGAAACGCTGCCGCCGGTCAGGGACACGCCGCCGGTAGGCACCTTGCCGTCAACGGGGGTGACAGCGCCCGTAGCGGAGCTGCCGGTCAAGATGGTGGGGTATTCGGCATCGGTGTCGTAATCGTTGCCGAAGGAATCCGACTCAAAACTCGCCTGCGTCGCCAGAGCGGTGATGGTAAAGTCGCCGGTGGACGCCTCCTGATACTCGTTGCCGGCGGTGGTGATCATACTCATCGCCAAGGTCATAACGACCTCGCTCCCGTTGGGATGGAGCGGGCTGGACTGACCGGGCGCCAGCAAGGTTCCCTCAGCCGTAGCGCCGCCGTTGAGCACGTTGTTGAGCAGACCGATCGCACGCAGGTTGGAAAGGTCGCTGCGGTCCTTCACCTCTACCTCGCTGTTGGCGAAGTAGACGTTGATAACCTCAGCCAGCTTGCCCACCTCGTTCTGCGGGGTCAGCGTCAGGCTGTAGTTCAGCGCCAGATTTCCCTTGTTGACAATCTTGACGTACCGAACGTCGGTGTAGCCCGGCTCCCACTTTTCATAGCTGAAGACGGTATTGTAGTTGGGATCCTCCACGTTATACCAAACGCCGCTGTCCGGGTCGTCGGTCCAGTACATCTCAATGCCCAGCTCACCGGACTTGATAATGTTACTGCCGCTGGTCACGCTGTCGGTAAACCAGGCGAAGGTACTGCTGATCAGCATCGCTACACAGAGGAGCAAGGAGATCAGGCTTTTTGCCAATGCTGTTTTTTTGGTTTTCACTCGTCACACACCCTTTGCTTTTATTAAAAAACAGTAACCGAAAGGCGCAACAGGCATACTCCGGTTACGCCCTTTGGTTACTGGCAAACACCCCGAAGGGTGTTTGCCAGCCCAGACTTAGAAAGTATGGGTAATGGTAGCAACGTTGTAGAACTCGGTTGCATCCTCGGGATTGGTCAGACGCAGCATAACGGTGAAGGTTGCACCGGTCAATGCATCGTCGACATCGCCAACGCCGCAGATGAAGTTGCCAACGTTCTGGACAACGTCAACATAGGACCAAGCACCTGCTACGCTACCCAGCAGCGGGATCTCGGTGTTCGCCTCCAGGGTCAGGTCGCCGTTGTGGAAACCGACCCAACCGAAGGAACCGTAGTTACCGCCCAGGAAGATCTGGTTTGCTTCCAGGTCACGATCCAACTTCACGTAGAAATCGCACTCCCAGTTCGCATAGGGATTAGCCTCGGCCTCTTCCAGAGTCTCGGTGCAGCTGAAGGTGTAAGCAGCCTCCAACTGGGAATCCAGGCCTTCCGTGGGAGACCAGGAACCGTACTTGCCCCAGGGCAGGTCAACGTTCTCATACTCGTCGGAATCGACAACGGTGGCCTTGGGCAGATCATCGGGCAGAGCGTCGGGCGCTACATACTCAGAATCCGCATCGTACACCAGGGTGAAGGGGCTGAACTGCGCAGACGCAAAGGTCACATAGCCATCATAGGGGCTGTAGGTGCAGGGGATCTCCTCGTCATAGTGATACATCTTGACGGTAGTGGGATCCAGACCCTTACCAATGTAGACCAGGACCTTAACGGGAACATCGTTGTTCTCCTTCAGGTTGCTGACGGTGATCTCGTAAGCCTTAGCGGTCATACCGGTAGCAACGGTAAAGTTACCAACGTAGCCGGAGGGCAGGATCTGAGCGTCAGAGCTGGTCTTGCCGGGGGCCAGAGCCTCGGCGGGGATGGTAGCGGTGCCAACCTTGGCATCGGTACCATCGGTCACGGGAATCTCGATCGCAGCCTGGCCCGGCTCCAGAGTGCCGGAGGACAGACCGGGATATACAGCCTGGGCATCGTAGGTGCCATCAAAGCTGTCTTCCTCACCGATGGCCTGGGTGGCAACAACGGAGATGGAAATGCCCTTAACGGTCAGATCCTGATACTCGTTACCGGCCATCTCATCCATATGACCGGACAGAACGATGGGGCCCATCTGCTCGCCGGGCTTGAGGATGTACTCGTCGATGGTCAGAGTGCTGCTCTGGCCGCCGAAGCTGATGCCACTATCATAGGTCGTGCCGTTGAGAAGATCCAGATCCATCGTGGTGGTAGCCATACCCAGGGGATGCTCGAAGCTAACGGTCTGATTCTTGGCAATCGCCGCAAAATCAATGACCTCCAGCAACTTTGCATCGCCTTCGATGCCATTGACGAGGATCTTGAACTTCAGGTTGAGGTTGCCGATGTTCTTGACATAGACATCCTCAGAGTTGTAGGTGCAGCCGGGCTCCCACAGGATCTCATCCTGTGCACGACCGTCTTTGGCAACCCACTCGATCATCTCGCCCTCTAAAGACACGCCGTCTGCATCCAGCAGGGCGATCTCCAGCTTACCGGACTTGATGATGTTACTGCCGGAAGAGACAGAATCAGTGAACCAAGCGAAGGTGCTGCCGACGAGCATAGACACACACAGCAGGAGTGACAGAGCGCTCATCAGGAGGGCACGCTTGGTGCTTTTGGTTTTAGTCATTATTATGACCTCCTTTTTCGCTTATGGCTTTTATGTAATCCGATCTCTTATAAAGCCAACTAATTCGAGATCTTCTTCGCTTTTGCTACACTTTGAATTAGTTCCAGTGGCTAGCAAAAGCAGCCTGCGCACTGCTGCCGGTGTTGTCAGACTGGATAGCATCTGCAACGATGGTCAGAGTGAACTCCGTAGGCATATTGTCCACAGTGAACTCCTTGCCGGGGATCTCCACACCGGTGAACAGAGTGGAAGTGCTGCCGACGGTCAGGGGCGAATCCTTGTAGAAAACAAGGGTGTCGGTGCCGACGGTAGAACGGTCCAGAGACCAATCGGTGCTAACACCCGTCAGAACGGCACTGAAATCATAGCCGTTGCCGAGAATCGCTTCCCAAGCCGCATAATCCTTCAGGGTAACACTGATGCGCACCCACTGATCATACTGACCGCCGTTGCGAACGGTAGGATCCTTTGCCAGAGCGTCGCCGGGGGCAATCTTGGTATAAGTGTTCTTCTCCACCTCGTTAGTGCCCAGGGTGCCGTCAGGCAGAAGGTCGTGCTCGAACAGGTCCAGCTTGAAGTCGGGCTTCTGCGTTGCGTCGTCGGTAGATACCTTGAAGATGTTCTCCACCGTGTCGCTCGCCTGGAACCAAGCCAAGGTGCCCATAGAGATGATAGCCACCAGGCTGATAGCCAAAGCCGTAACAAACACCTTTTTCTTCGTCATTTTCATAACAAATGTCCTCCTTTCTTCAAAGATTTATTTCAAACTCGTGCCTGCCGGAATTCCTTTGCAGGCGCGAATCGGAAACCGTGGTTATTCGGCGTCCTTGCCGCCCACTTCGGCACGGAGGCGCGCAAGCTCCTCCTTCAGACGCTCGTTCTCTTCGGCTGCTGCGTCAATTCCCTCTTGCATAATGACAGCTACCTGAATCTCGCCGTCCGATTCCTTCTTCTTACCGAACATGTCCGGCAGAAAGACGAGCAGGAGCAGCACGATGCCCACGCCGATGGTGATATACATACCGGGGGGATGCTGGACAAAGTTGGAAACGTATCCCAATTTCGGAATGGAAAACTGCGGTACACCGATCACATTATTAAAATGAACGGGATCGTTGTCTTCGATTTCATTGGCATCACCTTTGGTATAGAAGCGCTGGTTTTCCGTATCCACCCGCACGACTCGGTGGGTGGCCACAACCAAATCTTCGTTTAAGATAAAGGTGATAGGATCGCCGACCTTAATGGCGTTCACATCTACCCTTTTCACATAGAGCAGATCGCCCACGCTATATGCCGGCTCCATACTGCCGGAAATGACGGTGTAGCATTGATAGCCCAGTATGCGAGATCCCATCAGAAATACCGCACAAAGAACCATAAGCACCACCAAAACCGTAGACGCGATACTCCCTATTTTCTTTAATGTATTACTCATAGCATTACTCTCCTTACGTTGCCTTTCGGCAATCAAAAGGCACAAACGCTCACGCGAGATAAAAGACAAGAGAGAATAGAGAAAAGAGAAAAGAATCGGTGTTTCGCTGTGTGAAACGCTTCATTTTTCTTTTATCTCTTCACTTTTCACTCTTCACTGCCGTCAAAGACGGCTTTTGTGCCCTTTGATTGCCGCCCATCCACAAGGACAAGGATAGGGCGGCACGAGGTAAAAGGTTAAAACAGGGTGACAATTTCATAGCGCAAACACATAGAAAAAGCCAAGTCTGTTTGCAAGAGGATTAGTACCGGATAAAAGGGATTATGGATAACCACAATCTCCGTTTTTGGCGTATCCAGTAGTCTCGTTCGGCGCCCGTTGTTCTCGCGATTTCATTATTCAGATATTTTAGTTCCTGCGAAAAGTCCTTGAAGAAAAAAATCAAACCGAATAATAAGAGAATCAAGAAAAAGGCGGCTACTATGCCAATAAGCCAGTAAATTTCGGTATCGGGATTAGTTTGGGGCATCGGTATCTCCTTCTTCTTGGGTAACGCGGGGTCGCTTATAGTCTTCTTCAGCTTTGTTGATGCTGAAAATTGCACAAATGAGGAAGCCAATCAGGCCACCTGCCACAACTCCTATGCAAAATGGTAACATGGTCTTTCTCTCCGTTCCGAGGTAAGGGTTACTCTACGTTCTCCGCCGCATCCGCTTCCTCCGCCTCACACACGGCAACAGCGGCACCTGCGGCTTGACCGCCCTCCAGCTGCGCCTTAAGTGCGCGAAGCTCTTCCAGCATTTTAGCGTTTTCTGCCTTTTCGGCCTCAATCTGCTCCTTTTCGGCCTGCATCTCTTCCATCTGTTCCTTTTTGTAGCGGCGGAACAAATTGAAGAATTTCACGCCCTCGTAGACGATAATCAGCATAAAGGGGACAAAAATACATACGAAATAACCGGGCGTAGTCTTTAAGAAGTTGAAGAATATTCCCAGACCGGGGATATGGTTCTGATATTGCCCGAGCACATACGGATAGGTTACGATAGTTTCATCGTCCGTGCCCGTCGTCGTACCATACGTGATGAATCCGGGGTTTCCTTCCGCATCGGTTGTCAGACGACGAATTTTATGAGTGATGGTTTCCCCGAAGCTGTCCGTGTCCTGAGACATAAACGTGATGATATCTCCCTCTTTCAAGGTGGAGGGGTCAATCTCCTGCACAAGGATTAAATCACCGGCGTTAAAATCGGTGGCCGCCATAGAGTCAGAATTAACGATATACATCTTAAACCCAAACAAACTGCGATCGTTACGGTTGAAGGTGGTGCAGGAGATAACCGTGAATATCATCATAAAAACCGCCAACAATACCATCAACCAGACAAAAGTGTTTTTTAGTATGTTCCACGCTTTTTTCATGTTTAAGAATCACTCCCCGTTGCATTTCTGAAATATTGCTTAACCGATGCATAGATTACACGAAATACGTGCTCGGAATAATCGTCAGATTCCGGCATCTGACCGTTATGCACCTTTATGGCAAAATCAAGCATTACGTTTAATATGTGGTTAAGAATCATCCACACGTTCGCCTCATCCTTAAAGGCGGCCTTAAATTGCACAACGAGCGGATTAAAGCGTTTTCGATGTGTATCGACAGAATACTTGACAAAATAAGGTGAGTAAAAATATTGAACGTACGTCAGGCATTTATTTCGGTTGCTGAGAAGAAAGCTCCATACGGACGAGAAATACAGGCGACAGCGCAACTCGAAGCTCATTCCTGCCATATGCATTATTTCTACGTGCTGCATTGCCTTGGAAAAGAGCTCTTCGTCCAAGGCGTCAAACGTCTTGGCAAACATATCCTCCTTGCCCGCAAAACAGCGATAAATATAGGCTTCGTTAATGGACGTTGCCATTCCTATTTGTTTGGTTGAGGTTTTATCAAGTCCTTCTTTGGCAATAACATGGATTGTGCCGTCTATAAGACTACGACGGATTTCATCCCGTTTCATTTTTGGCTTCTCCTCCCTGTGCATAAATGTTTACTACAACTTTTCACAAAATAATGCAAACGCCGAGCGTTTGCGCACAAAAAGCTATCCTCGCAACCCTTTGCGGGTAAAACCGTGATTTTACTGTGTGAAACCGTTAAAACTCGCTCGCGGGCGCAATATTTACAACACTTTCCTGCCCGCAACGTTTGCATTTGATGGGAAGGTCCTTAATTGCCGTGGTGGGAAGCAACCATAAAACCGTATGCTTACCGCACAAAGGGCAAAGAAAGCGACGACGTTGATCGTTGTTTTCCACGGTTCGTGGTTCGAGCTGTAATGCGTTTTGCAAGTAATATCACCTCGTTTTCACCTTACTTGCGTCAAGAGGGAAACAAAAAAGCCTGTGCCATAATCGCGTAAAGCGATTAAATGGCACAGGCTCTATGGCTCAGGCGCAGAAGGGATTCGTGCTATGCGTACACCGTAATGCATTCATCATAGACAGCAACAACCATCTATTGTTAGTCTCTCTCCAATGATTCTAAGCATTCCAAACGGTATCTACAACCTCGTACGCAAAGGTTTAGCCCATTATACACAATAATTTTCTTTGTGTCAATTCCTTATTTTTTCAAAATACAGGTTTTTCCACGCGTTTTTTTGTGCATTTTATTAGTAATTTGTTCAAAATTGGTTTTTGGGTTGGAATAGGCTGTAATATGTGTGTCTCTCCATATAAAAGCTTACTAATACAAACAACTGCACACCCACGAAAACTGAAAGATATCCCGTCAGAAAGTATAATATATACATAACATTAATTCTCTACAAGTGAGGTTTGGACATGGGAAAGGAAGTAGATTACAGAAACAGAGACCGCTTTATTCAGCTTGGCATTGCTATCTCTACGCTCCGAAGAATTCGCGGTTTATCGCAAGAAAAGCTTGCGGAAAAGGCAAGCATCAGTCGCTCGTTACTGAGTAATATCGAAGCACCCAACTTGGCATACGGTTTCTCTTTAGACGTGTTCTATAACCTTGCAGATGCCTTGGATATTGCCCCCGAGGATTTAATTAAAGCCTCTATCTTCCCCGATGAAGTAATCAAAAAATAAAAATATGGCGGCACAGGAAAACTGTGCCGCCATATTATATATAGGTCTAAACGCCTAATCTATGGTTGTAGTTTAACATATGTTTCACCAAGTGCCCTGGCAGAACACCCGCTCCGCCACGGCAGTTAACACGGTAGTTATGACGTTTAGACACAGCAGCGTCACCAGCAGTTGTTTGCGGCTGCCAACCGTCTTGCGCAGCGCCGTATACACCACCGGCACCTCGATAAGCACGGTCAACACCAGATACGCCGCCCCCACCGTGTAAAACGGGGTGTGCTCCAGCGTCTGTGCAAACTCGTAGGGCGGCGCGGGAAACAGCCGCAGCAGGATATACGGGGCGGCAAAGGACAGAAGATTCCCCAAGATAACGTAAAACCCACACTTATGTATCTGCCCGATTTGGTTCAGCGCACACAATCCGCCGATTTCCACCACCAAAGTCAAAACCACCACAAAGGGCAGCACGTCGTAGGGGCGGGTCTCGGATATCCAACGCCAGGAGGAATTGGCGGATACCGACAGCGTAAGCGTGACAACACCCACAAAAGACAACAGCAAAGCCGTCAAATACCGATAGCGTTTCATACGATTTCCTCCTCCCTGCTCTATGAGAAAATTCTACTATACGTACCGCCAAAGAAGCAAGGCATTTCCCCTTAAGGTTTGATTAAGGTTTGTTTAAGCAAGGATAAAACGGGACGTCGAGGACGCCGTCCCCTACGAAAAAACGGTGCACAGACTTTGAAATGTAGGCGCGGGCGTCCTCGATCGCCCGTTTGCGGCGGTTACTAACTGCAAAAAACGGCGGGAGCAAGCCCCCGCCCTACGGTAAGGTTTGCGTTATAGGGGACGGGGTCCCCGTCCCGCAAAACAAAAGCCGCCTCGATCGAGGCGGCTTTTTCTTATTTAATCTCCGTGATATCGTAGGGGGTGGTCTGGTACACAAAGTAGTTGAGCCAGTTGCTATAGAGCAGATTGGCATGGGAGCGCCAGGTCACCACAGGCTCGCGAGTGGGGTCGTCGTCGGGGAAGTAATTCTTCGGCACCGCAGGATTTAGCCCCGCGTTGCAGTCACGAATATATTCGTTTTTCAGCGTGTCCCCGTCGTACTCCGAGTGTCCCGTGATGAATATCTGCCGTCCGCCCTTGTTGGCAACGGCATACACCCCCGTCTCCTCCGAGGAGGCGAGAATCTTCAGCTCCTCCACCGCAGCGATATCCTCCGCCCGCACGGTGGTGTAGCGGGACTGGGGCACCATAAACACATCGTCAAAGCCACGCAACAGAATGGACTGCTTGTAATCCGCCCGATGGGGGAAAATGCCGGAATACTTGTGCCCGATGGGATACTTCTGAATCCCGTAGTGGTAGTAAAGCCCCGCCTGCGCGCCCCAGCAAATGTGGAAGGTGGACTGCACGTGGGTCTTGCTCCACTCCATAATCTCGCACAACTCTTCCCAATATTCCACCTCTTCAAAAGGCATCTGCTCCACCGGCGCGCCGGTGATAATCATACCGTCAAAGGTGCGGTCCTTCACGTCCGCAAAGGTCTTGTAGAAGGTGAACAGATGCTCCGCCGAGGTATTTTTAGACACGTGGGAGGAGGTGTGGATAAACTCCAAATCCACCTGCAAGGGAGAGTTGCCCAGCAGACGGGACAGCTGGGTCTCGGTTTCAATTTTCTTCGGCATCAGATTAAGCAGGAGAATCTTCAGCGGACGGATATCCTGTGTGATGGCACGGGTCTCGGTCATCACGAAGATGTTCTCCTCCCCCAGCGTCTTCACCGCCGGCAGGTCGTTAGGAATCTTGATGGGCATAGATATGTCCTCACTTCAAATGGTTATTAGAGATTGTCGAGAGCCTGCTTGATATCCGCAATCAGGTCGGCGCTGCTCTCGATGCCGCAGGAGAAACGCACCAAATCGGGGCTGATGCCCGCCGCCTCCAGCTCCGCATCGTTCATCTGGCGATGGGTGGCGCTGGCGGGGTGCAGACAACAGGTGCGGGCGTCCGCCACGTGAGTCTCGATGGCGGCCAGCTTCAGGTTGCCCATAAACTTCTCCGCCGCCGCGCGACCGCCCTTGACACCAAAGCTGACCACGCCGCAGGAGCCGTTCGGCAGATACTTCTGCGCCAGCTCATAGTCCTTGTTGCCGGGCAGACCGGGATAGGTCACCCACGCAATGCGGTCGTCGCTCGCCAGGAACTCTGCGACCGCCTGTCCATTCTCGCAATGGCGCTGCATACGCACGTGCAGACTCTCCAGACCCAGATTCAAAAGGAAAGCATTCTGGGGGGACTGGATGGAGCCGAAATCACGCATCAGCTGGGCGGTGGCCTTGGTAATGTAGGCACCCTCCAGCCCGAACCGCTCGGTGTAGGTCACCCCGTGATAGCTGTCGTCGGGGGTGCACAGACCGGGGAACTTGTCGGGGTACTTGGTCCAGTCGAACTTGCCCGAATCCACGATACAGCCGCCCACGCCTGCGCCGTGACCGTCCATATACTTGGTGGTGGAGTGGGTGACGATGTCCGCACCCCACTCAAAGGGACGGCAGTTGACGGGGGTGGCGAAGGTGTTGTCAATAATCAGCGGCACGCCGTGGGCGTGAGCCGCCTTGGCAAACTTCTCAATATCCAGCACGGTCAGCGCAGGGTTCGCGATGGTCTCGCCGAACACTGCCTTGGTGTTGGGGCGGAATGCCGCCGCCAGCTCCTCCTCGGAGCAATCGGGGGATACGAAAGTAAACTCGATGCCCATGCGCTTCATCGTCACGGCGAACAGGTTGTAGGTGCCGCCGTAGATGGTGGAGGAGGACACCACGTGGTCGCCGCAGGAGGCGATATTGAAAATAGCATAGAAGGACGCCGCCTGACCCGACGAGGTCAGCATCGCCGCCGTACCGCCCTCCATATCACAGATTTTAGCCGCCACCGAGTCGTTGGTGGGGTTCTGCAGGCGGGTATAGAAATAACCGGACGCCTCCAGGTCAAACAGTTTGCCCATCTCCGCGCTGGACGCATATTTAAAGGTAGTGCTCTGCACGATGGGAATCTGGCGCGGCTCCCCGTTACCGGGGGTATAGCCGCCCTGGACGCATTTGGTTTCAATCTTGTAGTTGCTCATAGGTATCAGCCTTTCTGCTATTAAAATCGTATCTATTATACTCCCAAATGGGAGAGCGTGTCAAGTGCAAGCGCCGTCAACGGCCGCGATATTCCTGTTTGAGAATCTCCGCCATCTCCTCGGGGGATTCCTGACAGCCGCCGGCCAGCCACAGCTTGATGATGGCATTAAAGCCGTGGCGAAAAAACTCCACGTGGTACTTTATATTCGTATCGCCGAATTCCTGCATCGCACGGGCAGGGTCGTACACACTGATTTGGTGGCTCGGGTCGTAGCACAGCTTAAAATAGGTGTTGTAGAACAGCTGGTTTTCCTTGATGTGGGTGAACATTTTCAGCACGCCGCTGCGCTCGTTAAAGTAGTCATAATCCGCAAACAACTGCGAAAACTCCCCCTCCAGCGTCTGCCGCAGCTTGTCCGCCAAATCATATATGTCCATGAAATTCGCATAGAACGTGCTGCGGTTAAGCCCCGTCAGTTTGCACAGGTCGGACACGGTAATACGGTCCAGCTCTCGGGTCTGCAACAGCTCCACAAAAGCTTTTTCCATCTTCTCCACCGACTCACGGCGGCGCTTATTGTTCTTTACGTTCATAGTGACCTCTTTTACATTATCCCAACACTTGTCGGCAAATTGATGATTGTTTTTTCCTCGCCACATATAGTATACTCCCTTTGCAATAAAAAGACAACTGTTGGTTTATTGAAAGGAGAAATTTGGTATGAAAAAAAGTAGTTACGTAGCGATGCTCTTGGGCACGGTCAGCGGTATCCTGTTTGCGCTGGGTATGTGTATGACCCTGCTTCCGGAGTGGAACGCCTTCACCGAGGGGATTATCTTCGGCGTAGTGGGTGTGGTGCTTGGCATTGTCACCCTGTTGGTGTGGCGCCGCATGGAGAATAAGGCGCCCATCAAGGTGGATAAGCACACCCTGCTGACGGTGCTGCTCATCGTGGCGGGCGCCCTGTTGCTGGGTGTAGGTATGTGCTTCTGCCTGGTGTGGGAGAACATCGTGGTCGGCACCCTCATCGGTCTGGTGGGTATTCTGGCGCTGCTGTCCCTGATACCGATGATTAAAGGGCTCAGATGAAACCGCTGGAGGAAAACGAGTTACTATGGCAAAATCGAAACTGGCACAGGCCACCAACAAAATCGCCGAGGGCGTTGTTGACGGCTACAAAAAGATCGAAAAGGGTGTGGTGGACGGCTACACTAAAATTGAGAAAGGCGTGGTGGAGGGTTACACCAAGATCGAGGATAAATTCGTCGATCGCTACCTCACTCGCGACGGCGAGTCCGTGGAGGACGCCAAAAAACGGCTAAAAAATCAGAATAAGGAAGATTAAAAATGGGCGGCACACTGTTTGGTGTGCCGCCCACACGCCGACCAAATAAACAGGAATACATCGACTAAATCGGTCTATTTACCACTACATCCGAAAGCGAAAAAACGCAAAAAAAGACTGGTAATCCAAGGGATTACCAGTCTTTCCTATTTGGCACGTCGCGCCGAAAAAGATATCACCTCAATCAAGACATTTTTATTGAGGGCGTTTCTTGTCCATCATCTTCCTGGCTTTCAGTAAAATCAAGTTTATACCTTTTTGCGCTTTCTTCTCAGCACAATAGTAACAACGAGCAAAACGACAATTACACCTACCAAAACAGCAGCCAACAAAGGCCATGGAAATG
>JAFSGP010000004.1 GCA_017440755.1 Clostridia bacterium | reverse complement strand
GTGTCTATCAGGGAACCGTCAGACATGATAATTATTTAAGATAATATCTGATGGAGAGAGAACCTCTACTTCTATTATCTAATTTAGAAACTTATTAACTTAGTAGTCATTTTTGACTACATCATTATTATACTAGGAGGACGATACAATGGAAGCCTACAAGAGAGAGTTTATCCGGTTCCTGCAGGAAGCAGGCGTACTGAAATTCGGTGACTTCACCGCCAAGTCGGGGCGCAAAATCCCCTACTTTATCAACGCGGGTATGATTAAGACGGGCAACGATATTGCTCGCTTGGGCGAATTCTACGCCAAAGCCTATTTTGAGAAGCTGGGCGCCAAGCAGGCTGTCCTGTACGGTCCTGCCTACAAGGGCATTTCCCTGTCGGTGTCCGCCGCCGTGGCGCTGTCCAAGAACGGGCTGAACGTGCCCTTCTTCTTCAACCGCAAGGAGGTCAAGGACCACGGCGAGGGTGGCGTGTTCGTGGGCTACGTGCCCCAGGCGGGCGAGGAGATCGTCATCATCGAGGACGTCATCACCGCCGGCACCGCCATTCGCGAGTCCATGGAGATTCTCAGCCACCTGGAGGATACCAAGGTGGCCGCCACCTTCATTATGGTGGACCGCAAGGAGAAGGGACAGACCGAAAAGGGTGCCATGCAGGAGATTGAGGAGCAGTTCGGCTTCCCTGTCTACTCCATCGTGGACGTGTACGACATCATCGAGTATCTGGAAGAGGATCCTACTAACGAGGAGAACGTAACCCGCATTAAAAACTATCTCGCTGTGAATGGAGCAAAGTGATGAGAAGTTTAATTGACATTCTGGACCTGACTCCCGCGGAGATTGACGGGCTGATTGCCACCGCCTGCGACATCATCGACCACCCGCAAGCGTACGCTGACTGCTGTCGGGGCAAAAAGCTGGCAACCTTGTTTTTTGAGCCCTCCACCCGCACTCGCCTGAGCTTTGAGGCGGCGATGTACGAGCTGGGCGGCAACGTCATCGGCTTCTCCGAGGCCAAGAGCTCCTCCGCCTCCAAAGGCGAGAGCGTGGCGGACACCGCCAAGGTGATCAGCTGCTATGCGGACATCATTGCGATGCGCCACCCCAAGGAGGGCGCCGCGCTGGTGGCGGCGAATAACGCCTCCATCCCCGTTATCAATGCGGGTGACGGCGGGCATTGCCACCCCACCCAGACGCTGGCAGATCTGCTGACCATCTGGCGGGAGAAGGGGCGCTTCACCGATCTGACGGTGGGCTTCTGCGGCGACTTAAAGTTTGGTCGCACCGTCCACTCGCTGATTAATGCCCTGTCCCGTTACACGGGCATTAAGCTGGTGCTGATTTCCCCTGAGGAGCTGAAGCTCCCCAGCTACGTGAAAAAGGACGTTCTGCAGAAGAACAACATTCCTTACACCCAGACCACCAGTCTGGAGGAGGCTATGCCCCAGCTGGATATTCTGTATATGACCCGCGTGCAGCGGGAGCGGTTCTTTAACGAGGAGGATTATCTCCGCCTGAAGGACAGCTACATTCTGGACCCCAAGAAGCTGGAGTCCGCAAAACCCGACCTGTGCATTATGCACCCGCTGCCCCGCGTTAACGAAATCACCGTAGCGGTGGACGATGACCCCCGTGCCTGCTACTTTAAGCAGGTGCTGGCGGGCAAGCATATGCGTATGGCGCTGATACTGAAATTGTTGGAGGAGGCGAGCGTATGAAGATAGACTCCATTCAGAACGGCGTGGTCATCGACCACATCACCGCCGGCTGTGGTATGCGTCTGTACGACCTGCTGGGTCTGGACGATCTGGACTGCTCGGTGGCGCTGATTAAGAATGTCGCCAGCAAAAAAATGGGGCGCAAGGACATCATCAAGATTGACGCCGCCATTCCCGTGAATCTGGACATCATCGGCTACGTAGACCCCGGTGCCACGGTGAATATTATCCGCGGCGGCGAGCTGACGGAAAAGCGGGCTATTGATATGCCGGAGTGTCTCACCAACGTCATCAAGTGTAAGAACCCCCGTTGCATCACCTCCTGCGAGCAGGAGCTTTCCCACGTATTTAAGCTCACCGACCGTGAGAATAAAGTATATCGCTGCATTTACTGTGAAACCAAAGCCAATTGAGAGAAAGGATGAAGAGAAATGGCTATTTTTATTAACGAACCCTCCCATACTTTTAACGAGTACCTGCTGATTCCGGGTTACTCCTCCAGCCAGTGCGTTCCGGCGAACGTGTCCCTCAAGACCCCGCTGGTTAAGTACAAGAAGGGGGAGGAATCCGCCATCACGATGAATATCCCGATGGTATCCGCCATTATGCAGTCGGTGTCGGGCGACCGTCTGGCGGTTGCACTGGCTACCGAGGGCGGTGTTTCCTTCATCTACGGCTCCCAGACGGTGGAGGACGAGGCGGCGATGGTCGCCCGCGCCAAGAACTACAAGGCGGGCTTCGTCCCCAGCGACTCCAACCTCTCTCCCGAGGCAACGATGGCGGACGTGGTGGCGCTTAAGGAGCAGACCGGTCACTCCACCGTGGCGATCACCGAGGACGGCACCGCCGACGGCAAACTGGTGGGTATCGTCACCGGTCGCGACTACCGCGTTACCCGCATGGATCCCGCGACTAAGGTCAGCGAGTTTATGACTCCTCTGGATAAGCTGGTTACCGCCCCCGAGGGCACCACCCTGAAAGAGGCGAACGATATCATCTGGGACCACAAGCTGAATTCCCTGCCCATCGTGGACAAGGACGGCCGCCTGTGCTATTTCGTGTTCCGCAAGGACTACGAGAAGCATAAGCAGAACCCCAACGAGCTACTGGACGCCTCCAAGCGGTACGTGGTGGGCGCGGGCATCAACACCCGCGACTACGCTGAGCGTGTCCCCGCGCTGGTGGAGGCGGGTGCCGACGTGCTGTGCATCGACTCCTCTGAGGGCTTCTCCGAGTGGCAGAAGCTGACCATCGACTGGATTCGCGCCCGTTACGGCGATACCGTTAAGGTGGGTGCCGGTAACGTGGTGGACGCGGCGGGCTTCCGTTTCCTGGCGGAGGCAGGCGCCGACTTCATTAAGGTGGGCATCGGCGGCGGCTCTATTTGTATCACCCGTGAGACCAAGGGTATCGGTCGCGGACAGGCCACTGCCCTCATCGAGGTGTGTGCCGAGCGTGACCGCTATTTTGAGGAGACCGGCATCTACGTGCCCGTTTGCTCCGACGGCGGCATTGTGTACGACCACCATATCACCCTGGCGCTGGCAATGGGCGCCGACTTTGTGATGCTGGGTCGCTATTTCGCCCGCTTTGACGAGTCCCCCACCAACAAGGTGAACATCGGCGGCACCTACTACAAGGAGTACTGGGGCGAGGGCTCCAGCCGCGCCCGCAACTGGATGCGGTATGACCTGGGTGGCGATAAGAAGCTGTCCTTCGAGGAGGGCGTGGATTCCTACGTCCCCTATGCGGGCACGCTGAAGGACAACGTGGCGCTGTCCCTGTCCAAGGTGCGCTCCACCATGTGCAACTGCGGCGCTCTCACCATTCCCGAATTGCAGCAGAAGGCGACCCTCACGCTGGTGTCCGCCACCAGTATCGTAGAGGGCGGCGCTCACGATGTTATCCAAAAAGAAAAAGGCGTATCCATTAAGTAATTGGTGAAAAGGTAGAATCAGTTAAAAACTTGTCAAATTAACCCGTTGTGCCTTGACACTTTACCGGCGGATATGGTATAATTTTGACTGTCAATTGAATGCTGTTCTTTGCGACTGACGGAGTAATTGTGGAGCACCACAGAGGAACGAAGAACGGCGGGGGAAACCCCGATTTCAGCCGACCGTCTGGGCACACTTAACTCCCCCCGAGATAAGTGTGCCCTTTTATATTTTTTAGGAGGTAAGGTATGAAAAAAGTAGGTATCATCATGGGCAGCGACAGCGACCTGCCGATTATTCAGAAAGCCACCGACACCCTGAAGGGGTTGGGCATTCCCTATGAGGTACACATCTACTCCGCCCACCGTACACCTGAGCAGGCGCGGGATTTTGCCGTCAATGCGCGGGCAAACGGCTTCGGTGTGCTGATTGCCGCCGCGGGCATGGCGGCGCATCTGGCGGGCGCTATTGCTGCCAACACCACCCTGCCGGTTATCGGTATCCCCTGTAAATCCTCGGTGTTAGACGGTATGGACGCTCTGCTGTCCACCGTGATGATGCCCACCGGTATTCCCGTTGCCACCGTGGCGATCAACGGCGGCGGCAACGCCGCCCTGCTGGCAGCGCAGATTCTCGCCGTAGAGGACGCAGAGCTGGCGGATAAGTTAGACCAAAAGCGTGCCGCCGATGCCGCCGCTGTGCTGGCAAAGGACGCCGCTTTGGATATTTAATTTCGTTTACAAAAATCCATTTCACATAACAGAAGGAGTCGATCGATTATGGAAAAGAAGTTAGTGTACACCGGTAAGACCAAGGACGTATTTGCTCTGGACAACGGCAACTATCTGCTGAAGTTTAAGGACGACTGCACCGGCAAGGACGGCGTGTTCGATCCCGGCGAGAACAGCGTGGGTCTGACCATCGACGGCGTGGGTGACGTGAACCTGCGTATGTCCATCTATTTCTTTGAGAAGATCAATGCCGCCGGTATCCTCACTCACTATGTGAGCGCCGACCTGGATAACACCACCATGGAGGTTCTGCCCGCCAAGGTGTTCGGCAAGGGTCTGGAGGTTATCTGCCGTTACAAGGCGGTGGGCTCCTTCTATCGCCGCTATTCCGACTACTGCACCGAGGGTCAGGACCTGCCTGCCTACGTGGAGACCACCTTTAAGAATGACGAAAAGGGCGATCCGCTGGTAACCAAGGACGGTCTGGTGGATCTGGGCGTTATGACCGCCCAGCAGTACGACGACCTGAAGGATATGACCCAGAAGATTACCAAAATCGTCGCCGACGACCTGAAGGAAAAGGGTCTGGATATGTACGATATCAAGTTTGAGTTCGGCTACGACGCGAACGGCAACGTGATGCTCATCGACGAGATCGCCTCCGGCAATATGCGTGTATACAAGGACGGTCAGTATATCGACCCCATGACCCTGAACGGTCTGTTCTTCGCGTAAGGCTTATTACACCACCTACCCTTATTGAGAGGAGAAACCCCATGGGCGGCTATTTTGGCATCGTTTCCAAACAGGATTGTATCGAGGACGTGTTCTTCGGCACCGACTACCACTCCCATCTGGGTACCCGCCGTGCGGGCATCGCCGTGTACGACCCGGAGATCGGTTTGCAGCGGGAGATCCACAGCATACAGACCACCCCTTTCCGTGCCCGTTTCAAGGATATTTTTGATGAGATGCAGGGTACGTCTGCGATCGGTTGCATCAGCGACTATTATCCCCAGCCTTTGCTGATTCGCTCCAAGCTGGGTACCTACGCCATCTGCGTCACCGGCGCTATCAACAACGCGGAGCAGCTGATGGAGACCTATCTGGCGGACGGCGGTCACTTCGATGCGATGACCGGCGGTGCGGTTAACGTTACCGAGCTGGTGGGCGCGCTTATCAATCTGAAAAGTGACTTTGTCTCCGGTATCCATTTTGTACAGGAGCAGGTGGACGGCACTGCCAGTATCCTTATACTGAAGGACGACGGCAGCATCATCGCCGCCCGTGACCGCGTGGGTCGCCTGCCTATCTGGATTGGACAGCGGGAGGACGGCTACAGCGTGGGCTTTGAGCCTTTTGCCCATCAGAAGCTGGGCTTTGAGGACCTGCGTGAGTTAGGTCCCGCCGAGATTGTGGAGCTGACCCCCAACGGCATCACCGTGCTGGCACCGGCAGGGGAAGAGATGCGAATGTGCGCCTTCCTGTGGAGCTATTACGGCTACTCCACCTCCTCCTACGAGGGGGTCAACGTGGAATTGATGCGGTACCACAACGGCAAGATTATGGCACAGCGGGATAACGAAACCGCGGCTTGCGAGGGCGTTGACTATGTCTGCGGTATGCCCGACTCCGGCACACCCCATGCTATCGGCTACGCCAACGAGAGCCACCTGCCCTTTGCTCGTGCGTACATTAAGTACACCCCCACCTGGTCCCGCAGCTTTACCCCCAGTAAGCAGTCGGACCGCAACCGCATCGCTCGCATGAAGCAGATTGCGGTGCCCGCCCTCATCGAGGACAAGAGCCTCTTACTGGTGGACGACTCCATTGTCCGCGGCACCCAGCTGAAGGAAACGGTGGATTTCCTCTACGACAGCGGCGCCAAAGAGGTGCACATGCGCTCCGCTTGCCCGCCGATTATGTTTAACTGTAAGTACCTGAATTTCTCCCGCAGTAACAACGAGATGGACCTCATCGCCCGACGGACGATTGTGGAGCTGGAGGGGGAAGAGGGCTTCGCCCACTTAGACGAGTACAGCGACGGTACCACCGAGCGGGGCAAACGTCTGCGTCAGCATATGGCGGACAAGCTGCATCTTGGTTCCCTTGACTTCCAGTCGCTGGAGGGGGTCATCGAGGCCATCGGGCTTCCCCCCTGTAAGCTGTGCACCTACTGCTGGAACGGCAAAGAATGAGAAAAAGAGGAGTACATACCATGGATCATAAGAATTCCCAGTCTGCCAGCTATGCGGCGGCAGGCGTTGATATCACCGCCGGCTACAAGGCGGTAGAACTGATGAAATCCCACATCGCCCGCACCAAGAATGAGGGTTGCTTAGACGACGTGGGCGGCTTTGGCGGCTGCTTCGGTCTGCCTACGGGCATGGAGGAGCCGGTGCTGGTCTCCGGTACCGACGGTTGCGGCACCAAGGTGAAGCTGGCTATCCTGATGGATAAGCACGACACCATCGGCATCGACGCGGTGGCGATGTGCGTCAACGATATCATCTGCTGCGGCGCCAAGCCCCTGTTCTTCTTAGACTACATTGCCTGCGGCAAGAACTATCCCGAGAAGATTGCCGCCATCGTGGGCGGTGTGGCAGAGGGCTGTGTTCAGTCCGGTGCCGCCCTCATCGGCGGCGAGACCGCCGAGCACCCCGGTTTGATGCCGCTGGAGGACTATGACCTGGCAGGCTTCGCCGTGGGTATCGTGGATAAGAAGAAGATGGTGGACAACAGTCGTATGGCGGCGGGGGACGTGGTGATTGCTTTGGCGTCTACGGGTATCCACTCCAACGGCTTCTCCCTGTGCCGCAAGGTGTTCGATATCGATAATAATAACCCCGAATTGTACGTGCCCCGTGAGGAGCTGGACGGCAAGACCATTGCCGAGGCGCTGCTCACCCCCACCAAGATTTACGTCAAGTCCGTTCTCGCTCTGCTGGAGCAGGTGGACGTGAAGGGCATCTCCCACATCACCGGTGGCGGCTTCTACGAGAATATTCCCCGCTCCATTCCCGACGGTCTGGGCGCCAAAATTGACAAGGCGGCGGTCCGCGTGCTGCCCATCTTCGATATGATTGCCAAGTGGGGCAACATTCCCGAGCGGGATATGTTCAACACCTACAATATGGGTGTTGGTATGAGCATTGTGGTGCCCGCAAATGAGGCGGAAAAGGCGCTGACTATCCTGCGTGAGCAGGGCGAGGACGCCTATATCATCGGTGAGATTATCGCCTCGGACGAAAAGGTGATTTTATGAGCGCCGCCCGTATAGCGGTGCTGGTCAGCGGCGGCGGCACCAACCTGCAGGCGCTGATTGACGCTCAGGGTAGGGGAGAGATTCCCCACGGGGAGATTGTGCTGGTGATAGCCAATAAGGCAGACGCCTATGCCCTCACCCGTGCCGAGCAGGCGGGAATCCCCTCTGTGGTGATTACCAAAAAGGGCTGCGGCGGCGACCAGGAGGCCTTTGAGGACGCCATCATCGCCCAGCTGACCGCCTGCGACATCGACCTGATCGTGCTGGCGGGCTTTATGGCCATTCTCAGCAAGCGGTTTACCGACACCTTTGAGAAGCGGATTCTCAACGTGCACCCCTCCCTGATTCCCTCCTTCTGCGGCGAGGGCTTCTACGGCCTGCGCGTCCACGAGGCGGCGCTGGCAAAGGGTGTGAAGGTGACCGGCGCCACCGTCCACTACGTCAACGAGATTCCCGACGGCGGGGAAATCATTCTGCAGAAGGCGGTGGAGGTACAGGCGGGGGACACCCCCGAAACCTTGCAGCGCCGTGTGATGGAGCAGGCAGAGTGGAAGATTCTGCCCCGTGCCGTCGAACTGGTCAGCGAGCAGCTGAGCAACCTGTAATTCTGTAGGGGAGGGGCTTGTCCCTCCCGTCAAAAACCAACGAAGTGAGGGTAACGATATGAAAATCTCCACCATAAAAGACGAACTGAATTCCTTGGCCTACCACGGCCGTGGCATTATCATCGGCAAATCCCTCGATGGCAAAAAGGCGGTCACCGCCTACTTCATTATGGGGCGCAGCGTCAACAGCCGCAACCGCGTGTTCGTGGCGGAGGGCGAGGCGATGCGCACCAAGGCCTTTGACGAGTCCAAGATGGTGGACCCCCACCTCATCATCTACTATCCCGTCCGCGTGCTGGGCAACAAGACCATCGTCACCAACGGCGACCAGACCGACACCATTTACGAGCTGATGGATAAGCAGATGACCTTCGAGCAGGCGCTGCGCACCCGCGAGTTTGAGGACGATAAGCCCAATTTCACCCCTCGCATTTCCGGCATCATTCATCGGGAGAATGGGGATATGAACTACGCTATGTCCATTCTTAAGTCTGCCGAGGGGGACGACGCCTCCTGCGAGCGGTTCACCTATGCCTATTCGAACCCCATCGCCGGCAAGGCGAAGTTTATCCACACCTACAACGGCGACGGCGACCCGCTGCCCTCCTTCGAGGGAGAGCCCAAGACGCTGGAGCTGCCGGATATGGATATTGATGCCCTCACCGACCTGATTTGGAAAAACCTCAACGAGGACAATAAGGTGTCCCTGTTTGTTCGTTATATCGACATCGCCAGCGGCGAGGCCGAGACCCGCATCGTCAACAAAAACGTATAAGGAGTGACCGAAATGAACGAGTTTGAACTGAAATACGGCTGTAACCCCAACCAGAAGCCCTCCAAGATTTTTATGGAGGACGGCAGCGACCTGCCTATCAAGATTCTCTGCGGTCGCCCCGGCTACATCAACTTTCTGGACGCCTTCAACGCCTGGCAGCTGGTGAAGGAGCTGAAAGAGGCGCTGGGTCTGCCCGCGGTCACCTCTTTTAAGCACGTTTCTCCCACCTCTGCGGCGGTGGGCGTGCCCCTGTCCGACACGCTGAAAAAGGCGTGTTTTGTGGACGATATCGAGGGACTGGACGAGTCCCCGCTGGCTTGCGCCTATGCCCGCGCCCGCGGCACCGACCGTATGTGCTCCTTCGGTGACTGGGTGGCGCTTTCCGACGTGTGCGATGTGACCACCGCCCTGCTCATTAAGCGGGAGGTGTCCGACGGCATCATCGCCCCCGGCTACGAGCCGGAGGCGCTGGAGATTCTCAAATCCAAGCGAAAGGGCAACTATAACATTGTGGAGATCGACCCCGCCTACGTGCCCGCTCCCATCGAGCGCAAACAGGTATACGGCATCACCTTCGAGCAGGGTCGCAACGAGTTTAAGATTAACCGTGAGCTGCTACAGAATCTGGTCACCGCCAACAAGGAGCTGCCCGACAGCGCGGTGCGCGACCTGATTATTGCGCTCATCACCCTCAAATACACCCAGTCCAACTCAGTGTGCTACGCGGTGGACGGACAGGCCATCGGCGTGGGTGCGGGTCAGCAGAGCCGTATCCACTGCACCCGTCTGGCGGGCACCAAGGCGGACACCTGGTTCTTGCGCCAGCACGAGAAGGTGTTAAACCTGCCCTTCCTGCCCACCATCGGTCGCCCCGACCGTGACAACGTCATCGACGGCTACATCAACCAGAACGAGGAGGACGTGTGCGCCGACGGCAACTGGCAGAAGTACTTCACCTCTCAGCCCGCTCCCTTTACCGCCGCCGAGCAGCGTGCCTATCTGGACACCATCGACGGGGTGGCGCTGGGCTCTGACGCCTTCTTCCCCTTCAGCGACAACATCGAGCGCGCCAAGAAGAGCGGCGTTAAGTACATCGCTGAGCCGGGCGGCTCCATTCGTGATGACCTGGTCATCGAGTGCGCCGACAAGTACGGTATGGCAATGGCCTTCACCGGTATGCGCCTGTTCCACCACTAAGAGATAGGATTTAGGAGTTAGGAGTGAGGAGTTGGAGAATGGCATCAAGGATAAAAGCATAGCCTTCGCCAAAAGAATCGTTCGGGTATATCAGTACCTGTGTGAGGAGAAGAAGGAGTATATCCTATCCAAACAACTCCTGCGTAGCGGAACAAGTATAGGAGCAAATGTCGCAGAATCCCAATATGCTATCAGTCGAAAAGATTTTTTGAATAAGCAGTATATCGCACTAAAAGAATGCGCAGAAACGCTGTATTGGTTGGAACTATTGGTTTGCTGTGACTACCTGACGAGAATGGAATATGATTCACTGTATACAGATTGCGAAGAATTGCGCAAAATTCTTTCTTCTATCACCAAAACGGTGAAAGAAGAGGAACAGTAACGATGGAGAGCGGTTTGAATTATGAGTGAGGAATATAACTCCTCACTCCTCATTCCTCACTCCTCACTTCTTGGAGGAAATTATGAAACTTCTTGTTGTCGGTGGCGGCGGTCGTGAGCACGCCATTATTAAAAAGCTGAAAGAAAATAAGGCGGTAGAGCAGATTTTTGCTCTGCCCGGTAACGGCGGTATGGCGGCGGACGCCACCTGTGTGGACATCGGCGCCAAGGATATCCCCGCTATCGTCAAGTTTGCGGTGGCGGAGGGGGTCGACTACGCCGTGGTGGCGCCCGACGACCCGCTGGTGCTGGGCTGTGTGGACGCGCTGGAGGAGATGGGCATTCCCTGCTTCGGCCCCCGCGCGAATGCCGCCATCATCGAGGGCAGCAAGGTGTTCTCCAAAAACCTGATGAAGAAATACGGCATTCCCACCGCCGCCTACGAGGTGTTTGACGAGCTGGAGGCCGCCCTCGCCTATATTGAGACCGCTCCCATTCCCACCGTCATCAAGGCGGACGGTCTGGCGCTGGGCAAGGGCGTTATCATCGCCCAGACCCGCGAGGAGGCCAAGGCTGCCGTGGTGTCGATGATGCAGGATAAAGCTTTTGGCTCCAGCGGCGACCACATTGTGGTGGAGGAGTTCCTTACCGGTCCCGAGGTGTCGGTGCTGGCATTCACCGACGGCAACACCGTCAAGCCCATGGTGTCCTCTATGGACCACAAGCGGGCGGGGGACAACGACACGGGACTAAATACCGGCGGCATGGGCACGATTGCCCCCAACCCCTACTACACTCCCGCTGTGGCGGAGCAGTGTATGCAGGAGATTTTCCTGCCCACCATTGCTGCCATGAACGCCGAGGGCCGCCCCTTTAAGGGTTGCCTGTATTTCGGTCTGATGCTCACCCCCAACGGACCTAAGGTAATCGAATACAACTGCCGCTTCGGTGACCCCGAGACCCAGGTTGTGCTGCCGCTGATGGAGAGCGACCTGCTCACCGTTATGCAGGCGACCACCAATGGAACCTTGGCGGACACCGAGGTCAAATTCAGCGACAAGAACGCTTGCTGCGTGATTATGGCATCCGAGGGCTATCCCCAGTCCTACGATAAGGGGCTGCCCCTCACCATTCCTGCCGCTATCACGGACAGCGTGTACGTGGCGGGCGCCGCCATCAAGGACGAGGTGCTGGTCACCAACGGCGGTCGCGTGTTGGGCGCCACCGCGGTGGCGGACAGCCTGCCTGCTGCTATTGCGGACGCCTATAAGCTGGTGGAACAAATCCACTTTGACAATGCCTATTACCGCCACGATATCGGCGCCAAGGCGCTCAAAGCCAAGGAGGTTTAATTTCATATGGTTTATCGTGTATACGTAGAGAAAAAAGCGGGTCTGGACAACGAGGCCCGTTCCCTGCTGAGCGATGCCCGCAACCTGTTGGGCATCGACACTTTGGATAACGTGCGGCTGTTTAACCGCTACGATGCGGAGAATATTACCGCCGACCTGTTTGATTATGCCAAAGCCACCGTGTTTGCGGAGCCCCAGCTGGACAACACCTCCGACGAGGTGGACTTGGGCGATGCCATCGTGTTTGCGGTGGAGTATTTGCCCGGTCAGTTTGACCAGCGGGCGGATTCTGCCGCCCAGTGCATTCAGATTATCTCCCAGGGCGACCGCCCCACCGTGCGTACGGCTAAGGTGTACGCCCTGTACGGCGCTCTGACCGCGGAGCAGGTGGCGGAGATTAAGAAATACGTCATCAACCCCGTGGAGGCGCGGGAGGCTTCTCTGGATAAGCCCGAAACCCTGCAGACCCAGTACGACATTCCCACCGAGGTGGCGACGCTGGAGGGCTTTATCGGGCTGGACCGCCCTGCTTTGGAGCAGTTCGTGAAGGATTACGGTCTGGCGATGGACGGGGACGATATTGCCTTCTGTCAGCAGTATTTCATTTCCGAGCAGCGCGACCCCACCATTACGGAAATTCGTATGATCGACACCTATTGGTCGGACCACTGCCGCCACACCACCTTCAATACCGTGATTGACAACGTAACCTTTGAGGATACGCTGCTGCAGGATACCTATGAGCAGTATCTCGCCACCCGTCGGGAACTGGGACGCACTAAGCCCATCTGCCTGATGGATCTGGCGACGGTGGCGGTTAAGTATCTGAAGGTAAACGGCAAGCTGGACAAGCTGGACGAGTCGGAGGAAATCAACGCCTGCACGGTGAAGATTAACGTGGACGTGGACGGCGAGACCCAGCCCTGGCTGTTGCTCTTTAAGAACGAGACCCACAATCACCCCACTGAGATCGAGCCTTTCGGCGGCGCCGCCACCTGCATCGGCGGTGCGATTCGCGACCCCCTGTCGGGACGCAGCTACGTCTATGGTGCGATGCGCGTTACCGGTGCGGCGGACCCCTTGAAGCCGGTGAACGAAACCATGCCCGGCAAGCTGCCCCAGCGTAAGATTGTCACCACCGCCGCCGCGGGCTATTCCTCCTACGGCAACCAGATTGGTCTGGCCACCGGTATTGTCGACGAGATTTATCACCCCGGCTACGCCGCCAAGCGTATGGAGATTGGTGCGGTTATTGCCGCCACCCCCGCCGAGAACGTGCGCCGTGAGGTGCCTGCCCCCGGTGACGTGGTTATCCTGTTGGGCGGTTCCACCGGTCGCGACGGCATCGGCGGTGCTACCGGCTCCTCCAAGGCGCACACCGCCCAGTCGGTGGAAACCTGCGGTGCCGAGGTGCAAAAGGGTAATGCTCCCGAGGAGCGCAAGCTGCAGCGCCTGTTCCGCAACGGCGAGGCCTGCCGTATGATTAAGCGGTGCAACGACTTTGGCGCGGGCGGTGTGTCCGTCGCCATTGGCGAGCTGGCGGACGGTCTGACCATTAACCTTAATGCGGTCCCCAAGAAGTACGAGGGTCTGGACGGCACGGAGCTGGCTATTTCCGAGTCCCAGGAGCGTATGGCGGTGGTCGTCGAGCCGGAGAATATCGACCGTTTCTTGGCTCTCGCCGACAGCGAGAACCTGCAGGCTTGCCCCGTGGCTACCGTCACCGCCGAGCCCCGCTTGGTGATGCATTGGAACGATAAGAAAATCGTGGATATTAGCCGTGAGTTCCTCAACTCCAACGGCGCAGACAAGCATATTACTGTCACCGCGGCGGCTCCTCAGGAGTTTGACCAGCCCGTCTGCGGCACGTTCAAAGAAAACTATATGGCGCTCGCCGCAGACCTTAACGTCTGCTCCAAGCGGGGTCTTTCCGAGAGGTTCGACTCCACCATCGGTGCGGGTACGGTGCTGATGCCCTTCGGCGGCGTCAACCAGCTGACCCCCATTCAGGCGATGGTGCAGAAGATTTCCGTGGAAAAGCAGCACACCGACGACTGCTCCTTTATGTCCTGGGGCTACAACCCCTTCATTATGGAGAAGAGCCCCTACCACGGCGCCTATCTGGCGGTGGTGGAGAGCGTGTGTAAGCTGATTGCTACCGGCGCTGAGTTTAAGGATGTGTACCTGACCTTCCAGGAGTATTTCGAGAAACTGGGCAAGGACTCCCGCCGTTGGGGCAAGCCGCTGGCGGCTCTGCTGGGCGCTTTCAAGGCGCAGATGGAGCTGGGTATCGGCTCCATCGGCGGTAAGGACTCCATGTCCGGCTCCTTCGAGGACCTGGACGTGCCCCCCACGCTGGTCTCCTTTGCCGTCACCACCGGCAAGGTGTCCCACGTGGTATCCCCCGAGTTTAAGGCGGCGGGCAACAAGGTGGTTTGCCTTGCTCCCGTCTACGACGATAACGGTCTGCCTGTGACCGCCTCCCTCTTAAAGGTGTTTGCCACCGTCACCGACCTGATGCGCAGCGGCAAGGCGGTTGCTTGCTACACCCCCGGTGTGGGCGGTATCGCCGAGGCGATTATGAAAATGGCCTTCGGTAATGGTCTGGGCTTTACGTACGATGATAACCTGTCGGTATCCGCTCTGTTCGGTTACCGCTACGGCGCCTTCCTGCTGGAGGTCACCGAGGAGGTGGCGGACGCCATCACGATCGGTACCGTCACCAACGACGGCTGCCTGACCTTGGGCGGCGACAGCCTGAAGCTCAGCGACCTGCTGGGCACCTACGAGGACAAGCTGGAGAGCGTCTATTCCTGCAACATTCCCACCCGCGAGCAGCCTATGGAGACCTTCTCCTACACCGCCACCCAGCGGGTCGCTCCCGCGATTAAGGTGGCTCGTCCGAAGGTGCTGATTCCCGCCTTCCCCGGCACCAACTGTGAGTTTGACTCCGCCAAGGCGGTGCGCGATGCCGGTGCCGAGCCGCTGATTATGGTGATTAAGAATCGCACCGCGGCGGGTATTCAGGAGAGCGTGGAGGCTTTCGCCCGCGAGTTGAAGACCGCCCAGATGGTGTTTATCCCCGGCGGCTTCTCCGGCGGCGATGAGCCGGACGGCTCGGGCAAGTTCATCACCGCCTTCTTCCGCAACGCGGCGGTCAAGGAGGGCGTCACCGAGCTGCTGGAGCAGCGAGACGGTCTGATGTGTGGTATCTGCAACGGCTTCCAGGCGCTGATTAAGCTGGGTCTGGTGCCCTATGGCAAGATTATCGACACCGACGAAAACTGCCCCACCCTGACCTACAACACCATCGCCCGCCACCAGTCCCGCATCGTGCGTACCCGCATCGCCTCCAACAAGTCGCCTTGGCTGGCGCTGACCGAGGTGGGCGAGGTATACAACGTGCCGATTTCCCACGGCGAGGGTCGTTTCCTGGCGAGCGAGGAGCTGATTCGTCAGCTGGCGGCCAACGGTCAGATTGCCACCCAGTATGTGGATATGAATGGGGTCGCCACCAGCGACGTGCACTTTAACCCCAACGACTCTCTGTTCGCCATCGAGGGTATCACCTCTCCCGACGGTCGTGTGTTCGGTAAGATGGGACACAGCGAGCGTATCGGCGACGGTCTGTACAAGAACGTGCCCGGCAACTACGACATCGGTATGTTCCGTTCCGCTGTGAAGTATTTTAAGTAAGATAAGGAGGCGTTCCCTATGGCTTACAAATCCGACATTGAAATCGCACAGGAATGTCAAATGCGTCACATACGCGAGATTGCGGCCGCCGCCCACGTGGACGAAAAATACGTGGAGCAGTACGGCAATTATAAGGCGAAGATCGACCTCTCCCTCTTGGAGGAGACCGACCGCCCTGACGGCAAGCTGATTTTGGTGACTGCCATTACCCCCACCCCCGCGGGTGAGGGTAAGACCACCACCACCATCGGTCTGGCAGACGGTCTGCGCAAGCTGGGCAAGGACGTGACCGTGGCTCTGCGTGAGCCCTCTCTCGGTCCCGTGTTCGGTGTCAAGGGCGGTGCCGCCGGCGGCGGCTATGCCCAGGTGGTGCCGATGGAGGACATCAACCTGCATTTCACCGGTGACTTCCACGCCATCGGTGCCGCCAACAACCTGCTGGCGGCAATGCTGGATAACCACATTCAGCAGGGCAATGCTCTGGGCATCGACGTGCGCCGCATCACCTGGAAGCGGTGCGTGGATATGAACGACCGCCAGCTCCGTTTTATTGTGGGCGGTATGGGCGGCAAGCCCAACGGCGTGCCTCGTGAGGACGGCTTCGATATCACCGTGGCCAGCGAGATTATGGCGGTGTTCTGCCTCGCCTCCTCCATTACCGACCTAAAGGAGCGGCTGAGCCGCATTATTGTGGGCTACACCTACGACGATAAGCCGGTCACCGCCGGTGACCTGAAGGCGGTGGGCGCTATGACCGCCCTCTTGAAGGACGCGATTAAGCCCAATCTGGTGCAGACCCTGGAGGGGACTCCCGCCTTTGTGCATGGCGGTCCTTTCGCCAACATTGCCCACGGCTGTAACTCGGTGATGGCCACCCGTCTGGCGCTGAAGATGGGCGACTACACCGTCACCGAGGCGGGCTTCGGTGCCGACCTGGGTGCCGAGAAGTTCCTGGACATCAAGTGCCGTATGGCGGGGCTGACCCCCGACGCGGTGGTGGTGGTTGCCACCGTCCGTGCGCTGAAGATGCACGGCGGTCTGGCAAAGACCGAGCTTGCCACCGAGGACCTGGGTGCGCTGGAGCGGGGTATCCCCAACCTGCTGCGCCACGTGTCCAACATTAAAAATGTGTACAAGCTCCCCTGTGTGGTGGCGGTCAACCGTTTCCCCACCGACACGGACGCGGAGATCGACTTCATCATCGCCAAGTGCCGTGAGCTGGGTGTCAACACCGTGCTGTCCACCGTGTGGGCGGACGGCGGCAACGGCGGCATCGAGATGGCGAAGGAGGTCATCCGTTTGTGCGAGGAGGAGCAGGGCGATTTCACCTTCTCCTACGACCTGGACGGCTCTATCGAGGATAAGATTGAGGCGGTGGTCAAGAAGGTGTACGGCGGCGACGGTATCGCCGTTCTGCCTGCGGCGAAGAAGCAGATTGCTCAGCTGACGGCTTTAGGCTTTGATAAGTGCCCCGTCTGCATCGCCAAGACCCAGTACTCCTTCTCGGACGACCCCACCAAGCTGGGCGCTCCCGAGGGCTTCACCGTGACGGTGAAGAACGTGAAGGTATCGGCAGGTGCCGGCTTCATCGTGGTGCTGACCGGTGACATTCTGACCATGCCCGGTCTGCCCAAATCCCCCGCCGCCGAGCGCATCGACGTGGATGCCAGCGGCAAGATTACGGGTCTGTTTTAATAAAAAAAGCAACGCATTGTCGCTGACAATGCGTTGCTTTTTTAGTTAGGAGTGAGGAGTGAGGAATGTAGGGGCGAACTGTGTTCGCCCGTTTCACGGTTAGTACCCACCACAAACTCCACCGTAGGGGACGGCGCCCTCGACGTCCCGCATCACGGGCAGATGTAGGCATCCGCCCCTACAATGCCGAATTCTCTCTTTATCTGCTGTTTTTCCCATTCTTTCTCCCCTTGACAGGATTTATCCGTGGGTGGTATCATAGAAACAGAAGAAGCGAAAGGAGTGCGGGTATGGGCTGGAACATTTTGAAGATCGACCCCTATCTGAAACCCTATAAAAAAGATATCGACCTGCGTATGCGTAATTATACCGCCACCCGCACCCGCCTGCTGGGGGAGGGGGGCGATATCGCCGCCTTTGCCCGTGGCTACGAGTATTTCGGCATCCACCGCACCGCGGACGGCTGGGTGTATCGGGAGTGGGCGCCTGCTGCCGAGGGGATGTATCTCACAGGCGACTTTAACGGCTGGGATTTGTACGCCACCCCCATGACCCGTCTGGACGGGGACGTGTTCGAGGTCACCCTGCCCGCCGATACGCTGGCGGTGGGACAGCGGGTGCAGGCGGTGGTGCTCCATAACGGTGAGACCCTGCGCCGCATTCCCACCTACGCCACCCGTGTGGAGCAGGACCCCACCACCTACCTGTGGTGTGCGGTGGTGGACGACGTGCTGTGGGACGAGTTCCCCTGGACGGACGGGGCGTTTAAGCCCTGTGCCACCCCCTACATCTACGAGTGCCACATCGGCATGGCGCAGGAGGAGGGCAAGGTCGGCAGCTATCGGGAATTTACCGCCAATATCCTGCCCCGCATCAAGGCGGCGGGCTACAATACCATTCAAATAATGGCGGTGATGGAGCACCCCTACTACGGCTCCTTCGGCTATCAGGTGTCCAACTTTTTTGCCGCCGCCTCCCGCTACGGCAGCGGGCGGGAGCTGAAAGAGCTGATTAACACCGCCCACAAGATGGGATTGACGGTGTTGCTGGACGTGGTGCATTCCCACGCGGTGAAAAACACCGAGGAGGGCTTAAACCGCTTTGACGGCACCGAGTACCAGTTCTTCCACGAGGGGGAGCGGGGCAACCACGCGGCGTGGGGCACTAAGCTTTTCAACTACGGAAAGGACCAGGTGCTGCACTTTCTGCTGTCTAACCTGCAATTCTGGATGGAGGTATACCACTTCGACGGGTTCCGCTTCGACGGCATCACCTCCATGCTGTATCACGACCACGGGTTAGGTAGCGCCTTCACGGGGTATGAGATGTATTTCTCCCTCAACACCGACACTGAGGCAGTCACCTATCTGCAGCTGGCGAACGAGCTTATCCACGCGGTCAAGCCCAAGGCGCTCACCGTGGCGGAGGATATGTCGGGTATGCCTGGCATGTGCCTGCCCATTGCCGACGGCGGCATCGGCTTTGATTTCCGCCTGTCGATGGGTGTGCCCGACCTGTGGATTAAGCTGATTAAGGAATATCCCGACGAGCAGTGGGATATTATGGGGCTGTGGTACGAGCTGACGGGACGCCGTCCCAAAGAGAAGAACATTGGCTACAGCGAGTCCCACGACCAGGCGCTGGTGGGGGACAAGACCATTCTGTTCCGCCTGTGCGATGCGGAGATGTATCGGGCGATGAGCAAGTTCACCGAAAGTGCGGTCATCGACCGTGGTGTGGCGCTGCATAAGATGATTCGTCTGGTTACCGCCACCTTGGCGGGGGAAGGGTACCTCAACTTTATGGGTAACGAGTTCGGTCACCCCGAGTGGATCGACTTCCCCCGCGAGGGCAACGGCTGGAGCTACCACTACTGCCGCCGCCAGTGGCATCTGGCGGACGATCCCACCCTGCGGTACGGCGACCTGCAGGTCTTTGACCGAGCCATGCTGTCCCTGCTGCGGCGGGAGCGGCTGCTGCCGAAGAAGGCGGTCAACCGCTGGATGCATAATGAGGACAAGACCCTCATTTACAGCAAGGGCGACCTGCTGTTTGCTTTTAATTTTCACCCCACCGCCTCCTTTGAGGGGTATTTTGTCCCCACAGGGGAAACGGGGGACTATCGGGTGGTGCTGTCCACCGACGACCCCGTCTACGGCGGCTTTGGACGGGTGGATACCACCTATCGCTACACCGCCACCCGTCAGCCGGACGGTCGCGTGGGTTTCCTGTGCTACCTGCCCGCCCGCACGGCAACGGTGTTTAAGAAGGAGAAGTAAGGAAAACTCCCGACGCATTTTGTGTCGGGAGTTTTGAGCTTGAAAAGAAGAAGATAGGGATTCTGAATCCCGATTTTGCGGTGGAGCAGGCGGCTGTCGGGGTCTGTACACGCAAAATCTTTGCAAATCATGCGGATTTGCGAGGGTTAGGCTGTGGAAAGAGAAAGTTAGGGATTCTAAACCCCGATTTTGCGATGGAGCAGGTGCTTGTCGGAGTCCCTGCGCGCAAAATCTTTGCAAACCCTTACAGGTTTGCGAGGGTTCGAATCAGAACCATCTACAAAAAGAGAAAAGACGGGCGTAAAGCCCGTCTTTTCTCTTTGGCGGAGAGTTAGGGATTCGAACCCTAGGTGAGTTTCCCCACACAGCATTTCGAGTGCTGCACCTTCGACCACTCGGACAACTCTCCATAGATTTAACGGGACTATTATACAAAACCCCGTTGGCTTTGTCAACCTCTCTTGGGGAAGAAATCAAGAAAAACACCTGTATCGTCATCGCGGGAGGGACAGCGGCGCAGAAGCAGGGGACAACGCCTGTTGCCCCCTGCTCTTTTAAAATTTTTCATTTAGTAAAAAAATATTTGCTGCAAAACCGTTTTGCACCGCATAAGTTTGATATTTTATAAAAACAGTGCAATTTTCTGCAAATACAATATTTAACATATGTGGTAAAATGTATAAGAATTAATGTGGATTAATGTGGAAAATGACGATGTCTCGACAAAAAAGCCACCTCTTTCTACTTGGTTTTTATTCCAACACCGCGTTTTGGTACTCACTGGGTGACATTCCCGTGTGTTTTTTGAACAAACGTGAAAAATAGTGCAAAGAAGAGAAGTTCAGCTGGTTGGATATCTGAGAGAAGTTCATATCCGTGTTGAGAATAAGTTGCTTGGCTTCTTCCACCTTCAAATTGTTGTAGTAAGTCAGGATGGTTTGCCCTGAATACGCCTTAAAAGTATGGGATAGATGGGTTTTGCTGAAATGGAACTCGGCGACCAACTCATCCAGCGATATGGATTCGTAAACGCGTTCCTCCAGATATTTGACAAGCTTGTTGAACAGCTGCAGATTCGCCGATTCCGTCTGACGGGAGTTGCCCGCTTGCGGCTCCGGCATACGCCCTTCTCCGCGGCGGCGGGGTTGCCCACCCTCCCACGGGGAAGCGGTGACCGTGAAGCTTTTGTTGTCGGTCCACAGATACTGGCAGCGTTCCAGCTGCAGCAGCAGCTGCTCACACAACAGATGCACGTACTGTCCGGTGAGTTCCCGATTCCGCAGAGGTTCGGTTTCCTTTTGCTTATCCGTTTGGTGGCAATATCGTTCCGATTCCGAGACGATTTCCCGCAACAGCTTGCGGCACTTGGCGTCGAACAGCAGCGGACGATTGCTGAGGGCTTCCGCGACCCTGTTGGTGATATGAAGGTCCAGCTGAATCACGGTAGCGGAAGAATCCCGAAAAGTAAGCAGGTTGTGTTCCTGCTCCGGCAGCAGCAAGATTCCCTGAAACTGTGTTAAACGATGCACTTGTTGCATGCGGCCGATTTCGGCGCAGCCGGCATCGATATAATATAGCGTCCACCAATTCGCCGCCTCCACCGCCTGAAAGCGACTGGCGTCCAGTTGCAATATCTTAAGCGGCAACAGCGGAAAAACCGACGGGACGAACGAATTTACTTTGATTTTGTCCATATGCAACACTCCTTGGTTTAATATTATGCCAATTTTATTCAATTGTCAACCCACCAAGTGTCAATATATTAAAGTTTTTAAGAAAGATGGTGTGTCAGTTATGTTCTCTCACTTGGCGAAAAGAACGTTGTGCTGTCTGATGGCGGTATTGCTGCTGGTTGCGGTGATTCCGACCTATTACGTCAGCGCGGAGCCGCAGACGGAGGTGCTCGATGAGGGCGCGACCGATGCGGTACAGCCGGAGGATGGCTCGGCAGAGGAGGCTCCTGAGGAGCCTTTGAACGCGGAGACTCTGGAGTATACGGAGTACTTTGCAATGTACGACGGCTCCGACCGCCCCGACGTCCGCGTGGAGGCGGATATGTCGGCTGCGTCTGCGGAGGGAACCACGACAGATGAGGAGAAGGGCGAGGTCGCACAGCTACTTGAGAATGGTAGCAGCGTCACCTTCAAGATCAATCTTCCTTATGCCGGTTTGTACAATATGCAGGTGCTGTACAAGCAGGACGGCGAGGAGATGGTGTCTGCTTCTTTGATGGATGTCATCGTAGACGGCGCGATTCCCACCTATGCTATGAGTGGTGTGAAGCTGCCCCGCTACTGGACCATCGTCAGCAAGGAGTACGACAGCCGTCACAACGAGTTGTCCAACGAGATGGGGCAGGTTCCTGCTTGGCGTTGGCACACCGTGTATGATTCGGCAGGTCGTCACAACGATCCTCTGCTGTTTGCTTTGATGGACGGCGAGCATACCATTACCCTGCACTTCGAAAAGGCGGGCGTGCGCGTTGCGGGCATCGCTTTTTTCCAGGATAAGGAGGCTCCCGCCTACGAAAAGCCGGCCGACGCCACGGTTACGGGCGCTGCTCCCATCAAGATGGAGGGTGAGGAGTACACTTGGGTGTCCGACTCTTCCATTCAGCTGTCCACCGACAGCAACAACCCCGCTATGTCTCCCAGCGACCCCAAACTGCGTTTGTTCAACGCGGTGGGCGGCAGCACCTTTGCTACCACCCAGCAGGCCATCGGTTGGGAAATTGATGTAAAAGAATCCGGCTACTACAAGCTGGCTTTCAAGGTGCGTCAGAGCGTGAAGACCGGCTCGTTCTCCACCCGCGCGCTGCGTATTGATGGTGCGATTCCCTATGCGGAATGTGCGGAGATTCGCTTTGGTTACAGCACCAACTGGTACAACAAGGTTGTTACCGTTGATGGCACCGCGGACGGCGAGCCGATGCTGTTCTATCTGGAGAAGGGCAAGCACACCATCTCTTTGGAGGCGGTTCCCGGCAAGCTGTCTGATGCTATGGTGGAGCTGCAGTCCTGCGTGGATGAGCTCAACCGCATTATGCGTCAGGTGAACAGTGTGGTTGGTAGCTCCAATGACCAGTTCCGCGACTACAACCTGAAGGACGAGATTCCTACCCTGCCCAGCGACGTGGCGGCTCTGCTGGAGCGTCTGGTTGTTCAGCGGGATGAGATTAACGCTCTCAGCGGCGAGGGTGGCAGCCAGACTGCCAACCTGCAGACCATGATCACTCAGTTGGAGAACTTCACCGAAGACATTGATGATATGGCTCTGAAACTGGCTTCCTTCAAGAATAACATTACCGCTCTGGCCTCTTGGGTCAACGAGCTGCTGACCCAGCCTCTGGAGTTGGATTTCGCGGTAGTCTACGGCGCAGATAAGGATCTGCCCGGTACTTCTGCCGGCTTCTTCCAGGATATCTGGTTCACCATTCAGCGTCTGGCGGTGACCTTTGCCGCGGACTACGGTCAGCTGGGCGACGTGGACACCAGTAAGGAGTACCTGAAGGTTTGGATTTCCACCGGTCAGGAGCAGATGCAGATCGTGCAGAGCCTGGCTAACGAGTATTCTCAGCTGGAGGACGTCAAGGTCGGCGTTAAGGTCGAGCTGGTTTCCGCCAGCCTGTTGGAGGCGGTTATGGCGGGCAAGGGCCCCGATGTGTCTCTGCAGCAGGCCAACGACGTGCCCGTCAATCTGGCCGCCCGCGGCGAGTTGGTGGATCTGACCCAGTTCCCCGATTTTGACGAGACCCGCGAGCGCTATCACGCAAACTCTTATATTCCTTATATGTATAAGGGCGGTGTATACGGCATCCCGCTGACCGAAAGCTTCAGCGTGCTGTTTGTCCGCACCGATATCTTCGAGGAGATGGGTCTGGCTATTCCCCAGACTTGGGATGAGCTGTACGAAACCGCCACCATCTTGCAACGTAGCAACTTGGGCGTTGGTATCCCCTCGGATATGAGCATCTACGCCACGATGATGTACCAGAACGGCGGTCAGTTCTTCAACGACGAGCTGACGGCCACCGACTTCGGTAGCCAGGAGAGCGTTGACGCCTTCAAGGCGTGGACCAGCCTGTTCACCGAGAAGGGTTTCGACCTGGCTTATGACCTGTTCAACCGTTTCCGCAGCGGTGAGATGCCCATCGGTCTGGGTGGCTATGGTCTGTACAACCAGTTGAAGGTGTCCGCTCCCGAAATCAATGGTCGTTGGGAGATGTTGCCTATGGTCGGCACCAAGCGTGTGGACGAAAACGGCAACGAGTACATCGACCGCAGCTGTAGCTCGGCAGCTCAGGGCTCCGTTGGTCTGGGTCAGGGCTCCACCTGCACCTTCATTCTGAAGGCTTGCGAGGATAGAGGTCTGGCGGAAGAAGCGTGGAAGTTCCTGAAGTGGTATACCAGCGATGACGTGCGCGTGGAGTTCGCGCAGAAGATTGAGATGCGTATGGGTGTGGCTTCCCGTTACACTCCCGCAAACTATAAGGCGATGGATCGCCTGCCTTGGACCGAAGCGGAGCGTGAGCTGCTGCTGGAGCAGTGGGATAATATGGTATTGTTCCCTGAGGTCCCCGGCAGCTATTACATAGGTCGTAACCTGACCTACGCCTTCCGCCAGGTGGTTTATAATAACGAAAATCCCGTGTACGCGCTGAACAAGTATAACGACGTCATTAACCGCGAGATGGCCCGTAAGTTGGGCACGGTTAAGAACGGAAAGGGGGAGTAAAAAATGGCAAAACGCAATAATCTCGGACGGGATATCAAGCGCCACAGCGTGTGTTATTTTATGGTAGCTCCCTATATGCTGTTGTTCCTGTTCTTTATTTTGGCACCTATCCTGATTGCCTTTGTTTTCAGCTTTACCGATTTCAATATGGTGCAGTTCCCTCCGGATTTCTCCGGCTTGGACAACTACATCCGTATTTTCTTGGAAGACGACGACTTCCTCATCGCCTTGCGTAACACCTTCGTGTTGGCTTGCGTGACCGGCCCTCTCAGCTACTTCGCCTGCTTGTTCTTGGCGTGGTTCATCAACGAGTTGAGCCCCTTGCTGCGCGCCTTCTTCACCGTGTGTTTTTACGCACCCACCATTTCCGGTACCCTGTACGTTATGTGGGGCTTTATGTTCAGCGGCGACCAGTACGGTTTGCTGAACAACCTGCTGATGAATCTGGGCATCCTCTCCGAGCCCTATCAGTGGCTGACCAATACCGAATCTATGCTGCCCATCATTATGGTGGTACAGATCTGGATGAGCTTCGGTTCCGCCTTCTTGTCTTTTGTCGCCGGTCTGCAGGGCATCCCCCGCAGCCTGTACGAGGCGGGTTCTGTGGATGGTGTTCGCAACCGTTGGCAGGAGCTGTTCTATCTGACCCTGCCTTCCATGGGTCCCCAGCTGCTGTTCGGTGCGGTTATGCAGATCGCGGCAGCCTTCTCCATCGGTGCCACCATTACCGCCTTGATGGGCTATCCCACCACCGATAATGCGGCGCTGACCATTGTTACTTACATTTCCGACTTCGGTTCTATCCGATATGAAATGGGCTATGCCTGTGCACTTTCCTTCATTTTGTTCGTAATGATTATTGCGGTGCATTGGGTAGTTGAACATGTCATCAACAAATACGCATCGGCCTGATGCGAAACACCCTTTGCGCAGAGCGCACATGCCCTGACAAAATCTATGGAAAGGAAGCGCTATTATGTCGAAAGTGAAAGCAGCCGCTGTGGTTGCAGAACCGAAAAAACTGAAAGTCCGCAAAAGACAGAAAGAAGCCATTGCCCGTACTTGGTGGGGCAACTTCTTCGTCTTCTTGTTCTTGGGTCTGATGGCAGCGTTTATGCTGTTGCCCTTCTATTACGCAATCGTTCAGTCTTTGAAGCCCTTGGAGGAGATTTTCGCGTACCCGCCTAAATTCTACGTGGTGCGTCCCTCCTTCAACAACTTCCGTTCGCTGGGCATCCTCACCGACAGTTTGTGGATCCCCCTGTCCCGTGCTATTTTCAATACGGTGTTCGTCACCTTGGCAGGTACGGTGGCCAACGTGGTGATTTCCTCTCTGGCGGCTTTCCCCTTTGCGAAGTACACTTTCCCCGGTTCCCGCTTTATGTCCACGCTGATCACCAAGGCTCTGCTGTTCACCGGTGCGGTGACGGCGGTACCGCAGTATCTGCTGATGGCGAAGACCGGTATGATCAACACCTACTGGGCTTTGTTGGGTCCGGCGGTGGCAGGCCCTATGGGTATGTTCCTGCTGAAAAACTTTATGAGCCAGATCAGCACCACCATTCTGGAGGCTGCGGAGCTGGACGGCGCCACCATTCCCCGTATCTGGTGGCAGATTATCCTGCCCAACGTGAAACCCGCTGTGCTGACGCTGATTATTCTCTGCTTCCAGAGCTTGTGGAATATGACCGGCGGTCAGGTTATTTACGAGGAGAAGCTGAAGCTGCTCCCCACCATCCTGAACCAGATTTCCGCCTCCGGTATCGCCTATTCCGGTGCGGCTGCGGCGGCCTCGGTTATCTTGATGCTACCGCCTTTGGTGTTCTACATCGTCGTGCAGAGCCGCGTGCTGGAAACGATGGCTCACGCCGGTATCGATAAGTAAGGGGGTGTAGGTGAATGAGCAGAAACGTATTACAAAAGGTTGTCCGCCTGTGCGCGGTCTGCCTGGTGCTTGTGCTGGCTCTGAGCATGGCGGTATCCGCCGATATGACTCTCGAGCTGACCTACACCTACAACTCTTACAGTCAGGCCGTGCCTGTCCCGGACCTGTTCCAGCCTATCCGCTTTGTCGGCGGTGAGGACGTGGGCTGCGAAACCTTCAGCAAGCCCGGTGAGATGCACATGACGGCTGACGGCTATCTGTACGTCTGTGACACCAACAACAACCGCATCGTGGTGTTGGATGCCAACAAGGACCTCAAGCTGGTAAGCGTGATGGAAGAGTTCTATGACACCGAGCTGCAGGAGGCCACCTATCTGTTCGAGCCCGCGGGTGTTTTTGTGGACGACGATGGAGCCATCTACATCTCCGACACCCTGAACAACCGCATCATTCGTTGCGATGCCCAGGGCAACATCGACCGCACCTACTACACCCCCGAGATTCACCAGTTTAACGATGAGGTTCCTTTTGAGCCCACCCGTTTGTTGGTGGATCAGCAGGATAACGTGTACGCTCTGTGCCGCGGTATTTATCATGGTATGGTGCTGTTCAACGCGGACGGCGAGTACGAAACCTTCTATGGCGCTGAGTCGGTGTATGCTTCTGCCGAGGTGCGTATGGCACAGTGGTGGAAGAGCATTATGTCCGAGGAGGCGGAGGAGGGTACCGCCCAGTACGTGCCCACCGAAATGAAGTGCATCGACATCGATGACGATGGCTATATCTACTCCATCGCCCAGTCCCACTCCACCTTGGGTACCAAGAACGAGATGGACTCCATCCGTAAACTGAACGCCAAGGGTATGGATATTTTGGTAAACAAAATGCCGAAATTGTCCGCGGCAGCCTTTAAGGGCGCGGCGGTTCGTCTGAATATGACCGATTTGACGGTGGATGACGACGGCTATATCACCATTGTGGAAACCACCACCGGTAAGCTGCTGCATTTCGACAAGGAAATGAATCTGCTGGGTATGTCCGGCAGTATCGGTTACGATTTGGGTCAGTTCCAGGTACCCTCTGCCGTAGAGCAGTACGGCGACCGCATCTACGTGATGGACCAGTCCACCAACAAGATTACCGTAATGGAGCTGTCCGAGTTCGGCGAGTCGGTGCACAAGGCGGTTTCCGCCTACCACGAGGGATATTACGACCAGACGGTAGAGCCTTGGAACGAGGTTATCAGCCTGAGTGCCAACTATGAGTTTGCTTACACCTGTCTGGGTAATGCCTATTTGAATAAGGGTGACTACAAGCAGGCGCTGACCTGCTTCGAGCTGGGTCGCGACAGCACCGGCTACAATGAGGCCTACAAGCAGCTGCGTCAGATTGCCATTCGCGAGGTTCTGATTTACGTGATTGTGGCCATTCTGGTTCTGGTTGTTGCCTTGGCGATTATTCGTAAAATTGTGAAAGCCATTAAGATTAAGAAGAGCAAGGTTAGGAGGTGAGCGCTATGTTGTCAAAGTGGAAAGAAAAGTGGAAGTTTGTTCCCTATGTGATTATGCATCCCGTAGAAGGCTTTGACGAGATGCGTTACAAAAAGGGCGGCTCTATGAGCGTGTCCATTGTCCTGTACCTGACCTTCCTGTTTTCGGTTATCTGCCAGCAGAAATACACCGGTCAGCAGTTTGTGTTTGTCAACGATGCCAACGTGAGCATTCAGGCGACCTTCCTGTATACGCTGGGTCTGATGGTGGCGGCGGTGTTCGCCAACTGGGGCTTCTGCGTTCTGCTGGACGGTAAGGCCCGTGTCAAGGACATTTGGATTATCATGAACTACGCGCTGGTTCCCTACACCATTTTCAGCTACATAAAGGTGCTTCTCTCCAACGTGGCAACGGCGGAAGAGGGCGCGCTGACCAACGTGCTGCTGTGGGTCGGTATTCTGTGGACCGCTTTCCTGCTGTTACGTGCGTTGATGGCATATCACGAGTTTTCCTTCTCCGGTGCGATCGGCTCTGTGATTCTGACGGTTATCGGTGTGGTTATCATTCTGTTCCTGCTCATTCTGGTGATGAGCTTATTCCAGAAGATTTTCTCTACCATTTCCGTTGTTTTCTACGAGATTAGTTTTAGAATCAAATAAGCCGCGCCAATGAAGTGACGCAGAAGGAGAGAGAGTATGAAAAAAGGATTATGGCGACGCACAGGCGCATGCATTGCCCTCTTGGCTATCTTGGCTACCTGCCTGACCGGCGGTACCGTTGCCGAGCCGGCAGATGCTGCGGATTCCGCTGCGCCTCAGGCGACGGCCGGCGAGCCCCTCACCGGTTTTAATCGGGTGGCGGAGAGCGAGCAGGCGATTTTGTGCCTGAATGCAGACGACCACGTATTTTACGTGGAAAATAAGGCGACCGGTTATCGTTGGAGTAGTGCTCCTACCAATATGGAGGAGCTGGAAATCAATGAGTATATGCAGGCGATGATGCGCTCTATGCTGGACATTGATTACTACAATCACGAGCTGGAAGCCGACAACTCCGCCAGCGCCTATCAGGACGCGGTGGAGAACGGTGGTGTGGCCTACGAGGCGATTGACAACGGCTTCAAGGTTACCTTCACCTTTACCGATTTGAATTTGTCCATCCCGTTGCAGGTTGTCCTTGAGGGGGACCATGTCAACGCGAAGGTGGATACCAAGGCTATTGAATATGACCCCACCAAACTGTCCCTGTTACAGGTGCACATTCTGCCCTATTTCGGTGCGGTCAGTTACACCAACAAAAAAGGTTACGCGCTGATTCCCGACGGTTGTGGTGCGCTGATCTATGCCACCAATAACAAGGAGAATGCTCCTGCCTACCAGAAGCCGGTGTTCGGCAAGGATATCACCATCGATGCCACCGACTACGAGGGTGTAACGCTGCCTTGCTTCGGCGTGTCGGCGGGCAAGGATTCCTTGCTGGCGGTGATTGGCGAGGATTCGGCGGATGCGTATATCAACTGTGAAAACTACGGTCAGGCCACGATGTACACCCACCCCTGGGCGTCCTTCAAGACCACTGTGGACTTCGAGTATGCGTTGGTGTCTGACTACTATTCTACTCGTGTATTTGAGCAGGGTGGTATTAAAGCGGACACCCTGTCTGTGGACTATTATCCCATCAGCGGCAAGCAGAGCGGCTATGTTGAGATGGCGAGCAAGTACCGCGAGCTGATTTTCAGCGCCGAGCAGCGGAAAGCGGCCAAGGTGGAGGCGGCTCTGTATTTGGATTTGTACGCCTCCGTCACCAAGGTACGCTCCATTCTGGGCTTCAAGGGCAACTACGACGATGTCATCACCTCCACTGAGGACGTGGAGAAGCTGATTAAGAAGCTGGCGGAGCTGGACGTGGACAGCACCGTTGTGCGCTACAGTGCTTGGAATAAGCAGGAGAACACCGGCCATGCCGTGGACGACATAAAGTGGAATAAGGCTATCGGCGACGTGGCGGAGCTGGTGGAGAAATTGGCGGCGCAGGGCAGCAAGGTATATCCCGCTGTCAACCGCGTGATGACCTACGACAAATCCTCCAACATCCTGCATACCATGTCCGGTGTCACCCGCGACCCCGCCAGCCGTATGATTATGTTCCCTGACCGCTATCTCACTACCAGCAAGACGGGGGAGAGCTACATTCTCAATTACGATAAGCTGGCAGGCAACCTGTCTGCTTTGCTGGACAACGCCGACGGGAAGATGACCAACCTGGGTCTGTCCGATGTGGCGAATATGCTGTACAGCGATTTCAGCGAAGGCGACAAAAAGCGTCCCGCTTTTGTGTCCATGATTACCGAAAAGTTGGCGGCTTTCGCAGAAGAGAACAGCCTGTTACTGGATGCCCCCAACAGCTATGCGGCGGTGTATGCGGATGAAATCATCAACCTTCCCACCTCCTCCACCGGCAATATGATGCTGGACGAGGATGTGCCGTTCCTGCAGTTGGTTTACAGCGGCGTAATCCGCTATTCCACTGAGGCACTGAATATGCAGGGCAGCCCCAAGGCGTCTTTCCTGAAAGGTTTGGAGTATGGCAGCATGCCTTGTTATTCCTGGATTGGCGACGAGGGCAGCGCTCTTATCAACACCGAGCTGGATTACCTGTACAGCGCGGACAGCGATTTCTGGATGGATACCGCTACCGAGCAGTATGCGGTTGTTCGTGAGTTGGTGGAAAAGACCGAAGGCTCCGTAATCGTGGGTCACGAGCAACTGGCGGACGGCGTGTACGCTACCACCTATGAAAACGGCGTTCGCGTGCTGGTTAACTATAACGATACCGCCTATAAGGCGGACGGCGTGACCGTCTCCGCTATGGGCTATGTGATTGGGGGGTGAGGAGAATGAGTAATGCGAAACAGCGTAAGCCGATTTCCTACGAAACCAAAAAGAACTATATTGGTTATGCGTTCATCGCCATCTGGATTTTCGGTTTCATCTACCTGACCGTTCTCCCACTGGCCAACTCCTTGATTTACAGTTTTTCCGAGGTAACCATTGAGAATGGCTATGTGGATACCACGTGGGTCGGCTTTGCCAATTACTACGAGGCGTTTGTCACCGACTCCACCTTCTTACCCGCTTTGTGGAACACCTTCTCCTCGGTTATCGTGCAGACGCCCCTGATTGTTATCTTCAGCTTGATTATGGCGATTATGCTGAACCAGGAGTTCAAGGGTCGTACCGCTTTCCGTGCGGTGTTCTTCCTGCCGGTTATCGTGGCGGGCAGCTTGGTGATGGACACCATCACCGGCAGCTCTATGATGGGTGCTTTGATGTCGGGTAATGTGGGCAACGGCGGTTTGTTCCAGAGCGATTTCATTTCCGAATTGCTTCAGGAAACCAACATGAACGCCGACCTGATTAACGAAATCAACACGCTGGTTAACAACATTTTCAACCTCACCTGGCAGTCGGGTATTCAGATTCTGATTTTCTTGGCGGCTTTGCAGTCGGTTGAGGGCACCCTGTACGAGGTAGCTAAGGTGGAAGGCGCTACTGCGTGGGAGACTTTCTGGAAGGTTACTTTCCCGATGATTATGCCCATGTTGGTGCTGAACCTGCTGTATACCTTTATCGATAACTATACCAGTTATTCGTCTGAGGTTATGAAGCTGGTGCAGGATTACTCTCAGCGCGTGATGATTGATTATTCTTCTGCGTTAGCGTGGGTTAACTTCCTCGTGGTGTTCCTTGTGGTTATGATTATCTACGTGGTGTTTAACGCCAAGTCTCGTGATTGATGGAGGTGAAGGAAATGAGTGCTATACTTACTAAAATCAAGACGATGACTGAAAACTCTGACCGCAATCGCAAAATGGCGCAGAAAGCGGGTATGGGTGCGTACAGTATCTTCCGCTTTTTGCTGCTGTTCGGTGTGGGCTTCATCATCCTTTATCCCATGCTGTATATGCTGAGTATGTCGGTACGTGTCGAGAACGAAGTGTATGATGCTGCCGTCATCTGGATTCCCAAAACCTATACCATTGAAAACATTAAATACGCCTTTACCGAGATGCAGTATGCAAAGACCTTTTTCTCCACGGCCGGATTGGTGTTGATGAGTGCGGTGCTGCAGTGTGTTTCCTGCTCTTTGGTGGGTTACGGCTTTGCTAAGTTTAACTTTAAGTTCAAGGGTCTGCTGTTTGCGTTGGTGCTGTTCACCTTGGTTGTGCCTGCGCAGACCACCACCCTGTCCTTGTTTGTGAACTACACCCACTTCGATTTCTTCGGTATCGGTCAGCTGGGCAAGCTGTTTGGTGAGAAAGCGTGGGATGTATCCCTGCTTAACACCCTGTGGCCTCACTTTATCGCCACCATTTCGGCCAGCGGTATCCGTGCGGGTCTGTTTGTGTATATGTTCCGTTCCTACTATACCGGCCTGCCCGCCGAGTTGGAGGACGCGGCGTACATTGACGGCTGCGGTTTCTTCACCACCTATCTGCGTGTTATGTGGCCCAATGCCGGCCCCATCACGCTGGTTACCTTCTTGCTGACCTTCGTGTGGTATTGGAACGACTACGTTCAGTCCGCTATGATTATGAATGAGTTCAACCTGATGTCGGTTATGTTCAGCCGTCTGCAGTCTGCGCTGAGCAGTATGATATCTCCGGGTTCTGCGCAGATGACCATCACAATGCAGGCCGCTTGTCTGATCTACGTGCTGCCGATTCTGATTATGTATTGTGTTCTGCAGCGCAAGTTCACCGAGAGTATCGTGAAATCCGGTATCGTCGGTTAATTCATTGCCATAACACAGCCTCGCTTTCCTTGGTGGGAGGGCGGGGCTGTCACACTCTGAAAAAGAAGGAGCAAACTATGCTGAAATTGTATAAAGAGGCCAAGGATGCCTTCGGTGGCTATCCTTTGGGCAACGGTCGACTGGGCGCTATGGTCCTCGGCGGCGTGCGAGAGGAGCGGGTGATTCTCAATGAGGATACCCTCTGGTCAGGACATCCCATCGACCGCACCAACCCCAAGGCGCTCCCCTGTTTGGAAGAGGTGCGCCACCTGCTGTTTGCCGGTGAAAATTACAAGGCGCAGCAGCTGATTGAACAGAATATGTTGGGCGAGTTGTCCGAGTCCTATATGCCTATGGGCGACCTGCACCTGAACACCATGCTGGAGGCAGGCGTAACGGATTACTGCCACGCCCTGTCCATGGAGGAGTCGGTGGCCACCGTCACCTACCGCCGCGGCTACGGTCCTGCCAGCGCCGGATATACCCGCCGCGCCTATGTTTCCAAGCCGGACGACGTGCTGGTGATGGAATGGGAGGCGGAGCGCGAGGGTACGTTAGTGTTTGAGATGTCCCTGTCCAGCCAGCTGGAGTGCGCCACCACGGCGCAGGGCAATACCGTGCGGCTGACCGGCCAGTGTCCCGACCACGTGGTACCCAACTACCATTTGGCTCACCCCAACCCCGTGGTGTACGACGAGGGGCTGGGTCTGCGCTTCTGCATTGAGGCGCGGGTATACACCGACGGTACCGTCACTACCCGTGGGGACAAGGTGATTGTGGCCGAGGCGACTCGCTGCACCATTTTGTGCAATTCGCAGAACACCTTTGCTCACCCCAACTACGTAGAGGACTGCGCCGCTACGTTGGATGCGGCGGCTGCCCGTCTGGGCGATCTGTACGCCCGCCACGTGGCGGATGCCACCGAGCAGTTCGGTCGCACCACCTTGCGGTTGGGGGATTCCGACGGCGACTACGATATGCAGGCGCTGGTGGATGCTGCCCGCCGCGGCGAGCATTCTTTGCCTCTGTACGAGATGCTGTTTGCCTACGGTCGCTATTTGTCCATTGCTTCCTCCCGTCAGGGCCTGCCTGCCAACCTGCAGGGCATCTGGAACTGGGACGTGCGTCCCGCGTGGAGCGGCAACTACACCACCAATATCAACCTGCCGATGAACTACTGGCACGTGGAGTCCTGCGGTCTGCCGGAATGCGGTGAGCAGCTGGCGTTGTGGCTGGAAACGGTTATCCCCGAGGGCGAAAAGGTGGCGAAGGACTACTTTGGCTGCGAAGGCTGGTGCATGAACCACAATGTGGATATGTGGGGCAAGATGACCCCCACCAAGCTGGAGGCCCGCTTTGGCTTGTGGCCGCTGGCGGGTGTGTGGCTGTGCCAGCATATTTACAACCACTATCGCTATACGCTGGATAAGACGTTCCTCCGCGACCACGCTCTGCCCATCATGGAGGGGGCGGTGCGGTTCTGCCTGAGTTGGATGGTAGAGGACGAAAAGGGTCAGCTGGTAACCTGTCCCTCCACCTCGCCGGAAAACACCTTCTATACGGTGGTGAACGGCAAGAAGGAGGTCACCTCGGTGGCGACCTCCTCCGCCTCGGACATCTGTATGATAGCGGAATTGCTGGATAACTATGCCGCCGGCTGTGCGGCGCTGGGCGTAGACAGCGACCTGCTGGCGCAGGCAAAGGCGGCCCGCGCCCGTATGCGTTGGTTCACGCTGGATGACAAGGGTATGCTGTTGGAATACGACAAGGCATACGAGGAGACCGACCCCGGTCACCGTCACCTGTCCCACATCTACGGCGTGTACCCCGGTGACATCTATATGGATGACCCCGTTTTGCTGGAGGGCGCGAAAAAGGCCTACGATTGGCGTCTGGCCAACGGCGGCGGCCGTTTGGGCTGGAGCCGCGCTTGGGCTATCGCCTTGGCGGCCCGCTTCGGACGGCGCGAGCAGGTCACCGAGCTGCTGCAATATTTCATACTCGCTTCTGTTAAGTACAACGGCTTCGATTTCTACGTGGCAGACGACGAACTGCCGGATACCCGCACCGCCCACGAAAAGCCGCTTAACGAGAACGCCTTCGGCTTCTTCCAGATAGACGGCAACTTTGGTTTCAGCGCCGCGGTGGTGGAGCTGCTGCTGCAGTGCTATAAGGATAAGGTGCTGCTGCTTCCCTGCCTGCCTACCAACTGGAAAAACGGCGAAGTTAAGGGCTTGCGCGCTCCCGGCGACCTGTCGGTGGATATCACGTGGACGGATGGCAAAATACAGTCTGCCCGTCTGGTGACCGGTGCTGCTTTTGATGCGAAAACCCCTGTCAATCTGGTTTGCAACGGTACGGAAAAACCGTGCTCTCTGCAGCCTGAAACAGTCTATCTCCTGACTCCGCAAGCCGATGAGTGGGTTATTGCTACTGAAAAGTAATAATTCCCAAATCCGTTAATATAATACAAACGTTTTGCAATATTGTGTAAATACGAATTAAACAAAATCTGCTATAATCTGTATGATAAAAATGGTTAAATGTGCCGTAGTGCGCCCATTTTTGGTTGAAAGATGCAGAAAAACGCCCAAATTATGGGCTTTTTACCCGCTTTTTATGCCAAAAATACCATACAGAGGAGCTGATAAGGGTTTTATGGACGTAAAATGCTTTTTCGGTGCCATTTTTCATGTGCGCCGAAAAAGAAGAGTTTAATTTTGTTAGTATTAGAGTTTTACCAAAGGAGAGGGTAAGGCTCAGTATGCCATTTTTTAAGGAGGTAGATGAAATGAACTTGTTTAGCAAGGCGGGAGCTAAGAAGCTTTCCAACCGCGTGCTGGCCGCTGTGCTGGCCGTCGTATTGGTGGCGACGCAGTTCCTTACCACCGCTGTGTGGTCCTTTGCAGACACGTCTCCCAGCGACGCGCATTATAATGTCGTTCTGGACGCCGACGGTTTGACGGCGGACGATGCCTGGACACCGACCGACAGCGTATCCATCGTTTCGTCCCACGCACTGAGCGGCAACGCGTATAAGTGGGCGATGACCGCGGGCAGCGCGGCGACTCTGTCGTTCCCTGCCACCGGTTATGAGGATGAGACGGCGCTCTTCTTCTGGGTGGACGCGTCCGACCTGACGGCGGATGCGGCGGTTGTTATCGAATTGAGCGATGGCAACAATACCATCAAGTTGGCTCCGATCAGTGAGAGCGATTCCTTTAATCTGGCTTTCCCGGATGCCAACCCCGAGGGGCTCCTGATGCTCGCTGTCGATTCCAATGGCGCGATGACCATCCCTGCCGGTTTCGTGGGTGTTATCGCCATCGATATGAACTATGACTACTGCGGCTTTGACGGTGCGTTGGCCGGCGGTACGGTGACTTCTGCCGTTCTGACCCCCACCACCGATGGCACGCTGTATCTGGATGATATCGGCTTTGCGATCGGCGACCTGACCTTGGATTTCGCTACGGCGGCTTTCGAGGCTCGTCTGGTAGCCAACCGTCGTCAGCCCTGCGCAGTTTACGGTCATAAGTGGCAGGATGCCACCTGCACCACGCCCAAGACCTGCTCTGTCTGCGGGATCCCCGACGGCGAGGCTCTGGGTCACAGCTGGGCGGAGAAGGATTGCACCAAGGCTACCACTTGTACGGTTTGTACCGCTCCCCGCGAGGCGGGCGAACACAGCTATATCAGCGATGGCGATTGCCTGACCGCGGATACCTGTAAGGTTTGCGAAGCAGTACAGCCTGAGTCGGAGCTGAAGCACGACTGGTCCGATGCCACCTGCACCGCCCCCAAGACCTGTAAGGACTGCGGCGAGACCGAAGGTGTTGCAATGGGTCACAACTGGTACAAGGGTGTTTGCAAGACCTGTAATGCCGGCGTGTATGACATTGCCGAGAACTTCGACGATGCTTCTGTGACCGGCCCCAATGGCGCTTGGACGTTGGTTTCCGATGCCGCCTATCCTTTCGGTCAGGCACTGAAGTATACACGATTGGGTTACGAATGCATCATCAAAATGGATTTTGATGATGCAGGCACTGCCGACCATAAGGCGATTGTCTTCTACTACGACAACACCGTTTCCGGATTTAATGGAGATGCGCCTATTCGCTTGCGCCCTTATACTGCAAGCGGTCGTTTTGCGACCTTGGGTGCCGGTTATACCTACTACACCGTTATCGATGGGGTAGTATCTCCGATGGTTATTACCGATAATATGAACCTGAAGTTACCCAAGAGCTCGAAGGGTTGGGTTGTTCTTCCTTTACCTCAGGCAGATGAGACTTGGCTCGGTGATGGCACCGGTTCTTGGGATGGAACCACGAAGGACGTTGCCGGCGTGGAGTTAACGTTTGTTCATTATGCGGATGCAGCTATCGTGGTGGACCAGTTTGGTTTCACCTCCGATGTGGCACAGTTCACCGCGTTCGCTTCTGCGGGCAACGTGAACCTGCCCGGCTGTGAGAATGCAGACGTCTGCGAGGATAACGCGCACTCTTGGAAAGACGCTACCTGCGCTCTGCCCAAGGTCTGCCAGATCTGCGGTCTGGCCCAGGGTCTGCCCACCGGCTTTCACGATTTCGCCGATGCTACCTGTGGCGCCCCCAGGACCTGTAGGGTTTGTGACATTACCGAGGGTGAGCCCACCGGCTTACATACCCCCGGACCTGCTGCCACCTGTGGCGCTGACCAGAATTGTACCGTTTGCGGTGCTTTGCTGAACGCTGCCACCGGTGCGCATGACTACAAGGCGGCTACCTGTACCGCTCCCAAGATCTGTAGGGTCTGCGACCATAAGGATGGCGAGGCGCTGGGTCACAAGTGGGATGCCAACAACAAGTGCGAGGTTTGCGGTATTGACAAGCCTCTGTACGTGATTGCCGAGAATTTCGATAATGCCAAGAGCGACGACTTTGTCAACGGCAAGGTGTTGCCTTGTGGCGCTGTGTTCGGCAACTCTCTGCAGATTACGTACCTGTCCTCCTTGGGCAATAGCACGAATTCCCACAACTTCCAGCACATTATGTTCAGCGATGCCATCGGCACTGAAAACGACGAGGCACTGGTGTTTTACTATGACAACAGCGCCTCCTCCGCCAATGCGGTGCTGGCCTTTGCTCCCGTCAACTTAGATGGCGCCGGCACCACCATTCAGGGCGGTCATCCTACTGTTACGGTGATTAACGGCGTGCTGAACGACAACAACACCACGCTGATCAACTCCAACTTCACCATGACCTTGCCCGCCGGTACCTCCGGCTGGGTGATGCTTCCCATTGGCGCTGTCCACAGCTGGACTTTGTGGGGCGGTGCACATTCCGCCACGATGAAGGGCATTGCCGGTATTGCGGTGCGTGCGGCAAACAGTGGCACCAACGTGATTTTGGACCAGTTCGGCTTCACGGAGGATATGGATGCCTTTGCGGCTGCGGCTGTAGCGGGCAACGAGGGTATCCCCGGTTATGTGGCGGTTCAGCACGACTGGCAGCCTGCTACCTGCGGCGCGCCCAAGACTTGTAAGAACTGCGGTAAGACCGAAGGCGAGCGTCAGGGTTCTCATACGTTCTCCGGCAATGTTTGTACTACCTGCGGTCATGAGATTTACACTATTGCTCAGGATTTTAGCAGCAATAACGCTAACATTGGATCTGCTACCGAAGGCTGCTACGAGCTCGTCTCCGGCATTACTCCCTACGGACAGGCGCTGAAGTTCTTCCGTTCGGATAAAGTGGTTAATATTGACGGCATTAACTTTGATGTTAATGGTGCTGCCGGATATGAGGCGATGGTATTCTATTTCGACACCACGATGTCTGGCTTTGACGGTCAGTTTAAGCTGTATGTCGTGCCTAAGGATGTTGATGGTACCGGTTATGCGCTTTGCAACGGCCATCCTGTCATTCAGGTCATTGACGGTCAGGTTGTTGAAAGTACTATCGGTGACAATATGAACTTCGTGTTCGAAAAGGGAACTCGCGGTTGGTTAATCGTTCCTATTGATGCCGGTCTGTATTCCTCTTCGCAGTGGCCGAGAGATGTTATTGGCAGCAACTATACCGGCACCATCGAGGGTCTGGCCAGCGTACAGGTGCAGTTCCTTCATTTTAATGATGCTGCCATAGTCTTGGACCAGTTTGGCTTCACCAAAGATGTAGACACCTTTGTGGCGGCAGCTGTTGCGGGTAACAAGTTTATCCCCGGCTATGTGGACATTTGCGGCGGCCACCACACTTGGGTGCCCGCCAACTGCGGTAAGGACGAGTTCTGCTCCAACTGCGGCGAGATCGGCGACGGCAAGGCCACCGGCCACCACACTTGGGTGCCTGCCACCTGTGGTGTGGATGAGTATTGCTCCGTCTGTGGTGCCGAGGGTGACGATAAGGCTACCGGTAACCACGATTTCTCCATCGCGGCTACTTGTGTAAAGCCCGGCTATTGCTCTGTGTGTAACGCGGTGGACCCCGATGCTCCCGCTACCGGTGTGCACGCTTGGGACAAGGATGCGCCCAACTGCGGCTACCCCCAGATTTGTACTGTGTGTAGCGCCCAGCAGGGTACGCCCACCGGCGACCACAAGAAGCTGCTCGCCTCTTGCGTGGAGAAGGAGCGTTGCGAGAAGTGCGGCATGACCTTTGGCGAAGAGCCTGCGGGTCACAAGTGGGGCGCTGACGGCAAGTGTGAGAAGTGCGGCAATCTGCCTGCCAACACCGTGGGTGAGAACTTCAAGGACTATGTTTCCGGTGCAGATTTCACCAAGCTGCCTTGTGCCTCCCCCTTTGGCGATTCCATCAAGTTAGTGACCGGCAAGGATTACACTAACCTGAAATTCTCCACCGTCGGTCCTGCCGGCTCTGAGGCGCTGTATTTCTGGTATGATGCGGCTGAAGCAACTGCTGACGTAAAGGTGAACATCTTCCCCCGTTACAAGGGCGGTTGCGGTGTCGTCTTCAAGGGCGTACACACTGACCAAAACGGTGATGTTCTCACCTATGGTCACCCTGTCACTTCTATTATTAATGGTGTTAAGAAAGAAAATAACAACACCTTGTTCTCCGAGAACTTTACCATGACCCTGAAGAAGGGTTCCTCCGGTTGGATTATCCTTCCCATCGATGTGAATAAGTACGGCGCTGCTGCAAAAGAGGCCGGCATCGTCGATGTGAGCACGCTGTGGTCCTATGGTGGCGGCGACCAAGTTTTCTACGGCACGGCGGCGGACATCGCCTCTATAGACGTTAGATTGGTTTCCGGCGGTTCCATCGTTCTGGACCAGTTCGGCTTTACCGAGTCTATGGATGCTTACGCCGAGATGGTGGCTGCCGGTAACGAGGAGCTGGACGGCTATACCGGCAACCAGCACGATTGGGCTAAGGCGAATTGCGGCGCACCCAAGACCTGTAAAGGTTGCGGCAAGACCGAGGGCAAGCGTGAAGGCAACCATAGTTGGAAAAACAATGCCTGCACCAAGTGCGGTCAGGAAATTTACACTGTTGCCCAGTCCTTTAGTGCAAACAAGGCGAATATAGGCACGGCTACCAAGGGTAGTTATGAATTGGTTAAGAATAAAACTCCCTTTGGTCAGGCACTGAAGTTCTTCCGTTCCGACTCTGCTGTTACCATAAAGAGCATCAATTTTGATACAAATGGTACAGCAGCTCACAAAGCACTGGTGTTCTACTATGATGCTACCGAATCGGGATATAGCGGTGAATTCTCTGTGCGTTTTATCCCCAGAGACATAAACGGCAATGGTTATGTTATCGGTAAGGGACATCCTGTATACAAGATCATTGATGGCAAGGTTATCGAAACGGCCGTCCATGAGAACCTGAATCTCCGTTTTTCCAGCGGTACTCGCGGTTGGGTCGTTGTTCCCATCAACGATGCGGACTATGATACCATGTGGAAATACGATAATGGCAACGGTCCTTATACCGGCACTATGGAAGATTTGGCCGGTGTCGAGGTCGAATTAACCTATTTTAATGACGCGGGTATTGTTTTCGACCAGTTTGGTTTCACTAAGGATGTTGAAACCTTTGCCGCTGCCGCTGTAGACGGCAACAAGTACATCAAGGGCTTTGATTGTGCTGCTTGTGCGAAGGGTGAGCATACGTGGATCAAGGCTACTTGCGGTAGAGATCAGTTCTGCTCTGCCTGTGGTGAGGTTGGCAAGGATAAGGCCACCGGCAAGCATCCCTGGAAGGATGCCAACTGTGGCTATCCCAAGACCTGTACCGTGTGTGGCGCTACGGAAGGCGAGCCTGTCGGAACCCATAAGAAGGTAGAGGCTACCTGTGGCGCGGATGCGTATTGCTCCGTCTGCCAGATGGTATTCGAGCCCGCCACCGGCGAGCATGACTGGAAACCTGCCGATTGTGAGTATCCCAAGACCTGTAAGGTTTGTGCTGCAACCCAAGGTGTGGCTCTGGGGCACAAGTGGCTCAATGGCTTCTGTGATAACTGCGGCTTGGAGGAGGGCGATTACACCGTCGTTCTTAACTTTGACGGACGCAATCCCCTTGCCAATTCCAATCCTAAGGCAACTTATATAATGGCGGATTGTGGTTATACCGGCAACGCTTTGATTTTGGATCGCGGAGCTACTCCCGGCTTGAATTCTTCGCAGCTTAAGTTCAAGCCCACCGGCAACGGCGACGAAGAAGCTTTGGTGTTCTATCTGGATGCGAGCCACAACACCGCGAACGGTTCTTTGACGCTGTATGTATTTGGTCAGATCAACAAAAACGGCGATGGCAGTTGCTTGAAACCGTTGGCTGGCAAATCCATCTATACTGTGTCCAAAGATGGCAAGAAGGGCGAAGTTACCGTGGACAGTGGTAACGGCGTTCCCTACGATGCCGGCTTTGAAGGATGGTATATCATTCCTTTCGACACGATCACTCACGACCACTGGAAGTCCACGATCGACCCCAAGACCGGAAAGCTCCTTGAGCTGAAGAAGAATGAGCTGGTTTCCGGTACGGCAAACGAGTTCTTCTTAGGCCATGGCGGCGCCTATGGTTCTTTCTTCGAGATGGATAACTTCGGTTTCACAAACGATGTCGATGCGTTCATTTCCGAGGCAATGAAGGGCAAGATCAATTCTGATGTGGCGGCGGAGAAGGATATGCAGTCCAATGTGGGCGGTCCCGCGCCCGACTTTAGCGGCGGTCAGGACGATACAGCCCCCGATTTGAGCAATCCTACTCCCTCTGATTACAACATTGCGGTTGACTTCGACGAGAAGATGTACACCGATCTGCTGGATCACGAGTCCGAAGAGGGCAACGCCGGCTTCTCCCGCGTAGTTAACGAGAATCTGGGCAAGCCCAACTTCTCCGGCAACTCCCTGTGGTGGGATCGTGGCGGCGACGGTACGGTTACCACGGTGAAGATGTCCTTTAACCCCACCGGCTACTCCGATGAGAATGCGATGGTATTCTGGATTGATACCAGCGGTATGTTCACGGAGGGACATCCCATCACCGTACTGCTGTATGGTAAGGATGCCGACGGTGCCGAGGTCTGTATGCGGATGAATGGTACCCAGGTCTACCGCTTGGTTAACACTAAGACCGGCAAGGTAATCGATCGCGTATGTACGGCGGATGGTTCCGTATATATCCCCGGAAACTTCCAAGGCTTCGTAGTGTTGCCTTTTGCGGCTATGGAGAGTCATTGGGGCGGCTACGTGAAGATGAAGCCCGGTACGGCTGACAAGGTATGGTTCCAGCATTCTTACACTTATAACGAGCAGCTGTACATCGATAATATTGGATTCACTCACAACATTGAGAACTTCACGGAAAAGGCGCTGGCAGGTAAGCTGAACGCGAAAAACCAGCGTGTTGATGTGGGTGTTACCAAACTGCCTATGCCCGATGGCGCCGGTATCAGCGATACCAACTTGAGCGGCGGACTCGACGGTAAGACCGCCGACAACAAGGCATTCCATACGGCTGTCAACTTCAACAGCAAAGCTCCTATTCCTACCATTTCTAATGGTTACTTTAAGCTGGCGAAGGAGGGCCTCTCCGGTTATGGTAGCGGATTGAACTGGTTCAAGTATGATACTGAGCTGGCAACGGAGATGACCTTCAGTACAACGGATAACGGACTTGCTACCGATGAAGGCTACGCTTTCTGGCTTTCCACGGAAGAATCCGGTTCTCTCTCCGATATGAAGATGCGTCTGATGCTGTACGATTCGGCTGTCGGTGAGGATGGCGTTGCCACCACCCGTTGTTGGAAACTGGCTGAGGGCGGCACCTGCTACTACATACAGAACGGTCAGGCAACTTCTTCACTTATCAAGGTCAAGGAGATGGTGGATATTCCCAAAGGCTTCGCGGGTTGGGTCATCATCCCTTATGAGTCGCTGATTCACCACTGGGGTGTACCTGTAGGACAGGCGGCCTCCGATCAGAAGCTGGATCCGGCTGCGGTGAGCAACCTGAACCTGTATTACGCCAGTAAGGCTGTAACCGCTAGCTTGCAGGTCGATGAAATCGGTTTCTTCAGCAATGCTCGCGATTTCATCGAGTCTATGGGATGCGAATTCCCCAAACCTCCTGTGACCAATGTGGTATTTAATAGCTTGGATCGCACCTTCGGTGAGGGCGGTCTCGGCTCCTCCGCTGCTAACGGTCCTATCGCTTGGACCGACAGCAAGGGCACCAAGCTGGAGTACAACAGTGACTTTAGCAACGACAGTTATTCACTGTACATTCAGGCGGCTGCCAATGGTGCGGTTCACTTCCCGCTGGATAAGGCGAAACATGAGGACGATCCCTTCGGCGTTCAGGAAGTATCCAAGCTGAAAGAATTTACCGGTTTGGGCTTCTGGATTACCACCGAGGATGCGGCCGCGGATATTAACCTGTCTATTCTGCTGAACAACGGGAAAACGGTCAAGATAGAACCCAACGGCGATCCCAGTTGTATGTATCGTTTGGTGGATGAGAATATAGCACTGACTACGGCTTATTTGTTCACTAATGATGATACCATTCACGTACCGGCCAACTTCACCGGCTGGGTTGTGGTAGACACCAATGTGTTCGAGACCGGCAAGTGGGATCTGTCCATGCTCAAGGAGTTCATTATCACCTTTAAGAATGACACCACGGCATATGTGGATACCTTCTGCTCTGCCAAGTCGGCTGTTAGCTTGATCGTCAATGAGATGAACTATCCCTTGGATACCAACCTGTTGGTATCCACTGACGAGAGCAAGGTGACCATCACCACCAACGCGGACGGTGAGAACCTGATCACCTTGTTGGCACCGATGAGCTCCACCGATTTCCGCGATATCGTGGATGTCCGTGGCGGCTACCGCATCATCTTTAGCGATGCCAAGGATGCTCAGGCCTTCGGTAACGTGGACAAAATGAGCAAGGTTGCCGGTCTGAAGGTTTATCTCGGCTCTGTGGAGCAGGCTACCTATCTGGTGACCACTGTAATCGCCCCCGAAGAAGAGGAGCCGATTAAGGACGGCATTGATATCGACGGCGATGGCATCATCGACGGTATCGGTATTGATCTGGATGGCGACGGCGTATATGACGGTATGCTGATTGATATCGACGGCGACGGCATCTTCGATGGTCTGGATCTGGACTTCGACGGCATTATTGATGCTATCGACGTGAATGGCGATGGTCGCTTCGACGGTATTGATATCGACGGTGACTTAGTCATTGATGGTCTGGGTGTCGACGTGAATGGCGACGGCCTGTTCGACGGCGTGTTGGAAGGCATTGATGTGAACGGCGACGGCATCTGGGATGGCATTGACATCGACTGGGATGGCGTAGTTGACTATTACGATATCAACGGCGACGGTGTTTGCGACGGCATTGGCATCGATATGGGTGCTGACGGCATCGTTGAATTTGTCATCTATGGTGTGGACTTCGATGGCGATGGTCTGTTCGACGGTGTAGATATGAATGGCGACGGCATCAGTGAGGGTGTTGCCCTTGATCTGGACGCTGACGGCATCATGGACGGCGTAGGTGTTGACTTGGCCGGCACCGGCTTCGTCAACGGCATGGCCATCGATCTGAACGGCGACGGTCTCTTTGACGGCGTTGATGTCAACTTCGACGGCGCGATCGACTTTGAAGTTATCGGCGGCGACTTGAACAACATACCCGGTCTGACCTTCCCCGGTGCAGACGGCAACTTCCCCGGCACTTCGCCCTCTACCGGCGAGCGCAGCAGCCTGTGGGTATATATCCTTGGCGCTGCTATGCTGTGTGTTGTGGTTGCCATCGGCTACTACAACCGTAAGGTTACCAACAAGTAATAACAGAAACTTGTAACCGTGTTTGCCGCCGCTCTGCGGGGCGGCGGCAGACGGGCGGTTTTCACCGCCCACCCAACATCCTTTGGACTCATGCCGACAGCACTGTCCGGCATGACAATATAATGGCAAAAGTGTTAAATGGAGAAAGGAGTTTTATGATGAACAACAAGTTTTGGCTTCGTTTGGCCATGCTGGCGATGGCAGCTGTTATGCTGGTAACCGTTATGGCAGGCTGCGGCGAAGAGCCTGAACTGTCCGATCCCGACACCAGTGATTACAGCGACGTGACGGACGCTCCCAACGCTCCCACCGAGGAGAATGGGGACAACGACACCACCACCACTGCGGGTGACGACACCACTACGGAGGGCGACGCCTCCACCACCACCGGCGATGGTTCCACCACTACCGGCGATGGTTCCACCCCCACTAGCGATAAGAACACCACTACCGATGGCAAGAACAGCACTACCAACGGTACTGCCACGGCTGCTCCCAGCGGCAACAGACCCGGCATAATCACCCGTCCGATTGGTGGCAGCAAGACGTCGGCTACGGCCACCGGCGGTGGTAACACCACGGCGGCTCCCACCGGCTCTACCACCAACCAGCTGGGCGATGAGGATCCCGGTGACACCAATGACGTGATTGACCGCAACAAGTTCAAGGAGCAGAACAAGAACGTGGCTATGCCCACCCGTAAGCTGGCCAACAACGTGGTCACCGTCTTCTCTTGGCGTGACCAGCAGTCTGACAACTGCTACGGTGGTTCCAAGCCCGACCTGCGTAAGGTTTACAAGGACGTGGGCTTAGAGACCAAGTGGTATCAGGCGACCCACGACAACTATATGGACGCTCTGGCGGCCGTTGTCGCTTCCGGCTCCGCTCCCGACCTGGTCGAGTGGAACGCCATCAAGATGTATCCCGCCGCTATTGCCTCCGGTCTGGTGGTTCCCTACGGCAATTACATCGACTTCTCTTCCAAGATTTGGGACGATGTTCGTTCTCTGACTGCGAAGTATCAGATCAACGGCGGCACCTACTTTTCTGTTGAGTATATGCAGATCGCTGAGCTGCTGTACTACGATCCCACCATCATCAAGGCGGCCGGCCTCAAGACTCCTCTGGAGCTGTGGCGCGAGAACAAGTGGACTCTGAAAGAGCTGCAGAACATTGCAGACAAGACCGTTAAGATCGACAAAGAGGGTAAAGTGACCCGTTACGGCTTCGTGCCCGGCGACATCGGTGCTATCACCGGTCTGGAAATGGTTGAGTACAACCGTGCCCGCGGCTACAAGCTGAACATCACCAACTCCAAGTACAAGACCCTGATGAACATTATGTATCAGATGGGTGTCAACGGTACCCGCTCCGCCGGCTTCACCACCCCCGGTGACGTAGGTAAGGGTAACGTGGTTATGTCCATGACCGCCGGTTGGGGTATGACCAACGAGATGAACGATGCCCGTCTGAAGGGCCAGCTGGAGTGGTGCGTACTGCCTAAGCTGGACAACAACTCCGAGCATTACTACAACCTGACCCTGCAGCAGACCTTCGGTCTGATCAAGGGTGCTCAGAACCCCGAGGGCGGCGCCTACATGATCGAGCTGCGTAAGTGGGCGTTCCTGAACTACCCCTGGTTGGAGACCCTGCCCTTCACCGACACCGCTTACACCCGCAAGTATGGTGAGAAGCTGGCTAGCATCGGCAGCGGCGACAAGGGCACTCTGACCAAGGAGCAGATTGCTTACTCCACCGAGCTGCTGAGCAAGGACTACGACGTGGTCGCCAACAACCTGTGGGGCGGCTGGGTCGGCAACGGTCAGTTCCCCGGCATCACCGAGGTGGTTTCCAACGGTAACTCTTGGTCCACCGTTCTGGCCAACAAGAAGGCAACTATGGAAGCTGTTCTCAAACAGTGGAAATTCTAATAACAGAAAGGAGTTTGCCCCATGACCAGCAAGATTTTTAAGCGTCTTGCAGTTGCTGGCCTGGCAGCGGTACTGGTAGTGGCTCTTATCGTGACCGGCGCTCCCGCGCAGAACGATGCTCCCTCCGTTTCCGTTTCCAACCCCCAGTATCTGGAAGGCACCAGCGCTGATGCGGCTGTCACCGACACCTTTGGCGCTGCCAGCACCGACTATGCCAACGCAGGCGTGAACGCCTACGGCGACGAGGTCGGTACCACCAACCCCCGCGACCACTATATGAACGAGAATGCTGTGAAGGCCGCGACCTTCGATAACATTCCCACCATCGACAATGGCGAGGTAAGCAAGGACTTTATCGTTGAGATCCAGCGCCACGGCTACGCTCCCTTTGTCACCATGCTGCAGGATAAGTCCACCCTGGAGCAGCGCATCGGTGATACCTGCTTGGACTTCGAGCACGGCACCGAGACCTACGAGTGGTTCACCAACGACGTGTATGCCATCGAGTTCCCCAAGGCTACTGAGTGGATCGGCAAGGAGATCGAGACCCGTCAGGATGCCATCGATGTCATCAAGCTGTGGCTGAACTCCCGCATCGGTAAGCACACCGATGACGGCAGTATCAAGGGCGACCAGAAGTACAACGCAGAACTGCCCAAGGCCGTGATGGACTCCTACACCACTATGCAGCACTATGTGGCTGAGAATGGTTGGGATCTGATCGGTCACGAGATCGGTGTTGGCGTCGGCTCCTTCGGTATGCGTATTGCCTTCACCCGCGGCGCTGCGAAGCAGTTCAAGCAGGATATGGGCAACGGCTCCGTTGATTCCTGGTGGATCGACTACTCCCTGTGGGGTGCCGATTCCGGTATGGTCAACTACTCCGACATCAACCAGAATATGTACAACGCCGCTCCTCACTCTAATCCCCTGTCCGGTCAGTCCATCTCCGCTTGCCGCCGTGGTTACTACATGGTCTACATGTCCGGCGCCAAGTGGCTGATCAACGAGGCCGGCGGTCAGGCCGCTTTCACCGACGTGGTGGACGAGAACGGCGTTTATGAGCTGTCCCTGCACGGCGAGATGTTCCAGGAGTTCTACGATTTCGTACAGCGCAACAACAACCGCGGCACTACCTACGTGCCCTTCGCTCTGGTTATCGACTATGAGCATGGTATGCCTTTCGCCGACTGGAAAGAGCCCCAGCCCTTCGAGTCATTCAAGATGGAAACCTATGACAATATGAACATTGACATCATGAAGCTCCTGTGGCCCAACGGCTATCCTGCTGCGGTTGAGCTGGAGGTTGGTCAGCAGACCGCTACTCCTTACGGCGAGACCTTTGACGTTCTGATGCAGAACGCCAACGCCAACATTCTGGATGCCTACAAGGCTCTGGTGTTCACCGGCGGTATTGACTTCAACGAGGGCGAGCAGAAGCGCTACGTTGACTACGTCAACAACGGCGGCACGCTGGTTCTGAACATTGCGTATCTGGCTGACTTTGCCGGCACCGCTATCGGCAACCTGCCTGTTGGCGAGCACAAGGTTGGCGAGGGCCGTGTGATCGTATACGGCACCGAGGATTACTCCGTGGCGGATCTGCCCGCTATCCTGCAGCAGCTGGAGAACGAGTTTGTTCCCGTTAAGGTTTCCTCTGACAACGTGCAGTACATTGTCAACTTCACCGACGACAGCGTGATTGTGTCCGTGTTCAACAACAACGGCATCATCAACGAGATGGATAAGGTGGAGGAGATGGATCCCGATGCCATTATGGACGTGACCATCGAGTACACCGGTGTTGGCGAGGTTTCTCAGGTGAACGATTGGATCTCCGGTGAGATCATCGAGGACACCAATGCAAAGCAGACTCTGACCATCGGTCCTGGTGACCTGGCCATCATCGAGTTTGTTCTGTAATAGTTCTCGCATGACTTAATTGTGTTGACTTGCCCCGGCAGGAGGTTGTTTCGCCTGCCGGGGTATTTCAAAATTCAGCATATTATATTTGGGCGTGAAAACGATAGTAGTACTGAAATATCTTCATTAATTTACGAATAGTAGTTTCTGTCAATAAAAAAGTAGAATTTTACCTTTTCTTATCACGCTTCAACGAATATAATTTGTATTAGGATTGTATGTAATGAATGGAGGACCAAATATGCTGAGAAACACTTTAATCAGATTCTTGTCACTGCTATCTGTAGCTGTATTGCTGCTTTCCTTGGTAGCTTGTGACACGAAGCCCGTTGTGTCCGACCCCGATAATTCCGACGTATCTTCTGCACCTACTGACTCCGAGGAGCAGACCACAGTAGATACCACTGAAGATACCACTGAAGGTACCGACAACACTACTGTCGGCACTGAAGAGGGTGCGGATACCACTACCGCAGATTCAACGGACGCGGACACCACTACGGATGCTGCCCCCGATTCGACTACGACGACGGGGAGTGTTGCATCCAACGGAAACGGTATAACCGGCTCCTATCCCACTAAGACATTGGTTACCATAAAGGGTAATGCGATTTCCTCTGTCACAACTTCTGACAGCTTGGCTACGAATCCGTCGTCATCGACCGGTTCTCCTGCAACGCCGACGACTACCTCTCCTTCTTCCGATAAGGAGAACCCTGACAAGACCCCAACAAATAACGGCCTTATTTCCAAGTACGTTCCGAATGCTGATTTGTGGCGTATGAAGGGCTTCATCGGCTATGAAGATATGGATTTTGTTTACCTAATTCAGATTTTGGGTAAAAAGCAATATGATCGCGGTATGCTCAGCCAAACCATCGTCAACGAAAAACTTGGCAATTCCGCGTCGCTGTTTTACGCCTCTCTGTACACCTCTGAGTGGCCCAACCACTGCAACTACGGTGAGAGTTTGAACGGTAATGAGCCTGCCGATCGTACGCAAGCTGCTAACAATGTGGTTGCATGGCTGAAGAGTCAAATGGCAACGCAGACAACCGGTCCCTACTCCTCTATGGATAGTTTTACTCGCTATGAGCACTACGCTGCGGAGGCAGGCTATGACTATATTGGTTGCGAAATCGGTGCCAACGTCAACGCTCCTCAGTTGAGCGTTGCTTTCGCTCGCGGTGCGGCAAAGCAGTATAGCGAGGCGGCCGGTCTGGGTAGTGTAAATGCGTGGTACTCCTACTTCAGTATGTGGAGTTGGAAAGGTATGATTAACTATACCGGCGACGAGACGATGCATCGTCATGAGGATAGCTTCCACAATGATGTAGTTAACCACGAAAATGCCGGTCAGTCGATTTCGGCTGCCCGTCGCACCTACTATATGTCATACATGGCCGGTGCGCGATGGATGACCAATGAGGGCGGCGCTGAGACGGCTTGCTATCCTGAGCTTAACGAGTCGGGCAAAAGCTACAAGTTGTCTCCTCACGGCGAGATGAACAAAGAATTCTTTGACTTCACTCAGCGTAATCCCGATCGCGGTGTGACCGTTGTTCCTTTTGGTATTGTCATTCCCCGCGACCACGGTTTGCCCTATGGTCACTGGATGGCCAACGACGGCGATTACAAGGTGTTTGAGCGGTTTGTGTTCACCGACGGTGACTGGATGATCGACAACCTGTTCCGTTTGCTGTATCCTGACAACTATCCTTATCAGAGCGTTAAGGATGATAGCAAGCAGCAGGTGAATACCCCCTATGGTGATACCGTTGACATTATTACCGATCGTGCTGAACAAGTGGTGCTGAACAGCTATCCCGTTATTATTCTGGCGGGTGATGTGGATTTGACTCCCGTTGCACGAATCAAGTATACGGAATATGTACAGCAGGGCGGCACTTTGGTTTTGAATTCTGCATATACGAAAGATTTCCCTGCGGCTTACCGTAAAACGGGCACCGTGGGTGAGGGAAAAGTATATGTTTACGGGGGCGACTATAAGGTGGATGGTCTGGGTGCTATTCTGGACACTCTGCTGGAAGAGCACATCCCCTTCGCCATTGACGAGACGATTGAGTACATCGTCAATGTCACGGACGATAGTTTGATATTGACTCTCATCAACAACGAGGGTGTGTTTAAGACCTACGATTCCGCCGAGGTTGTGGATAAGAGCAAGACTAAGACGGTTAATGTCAAATACACCGGCTCCGAAGAGGTGACGGAGGTATGTGATTGGATGACCGGAGAAAAGTTGAAAACCTCAAAGGAGCAGACCATCACGGTAGCTCCCGGTGATATCGCAGTTATTGAGTTTGTTCTGTAATTCCTCACTGCGGAATCAATAGCAACTGACTTGCCCCGGCAGGTTTTCCTGCTGGGGCATTTCCAAACCCGAAATTGGTTTTTATGCAGATTTCGGGCTTGGAAATGTCAAAAAGGCAAGTTTTCAGTAGAAAATGTCTGTTTTATTAATAGGAAAGTGTTGCCTTTTTTGCTTTTTTTTGGTATATTTTTGGTAGCCGTACGGCGGCAGATTACAGCATGGGGAGGACGTCTTTCATGAAGATTCACAGTATCCGTATGATTTCCTTATTATTGATGGCGGGGATACTGCTTTCCTTGGTGGGTTGCGGCACCGAACCCGCTGTGTCCGCGCCGAGCGAGAGCGATTCGTCGGATATTTCCGTTTCCACAGCTGCTCCCGAAGAGCAGCCGGCGGGGGAGGATACCGACACGCAGGAAACGGGCGGCGATACCACCTCTGCGGACACGAACGATAGTACGTCGTCTTCTAACACCACTACGCAGGCTGCCACCGCCGTCGGCGGCAGTACGTCCCATACCACGAAAAACCTGGTCACCGGCACCCGTACCAGAGTGACTGCGTCCACCACAACGCGCCCCACCGCCCACGACTATAACCCCAACCTACCTACGATGTCGGGAACGGTGCCTACCCAGTCGGTAACCAATGTGAAACCCACCACAGCGCCTCCCGCCGATGACGGTGGAGCGAATCTACCCACGACGTCGGGAACGGCGCCTACCCAGTCGGCAACCAATGTGAAGCCCACCACAGCGCCTCCCGCCGATGACGAGGACGAAACGGTGACTAAGCCCCCTGTTCCTGCGAACAGCCTGATTCGCGATTACATTCGCAACGTGGAGGCGTGGCAAATGAAGGGCTTCCTTGGCTATGAGGATAAGGATTTCGTCTATCAGGTGCAGATATTAGGTAAGCAGCAGTACAACCGTGGCTTGCTCAGCATAACGATAAATAAGCAAAAATTGGGAGATACCGGATCTCCTTTTTATGCTTCTCTGTATACTGCTGAATGGCCAAGCCACTGCAACTACGGTGGAGGCCTTGACGGCAGCGAGCCCAGCAATCGAAAACAGGCAACGGACAACGTGATTGCGTGGCTGAAGAGTCAAATGGCAACGCAGGCGTTCGGTGCTTATGCCTCGATGGATAGTTTCACCCGTTGGCAGCACTATACTGCTGAGGCAGGGTATGACTATATCAGTTGCGAAATAGGTGCAAACGTGAACGCTCCCCAGCTGAGTGTGGCTTTCACCCGCGGTGCGGCTAAGCAGTATAACGAGGCCATGGGTCTGGGCGGCGTGGACGCGTGGTATGTGGATTTCAGCCTGTGGAACTGGACGGGCATGATTAACTACACCGGTGACGAAACCATGCACCGCCACGACGACAGCTTCCACTCCAACGTGGTTAACCACGAGTATGCGGGGCAGTCGGTTTCCGCTGCCCGCCGTGCCTATTATATGGCGTATATGTCCGGTGCGCAGTGGCTCATCAACGAGGGCGGCGCAGAGAGCGCCTGCTATCCTACCCTTAACCAAGCGGGCGACAGTTACACTCTGACACCTCATGGTAAGATGAATCAGGAATTTTACGCCTTCACCCAGCGTAACCCCGACCGCGGCGTGACGATGGTGCCCTTCGGTATCGTGATTCCCCGTGACCACGGTCTGCCCTATGGTCATTGGATGGCCAACGACGGCAACTACAAGGTGTTCGAGCGGTTTGTGTTCACCGAGGGCGACTGGATGATTGACAACCTGTTCCGTCTGCTGTACCCCAACAATTACCCCAACCAGAACGTTCGGGACGACGGCAAACAGCAGGTGAATACCCCCTACGGCGACACGGTGGATATTCTCACCGATCGGGCGGACGAAAAGGTGCTGAACACCTATCCTGTTATCATTCTGGCGGGCGACGTGGACCTGACCCCCACCATGCGGCTCAAATACACCAATTATGTGCAGAACGGCGGTACGTTGGTGCTCAACTCTGCATATACTAAGGATTTTCCCGCCACCTATCGCAATACAGGTAGCATCGGCAAGGGCAAGGTCATTGTCTACGGCGATGCCTATAAGGTGGACGGTTTGGGAGCCATTATGGATGACCTGCTGAAAGAGCAGATTCCCTTCTCCATCGACGAGCGGGTGCAGTACATCGTCAACGTGAATGACAAAGGCTTTGTGCTGACCCTCATCAACAACGACGGTGTGTTTAAGGCCTACGATTCCGCCGAAACGGTGGATAAGAGCCACACGAAATATGTCAACGTCACCTACACCGGCAAGGGAACGGTGAAGGCGGCAAAGGATTGGATAAGCGGCAATCAATTAAGTGCTTCTAAGGAGCAGACCGTCACGTTGGCTCCCGGAGGGATTGCTGTCATCGAGTTTGTAGTAAGGTAATAACTTTACAAAGGAGTTTTGTTTTATGAACGCCACTGTCGGAAGAGAGTAAAATCGGTTCCGACGGTGGCGTTTACTGTTTTTTTGGCATAGTGTCCTACGGGACTTTGCATACAGATAGAAAAATCGGCGTTCAACAATGAGGTGATAGCAATGAAAGTGTACAACCATTACTTAGACCCCAAGAAATACCCCACCTATCGCAAGCGGGCGGAGAAGCCTGTGACTCACGAACTGCTGGATAACAAGGTGCAGTTTGCGGTGTGCCGCAGCTTCCCGCTGGACCCCAAGACCAACCGTCTGTACGGTATCGAGGAGACCATTCGCAAGTATACTCGGGATTACGATATGGGTCGGTGTTTTTGGCTGCATTATAAAAACTTTCTGGCGGATAACGTAGAGGAGATGCTCGAGGCGCTGAAAGCCCACGATCTGTACCTCTACGGCGGCTGGGGCTTTGTGCCCGGCGGCATCAAGAGCTGCGACGTAGACTCCTCTTGGGGCGAATTCCGCTACAGTAAGGAGCTGGACGAGAAAATCCGCTCCATTATGGGAGAAAACTTCTTCGGCTACGAGATGGGCGAGCAGGACGGGCGCTATATCGGCGCCTACGTCAGCCGTGAGGACGGCTCCGCTTACCCCAAGACCCGCACGGGACAGATGAAGAACTTCGACCACTATCACGGGCAGATGGCCACCCTGTTCCACGACAAGATGACTATCCTCGCCTCTTTAGCGCTGATCCACTACTATGCCCGCGGCGGCTATGCCACTCTGCTCTCCTGCGAGGCGGCGCAGGCACTGCCCAACTCCCAGATGTGGTACGCCTTTATCCGTGGTGCCTCCAAGCAGTATGGGATTCTGCCCTCCGGCAACGTGTCGGTGTGGAATAAGACGGGCTACAAGTATTACGGCGAACCCGGTCTGCCCAACGGCGCGCCGGACAAGGGCACCAGCCTGAGCCTGATGCGCCGTATCCTGTGGAACGAGTATATGTATAACTGCGTGTTCCTGGGCTTTGAGAACAGCTGGTTTGACAACGACGACAGCGAGAGCCATATTCTCTCCACGGTTAAGCCGGAGGACGTGTACGCTCCTGCAGGCTTCACCCCCATCGGGCAGGTGCAGACCTATGCCAACAAGCTGGTTAACTCCCTGGGTCGCCCCGGTGTGATGTACACCCCTGTGGCGTTTATGATGAACTACAACGCGGGCTGGAACCCGCCCTCCCACCTGTACAGCCCCAAGCTGTACGAGGTGTGGGGCGATATCCCCTACAACACCGGTGACTTCCAGACCCACGCTCTGTTTACGATGCTGTATCCTCGCTACGAGGACGCGGGTCGCTTCTTTGACGAGACCGGTTTCCTGTGCAAGACCCGCTACGGCGAGATTGCGGACGCGTTGCTCAGCGATGCGGACGCGGCGATTCTGGGCCAGTATCGCATGCTGGTAATGGTCAACGACACCGAACTGACCGCCGAGGTAGAGGACAAGGTGCGCTGCTTTGTGGATAATGGCGGGCATCTGGTGCTGTGGGCGCCCACCGTGCTGAACGCGGCCAATCGTGAGGAGATGCTGTCCTACTGCGGCATCGAGATGGCGGGCGGCAAGACCGCCGTCAGCGGCACCGCCGTATATGGCGGCGAAGAGTATCCGGTGTCCGACCTAACCCTCGTGAATGCCGCTCCCGCCGCCGATGCGGTGGTGGAGGCCACCGTAGAGGGCAAGCCGGCTATTCTCACCACCGCTCACGGAGCGGGCAAGGTGACGGTGATTCTGGCGGAGAGCGGTCTGGAGCGGCAGGAGACTCCCGCCGTAGCCACGCGTGAGCAGGAGCAGCCCATTCCCCAGGCTTACGCCTGGACTCCCTTTGTGGAGCGGTATCTGGGCGACTGCTTCGACAGCTACACGCTGGTGAAACCCACCAACGAGGAACTGCAATATATCGTCACCGTCAAGGACGAGAACACTCTGCTGCTGCAGGTGACCAACAATACCTTCACTGCCCAGCGGTATGATATTGTGGGCGGCGATGTGGGCATTGCCGCCATCAAACCTATCCTCATTGAGGATAACGTGCAGGATACGGTGGGTTACTATCCCGCCTGTGTGGAGGTGGATCCCACCGCTGTGGCGGGTGAGGGTGCCTATACCATCGCCGCAGGTGACGTGGTGATGTACGAGATCACGGTGGCTACGGCGCTGGAGCTGCAGGCGGAAAGCCTGCCTGTCGCCCGTGACCGCAAGGTAGGTGTCAAGCTGCCCATGGACGTGATGAGTATCCGCGATTTCCTTATTGAGCACCCCTCCTTTGAGCAGTATTTCGATACGCTGCTGGTGGACGCCTACTATCTGGAGCGAATGGATAAGGAGTTCCTGGCGGAGGAGGCAGCGTGGCTGCACCGCTACGGCGTTAAGCTGTCGGTGGATTTCACCCGTATGCTCAACACCTTCCCCGATTTGCGGTTTGACCGCGAGTATCCTGAGATGCGGGCGGCTTCCTTTGCCCGTTTGGATAAGATTTTGGATAAATACGCTCTGTACGACGGAGACGCCGTCTTTATCGCCCGCAACCTGCCCAGTAACACCGGCGGCTCGGATATGGGTCTGGCGCTGCAGGATTTGGCGGCGTATCTGCTGGAGAAGCTGCCTGCGGATATAAAACTTTATTGCCGCAACCGCGGCATTACCACCAATATGGCGGGGCAGTTAGGTCCCGTAGCGGAGATGGCGGGCGTGTCCCTGGCGTGGGATACCTCTGCCGCCTTGGGGCATCGTATCCCCGGTCCGCTGGACGTGGACGAGGTGAAGAAGGAGTACACCTTCTCCGCTCTGTTGCTGTCCGCCCCCACCTTTACGGTGACCGGCAATCCCCAGAACGGTAACATTCCCGTGGTTGGCTCCGGCTTTGAGGCGGAGATTAAAGCGGCTCTGGACAAGGTAGAGGGTGATGTGTATCTGGCGGCGGATTACGCCGACTGGGACGAGGTGTATGCCGACTATCGCTATCTGTTTGGTTGAGGTGATTTCCGATGAAAGCGTACCGACACTACGTGGACCCCAAAAAATACCCGCGGTATGAAAAACGGGCCGCTAAGGCGGTAACCTATGACACCATGGATAACAAGGTGCAGTTTTCCGCTTCCCGCTTTGTGACGGTGGACCCCGCCACAGGGCGTATGGTTTGCATCGACAACGAGCTGGACCGCTACACGGTGCAGCATGAGATTGGCAGGTGTTTTTGGCTCAACTGGAAGGACTTTCTGTCGGAGAACGTGGACGAGCTCATTGACGCGGTGCGGGACAGAGGGCTGTATCTCTACGGCGCCTGGGGCTACGAGCCGGGCGCCGAGGCGAACCTTGCCACCAATACCTGGGGCGAGTTTTCCGTCAGCGAGCGGGTGCATAACCGCCTGATGGCGGAGCTGGGCGACCGCTTCTTTGGCTACGAGATGGGGGAGCAGGACGGTCGGTATATCGGCGCCTTTGTCAGCCGTGAGGACGCCGCCGTCCACCCCAAGACCCGCGTGGAGCAGTGCAAGAACTTCGAGCGGTGGCACAGCCGCATTGCGGCGGACAGCCATAACTGTATGACGGTGCTGTGCTCCTCCGCTTTGGTGCATTACTATGCCCGCAGTGGGTATGCCACCCTGCTGTCCTGCGAGGCGGCACAGGCTCTGCCCAACCCCCAGATGTGGTATGCTTTTATTCGTGGCGCCTCCAAGCAGTACGGGCTGCTCACCTCCGGCAACGTGTCGGTGTGGAATCTCAACAGCTATAAGACCTACGGACCGGAGTTCGTCCCCGATGCAGGGGAGCGGGGCAGTGCGGACAGCGGCACCAGCCTGAGTCTGATGCGCCGTATCCTGTGGAACGAGTATATGTACAACTGCGTCTTTTTGGGGTATGAGAACGGCTGGTTCTGCAATGACGACAGCGAGCGGCACGTGCTGGGTCTGGTGACCCCCGAGATGGCGGCACAGCCGGGGGAGATTTCTCCCATCGGCGAGGTGCAGCAGTATGCCAATCGGCTGATTAACAAGCTGGGCTACCCCGGTGTGATGTACACCCCTGTGGCGGTGATGACCGACACCTTTGCGGGGTGGAATCCTCCCCGTTTCCTGTACACTCCCAAGCTGTACGAGGTGTGGGGCAGTATCCCCTACGGAGCGGGTGACCACCAGCTGCATGCGCTGTTTTCTATGCTGTATCCCGGCTACGAGAATGCCGGTTTTTACGAGGACGAGAGCGGATTCCTCACCGCTACCCCCTACGGCGAATTGACCGACGTGTTGCTCAGCGATGCGGACGGTGCGGTACTGCGTCGCTATCCCCTGATGCTGGTAACCAATGGCACGGGTATCACCTTAGAGGTGTATGATAAACTGCGCCGCTTCACCGAGGAGGGCGGGCATCTGGTGGTGTGCGCCTCCGCCCTGTTGCAGGCGGCGCAGACCCTGTCCGCCTACGACGAGGACTATCTGACCTATTTCGGTCTGGAGCAGACGGGCAAGACCCGTTCGGTGAGCGGGTTCGCCCTCTACGGTGGTAATACTTACCCTGTGAAGGACCTGCGTCTATTATCCGCCACCCTCACCGCCGATGCGGTGGTGGAGGCAATGGTGGAGGGACAGCCGGCACTGTATACCGTCACCCGTGGCGCGGGCAGGGTGACGGTGCTGCTCACCGAGGACGGGCTGGAGGTGGCGGACGAGAATCCCACCCCCGCCAACCTGCGGAATAATCCCATCACCCGTCCCTACGACCTGACCCCCTTTGTCAAGGCGTATCTGGGCGACCTGTACGACCGTCTGGCGTTGGTAAAGCCCACCAACCGTGACCTGCAGTATATGGTGACGGTGAAAGAGGAAAACACCTTTATGCTGCAGGTGGTGAATAACACCTATGCGGCACAGAAGTATGATTTGACGTCCCCCCTGGGTCTGTCTGCGGCACAGCGGATTCCCATGGAGGACGGCGCTGACAAGGCGGTGGGATATTACCCCGCCTGCGTTACCGTATCAGACGACCCGATCGGGGAGGGTGCCTACACCATCGCCGCGGGGGACGTACATCTGTATACGGTGACCACTGACTGTGGGGTGGAGCTGCAGGCGGAGAGCAATCCCGCTCCCACCCCCTCTGTGGGCGTAAAAATGCCCATCGGCAGTCGCAGTATACAGGATTTTCTGTTGGAGACCCCCTCTTTTGACCAGTATTTTGATGCGGTACTGGTGGACGCCACCTACGTAGAGCGCACCGACCTCGAAACGGTCAAAAAAGAGGCGGATTACCTGCGTCGGGTGGGCATAAAAGTGGCGGTGGACCTGACCCGCCTGATGAATTGGTTCCCCGATTTGTCTTTTCATGAAAAATACCCGAAAATATTGGCAGAATCTTACAAAAGGCTTGACCTGATACTGGAAAAAGTGGTACAGTATCCTTTAGAGGCCGTGGTGGTTTCCACCACCCCCGGACCGGAGCATTTGCGGGACTATTTGCCCGCGGTGTATCGCTATATCGGAGAGAAATTGGCAGGCACCGAGGCCATTCTCATCTGTCGCAACCGCGGGCTGACGATGCCCATCGCCACCCAGTATAAGGCGGCGGTTGACACCGACGGGGTGGAGCTTGGCTGGTGCACCTCGGCAGGGATTTCCCTGCGGCACAACAGTCCCCATACCCCGGAGGAGATTGGGGAGGATTTCCCGCTGCGGCACCTGTTCCTGTCTGCCCCCACCCGTACGGCGGCGGGCAATCGGCAGAACGGCTATGCTCCCATTGTCGGCTCCGGCTTTGAGGCGGAGGTAGCCCACAGCCTGTCGGTGGTAACCGACGGGCTGGTGTATCTGGCGGCGGACTACGCCGACTGGAACGAGATCTATGCGGACTATCGGTTGTTGTTCTAAGGAGAGATTTAATTATGAAATTGTATTTTGCGGACCTTTCCGCTGACCTGCTGGCGGCAGTGGCGGAGGTCGCCCCTATTCTGGGGGTGGAACTGTGCGACGACGGCCTGCCCGTGTACGTAAAGAAGGAGGGCAGCGGTCTGTCGGTGACCTTCGGGGCGGACGACGCTACCATTACTTATGAGAAAAAGGTGCAGCTGTTCCGCGCCATCGGCTTGCTGGTGGAGCGGGCGGACAGCCGTGAGGATGTAGCGGAAACCCCCGCCTACGAGGACCTGGCGGCGATGTTCGACTGCTCCCGCAACGCGGTGGCAACGGTGGAGTCCGCCAAACTGCGTGTGCGCCATCTGGCGCTGATGGGCTATAATACCATGTTCCTCTATATGGAGGATACCTACGAGCTGGAGGAGTATCCCTACTTCGGCTATATGCGCGGTCGCTACAACAAAGAGGAGCTGCAGGCGATCGACGCCTACTGTCTGCGTTTCGGCATCGAGCTGGTGCCCTACATTCAGGTGTTGGCGCACCTGATGAACGCGATGCGCTGGCCCGCATTCCGCGAGGTGCACGACTGTGACGCTATCCTGCTGGTGGACGAGCCCAAGACCTACGACCTTATCCGCAGTATGCTGACTATGTGGCGGGATACCCTCACCACCAACCGCGTGCATTTGGGCATGGATGAGGCGTGGACGCTGGGCAGCGGCAACTACTACCGCCGCAACGGCTATGTAGAAAAGTGGAAGATTATGCAGTCCCATACCCAAAAGGTGATGGCTATCTGCAAGGAATTGGGCATTGAGCCGCTGATGTGGAGCGATATGTATTTCGATGCCGCCGCCAACGAAAAGGGCTACTATTATCTGGCCTCTCTGGAGGACGGACACGTGCCGCAGCACATTATCGACAGCGTGCCCGAAGAGGTGGATCTCATCTATTGGGATTACGGCAACTTCTACGAGCGTGCCAACCGTATGTGCAAGATGCATATGGAGTTTAAGAATCCCATCTGGTTTGCGGGCGGCGCCACCATCTGGGCGGGTTATGCGCCGATGAACCAGTTTAGCCTGTGGGTGTCCCGTGACCAGCTGCGCGCCTGCCGTGACAACGGCATCACCAAGGTGATGGTCACCTGCTGGGGCGACAACGGACAGGAGTGCAGCCACATGGCGGCGCTCCCCACCATTCAGATGTTCGCCGAGGACTGCTACGCCAATAACAACGCCGACGAGCACGTGTCCCGTCGCTTTGCCACCTGCGTGGGCGCCTCCTACGAGGACTTCCTGCTGCTGGACACCCCCAATTTCACCCCCGGCAACAAGGCACCGGGTTGCGGTTCCCGCAACCCCTCCAAATACCTGTTGCACCAGGACGTGCTGATGGGTCTGTTCGATAAGCACGCAGACGCTGAGACCTTCCCCGCCCACTTTGCCGAGCGGGCGCAGGTGTTGGCGGAGGCGGGCGGGCGCAACCCCCGGTGGAGCTACCTGTTTGACAGCTTGTCCGCCCTGTGCCACGTGCTGGAAGTGAAGTGTGACGTGGGCATTCGGCTGAAGGCGGCCTACGATGCCGATGACCGCGGGGAGATGACCCGCATCGCCGACGAGGTGATTCCGGAGATTCAGCGGCGTCTGGCGGACTATATTGCGGTGTATCACAAGCAGTGGCTGCACGACAACAAGCCCTTCGGTCTGGACGTGCTGGACGTGCGCTTTGGCGGTATCGAGCGGCGGCTCATTACCGCCCGTGAGCGGATTCATGCGTATCTGGACGGCGAGGTGGACAGCCTGCCCGAGCTTGCGCAGACCCGTCTGCGCTACGACGGCGCCCCCGAGGGCACCAACCTGAACACCAACATCAACAAGTGGGGGCTGACCGTGTCGGGCTGCCAAGTTGATTATATTTAACGGCTATAATTTGTTTTTACATATAGCACCTTTTGTATGGAGAAATGGGAGGAAAACATTATGAGCGACAAATTGCGTTTGGGTATGATCGGCTTCGGCGGCCGTGGCATCGGCATGCTGAAGTTTGCTCTGCTGCCTCTGAGCGAGGAAGAGGTGGATCTGGTGGCGGTGTGCGACCTGTACCAGGACCGCGTGGAAGAGGCGCAGAAGCTCATTGAGGAGAAGCACGGCTACGTGCCCTTCGGTACCACCAACTACAAGGATTTGCTCACCATGGACAACGTGGACGCTATCATCATTATGTCCAGCTGGGAGTCCCACGTGGACATTGCCGTGGACGCGATGAAGGCGGGCAAGCCGGTGGGTATGGAGGTAGGCTGCGCCTACTCTCTGAACGACTGTTGGCGCCTGATTCACACCTACGAGGAGACAGGCATTCCCTGTATGATGTTGGAGAACTGCTGCTACGGCAAGCGGGAACTGATGATCCTCAACATGGTCAAGAAGGGTATCTTCGGCGACGTGGTGCACTGCGAGGGTGGTTATATGCACGACCTGCGTGACGAGATCGTCACCGGCAAGGAGAAGCGCCACTACCGTCTGCGCAACTACCTGCACCGCAACTGCCACAACTATCCCACCCACGAGCTGGGTCCGATTTGTAAGATTCTTAACATCAACAACGGCAACCGTCTGCTGTCCCTGACCTCTGTGGCGACCCCCGCCGCTAAGGGATTGCACGAGTACGTCATCTCCCGCAAGGGCGCTGACCACGAGCTGGCGAACGTAGAGTGGCGTCAGGCGGACGTGGTCAAGACCAACATCATCTGCGCCAACGGCGAGATGATCTCTCTGACTCTGGATACCACCCTGCCCCGTACTTACAGCCGCAACTTCACCGTTCGCGGCACCAAGGCGAACTATTTTGAGCTGAACGACTCTCTGTACATCGACCAGCAGGATGCCAAGTACGAGTTTAAGGGCAAAGAGATGTGGGGCTGTGCCGAGAAGTACGAGGAGGAGTATCTCCACCCCCTGTGGAAGGGCTACACCGTCAACGACGGTCACGGCGGTATGGATACCCAGGTATTCCGCGCCTTCATCAACGCGGTCAAGCTGGGCATCAATCCTCCCATCGACACCTATGACACCGTTACCTGGATGAGCATTGCTGTGCTCAGCGAGATGTCCATCGCTGCCGGTGGCGCACCCGTCGCCGTGCCGGACTTTACCAACGGCAAGTGGATGGAGCGTACCGACATTGTAGACCAGAAGTACGGTCTAAACAAGATTATTGAAATTGAAGAGTAATGAATGAGGAAAGGGCGATCCTTACCCTTCCGTCGGCAGACGGAAAACCAAGCAAATAGAGAGAATCAACAGGCTTGATTTCGGGCAAGGAACGCCTTTTCTTCATATATTCTTTTAAATGGTAAAAAAATTCTGTTTTGTCCTGAAAGCAGGAGAAAATACGTTGACAACAGGGGATACAAAGGAGAAAATAACAAATGAAAGTATCCGCATTATTCAGCGACCATATGGTGCTCCAGCGGCAGAAGCCGATTCGTGTATGGGGCGAGGGCGGCGGTATTGTCACCGTCCACATCGGCGATGCCACCGCCAGCGCATTGTGCGAGGGCGGTAAGTTCTTGGTGGAGCTACCGCCTATGGAGGCAGGTGGTCCCTATACAATGACGGTAACGGATGCCTTTGGCGAGGTTACCCTCACCGACGTGATGATAGGCGAGGTTTGGCTGGCGGCAGGGCAGTCCAATATGGAGCATCCGCTGTTTTCCGCCGAGGACGGCTTTGAGGCAGCGGCTGCCGCCGACCTGCCGAATATTCGCTTTTTCACGGTGGCTCGCCGCAGCGAGGCGGGGCAGGACCGCTACAACTGGCACTTTGAGGCGGTGCGGTCGGTGGACACCCCTTGGCAGGTGTGTACCCCCGACACGGCGCTTCGTTTCTCTGCCATCGGCTTCTATTTCGCCCGCCATCTGCAGGCGGAAGAAGGGGTTGCGGTGGGTGTGATCAGCTGTAACTTCGGCGGCACCCGCATCGAGCCGTGGATTGCCAAGGAGACGGTGGAGACCGACCCCCGTCTGGCGATGGCACGGGAGCGGGCGCGGAAGGCGCTGGAAAGCCTGAATATGGACGAGTATAACGCGGTTTACGATGCCTATCGGGACGAGCTGGACGCTCAGTGCCTGTCCGCCGATGCGGTGGCGAAGGCACGGGAGTTGGGTCCCTATGCCTTCGGGCGGTACAACTGCATTGACTGGCCTAAGGAGCCGCCCTTCGGTCCCCGCTGGCAAAACTGGCCCGGCAACCTGTACGAGCATATGACTGCCACCATCGTACCCTATGCCTTGCGTGGCGTGCTGTGGTATCAGGGGGAGAGCAGCCGTGGAGATGCTCCCTACTATTTCGATATGTTTGAAGCTTATGCCGAGCAGTGCCGTCGGGACTTCCGTGACGAGCACTTGCCCATTTTCACCGTACAGCTGGCGCCCTATATCTGTGACCCGCCCTTCAGCTGGGCGCGTATCGTAGAGGCGCAGGTGCGTATCGCCAAGGAGCAGGAGGATGTGTACCTCATCACCAGCGGCGATATCGGCGAGTACGGCAACATTCACCCGATGTACAAGCGGCAGTTCGGCGACCGTCTGTGGTTGGCGGCGAGCCGCGTGCTGTACGGCGGGGACGCGGAATATTGCGGTCCCATCTATGCGAGCCACTGTGTGGTGGGGAACACCGTGCGGGTCGCCTTTACCCACGCTACGGCGCTTAGTTTAGGGGAGAACCCCGACTTTATGCTGTGCGGCGAGGACGGGGTGTTCTATCCCGCCACCGCCACGGTGGAGGGCGCCACTCTTGTGCTGACAAGCGAGCAGGTGCCTAGTCCCGTGCACGCACGGTACGGCTTTGCCGACCAGTTCCGTCTGAGCCTGTTCAACGGAGAGGGGCTGCCCGCAGCGCCTTTCCGCACCGACTTTTTTGAGGAATAAGGAGGATTCATATGAAGATATATGCTTTTCCCGTGGACCCCGAGAAATACCCTGCCTTTGCCAAGCGCATTAACAAGGTGGTCACCCGTGAGGCTCTGGGAAACAAGATTCATTTTTCGGGCCCTCGCTATTTTAAGCACACCGACGATTATAAAACCCTGTACGATATGGAAGAGACCATTCGCGACTACACCGAGGATTATGACGTAGGCGATTGCTTCTGGCTGAACAACACCACCCTGTTGGCGGACAACAAGGGGGATATGGTGCGGCTGATGGCGGAGAAGGGGCTGTATCTCTACGGCTTTTGGGGTCTTGGCGGCAACGAGATTCCCTATGATAGTAACGTGCGCGACTTCGGTGACGTTCCCCTGCCGGATGAATTCCATCAGCTGATGGAATCGGTGCTGGGCGACCACTTTCTGGGCTACGAGATGGGAGAGGGAGACGGTTGGTACATCGGCTCTTTCATCAGCCGCCAAGATTCCGCCAAGGGGGAGAAGAACCGCTTGGGGCAGTATAAGGCGTTCGAGGAGTACTTCGAGCCGCTGGCGAAAAAGTGCCACAGCAAGATGACCATTCTTTGCGCTCTGCCGACGGTGCATTACTATGCCAAGGACGGCTTCGCCACCATTCTTTCCTGCGAGGCGGCGCAGAGCCTGCCCAACCCCCAGATGTGGTATGCTTTTATCCGTGGTGCCTCCAAGCAGTACGGCATCCTCACCGCGGGCAACGCCTCGGTGTGGAACGCGTGGGGCTACAAGACCTATGAGTCCAGCGGCAGTAAGGACGACCCGCTGGGTTGGGGCGATTTCGGTCCCGAGGAGGGCACCAGCCTGAGCCTGCTCAAGCGTATTCTGTATGCGGAGTATATGTATGGCTGTGAGTTTCTGGGGTACGAAACTAGCTATTTCACCGACGACAACAGCGAGCGCAGTCGTATGAAACAGCCCTCTTCCACCGCGAATGTGCCGATTTTCGGCAAGCTGTCTCCGCTGGGTCATATCACCCAGTATGCCAACCGTCTGATGAACAAGATAGACCGTCCCGGCGGAATGTATACTCCGCTGGCGGTGATGATAGATACCTTTGCGGGCTGGTTGCCGCCGCGGTATCTGTATACCTCCAGCCTGTACCAAGCATGGGGCAACCTGCCCTACAATACGGGCGACCATCAGTTACACACTCTGTTTTCCATGCTGTACCCCGGCTATGAGAATTCGGGATTCTATCAGGACGAGCGGGGTTTCCTCACCGCTACGCCCTACGGCGAAATAGCGGATGTGCTGCTCAGCGATGCGGATGGCGCGGTGCTGAACCGCTACCCCATGGCACTGTTGCTCAGCGACACCACGCTCACCTATGAGCTGTTTGATAAACTCCGCACCTACGTCACCGACGGCGGTCACGTGGTGCTGTTCGCCGATACGGTGCGGCAGTACGCGGATAAGCTGGCGCCCTATGCCGATATAAGCGCTTTCTTCGGCGTAGACGCCTTCACGGGCGAAACGGAAGCGGAGGGGCTGACGGTGCTTACTGCCACCCTCACCCCCGATGCCACGGTGGAGGCGGCCGCGGGCGACCTGCCGCTACTGATTACCCGCCCTGCGGGAGCGGGCAAGGCGACGGTGGTGCTGGCGAAGGACGGCTTGGTGTCCACGGAGCAGCCTCTTTCTCTGTCCAACAACCGCAACGAGGATATTGTCACGCTGTACGATTTTGCGCCCTTCCTCAAGGACTATTTGGACAGCTGTTTCCGTGACTTCTGCTTGGTGAAGCCCACCAATGAGGCACTGGAGTACATTGTTACCGTACAGGACGAAACCCATCTGCGTGTGTTGGTGACCAACAACACCCACACGGCGCAGAGCTATGACTTGGTGGGGGACATTGCCGCGGTGGAGGAGATTTCGCTGGATGACGGCTCTCCTGCCATGGTGGGTTACTACCCCAAGGTGGTGTCGGTGGACAACACCACCGCCGGCGGCGAGGGCACCTATACGGTTCCCGCTCTGGAGATGCAGATGTTCACCGTGACGCTGAACAGCCCGCTGGAATTGGCGGCGGAGAGCAACCCTGCTCCGCGCCGTGTGAAAACGGCGGTGAAGATGCCCACCGGCTACGCCACCGCCAAGGATTTTCTGTTGGAGCATCCCTCTTTCTCCCAGTATTTCGACACGCTGACGGTCAGCGGCGAATATCTGCTGCGGATGGATAAAGCCGCGGCGGAAAAAGAAGCCTTCTACCTGCATCAGACGGGAGTGAAACTCTCTCTCGACCTGCTGTCGCTGAGTAATCTTTGCCCCGATTTGGATGTCAACCCCTTATATCCTGCCAAGCAGGAGCGCACCTACAAGATGGTGGATGATATGCTGGATAAGCTGTTCCTGTACGATGCAGACAGCGTGTATACCACTTGGATTCGCCCCGCCTACGGCACCGAGGTGCACCAGCAGAAACCGGCGATAAAGGCGCTGTGGGCGCACATTGTCCGCCGCTGTGGTGCAAACGGCGTGCAGGCGGTGTGCCAGAATCGCCCTCTCACCCTATCTCCTGATGCTATGTTCTCGCTGGCGCAGGAGGTGGCGGGTCTGGAATTGGGTCTCAACACCTGTGGCGCCATACTGGCGTGCGCCGAGCCTGCGGACCTGACGGCTCGCTACGGCGTGCGGCATTTCCTGCTCAGCGCGCCCCACACCGACCGCTTGGGGCAGGTGTATAATGCCTATGCACCTGTTGCCCCCTCTGACAGCGCCGCTTCTCTGCGGCAACTGGTGGAAACCACTGCGACGGCGGACAGCACGGTGTATTTCGCCGCCACCTATGAGGATTGGAACCAAATCTATGCCGATTACAAGGCGATATTCTAAGGAGGATAACTCCCATGAAAATCTATGCCCATTCGGTTGACCCGAAGAAATACCCCGCTTTTGACAAGCGGCCAAACCGTGTGGTGACGCGAGAGGCATTGGGGGATGAGATTCAGTTTACCTCCGCCCGCTATTTCCCCCATACGCTGGACTATAAGCAGCTGCTGGATATTGACAAAACCATCAAGCAGTACACCGAGGACTATGACATCGGCAAGGGGTTTTGGCTTAATTGGACCACCAAATATGCGGATAACTTCCCCGAATTGGTGGAAAAGATAGCGGCGGCGGGCGCCTACCTCTACGGCTTTTGGGGTATCGCTCCCGGCATACGGGAGGACCAGAATCTTCGCGATTACGGGTATTTCTCCATCCCGAAAGAATGGCACGGACTGATGCAGGAGGTACTGGGCGACCATTTTCTCGGCTATGACATCGGCGAGACCGACGGCTGGTACATCGGCGGCTATGTCAGCCGCGAGGACAACGCCGCGGGTCCCAAGACCCGTCTGGGACAGTATAAGGCGTTCGAGGAGTATTTTGAGGAGATTGCGGACAATTTCTACAACAAGTGCACCATCCTGTGCGCTCTGACCACGGTGCATTATTTTGCCCGTCAGGGGTATGCGATGATGCTCAACTGCGAGTCCGCCCAGTCTTTGCCCAATCCCCAGATGTGGTATGGCTTCCTGCGTGGCGCGTCCAAGCAGTACGGCATTCTCTGCGGCGGTAACGTGTCGGTGTGGAACCGTTGGGGCTACAAGACCTACGAGTCCAGCGGTGGCACCGCTCCCACGGCGCGCGGTCCCGAGGAGGGCACCAGCCTGAGCTTGATGAAACGGTTGATGTACACCGAGTATATGTACGGCTGTGAGATGTTCGGCTTTGAGCAGACTTGGTTTACCGACGACAACGAGGAGATGTACCGCAAAAAATTGCCCTCCTCCACCGAGAACGTGCCGATTTTCGGTAAATTATCCCCCTTGGGGCATATCAACCAATACGCCAACCGCTTGATTAAGAAAATTGGTCGCCCCGGTGTGATGTATACCCCCGTGGCGGTGGTGGCGGATGCCTTTACCGGTTGGTTGCCGCCTCGTCATCTGTACACCCGCAAGCTGTATCAGGCGTGGGGCAACATCCCCTATGCCGCCGGCGACTGGCAGATGAATGCGCTGTTTAATATGCTGTATCCCGGCTATGCGGATGCGGGCTTCTATCAGGACGAACGGGGCTTCCTGTCGGCCACCCCCTACGGCGAAATTACCGACGTGCTGCTCAGCGACGTGAGCGGCGCGGTGCTGGGGCGGTACGATACCGCTCTGGTGGTAAACGGTACCCACCTCACCTATGAATTGTACGACAAGCTCCGCACCTTTGTGGAAAACGGCGGTCACACCGTGGTGTTCGCGGATACGGTGGCGCAATACGAGGCGGCGCTTAAGCAGTATGATAAGGATTACACCGCTTTCTTCGGCATCTCCCGCCTCGGCGACTGGGTGGAGATGGGCGGCGCCGCGGTCACCTATGGGGGGCAGGTATACCCCGCCGACGGGCTGCGGGTACTGTCCGCTCAGCTTACCGCCGACGCACAGGTGGTAGCGGCTGCGGGCGAACAGCCTGTTATCATCACCACCCCCCACGGCGAGGGTAGTGTGACGGTGATTCTGGCGCAGGACGGTCTGCAGGAGAAGGACACCCTCACCGACCTGACCAACACCGTGGAGATGAGCGTGGGCATTCCCTATGATTTCGCAGCGTTTATCAAGGCGTATCTGGGGGATTTGTTCACCCCCTACACGCTGGTCAAGACCTCAAACGAGGCTCTGCAGTACGTGGTCACCGTCAAGGACGAAAAGACCCTCCGTGTGCTGGTAAACAACAACACCTCCACCGCGCAGGCATATGACCTGTTAGGGGATATTGCGGCGGTGAAGGAAATCTCTCTGGCGGACGGCTCTCCCGAGATGGTGGGCTATTATCCGATGAATCACACGGTGGACAACGACACCGTGTTGGGCAAGGGCAGCCATACAATTCCCGCTCTGGACGTGCAACTGTTCGAGGTGACGCTGAAGAAGCCGCTAACTTTGGCCGATGAGGTGAACCCTGCCGCCCCCGCCCGCAAATGCGGCGTGAAGATGCCTGCCGACGTCCGTTCCGTGAAGGATTTCCTGCTGGAGAATCCCACCTTCGACCAGTATTTCGATACCGTGTTGGTGGACGGCGAGTATTTTGAGCGAGCAAGTGAGGAACAGGTGCAGCGGGACGCCCGCTATCTGCGGCTGAAAAACGTGAAGGTGTCGGTGGACTTGACTTCTCTTTGCAACCACTTCCCCGACTTTAACTTTGAGACGGTGTTCCCCGAGTGGCAGGAGAAATCCTACAAGCGGCTGGATACCATTCTCGACCGTCTGTTCCTCTGCCCTGCGGATACGGTGTTCGTCACCCTTACCCGCAACGGCACCTCTACGGTAGATGCCCTCAAGGAGGACCTGAAAGCGGTCTGGACCCACGTACAGCGCCGCTGCAAGGCATACGGCGTGCGCACCGCCTTTATCAACCGCCCCGTACTGCTGAGCACCGACAAGATGCTGGAGCTGGCGGCACAGGTGCCCGAGCTGGATTGGGCGTTGAATGTGGGCGGCGCCCTCTGCGGCGGTGCCGACCTGCAGGAGCTGGCACAGCGAGCGCCCGCCGCGGTGGTGCTGAATGCCCCCGTTAAGGACGTGATGGGACAGCTGTACAATTCTGCCGCGACCCTGTACGATTCTCCCTACGGGGAGGACAACCGCCACGTGGTGCAGACCACCGACGGGGACGTGTATTTGGGCGGCACCTACGCCAATTGGAACGAAATTTATGCCGACTACAAGCTGATATTTGGAGAGGAGTAAACAAAATGAAACTGCACTTTTTAAACCTGAATGACGAACTGCTGTCCGCGGTAGCGGAGCTGACCGATATTTTACATATCGAGCTGTCCGAGGACGGTCTGCCTGTTACGGTGGAAGCCATCGACAAGGGTCTTTCCGTGACCTATACCGCCGACGGCGCTACCATCGGCTACAACAAAAAGACGGAGTTATTCCGCGCCATCAGCCGTCTGGTGGAGACCGCCGAAAGCAAGGAGAATGTGCGGGAAATCCCCCGGTATGAGGACTTGGGCGTCATGTACGACTGCTCCCGTGGCAGCGTGATGAGTGTGGAGGGGGTTAAGACGGCTATTCGCCATCTGGCGCTGATGGGCTATACGATGGTGGAGCTATATACCGAGGACACCTATGAGGTGGAGGGCTATCCCTATTTCGGTCATATGCGCGGTCGCTACACGATGGCGGAGATGAAGGAGCTGGACGCCTACGGTTTGCGCTTCGGCATCGAGCTGATTCCCTGCATTCAGGTGCTGGCACACCTCAACCAGATTATGCGCTGGGATGTGTTCCAGAGTGTGCGTGACTGCACCGACATTCTGCTGGTGGATGAGCCGAAGACCTACGAGCTTATCGAGGCGATGTTCTCCACGGTGGCGAAGTGCTTCACCTCCCGTCGCATCAACATCGGTATGGACGAGGCACGTCTGCTGGGCGCCGGCAACTATCTGAAAAACCACGGTATGGTGGAGCGGTGGGAGATTATGCAGTCCCATCTGGCGAAGGTGAAGGAAATCGGCGACAAGTACGGTTTTTGCATCCACGCCTGGAGCGATATGTACATCAACAACGCCTTCGGACATAAGGGATACTACTATCCCACCCAGCTGGAGGACCCCCACATGCCCCAAAATATCATCGACAGCGTGCCGGCAGGCACCGAACTGGTGTATTGGGAGTACGGCGGGTTCTACGATGGCAACTATAAGATGATGAAGCTCCACAAGGAGTTCAACAACACCATCTGGTTTGCCGGCGGCGCCACCAAGTGGGCGGGCTATGCCCCTATGAACCTGTTCAGCATGTGGGTGTCCCGCGACCAGCTGCGCGCCTGCAAGGACACCGGCATCGACAAGGTGATGGTGACCTGCTGGACCACCGACGGCGGCATGAGCTCCAATATGGCGGTGTGGCCCACCATCCAGCTGTACGCCGAGACCTGCTATGTGGATAATAACGAAAACGAGTGGCTGGCAAAGCGTTTCCGCACCTGTGTGGACGGCGACTTTGAGGATTTCCTGTTGCTGGATTACATCAATTTCACCCCCGACAACCCCGCGCCCGGCTGCGGTTCCCGCAACGCCGGCACCTACCTGTTGCATCAGGATGTGCTGCTGGGTCTGTTCGACCGCCATCAGGACCCCGAGACCTATCCCCAGCACTTTGCCGATATCGGCAAAAAGCTGCGTGAGGCGGGTGAGCGCAACCCCCGTTGGCAGTATCTCTTCGATATGCTGGCGGCGGATGCCGAGGTGCTGGAGCTGAAAGCGGCGGTGGGCACAAATCTGAAGGCCGCCTACGACAGCGGGGACAAGGCGACCATGCGGGATATTGCGGAAACCGTTCTGCCTGAGATTGCCCGCCGTATGGAGAATTTCAACCGCGAACTGCGTGTACACTGGCTGGCAGAGAATAAGGTGTTCGGCATCGAGTTCTGCGAGTCGGCGCTGGCGGGTCTGTGCCACCGCATCGGCACCGCTATCGTGACGATTCAGGAATATCTGGATGGTAAGACCTCCTCCATTCCCGAATTAGAGGAGCAGCGCCTGTTCTACGACGGCAATAACAACACCCCCCGCAACTTAAACACGAACATCACCAACATTGACGACATGGCGCGCACCGCGGTGAAAAACTGCTAAAATCCGCCAAAAAGTGGTGTAAAAGGCTTGTAAAATCAAAGAAAAACCGCTATGATTAGATATCATAGCGGTTTTCTTTTGGGAGAGGAGAGAGTGCGATGAAATGGCGGTTTTTGAACCTGTCGGAGGAACTGTTGTCCGCTTTGGCAGAGGTGGCGGACGTTGTGGGGTTTACCCTGTGTGAGGACGGCTTCCCCGTCACCGTGGAGCGGTGTGACAAAGGCTTGCAGGTGGTGTACACCGCCGACGGTGTCACCATTCGTTACAGCCAAAAGGCGGAGTTTTTTCGCGCCGTGGGGCGGCTGGCGGATACCTTTGACAGCCGCGAGAACGTGGTGGAAGTGCCCGCCTACAGCGACCTGTGCGTGATGTACGAGGTGTCCGCCAACGCGGTGCAGACGGCGGATACCGTCAAGCAGAATATCCGCCACCTGGCGCTGATGGGCTACACCTCGATGATGCTGTACGTGGAGGATTGCTACGAGGTGGAGGGGTATCCCTACTTCGGCTATATGCGTGGGCGGTACACCAAGGCGGAGCTGAAGGAGTTCGATGCCTACGCCGCCCGCTTCGGCATTGAGCTGATCCCCTGCATTCAGGTGCTGGCTCATCTGTTGCAGGCGATGCGGTGGTCCGCCCACCGCAAGATGCACGACTGCGAGGATATCCTGCTGGTGGACGAGCCGGAGACCTACAAGCTCATCGAGGCGATGTTCGCCACCGTGTCCGAGTGCTTTACCTCCCGCCGCATCAACGTGGGCATGGACGAGGCGTGGATGCTGGGCTGCGGCAAGTATTTTAAGAAGCATGGCTACGTGGAGCGCACCGAGATACTCAAAACCCATCTGAATAAGGTGATGGAGATTGTGCGTGTCCACGGCTTTTCGCCTATGATGTGGAGCGATATGTATTTCTCCGCTGCCTTCGACCACAACGACTATTACTATGCCGCCGAGGAGCTGGAGAACCCCCATATGCCCGCCGACGTGCTGGCGATTGCGCCCCCCGAGATGAGCCTGGTCTACTGGGATTACGGCAATTTCTATCCTATCGTTAACAAGATGGCGAAGCTGCATCGGGAGTTTCCCAATACCATTTGGTTCGCCGGCGGCGCTACCAAGTGGGCGGGCTACGCGCCGATGAATCAGTTTAGCCTCTGGTGCTCCCGCGAGCAGCTACGGGCCTGTCGGGACAACGGCATTGACAAGATTATTGTTACCGTGTGGGGCTCTAACGGCTCCGAGTGCGCGGTGATGTCGGTTCTGCCCACCTTGCAGATGTATGCAGAGGATTGCTATGCCGACCGCAACGACGACGAATGGTGTGCCGCCCGTTTTGCCACCTGCTGTGACGGTGTGTACGAGGATTTCCTCGTTCTGGACGAGATCAACTTCACCCCCGGCAACGAGGCGCCGGGAGCGGGCTCCCGCAACCCCTCCAAGTACCTGCTGCATCAGGACGTGCTGATGGGGCTGTTTGATAAACACGTGGACCCCGACACCTATCCCGCCCATTTCGCTGCCACGGTGGACAAGTTGCGGGCGGCAGGAGAGAGAAACCCTCGCTGGGCGTATATGTTCGAGATGTTAGCCTCTCTGGCGGACGTGCTGGTGGTAAAAACCACCGTAGGCATCGACCTGAAGGCCGCCTATGACAGCGGTGACAGGGCGGCGATGACCCGCATCGCCGAGGAGGTGCTGCCGGAGATTCTGCGGCGGTTGGACAGCTTCTTCGAGGTGTTCCGCGACCACTGGGAGCGGGAGAACCGCATCATCGGCTACGAGGTGTTGGATATCCGCTTCGGCGGCTTGCGGCAGCGGATACAGAGTGCGATTCACCGCATTCGGCGGTATCTGGACGGCGCGGTGGCGAGCCTGCCCGAGCTGGAGGAGGAGCGGCTGTTTTTTGACGGACGCAAAGAGGGCGGTCGAAACCTGAATATCGGTACGGGTCGCTGGGGTCCACTGGTCTCCGGCTCCCATATGGACGGGGTATAAGATGCACATGATTCTAGACAATATACAGGTAAATGGTGGCTGATTCCTTGAAAACAGGCGGTTGATTCGCTATAATGAGAGCAGCATAGTGAACGATGAACAAGGAGGACTGCAAGATGAAACTGCATTTTATTAACCTGTCCGACGAGCTGCTGTCCGCTTTGGCGGAGGTGGCGCCCTTAGCGGGATTTGAGATAGCCGCCGACGGTACCCCCGTGACGGTGGAGAAGGGCGGCGAGGGCTTGTCCGTCACGTATACTGCTGACGGCATCACCCTGCGGTATTCCCAGCGGGTGGAGCTGTTCCGAGCCGTGTCCCGCATTGTGGACACCTTTGATAGCAAGGAGAATGTCAGCGAAAATCCTGTCTACGAGGACCTGTGTGTGATGTACGACGTGGCCCGCAATGCGGTGATGACGGTAGATACCTTCAAGAAATGCGTTCGCCATCTGGCGCTGATGGGCTACAACTCCGTCCAGCTGTATGCGGAGGACGTGTTTGAGATCGACGGCTATCCCTACTTTGGTTATCTGCGGGGCAAATACACCAAGGCGGAGATGAAGGAGATGGCGGCCTACGGCGACAAGTTCGGCGTGGAGCTGACCCCCTGCATTCAGGTGCTGGCGCATCTGTGGAACGTGACCCGCTGGGCCGCCTTTGGCAAGATAACCGACTACGATGACATTCTGCTGATTGACGAGCCGGAGACCTACAATCTCATCGAGGCGATGTTTAAATCTCTGGCGGAGTGCTTCACCTCCCGTCGGGTGAACATCGGCTTTGACGAGGCGTGGATGGTGGGCTACGGTCGCTACAAGCAGCAGCACGGTCTGGTTGACCGTGTGGAGCTGCTGGGTCGCCATATGGAAAAGGTCAACGCCATCTGCAAGAAATACGGCTTCACCCCGATGATGTGGAGCGATATGCACTTCTGTTCCGCCTTCGAACACGATTATTACTATGCGGCGGAGCAGATGACCGACGCCCATATGCCGCAGAACGTCATCGACAGCGTCCCTGAGAATATGGAGCTTATTTACTGGGATTACGGCAATTTTTACAAGATTACCTCCGAGATGTGCCGTCTGCACAATGAGTTCCGCAACCCTGTGTGGTTTGCCGGCGGTGCCACCAAGTGGGCGGGCTACGTGCCGATGAACCTGTTCAGCCAGTGGGTGTCCCGTGACCAGCTGCGGGCCTGTCGGGATAACGGTATCCGTAAGATTATGGTCACTGTGTGGGGCTCTAACGGCTCGGAGTGCGCCTTTATGTCGGTGCTGAATACCCTTTTGGTGTTTGCGGAGGATTGCTATGCGGGCCGCAACGACGACGAATGGTGCGCCACTCGCTTCCCCACCTGTACCGGCGGGGCGAGCTACGACGATTTCCAGCTGCTGGACTATCCCAACTTCACCCCCGGCAACAAAGCGCCGGGTTGCGGCTCCCGCAACCCCTCCAAGTACCTGCTCCATCAGGACGTGCTGGTGGGTTTGTTTGATAAGCATCTGGACCCGGAGACCTTCCCGCCCTATTTTGCGGAGACCGCCGTCAAACTGCGTGAGGCGGCGACTCGCAACCCCGCCTTTGCCTATCTGTTCGAGATGGAGGCAGCGCTGTGCGAGGTGCTGGAGCTGAAGGCGGCGATGGGCGTTAACCTGACCGCCGCCTACAAGGCGGGGGACAAGGCGACCATGGCGGATATCGCCGATCGCATCATCCCTGAGACTCTTGCCCGTTTGGAGAAACTGATTTATACCTACCGCAACTACTGGCTCACCGAGAGCAAGCCTATCGGTCTGGAAATCATCGAGATTCGTTTCGGTGGCTTGGAGCGGCGCATTAAGACCGCCGCCGACCGTGTCCACGATTATTTGGCGGGTCGGGTGGACAGCCTGCCCGAGTTAGAGGAGGAGCGGCTGTTCTACGACGGGCGCAATGAGGAGGGACGCAACCTCCACACCAGCGTGGATAAGTGGCATCCCATCATTTCGGCTTGCCCCATTGACCGTATTTAACATCATTGGAGGAATGAAAATTGCAAATTTTATCGTATGCTTTCAGTATTATTGGTCTTATCTGTATGATTTTGGCATCTATTTTGAAGAATGCCGGTATGAAGACCATTCTGGCACTGGTGTGCTTTGCCAACGCCATTGTAGCGACGGGTTATTTGCTCGCCGGCAGCGGCATCAACGGGGCGGCGACTCTGTATTTGGGAGCGGCGCAGACCTTTATCAACTATTTCTTTGAGCGCAAGAATAAGCCGTTGCCTGCGTGGTTGCTGGTTTGCTATGCGGTGTCCATCATTGCGGTGAACCTGTGGGTGGGTGGTCTTACCTGGTTGGGCGTGCTGGTGATCATCGCCTCCCTCACCTTTATCATGTGCATCATTCAGAAGAGCGGCGCCAAGTATCGCTTCTGGACCATCGTTAATATGGTGCTGTGGTGCACCTATGACGTGCTGTCCAAGTCTTACAACGGATTGTTGACCCACATTCCGCTGCTGGTGTTTACCGTGGCAGGCATGCTGCTGTACGACCGCAAAAACACGCAAAAAAACGAGGAAAATCCCTAAAAACAGGAAGAAAACCGTTGCATTGTATGCCGTGTGTGGTATAATGCCCTTGAACAGCCGTCGTGTACGGCAAAAAGGAGGAAATGGCAATGGAAACTTGGAGTGGATTTGAATTTCATCGTCACATGTTTGAGGATATGGAGGCTTTTGTCACCTGTCCCAACCCCGGCACGGCTAACGGACAGCTGCTGCTGAAGACCCATTATTGGGGCGCATTCCCTGCCACTGAGGTGGAACTGCTCAAGAAGGGCTTCCACCTGTGCTGCATTCGCAACACCAACCGTTGGGGTACCGACGACAATCTGGACCGCCAGGCACGGTTTGTCCGCTGGGTGCAGAAGGAGTACGGTCTGTGCGATAAGATGGTGCCGGTGGGTATGAGCTGCGGCGGTCTGATTGCCATCAAGCTGGCGGCAAAGTATCCGGAGCTGGTCAAGTGCCTGTATCTGGACGCCCCCGTGGTCAACTACATGAGCTGTCCTTGCGGCTTCGGCGTGGGCGAGGTGCTGGGTGAGGGTGCGGCTATTCCGGAAATCCTGAACGCCCTGAATATCGAGTCGGTGTCCCGCCTGCTGTCCTACCGTGAGATGCCGCTGGATAAGCTGCCCCAGCTGGTGGCGGCGAAGCTGCCCACCATTATGGTGGCGGGGGACAGCGACAACACCGTGCCCTATATCGAAAACGGCATTTTCGTCAAAGAAGCCTACGAGGCGGCGGGTATCCCCATCACGGTGTACCTGAAGCCCGGTTGCGACCATCACCCCCACGGTCTGGAGGATCCTACCCCGGTGGTGGACTTCATCTGCAAGGCCTGCGGTGTATAAAAGAACAAGGAAAATCCCGCTGTCACAGGACAGCGGGATTTCTTATCTTTTATTGGAACGTAAACTCCAGTATGCGGATAGCACCGGGCTCCATCAGTAGATTCTGCTGTGCCATAGTGGGCAGGGCGGTGTCGGCGTACAACTCTCGTACGGAAGCGAGAGGAGCGTCCTCTTTGAGCAAAACGTTTACCATCTGGGTCTTGGACAGGTCTACCTCCGGCAGCTCGCGAGGCATCTTGGTGATTCCCTCATGGTTCATCACCGTGAGGATGAGGCTGTTCTCCTTTACGTTCACCATATAGTCCACGTTGCCGCTGACGGTAAAGGGCAGATACTCCTCTGCCAGCTTCGGCAGGATGTTGCGCAGACCATGAATCGACCAATCGGGACCGAAGCGAATCACCCGACCGGCGCCGTAGTCGCCGCTGTCGGTGTATTTCGGCAGCTGCTCGGTGTAGGCGGCGTTCATCACCAGCGTGCCGCCATTCTCCACGTAGGCGTACACCTTTTCCCGCTCCGCATCGGAGAGGGACAGGCAGCCGGAGAGAATCAGCACAGGATAGCTCTGCATCACCTCGAGAGAGGCGGTCTGTACCAGCACGTCCAAGCTGTCGCCGTAGGGGCTGGCGCCCAGAGAGCCCAGCTCGGGACGGTCCCAGGTCTCCCAGCAGCCGCCCTTATAGAACAGGTCCATCAGGTTATAGGTGAACCAGTCACCCCGCTCATAGGGGAACACCTCGAAGGCCTTGCCCTTGAAGGGGCTGCCGTAGTTACAGCCGTGGTACAGGTCGAGGAACAGAGCAAAGGGGGTATAGGGGATACCGATGTCGGGGTTGCGCTTGGTGAATTCGTAGAAGGATTTGCACAGTTCGCCGTGGGGGGAGAGCTTGTAGTGTCCGTTTTCGTTCTCCTCGGGGTAGAAGGCGGTGATACCCGCCGCCTCGGCGGTAATCTGGGTGGCGCCCGACATATAGGCGAGATAATATTCTCGCTCGATATAGGACAGAGAGTGACCGAAATCGGGACCGCTGGCCACACCCCAGATGGAGCAGCCGCTGTAATCCAGCATGCTGAAATCGTCGTACCAAGGGGACACGTCAATCATCCACGGCAGATGGTACTGGCGGGCGGCACCGCGGTTAAACGCCATCTGCATCTGGTTATTCTTAATCAGACAGCCGATTTCCGAGCCGATGCAATCGAAGCCGAACTCGCCTGCGTAATGATGACAGGTAAAATGCCCGTTGAAGGACAGCCAAGGATGGGGCTTCCCCTTAATATACCGCTCCTCCAGCTTCTGGCGGTAGCGCTCCACCGCCTCCTGACGGGTCTTGGGCGGGTCGGCGAAGATGCCGGGGTTCCCAAAGTGCAGGGAGTTGGTCCATTCCTCGGCGTGGACGTTCACCAGTCCGCGGTAGCTGTTGGGGGTGCCGATGTCCTGTCCCACCACGCTCTCTCGCACCTTATCGGTGTCGTAGGGGTGGTATTTCAGCACCTGTATCTCGAATTCGAACCCATCCTTACACAGGTTGGGGGTAACCCATACCTTCTTGTCCTTGATATACTGTTTCACGCGGAAAACCTCCTGTTCGGCAATTATTTTATCCTGTGGAATAATGATACTATACCGCATTTTCGCGGGAAAGTCTATAGGCAAACCTAAAAAAACAGAAAAAAGAAAAAATTTTTTTACAGGACAAAAAACACCTGTATTTCAGGGGTTGACAAGGCTTTTTGTTTGTGGTACACTCAACCCATAGTAGATAGAGGCGCATCTTGTCAATAGTACCCTGCTCACAGCCTGCTTGAGGCGGTCGCCGCGACCGCGGGGGAAAGGGACGGATGCCGAAGTCGTCGGCATGGCACCCGATAGGCTGGCAGTGCGGAGAATATCCGTCCTGTTGTCGCAGTAATGCGGAGGGCTATCCAAAACCACCCCGATAGGGGACTTTGTGTGGATGGCTGCCTGCGTGCTGCTATCCTTTTTTCATGCCTCTGTCCGTATATTGTGCAAAGGAAGGTAGTAAACTATGAAAAACACGGTATTTACCGGCGCCGCCACCGCCATTGTGACCCCCTTGACCGCCGATGGGGTGGATTATCCCCGGTTCGGTCGGCTTATCGACTGGCAGATTGAGGCGGGCATCGACGCCATTGTGGTGGCAGGCACCACCGGCGAGGGTTCCACCCTTACCGACGCGGAGCATAAAGAGGTTATCCGCTACTGCGTGGAGCGGGTGGCGGGTCGCGTACCTGTGATTGCGGGTACCGGCTCCAACGACATCGCCTACGCCATCGAACTGACCAAGTATGCCTGCGAGGTGGGGGCGGACGCCATGCTGCTGGTGACCCCCTACTATAACAAGGCGACCCAGCAGGGTCTCATTCAGTCCTTTACCGCTATTGCGGACGCCAGCACCAAGCCCTGCATTCTGTACAACGTGCCCGGCCGTACCGGCTGCAACCTGTTGCCGACCACGGTGGCCAAGCTGGCGCAGCACCCCAACATCGTGGGCATTAAGGAGGCCAGTGGCAACATCTCCCAGATTGCGCAGGTGGCGCACCTGTGCGGGGACAATATCGACATTTATTCCGGCAACGACGACCAGATTGTGCCGGTGCTGTCTCTGGGCGGTAAGGGCGTGATTTCCGTTCTGTCCAACCTGCTGCCCGCCGAGACTTCTAAGATGTGTCACGACTATATGGCGGGTCGCACCGCCGAGGCAACGGCGGCACAGCTTATGTATCTGCCGCTGGTGGACGCTCTCTTCTGTGAGGTGAACCCCATTCCCGTCAAGGCGGCGATGGCGGCGATGGGCTATGGCGAGGATTATCTCCGCCTGCCCTTGACTCCTATGGAGGACGCCCACCGCGAAACTCTGCTTGGCTTGATGAAGGAGCAGAATCTGATTTGACCCATCGAAAGGAGGGCAATCTTGTGAAAATTGCAATCTATGGCTACGGAAACTTGGGGCGGGGAGTTGAGTGCGCGGTAAAGCAGTGTGCCGATGCGACCCTGACCGGCATCTATACCCGCCGCTCTCCCGCGAGCGTCAAGCCCTACGGGGATACTCCCGTGTACCGTATTGACGACATTCTCGCCCACAAGGACGAGATTGACGTGTTGATTCTGTGCGGCGGCAGTGCCACCGACCTGCCGGAGATGACCCCCACCTTCGCCAAGACGTTTAACGTGGTGGACAGCTTTGACACCCACGCCGCTATCCCCGCCCACTTTGCGCGGGTGAACACGGCGGCGGCAGAGACGGGGCATACCGCCCTCATTTCCGCCGGCTGGGACCCGGGTATGTTCTCGCTTAACCGTCTGTATGCCTCCGCCGTCCTGCCGCAGGGTAAGGACTACACCTTCTGGGGGCGGGGGGTCAGCCAGGGGCATTCCGATGCCATTCGTCGCATTGACGGGGTAAAGGACGCCCGCCAGTATACTGTGCCTGTGGACGCCGCGCTGGCGGCGGTGCGGGCGGGGGAAAACCCCGCGCTTACCACCCGCCAGAAGCATCTGCGGGAGTGCTACGTGGTGGCGGAAGAGGGCGCGGATAAAGCCCGCATCGAGCAGGAAATCAAGACGATGCCCAACTATTTCGCTGACTACGATACCACCGTTACCTTCCTCTCCGAGGAGGAGCTGAAGCGGGACCACAGCGGCATTCCCCACGGTGGCTTTGTTATCCGCACCGGCTGTACCGGCTGGAACGGGGAGCACAAGCACGCTATCGAATATAGCCTGAAATTAGACTCCAATCCCGAATTTACCGCCAGCGTGCTGGTGGCCTATGCGCGGGCGGTATACCGTCTGGCGCAGAAGGGGGAGTATGGCTGCAAGACGGTGTTTGATATTCCGCCTGCGCTGCTGTCTCCCCTGTCGGCGGAGGAGCTGCGGGCGACGATGTTGTAATTGAAAGGAATTTCCAATCGTGATAACCAAGGATTGTATCTGTGAGAATATTTCCGTGTCCGAGGACGGCACGCTGCTGTTCGCGGGACACAATACCGCCGAGCTGGCGGAGAAATACGGCACGCCCCTCTATTTGATGGACGAGGACCGCATCCGTGAGCGTTGCCGCACCTATCTGGGGGCGGTTAAGGAAGCTTTCGGTGACAAGGGGCAGGTGTTATACGCCTCCAAGGCGGCCTCCTTCAAGCGCATCTGCGAAATCATGAAGGAGGAGGGTATGGGCATCGACGTGGTGTCCGCCGGCGAAATCGCTACCGCCCGCAAGGCGGGCTTCCCGCTGGAGCGCGCCTACTTCCACTCCAATAATAAGACCGACGCGGATATCCGCTACGCTATCAACTGTGGTGTGGGCTATTTTGTGGTGGACGGTCCCGACGAATTGCGTGCCATTCAGGACGTAGCGGAGGAAATGGGACGCACCCAGGCGGTGATTCTGCGCATCACCCCCGGCATCGACCCCCACACCTACGAGGCGGTGGCAACGGGTAAGGTGGACTGTAAGTTCGGTTCGGCTATCGAATTGGGACAGGCTCACGAAATCACCGAGCTGGCGCTGTCCCTGCCGAACGTGCGTCTGGCAGGCTTCCACTGCCACGTGGGGTCTCAGGTGTTTGATTCCTCGGTGTACATCGCTACCGTGGACGTGATGGTAGCCTTCTTGGCAGATATTCGCGACCGCTTCGGCTATGAGACGGAGCAGTTGGATTTGGGCGGCGGTTACGGTGTGCGCTACGTGGCGGAGGACCCCACCATTGACATTGCCGCCGCTATCCGCGAGGTAGGTGTGCGGGTGAAGGAAAAGGTGGCGGAATATGGTATCCCCATGCCGCTCATCAGCTTTGAGCCCGGTCGCAGCATCGTGGCGGATTCCGGCATGACCCTGTATACCGTGGGCGCGGTGAAGAAGCTGCCCGGTTATAAAAATTACGTGTCTGTCAATGGCGGCATGACGGATAACCCCCGTTTCGTGCTGTACGGCGCGGAGTATACGGTGGTGCCTGCCGCCCGCATGCTGGACCAGCGGGACATGACCTGCTCGGTGGTGGGGCGTTGCTGCGAGAGCGGTGATATCCTGCAGGAGGAGGTTTCCTTGCCGTCGGATATCCGCCGCGGCGACCTCATCGCCTTTATGACTACCGGTGCCTACCAGTACTCGATGGCGTCCAACTACAACCGCATTCCCCGCCCGGCGGTGGTAATGCTCAGCGGCGGCAAGCACTATCTTGCCGTCCGTCGAGAGACGCTGGAGGATATGCTGGCGCTGGACCAATAAGTGGATAAAAAGAGGAAGGACCGTGTACTCCGAGGAGCACACGGTCCTTCTATATTCAAAGCGAGAGAAATTAAAGCTTACGCACCCGCAGTATGGCATCGCCGATGTTCATAATGGCATCTTCGATACCCTCCGCCACGGGGCCGACGATGTCCAGCACCGTGTAGGCATATTCCTTGCGGGATTTGTTGGTCATCGACTCGATGTTGGCACCGGTTTCAGCTACCAGCGAGCTAATCTGTGCCAGAATGTTGGGCACATTGCGGTGCAGCACGCACAGGCGGGTATCGCCGACACGGGGCACCTTCACGTCGGGGAAGTTGACCGAGTGGGTGATGTTACCGTTCTCCAGATAATCCCGCAGCTCGTCGGCGGCCATCACCGCACAGTTGTCCTCGCTCTCGGGGGTGGAAGCGCCCAGATGGGGAATGGCAACCACGTTCTCCACACCCAGCATCTCATCGGTGGGGAAGTCCACCACGTAGCGGGCCACCTTGCCGCTTGCCAGCGCCGCCAGCATGGCGTCGCTGTCCACCAGACCGGCGCGGGAGAAGTTGAGGATACGCACTCCGTCCTTCATGGCGGCAAAAGCAGCTTCATTCAGCATTCCCTTGGTATCGGGAACCAGCGGTACGTGGACGGTAATATAGTCGCATTCGGCGTAAATTTCGTCCAGACTGGTGGCATGCTCGATATGGCGGGACAGCTTCCACGCGGCATCTACCGACAGGTAGGGGTCGTAGCCGTATACTTCCATGCCCAGCGCGACCGCGGCATTCGCCACCAGTACACCGATGGCGCCCAGACCGATAACGCCCAGCTTTTTGCCCAGCAGTTCGGGACCCACGTAGGAGGACTTGCCCTTTTCCACCAGCTTGCCTACCGCGTCGCCCTCCCCCTTGAGGGTGGCGGCCCAGTTGATGCCGTCTACGATTTTACGGGAGCTGAGGAACAGACCCGCCAGCACCAGCTCTTTTACGGCGTTGGCATTGGCACCGGGGGTGTTGAACACCACGATACCCTTTTCGCTGCATGCGTCGATGGGAATGTTGTTGACACCGGCACCCGCGCGGGCGATACCCAGCAGGCTGTCCGGCAGCTCCATATCGTGCATGGCGGCGGAGCGGACCAGTACGCCCGCGGCGCCTGTCAGCTCGTCGGTTACGGTATAGTTTGCGCCCAGACGGTCGGTACCGCAGGCGGCAATTTTATTTAACGTACAAATATTCATTGCTTACCCATTCTCCTTTTCAAACTGTGCCATAAAGGCGACCAGCTTTTCCACGCCCTCGTAAGGCATAGCGTTGTAGATGGAGGCGCGCATACCGCCCACCGAGCGGTGGCCCTTGATGTTGACGAAGCCTGCGGCGGCCGCCTCTTTTACAAATTTTGCATCTAAGTCGGCATCGCCGGTGACGAAGGGCACGTTCATCAGGGAGCGGTCCTCCTTCGCCACGGGGGACTTGAACAGCTTGGAGTTGTCCAGGAAGTCGTACAGCAGCGCCGCCTTCTTCTCGTTGCGCTCCAGCATCTTATCCAGACCGCCCACGTCGTTCTTAATCCACTCCAGCACCAGCTTCATCATATAGATGGACCAGCAGGGCGGGGTGTTGTACATAGAGCCTGCCTCTGCATGGGCGGCATAGTCGAACATGGTGGGAGTCTTATCCATCGTCTTGCCGATGAGGTCCTCGCGAATAATCACCACCGTCACACCGGCGGGCGCCATATTCTTCTGGGCGCCGGCGTACAGGATGCCGAACTTGGATACGTCGATGGGGCGGGACAGAATGCAGGAAGAAGCGTCCGCCACCAGCGGTACGTCACCGGTCTCGGGCAGGTCATGATAGACGGTGCCGAAAATGGTGTTGTTCATACAAATGTAGAAATAATCCGCATCGGGGGTGAAGGTAGCGGGATCCAGCTTGGGTATGTAGGAGAAGGTCTTGTCCTCTGAGCTGGCAACCACCTTAACCTCGCCGTAGCGAGCCGCCTCTTTGTAGGCTTTTTTAGCGAACTGACCGGTGACCACGTAGTCTGCCTTGCCGCTGCCGTTCATCAGGTTCATGGGAATCATCGCGAACTGGGAGGAGGCACCGCCCTGCAGGAACAGCACCTTGTAGTTGTCGGGAATCTCCATAACCTCCCGCAGCAGGGCTTCCGTCTCATCGAAAATGCCCTGATAGACCTTAGATCGATGAGACATCTCCATAACGGACTGTCCGCTGCCCTGATAATCCATCATCTCTGCAGCCGCTTTTGACAGTACGCTCTCCGGCAGCATCGAAGGGCCGGCCGAAAAATTGTAAACTCTTGCCATGTCTCATTCCTCCAAATCAAATTCTACACCCTATATAGTATGCATAGGTGTTGACGCTTATTATATACTCACCGCTTTAAAAAGTCAACACTTTACCACCAAAAAGCGACAAATTGTTAAAATTTCCACAAAAACGATAAAAGCCACCCCGAAAAAGGGGTGGCTTTTGGTAAAATTTTTATTTGCGCAGGAAGAGAATGCCCAAGGTGTTGGGACCGCAGTGGGAGGAGATGGTGCAGCCCGCACGGGTAATCAGAATCTCGCCGAACGACATATGCTTTTCCACAGCAGCCTTTACCAGTGCGATACGCTCCTCCGAGATGCCGGAGTGGGTGATGAAGATGCGGTCGGCGCAGATGGAGTCGGGGTCGGCCAGACGGTCGGCAACGTATTCTTCCAAGCAGCGCTCCAGGGTGCCGCGGTATTTTTTATCCACGCCCATTTTGCCGCCCTCGGTGTTCACCACGATGCAGGGCTTCAGCTTGAGCACGTTGGCGCCCAGCATAGCCACTGCAGAGCAGCGACCGCCCTTATGCAGAAACTCCAGATTATCTACCACGAAGCTGGCGTCCACCTTTTGGGTGAGGGCCTGCACCTCTTCCACGATTTGCTCCACCGGCATGCCGGCGGCAATGCGCTCGGCGGCGGCGATGACCACATGACCGAAGCCGGTAGACAGGTTGTTACTGTCGATGGCATACAGACCGGGGGTCTCCAGCGCCGCCAGACGGCAGTTGTTGTAGGTGGCGGAGAGGGCGGAGCCAATGGTGATGCAGATAACGTCGTTGCCCGCCTCGATAAAGGGGTTGACGAACGCCATGAATTCGTCCATATTCAGCGCCGCCGTGGTGGGGAGAATCTTCTTCTCCCGATATACGGCATAGATGTCGTCGGGGACAATGTCCACGCCGTCGGAGTAGGTGTTGCCGTCCAGATTGACGTGGAGCGGCAGAATGTGGACGTTGTATTTTTCAATTAGTTCAGGACTCAGGTCGCAGGTGCTGTCAGCACAAAGCACAATCGGTTTTGCCATGTAGCATCGGTTCCTTTCTGTTCACAGGTTGTTTCATACCACCCCGTAGTATAGCACAATATGACGAAAAGTGCAAGCGTTGACGAAAAAAACGTCTTCATAAAAAGACAAAAAACGGCATTTGCCCTTGCTTTTTCTAAAAGTAGTGGTAGAATGGTAATAAGAGTATGTGTGAGGAGGAACGGACCATGGCATTAAAAGAGAGAATCAGTGTACACGGATACGGTCAGCGGTCCTCCCACGCGTGGAAGGTGGCGAGCATTGCCATCATTTGCGTGCTGGCTATCGGGCTTTGCACCTTGTCGATATATACGGTGTTGACCCTGGGCGACCAGCGGCGCTTGGCGGCGGAGCAGGCGGCAGCACTGTCCGACACCCAGTCCCGTCTGGAACAGGTGCAGAGCGAATTGGCGCAGCAGCAGGCAGAGCTGGAAGAAAAGCAGAAAGAATGGGCGGCGGCCAACGAGGCGGCGTCCTCGGATATTGCCGAGCGGGATAAAACCATCAAAGAGCAGGAAAAGATCATCGAGGAGTTGGAAAAGTCGGTAAAAGACCTGAAACAACAGGTGGCGCAGAAAAAACAGCAGGAACAGAACTCTGTTACCCAGACACCAGCTGTGAAACCCGCCGATAAGCCGGCGGAGAGCGAGGTCAGCACATATAAGGACCAAAAAATCGTGGCGCTTACCTTTGATGACGGGCCGGGACCTTACACCGCTGCTTTGCTGGACATTCTGAAAGAGCGGAAGGTGCCGGCTACCTTTTTCGTGCTGGGCACGCGGGTGGACAGCTATCCCGAAATCATTAAGCGCATGCAGTCCGAGGGACACGAGATAGGCAACCACTCCAACAGCCATAAGAATCTCAAATCGATGTCCACCGTGGCGCAGGTGAAGGCGGAGATGGACCTGTGCGCCAATAAAATCAACAAGCTCATCGGTCATAAGCCCACCGTGATGCGGTGCCCCTACGGCAGCTGCGACAATCAGGTGGTGCAGTATGCCAAGAGCGAGCAGATTCCCATTATCCAGTGGGATATCGATACCCGCGACTGGGAGAGCCGCAACGTCAATGCCATACTCAATAAGACCTTCAATGGCGGCGGTCTGTCCGACGGGTCTATTGTGTTGCTCCACGATATACATAAATCAACGGTGGATTCTATCCCCGCGTTGATTGACCGTTTTAAGAAGCAAGGGTATACCTTCGTTACCGTGACGGAGCTGCTGCAGGCACGTTGCGGGTTAGAGGCAGGCAAAATATATTATGAGGGATAACGGCTCGGCTATGCATCGGGCTGTTTTTCTTTAATATATCATTAATATATAATTAACGTGGTTGTCAAACGACGGGATTTGCGGTATGCTTTGGCTATAACGAAATAACAGGAGTATTACCATGAACGGAAAAACGAAAAAGATAGGACGAGCCGTGGCGCTGGTAGCAGGTTGTGCAATGCTGTTCTGGTCGCTGCTGCCGCTGATTGCCAACGGTATTTTCGGTGTGGGTGTGGCTGTCCCCGCGGTGGTGTCGCTGGGGGCGATTGGCTGGGGGCTGTACCGCCCGCCCGCAGACAGAAGGAAGAAAAAGGGGGAGAAACCCATGACGGTTGTGCTTGTGGTGCTACTTTGCGTGGTGGCGGTGGCCGCCTGCGTGTTTTCCGCCCTGATGATTGCGGCGGCGGCGAAACCGCCCGCCGAGGGAGCCACCGTCATCGTGCTGGGCTCCAAGATATACGGCGACCGCCCCAGCCGTATGCTGCGCAGCCGCTTGGACGCGGCGGCGGACTGGCTGTTGTCCCACCCCGATTCCCATTGCGTGGTGTCCGGCGGTCTGGGTGAGGGGGAGACCTATACCGAGGCGTACGTGATGAAAGCCTATCTGGTGAACGACCGCGGCGTCTCCCCCGAGCGGATTGCCTGCGAGGAAACCTCCACCGACACGCGGGAGAACACTGCCTATTCTATGGAAATCATACGGGAGCGGGGCTGGAGTGAGAACGTAGCCATCGCCACCCAGGTGTTTCACCAGTATCGGGCGGCGGTGGACGCCCGAGCCGCCGGAGCCACCCACGTGGGGGGCGTGGCGTGCTTTTCTCCGCCCCACCTGATGCTCAACTACTGGGTGCGGGAGTGCGCCGCCATTTGCCGCCTGTGGATCCTTGGCTATTGAGTTAGGAGTTAGGAGTTAGGAGTTAAGAGTTAGGGTTTAGGACTGTAGGGGAGGGGCTTGCCCCTCCCGCTTTTCCGGTCCAAACCTTTTATCGTAGGGGAGGGGCTTGCCCCTCCCGTGGGCGGATGTGGGCTTCCGCCCCTACGATTGACGTAGGGAACGGATTCATCCGTTCCGTGAGATAAAAAACAAAACAACGGTGCCGCGTGTACGAAAATGTACCTGTGGCACCGTATTTTTATCGTTATTCGGTAAAAATCGAAAGAAATGCAAAAAAATAAGCCTTTTTTCGAAAAAAGGCTTGACAACAGCAGGTCGATATAATATAATAAACTGCTTTATTATGGGGATTAGGTTCGCTATTCAGCATTATTGTAGCACACATCTGCAAAAAATGCAAGAAAAATTTTGCTGAACGGTTCTACCAAATTTCGGTAAGCAAAGCGAAGAAAGTCAATATAAACGTGGTTATCCACCTCGTCGCAGCCGGAACCTGCGGCGAAAAAATTACAAGACAGGAGTGAACGGGCTAATGACGAATATCAAGCCGGTAAAGCTGGGCAATAACGTGCGTATGAGCTTTGCCAAAATCGATGAAGTGCTGGATATGCCCAACCTCATTGAGGTGCAAAAGAATTCCTACCAGTGGTTCGTGGAGGACGGTCTGCGTGAGGTCTTTGACGAGACCGCGGCCATCACCGATTACAACGGTAATCTGGTGCTGGATTTCATCGGCTACCGTATCGACGAGAACCCCAAATACACCGTAGAGGAGTGCAAGGAGCGGGACGTGACCTATGCGGCCCCGTTGTACGTGCGCGTCCGTCTGCTGAACAAGGAGACCGGCGAAATCAAAGAGTCCGAGGTCTTTATGGGCGATTTCCCCCTGATGACCGAGAGCGGCACCTTTGTCATCAACGGCGCGGAGCGTATTATCGTCTCCCAGTTGGTGCGTTCCCCCGGTGTGTATTTCGATATGACCCACGATACGCTGGGTAAAGAGCTGTACTCCTCCACCGTTATCCCCAACCGCGGTGCCTGGCTGGAGTATGAGACTGACTCTTCGGACATTTTCTACGTCCGCATTGATAAAAACCGTAAGATTCCCGTCACCGTTCTGGCCCGTGCAATGGGTCTGAGCACCGATGCCCAGATCGTGGAATTCTTCGGCGATGACGAGCGTATCCACGCCACCTTGGGCAAGGATACCACCAAGAATAAAGAAGAAGCTCTGTTGGAGATTTATCGCAAGCTGCGTCCGGGTGAGCCTGCGACGGTAGAAAACTCTCAGCAGCATCTGGATAACCTGTTCTTTGACCCCCGTCGGTATGACATTTCTCGCGTGGGTCGCTATAAATACAATAAGAAATTGGGTCTGTCCAATCGTTTGGCCGGCTGTACCCTGAGCCGCCCCGTGATCGACCCCACCACCGGTGAGATGCTGGGTGAGCCCGGCGAGATCATCTCCCGCCAGAAGGCGCAGGAGATGGAGGACGCGGGTGTTTCCGTGGCCTTCGTCACCGTGGAGGAGCACGGTGAAGAGCATGAGGTGAAGATTGTTTCCACCGGCATGGTGGACCTGTCCAAGTTCGTGTCCGCCTCCGTGTACGATGCCGTCAAGAAGACGGTCAACGAGCGGGTGCGCTTTGCGGTGCTGCAGGAGATTCTGGCGCAGGAGCTGTCCGAGGAGGAGCTGATTGCCGCTCTGACCTCCCGTGTGAAGGAGCTGATCCCCAACACCATCACCGTGGACGATATCCTGGTTTCCATCAACTACCTCAACTGCTTGGGTCACCACATCGGTACTTCTGACGATATCGACCATCTGGGCAACCGCCGCATTCGTTCGGTGGGTGAATTGCTGCAGAACCAGTTCCGCATCGGCTTCTCCCGTATGGAGCGCGTGGTGCGCGAGCGTATGACCCTGCAGGCGCAGGATATGGACGTTATCACTCCTCAGGCGCTGATCAACATTCGCCCTGTGGTGGCGGCGATCAAGGAGTTCTTCGGCTCCTCGCCCCTGTCCCAGTTCATGGACCAGAACAACCCCTTGGCGGAGCTGAAGCATAAGCGCCGTCTGTCTGCTCTGGGCCCCGGCGGTCTGTCCCGTGACCGCGCCGGTTTCGAGGTTCGTGACGTTCACTACAGCCATTACGGTCGTATGTGCCCCATCGAGACCCCCGAAGGCCCCAACATCGGTTTGATTTCCTATCTGGCGTCTTTTGCCCGTATCAATCAGTACGGCTTCATCGAGGCGCCCTACCGCAAGGTGGATAAGGCCACCGGCGTGGTTACCGACGAGGTAATCTATATGCCCGCCGATATGGAGGACGACTTCATCGTGGCGCAGGCCAACGAGCCGCTGGACGAGCAGAACCGTTTCGTCCGCTCCAAGGTTACTACCCGTCACCGCGGCGAGTTTAAGGAAGAGGATCCCTCCGTCGTAGACTATATGGACGTATCCCCCAAGATGGTTGTGTCCGTAGCTACCGCGATGATTCCCTTCTTGGAGAACGACGACGCCAACCGTGCTCTGATGGGCTCCAACATGCAGGGTCAGGCTGTGCCGCTGCTCAAGACCGAGTCCCCCATTGTGGGCACCGGTATGGAGTACAAGGCGGGCGTGGACTCCGGTGTTTGCGTGCTGGCTAAGGCCGCCGGTACCGTCACCTACGTATCCGCCGACACCGTCAAGGTGCGCCGCGACGATACCGGCGAGATCGACGTATATTCTTTGGTTAAGTTCTCCCGTTCCAACCAGGGCACCTGTATCAACCAGCGCCCTGTGGTGAGCGTGGATCAGCACGTGGACGTCCGCGAGGTCATCGCCGACGGTCCCTCCACCGACAACGGTGAGATTTCTCTGGGTAAGAATGCCCTCATCGGCTTCATGACCTGGGAAGGCTATAACTACGAGGACGCCGTTCTCATCAATGAGAAGATTGTCCGTGACGACGTGTATACCTCCATTCACATTGAGGAGTACGAGGTGGAATCCCGTGACACCAAGCTGGGTCCCGAAGAGATTACCCGCGACATTCCCAACGTGGGTGACGATGCGCTGAAGGATTTGGACGAGCGCGGCATTATCCGCATCGGTGCCGAGGTGCATTCCGGCGACATTCTGGTCGGTAAGGTTACCCCCAAGGGTGAGACCGAGCTGACCGCTGAGGAGCGTCTGCTCCGCGCCATCTTCGGCGAGAAGGCCCGCGAGGTGCGTGACACCTCCCTGCGTGTGCCTCACGGCGAGTATGGTATCATTGTGGACGTGAAGGTGTTCACCCGCCAGAACTGCGACGAGCTGTCCCCCGGCGTGAACATGGTGGTCCGCTGCTACATCGCTCAGAAGCGCAAGATCAGCGTGGGCGATAAGATGGCGGGTCGTCACGGTAACAAGGGTGTTGTGTCCCGCATTCTGCCCAGCGAGGATATGCCCTTCCTGCCCGACGGTACGCCGCTGGATATCGTGCTGAACCCCTTGGGCGTTCCCTCCCGTATGAACATCGGTCAGGTGCTGGAGGTTAACTTGGGCTACGCCGCTGCGGCGCTGGGCTTCAAGGTGATGACCCCCGTCTTTGACGGTGCTCACGAGGACGATATCCGCGCCATGCTGGAAGAGGCCGGCAAGTCCACCGACGGTAAGACCCCCGTATACGACGGTCGTACCGGCGAATTGTTCGACAACCCCGTTACCGTGGGTTATATGTACTACCTGAAGCTGCACCACTTGGTTGACGATAAGATTCACGCCCGTTCCACCGGTCCCTACAGCTTGGTTACCCAGCAGCCGCTGGGTGGTAAGGCTCAGTTCGGCGGTCAGCGTTTCGGCGAGATGGAAGTGTGGGCGCTGGAAGCTTACGGCGCCGCTTACACCCTGCAGGAGATTCTGACGGTCAAGTCGGACGACGTGGTGGGTCGTGTCAAGACCTACGAGGCCATCGTCAAGGGGCAGAACGTACCCCAGTCCGGTGTACCGGAGTCCTTCAAGGTGCTGGTCAAGGAGCTGCAGTCTCTGGGTCTGGATATCCGCGTGCTGGATGCCGACAAGAACGAGATTGATCTTAAGCAGAACTTCGATGACGATGACGACATCGGTATGATTGACCCCGACAGCGAGGCCTTCTCCCTGGTAGCCAACGAGAACGAGTTCGAGGGCTACGGCGTGGGCGAGATGGACGAGTCGGGCGAGATTGTGGAGGAGTCCTATGGCTCCGACTATGCCGATGACGAGGATATGTGAGGGGAGGAGGCAGCATTATGATGCAGTTTAACGAATTTGATTCCATTAAAATCGGTTTGGCCTCTCCGGAGCAGATTCAAAGCTGGTCCTACGGCGAGGTTACCAAGCCGGAAACCATCAACTACCGCACTCTGAAGCCGGAGCGCGAGGGTCTTTTCTGCGAAAAGATTTTCGGGCCTACCAAGGACTGGGAGTGCCACTGCGGTCGCTATAAGCGCATTCGCTATAAGGGCAAGATTTGTGAGCGCTGCGGCGTCGAGGTCACTCGCGCCAAGGTGCGCCGCGAGCGTATGGGTCACATCGAGCTGGCGGCTCCCGTGTCCCACATCTGGTATTTCAAGGGCATTCCTTCCCGTATGGGTCTGATTCTGGATATGTCCCCCCGTCAGCTGGAGCAGGTGCTGTATTTTGCCGAGTACGTCGTGGTGGATCCCGGCGATACCCCTCTGCAGAAGAAGCAGGTGCTCAACGACAAGGACTACGCAGATATGCGTGAGAAATACGAGGACGATTTCGATGCCGGTATGGGCGCTGAGTACATTCAGAAGCTGCTGGCGGAGATTGATCTGGAGGCTCTGTCCGTAGAGCTGAAGGAAGAGCTGGAAACCGCCACCGGTCAGAAGCGGGCTCGCCTGCTGAAGCGGTTGGAGGTAGTGGAGTCCTTCCGCCTGTCCGGCAACCGTCCCGAGTGGATGATTATGAACGTGATTCCGGTGATTCCGCCGGATATCCGTCCCATGGTGCAGTTGGACGGTGGTCGTTTTGCCACCTCCGACCTGAACGATCTGTACCGCCGCGTGATTAACCGTAACAACCGTCTGAAGAGACTGCTGGAGCTGGGCGCGCCGGATATCATCGTTCGCAACGAGAAGCGTATGCTGCAGGAGGCGGTGGACGCCCTCATCGACAACGGCCGCCGCGGCCGTCCGGTGACCGGCCCCAACAACCGTCCTCTCAAGTCCCTGTCCGATATGCTCAAGGGTAAGCAGGGTCGTTTCCGTCAGAACCTGCTGGGTAAGCGTGTGGACTACTCCGGTCGTTCGGTTATCGTTGTCGGTCCCGAGCTGAAGATGTACCAGTGCGGTCTGCCCAAGGAGATGGCGATTGAGCTGTTCAAGCCCTTCGTGATGAAGCGCTTGGTGGAGACCGGCGTGGCCGGCAACATCAAGTCCGCCCGCAAGATGGTTGACCGTCTGCGTCCGGAGGTTTGGGACGCTCTGGAGATTGTGATTAAGGACCACCCCGTTATGCTCAACCGTGCACCTACGCTGCACCGCTTGGGTATTCAGGCCTTCGAGCCTGTGCTGGTGGAGGGCCGCGCTATTAAGCTGCACCCCCTGGTCTGTACCGCCTTCAACGCCGACTTCGACGGCGACCAGATGGCTGTGCACGTACCCCTGTCTGCGGAGGCGCAGGCGGAGGCCCGCTTCCTGATGCTGGCCGCCGGCAACCTGCTTAAGCCCTCCGACGGTAAGCCGGTGGCGGTACCTACTCAGGATATGATTCTGGGTTCCTACTACCTGACCATTGACAACCATGAGAAGGATTCCGCCGAGGCTGCTGCCGAGGCGAAGGCGAACACCGACAAGATCTATCGCGACGAGAACGAGGCGATGATGGCCTACGATAGCAAGGCGATCACCCTCCACGACGATATCAAGATTCGTCGTACCGCGGAGATCGACGGCGCTACCGTATCCCATTTGATTAAGACCACCGTGGGTCGCGTGATCTTCAACCGCGCAATCCCGCAGGATCTGGGCTTTGTGGACCGTAGCCCCCGTTACGAGGGCGAGAGCGACGACTCCTATCTGGATCGTCTGCTGGGCTACGAAATCGACTTCAAGGTGGGCAAGAAGCAGCTGGGTAAGATTGTCGGCGAGTGCATGAAGAAGCACGGCGCCGCCAAGACCTCTGTGGTGCTGGACAACATCAAGTCTCAGGGCTATCACTACTCCACCATCGGTGCTCTCACCGTGGCGGTGGGCGATGCCAGCATTCCCGCGGAAAAGAAGACCTTCATCGCAGACGCGGAAAAGCATGTGGACGAGATTGCCGACCTGTACAATCAGGGTCTGATGAGCGAGGAAGAGCGTTACACCCACGTTATCAGCACGTGGAATGAGACCACCGATAAGGTTACCAAGGCGCTGACTGCCAACATGGACCCCTACAACCCCATTCAGATGATGGCGGATTCCGGTGCTCGTGGTAGCATCAGCCAGATTCGTCAGCTGGCGGGTATGCGCGGTCTGATTGCCAACACCTCCGGTAAGACCATCGAGGTTCCCATTCGTGCTAACTACCGTGAGGGCCTGAACATTCTGGAGTACTTTACCTCCGCTAAGGGTGCTCGTAAGGGTCTGGCGGATACCGCTCTGCGTACCGCTGACTCCGGTTACCTGACCCGTCGTCTGGTGGACGTTTCTCAGGAGGTTATCATTCGTGAGACCGACTGCGGTACCCACAATGGTATCGACGTCTACGACATCAAGGACGGCAACCGCGTTATCGAGCCTCTGACCGAGCGTCTGCAGGGTCGTTTCCTGTGCGAGGACTTCTGCGATCCCGCTACCGGCGAGGTGCTGGTGGACCGCGATCACAAGATGACCGACGCCGATGCGGAGATCATCGACCGCGTGCTGCGTAAGGCTGCCACCGATGCCGACGGCAAGGTGGACGACAGCAAGGTGCGCGTCAAGATTCGTTCCGTGCTGACCTGTGACGCTGAGAAGGGTGTCTGCGCTTGCTGCTACGGCGCCAACCTGGCCACCACCGAGCTGGTGACCGTGGGTGAGGCGGTCGGTATCATCGCCGCCCAGTCCATCGGTGAGCCCGGTACCCAGCTGACCATGCGTACCTTCCACACCGGCGGTGTTGCCGGTGGTGAGGATATCACCCAGGGTCTGCCTCGTGTTGAGGAGCTGTTCGAGGGTCGTAAGCCCAAGCATCTGGCTATCATCAGCGAGATCACCGGTGTGGTCCGCCGCGAGGAGAAGAAGAAGAATCTGGTCATCGTCACCGCTGAGGACGGCTCCGAGGAGCGTAGCTACGTTATCACCTACGGTTCCCGTGTGCGTCCCTGCATTGAGGACGGCTACGTGGTACAGAAGGGCGAGTGCATCACTGAGGGTTCTATGAGCCCCCACGACGTGCTGGAGGTTTGCGGCGAGTCCGCGGTGCAGGATTACCTGATTAAGGAAGTCCAGGTCACCTACCGTACGCAGGGTGTTGACATCAACGATAAGCACATCGAGGTTATCGTGCGTCAGATGATGCGCAAGGTGCGCGTGGACGATTCCGGCGACACCAACCTGATTAACGACGCGGTCATCGACAAGTCCGAGCTGCTGGCGGAGAACAAGGCCGTGGCTGCCCGCATTGCCGCCGGCGAGACCGGCGCGGACGGTGAGCCGCTGCGTACCGCCACCGTGACTCCCATTCTGTTGGGTATCACCAAGGCGTCTTTGGCCACCGACAGCTTCCTGTCCGCCGCCTCCTTCCAGGAGACCACCCGCGTGCTCACCGATGCCGCTATCAAGGGCAAGGTGGATCCGCTGCTGGGTCTGAAGGAGAACGTCATCATCGGTAAGCTGATTCCTGCCGGTACCGGTATGCAGGTGTACAACGACGTCCGCGTGAAGGACAATCGGGCACCGAAGAACGCATTCAGCGTGCTGGACGAGTTGCTGGCGCAGAACGACAGCGACGAGGCTGAGCCCGAGCTGATTGAGGAATAAGTTCTGTATAAAAAACGCCGAGGGATTTCCCCTCGGCGTTTTTTGCGTTGACCGACGAAAAACATAGGGGAGGGGAAGACTCCCCTTCGGGGAAGGGGAGATGTCGGCGAAGCCGACAGAGGGGTGCGGCCTCGCAAAGGTGCCCCCGCCGTTTGTGAAGCGGGACGATGTGGGCGTCGTCCCCTACGATTTAGGTTTGCACAGAGTACGAATGACATTTGTAGGGACAGGCCTCCGGACTGTCCGCGGGCGATTCGTGAATCGCCCCTACGAAAACGGGACGGGAAACCCGTCCCCTACGACAGGATTTGTTGTGGGCGTGCACAATGAGGATGGGACGTCGAAGGCGCCGTCCCCTACGATGCCTCCCTTGTCTAAAGGGAGGGGGACCATCGCTTGCGATGGTGGAGGGATACGGTGGAATGCACAAACCTCAATCCTCTCGTAGGGGAGGGGCTTGCCCCTCCCGAAAAAGGTTTACATAAATCAAAAGCGGACAGGGCGAGCCCTGTCCCTACATTTTCAGGGTGCCTTTGCGAGCAGGAAAATTCCCTCGCTAAATTTAAGATATCCCTTTAAAAATATCGCAGAATACCTCTTGACAAACTCACACACACTATGATACAATAGGTAACCGTGGTATGCTGTCCAAGTGCGGCTATCTGCGAGGGACACAAAAGCCCCTATTATATATGGTTTTAAGAGAGCACCGCTCTCCTAAAATAAATTTTATATCGGAGGTGAAACTATGCCTACTTTTAACCAGTTGGTACGCAAGGGTCGTCAGGACCTGGAGAAGAAGGCGAAGGCTCCCGCTCTGCTGAAGGGTTGGAACTCTAAGAAGCGCGTGGCTATCGACCAGAACTCTCCCCAGAAGCGTGGCGTCTGCACGGCTGTTAAGACTTCTACCCCTAAGAAGCCTAACTCCGCTCTGCGTAAGGTTGCCCGTGTCCGTCTGTCCAATGGAATCGAGGTTACTTCCTACATTCCCGGCGAGGGCCACAACCTGCAGGAGCACAGCGTTGTGCTGATCCGTGGTGGTCGTGTTAAGGACCTTCCCGGTGTGCGTTACCACATCGTGCGCGGTACTCTGGATACCCAGGGTGTTGCCAATCGTATGCAGGCCCGTTCCAAGTACGGTGCCAAGCGTCCCAAGGCCGGTGCGGCCAAGAAGTAATTGACATCCACTCAGCGGCTACATAGTAGCGGCAGTTTATATATATTCGGGCGTCTCGCGCGGGTATGAGCTGCTTCTCTATTGGCCAACGGAAGTATGTCACTTTCGAGTACCTATGATATCATAAATATGAAGGAGGGAAGTAAAGTGCCGAGAAGAGGTTCTACCGCAAAACGCGATGTTTTGCCCGACCCGCTTTACAATTCCAAGTTGGTGACCAAGCTCATCAACAACATTATGCTGGACGGTAAGAAGGGTGTTGCCCAGAAGATCGTCTACGATGCTTTCAGCATCATCAATGAGAAGACCGGCGAGGAGCCCCTGGGCGTGTTCGAAAAGGCTATGGAGAACATTATGCCCGTGCTGGAGGTTAAGGCTCGCCGCGTCGGTGGTGCCACCTATCAGGTGCCCATCGAGGTGCGCGCTGACCGCCGTCAGACCCTGGGTCTGCGCTGGTTGACCACCTATTCCCGCAACCGTTCCGAGCGCACCATGAAGGAGCGCCTGGCAGCCGAGATTCTGGATGCCCTGAACGGTAACGGCGGTGCCGCTAAGAAGTGCGACGACACCCACAAGATGGCTGAGGCCAACAAGGCGTTCGCTCACTTCCGTTGGTAATCGACCGTTAGTATTAAGGAAAAGGAGGAG
>JAFSGP010000027.1 GCA_017440755.1 Clostridia bacterium | reverse complement strand
TGTCCCCGTTCGGGGCATCAAAGGCGGGCAGCTTCAGCTGTCCGAAGGTAATCTCCACGTTGCAACGCTCCGCGATAGCCACGGTATTCGCCAATGCCTGCGGCACCGCCGAAAACAGCTGTTCCATCTCCTTGGCAGATTTGAGGTAAAACTCCTCCGTCTCAAAGGCAAGGGGACTGGGCTCCTGCAAGGTAGTAGCGGTCTGAATACAGCACAGCACCCGCTGCATTCGCGCGTCCTCGCGGCGGATATAATGCACGTCGTTGGTGCACACCAGCGGCACACCCGTATCGGCGGACAAGCGGAGCAGTGCAGCATTGACCTCTTTTTGCTCCGCCATACCGTGATCCTGCAATTCTAAATAAAAATTGCCCTCTCCAAACACCGAGGCATACCAACGGGTCAATTCCAACGCCTGCCCGTAATCCGAACGGGCAATCGCGTGGGGAATCTCCCCTGCCAGACAGGCGGAAAGGGCAATAAGCCCCTCGTGGTACCGCTCCAATAGCGCATGATCCACGCGAGGCTTGATGTAAAAGCCGTCCACCCAAGCGGTGGACACCAGTTTCAGCAAATTTTGATATCCCACCTCATTCTCGCACAGCAGCACCAGATGATGGTAGGTGGAATCGGGTCCGTGGACCTTATCCTGCAGGGTGCGGGCGGCCACGTAAACCTCGCAGCCGATAATCGGCTTTATCCCCTGCTTTTTCGCCTCTTTATAAAAGTCAATCGCGCCGTACATCGCGCCGTGGTCGGTAATCGCCAGAGCGGTCTGCCCCAACTCTTTGGCGCGGGCAATCAACTTCGGGATACGGCAGGCGCCGTCCAACAGGCTATATTCCGTATGCACATGCAGGTGTACAAAATCCATCGACGGCACCTCCTTTTTCAAAATTACAGTTTTTCCGCAATGGCTATCAGCCGCTGCAGACGGTGGTTGACACCGCTGCGGCTGAGCGGCGGCTCCAACGCCGCTCCCAAATCCCGCAGAGACATATCCGGATTCTCCAGTCGCAGACGGGCTACCGCCTGCAGCTCCTCCGGCAGGGAGGCTAGGCCGCCGTTCTCCTCAATGCGGCGCACCGCCTCCACCTGCGTGGCAGAGGCCTGCACCGTCTTGTCAATATTCGCATTCTCACAATTGGTGCGGCGGTTGGTCTCGTTGCGAATGCTCTTAATCATCTTGATACCCATCATCTCCAGCGCCGCTTTCTGCGCCCCCAAATAGGTCAGGCAGTCCTCAATGCGTTCGCTCTCCTTGATGTACACAATGTAAGAGCCGCTACGTGTTACTGCCTTGGCGGGGAAGCCCACCTCCCGCAGCAGCGCCAACAGGTCGCGGCTGAGGTTATAATGCGGCACGCTGAATTCCAGATGATAGTCGTGCTCCGGGTCGGTCACCGCGCCGCACACCAAAAAGGCGCCCCGCAAATAGGCACGAGCACAGGCATCGCAGTCCAAATTGGCACGATTAAGCCGCAGAGAAACCTCCAAGCCGGTATGTCCGAACCGCTCCAGCACCGCCAGACGGTGGGCATTCTCTGCCACCTGACACTGCTGCAGCAGGGTGCGTCGTTTCACCGTATCCCGCTGCGGAGCGGGAACCCCGCATAAACGGGATAACAACAGCGCATACACGTCTGCCACCGCTTCCCATTCGGTTTGCAGAGAGATTTCCTCCCGCCCAAAGGCGTGCCCGCATTCCAGCATACCGTATAACTGCGCCCCTCGACAGCACAGCTTGTCCGGCAGAGCGGCGGCTATTTCTTTTTTCGCTTCCGAAGAAAAGGACAAGGCTGCCCCTCCTTTTTATTCATCCCTATTAAAACTCACCTACGAAACGCACTTCGGGCTCCAAACGAACGCCGTTGCGCTCCCATATCGTATCCTGTACGTCCCGGCACAGCCGGCATATGTCCGCGGCGGTTGCTCCGCCCCGATTGATGACAAAGCCCGCGTGCTTTTCGCTCACCTGGGCGCCGCCGACGGTATAGCCTTTCAGCCCCGCCTGCTCGATGAGAGCGCCTGCAAAATAGCCCTCGGGACGCTTGAAGAAACTACCGGCGCTGGGATATTCCAGCGGCTGCTTATCCTGACGGCGCCCCATCAATTCCTTCATACGGGCGGTGATGTGCTCTTTATCCCCCGCCTGCAGCTGCAACAGCACACCGGTGACGATGCATGCCTTTTCCATCAGGGCGGTGTGGCGATAGGACATCGCCATCTCCGCGGCGGGCAGCGTACACGTCTCCCCCGTCGCCGTCACGCAATCCGCGGACAGCAATACGTCCCCCATACAGCCGTCGTAAGCGCCTGCGTTCATATACGCGGCACCGCCCACCGTACCGGGGATACCATAGGCAAACTCCAGCCCCGTCAGCCCGTTATCCCGAGCAAACAGACACAGCCGCTGCAGCGACATGCCTGCGGGAGCGTATATTTTCCCATTCTCCAACAGGGTGGGGGCTACCCCGCGGCCGTCCAGCCGCAGTACCGCCCCGCGGATACCCTTATCCCCCACCAGCAGGTTGGAACCGTTGCCCAGCATCATCCAAGGAATCGCTGCCTGCCCACAGGCGACAATCACCGCTGCCAACGCCTGCGGGGTGGGAATATCCACCAGCAGGTCGGCAGGACCGCCCACACGAAAGGTGGTGGCGGCCGCCATAGGTGCTTGCGCCGTGACGGTACAGCCGCATGCACGGGCGACTTCTGTTACGTGTGAAAAATCCATGTAATGACCCTCACTCAAACTCACAAAATCAGCTTAGAATTTTTCCCATTGGGCAACCGCATCGCCGGGCAGACCCGTTTCCTCCGCCATACCCAATTTGTGCAGCAATTCCTGTGCCGCATTGTAACCCATCTTCTTCTGGCGGTTGGAAATCGCCGCCACCTCAATAATCATAGCCAGATTTCGACCGGGCTTGACGGGAATGGTGATGGTGGGTATCTCAATGCCGAGAATATCCATCGTCTCGCTCTCCAGACCCATACGGTCGTACACCTTTTCGTTGTTCCAAGGCTCCATCTGAATGGTCATATCGATTTTCTCGGTGTTCTTTACCGCACCGATACCGAAAATACGGCGCACGTTCACAATGCCGATGCCGCGCAGCTCAATAAAGTGGCGGATATTGGCGGGAGACGAACCCACCAGCGTCTTGGCGGACACACGGCGAATCTCCACCGCATCGTCCGCAATAAGGCGGTGACCCCGCTTAAGCAGCTCCACCGCGGTCTCGCTCTTACCAATGCCGCTGTCGCCCAACAGCAGAACACCTTCACCGTACACCTCCACCAACACGCCGTGGCGGGTGATACGCGGTGCCAGCTGCACGTTGAGGAAGGAAATCAGCGCCGCCATCAGCGCAGAGGTAGAATCCTTACTTTGCAGCAGCGGCACCTGATACTTTTCACAGGCCTCCTGCAATTCTGCAGGGATAGGCAGATTGCGGGTAACAATGATGGCGGGCGGATTGGTAGATACCAACTCGTCCAGATGGGATCTCCGCAAATCGGAGGGCAGATTCTCCAAGAATCCGTGCTCGTTTTTACCCAGTATCTGTATGCGGTCGCTGTCAAAATAGTCCAGATAGCCGCTCAGCGCCAAGCCGGGACGGTTTACGTCGCTGGAGCTGACAATGCGTTCCCCCGGCGGGCAGGGCATGTAAACGCTCTCCAGACCCACCTCTTCCATAACCGATGACAGCGGTACAGTATATGCTTGTTTCGCCATAGCCATAACCTCCTGTAAACCTTGTATACAGAATTATTTTACCATATTATCTGCCGAATGGGAAGAGGGAATTCATTATTTTTGCTCCCCTATCCGTCGGTCATTGAGCAACATACCGGTAAACAGCGGCACCCCCAAACGGTCCGCAAACAAACGGCATTTGCACAAAAACAGATAATACACGTTTTTGCCGCAATACAGCAGAGTCTCAAAGTTGCCCTGTCCCTTGGAAATAATCACGTCTGCCTCCTCCACCAAGCGGCGTGCCTCGGGAGAAATGCGGGCAAGGCTGGTGCCTGCTACCGCGGTGCCGTTGTCGATAACCCGCACCACACGGTCCAATCCCACCTGCCGCGCGTCCGCCATGGTCGCATCGTTCAGCACCGGTGCGCCCCGAACGATGGCATCAATCTGCAACGAGGGAAACAGCTGTTGTAGCGTGAGAATGAACAGCTTATCCAGCCCGATTTCGCCGCAATTATCGGTAAGATACACCAGTCGACGCGCTTTGTCCAGCTCCTGCCGCAGCGTCTCCGCCTCCGACAGGTCAGCGGATAGGCTGTCCGCCTCCTCCAGCATCTCCAGAAGCCGCTTTTCGTCCACCGTATCCATGGCGGCAAAGTCAATATAGTTCCCCAGCATAGCCAACCGCAGCGCCAACAGGAACGGGTCAGCCGCCTGCCGAATCCGCTCCGTCAGCTGCGGCTCCAGGTCACAAATCAGGCGGTTAAAAAACACCTTGGCTTCGCCGAAGTCCTCCACACCGCCAAACAAAGAGCGGCGCAAGGCGGTGATTTGCTCCACCACCTCCGGTGCCGATAAATAGGGAGATGCCTCCGCCATAAGGCCGCATAGCTGCTGCGTATACGCAAGGGCCGTGTCCGCCGCGGTGTCCGCCGGCACCTTGTCCATGTATTTTTTAAGCAAGCAGGCGACACACTCCGCCCGCAGTCGTTTCTGTTGTTTTTCCATATCAAGCACCTCTATCGTAAAAGAAAAGACGGTCGGCACCGTCTTTTCTTTTGCTCGTTATTCTCCCAAGAAAATGCGGCGAATGCTGTTTATCTCCTCCTGCGTAACACCCGCAGAAAGCAAATAGGTCTCCGCTTTATCCTGTGTGGTAGCGCCATCTAGACTATCGAATGCGGCAATAAACTCCTTCATTTGCTCCAAACCCCACAGGTCTCCATGATGGAGGGAGGACAGCTGATACTCCCGCATCAAATCCTCTTCGGAGACGCCCAACAGCGCCTGCAAGATATACACCGCCGTGCCCGTACGGTCCAAGCCGTGGGTGCAATGGAGATAGACGGGATATTTCGCCGGATTTGCCAAGTCGGAAAAAACCGCCCGCAGAGCGTCCTGCCCGCCCTTGTCAAATGCGGCAGTGTACATGGGGGCGGCATAGTAGATATGCTCCACACCCACACCCAAGGCATCTACGCCGGTCTTGTTGTCCGTTTTGGCGCGCAGGTCCATATCTGTACGCACGCCGAACTCCGCCAACAACGTATTTATTCCCTTTTCCGTGATGGTATAGTTTGCCATTACGGCGCCGTCCAGCTCGGTGCCACGATACAAAAGCCCCTGCTTCACCCGCTGACCGGAGGCGGTCATCCAACCGCCCACGTCACGCACGTTGGCAATGCCGTCTACCGACAAAATACGAGGCGAAACCGCCGTCTCAAAGCTGCCGGACACAGAGGTCACCGCCTTGTTGGACATGGTGACGTCAAAACGATAGTAATAGCAAGTAGCTACTTTCAAGTGGGGGATTTTTACCGACGTGTCGGTATTCTTCAGCGTATAGCTCTTGGCGGCGGTAAAATCCGCGTTTTCGCTCACGTAGACAACCGCCTTCTTCACAGTGCAGCCGTTCGGCATGCCCAGAACCTTGTAGGACAAGGTGACCGGCACGCCCAAATCCAAGCGAATTGTCCCCTCCTCGCCACGATATTTCTTAAATATCTCATTGGCGGGAATGGACACGTCTACATTCATGTAAGCGGTTACGGCAGGGTTTACCAAGGAAACCTGACTGCTGAAGAAGGGTACCTCCAGCTGTAAGGAGGCTTCGGTAGTGTTCTGACTGCTTCCCTGCGAGCCTGCGGGGGTGCCTCCGCCCCCTTTGTGCAAATAATCGTCCATATCCAGCGAGAACAGCAACAGCACAACAACAAATACGATTGCAATCCCGCAATATATAACCTTTTTCTTGTTATGCCGCACAAAAGAGGTCAACTTGTTCTCTTTGTGCCGTTTATTCGAATGCTTATGATGACGGCGGCTGTGATGATGACCGTGATGGCTGTGATGATGGCTGTGATGATGGTGGGTGTGCTCACTTTTCTCATTACGCACCACAACCACCTCAGTCGTCTCTGCCTTTGTCTCTTCGGTTAACACCAAATCTTTTTCGCTCACTGGATTACCCCTCCGCTTTTTGCATATTCCTTGTTCTTACGCGTTCAAGCCATGTGCCGACCAGCGCCAACACGCCCATGGCGATCGCCATGCCGATTAACGCACCGCAAAAATCCAGCAACACGTCGGATAACAAGCTGGAACGGTTGGTGAAGGACTGCACGTACTCGTCCAGCACCCCCACCGCCAACACGTAAAACAGCCCAAAGCCATAAACCGCGGCTCCCCAACGCTTTTTCAGTTGGTTCAGCACGCAAACCGCCATGGCACCCAACAGGGCATATTCAAACAAATGCGCCGCTTTGCGCACCGTATAGTGCCGCAGATGAGGCGGCACAATTTGTGCGCCTTGCAGCAGAACATCCTCAACAAACACCGTATCCTCATGAGAGGACTCGCTGCTCTGCCCTGCATTATACAATATAAATGCAGTTAGAAACAGCAAAATTACTAAGCTGATACACAGCCATTTCTTATTCAAAATCACATTCTCCCATCACAACTTTTTCTGCATAGACAGAAGCAACTGTTTTACCTCATTTATGACAAAACGAGGTCGAATCCCCACCAAAAGCAAGCGGTTGCTTTCCCGCAGAGGCTTTATGAAAAAGCCAAGCACAACTCTAACTCTTCTTGTTTAAAATCCTATATATCAATCTGAGCGTTTTAGTTATAATCATTAAGCATAGAATCTTATCTTTTAGAGAACTGAATTTCGAAAATATGTACTGACAAAAAGTCTTCCTCAACATTGTTCTGTATTGATTAAGCAATATCTGAAAATTGGCATCCAGTTTTTCTTTATGCTTTTCCATAATCAAAGCCATATCGAAGGCGTTGCGTGCTACAAAAAACGCATAACTTTTCTTACACCCAATTCCATTTTGCGCTATTTGCTCCCCAATCAACAGTAAATTATTGTATAAATATTGGGCACCTGTAGGAGCTGTATGCCCAAGCGAAGTAACGCTACCATCTCTTTTGCGGTAATAATATAACGCCTTATTTATCAAGGCCATACCCTTTGCTTTGATAATGGTAGGCACCATCACAGGATAATCTTCATTCGTCTCACCTACAGGGAACCGTACCGCCTCAAACACCGTGCGTCTATATAACTTGCCCCATACGGCATTGCTTATTCTTTTATAAAAACTTGCATCTATAGCTTGCTGAACATTCATAATTCGATCGGTTTTAAAAGCATATTTGTCAGCGAGAACTCGTCCATTATCAAAAACACGAAAAAAGGAACAACAACAAGCTTCTACTGTTGTGTCTTTTAGTGCACATAATAGCTGTCGATACATATCCGGATCAATATAATCATCGCTATCAACGAAACCGATATAATCCCCCACGGCGATATCTAACCCGGCATTTCTTGCTGCAGAGGAGCCACTGTTTTTTTGGTGTATAACACGCACTCTGGGATCTTTCTTCGCCCAATCATCACATATTTGAGGGCACCTATCGGGACTACCATCATCCACCAGTATAATCTCCAGATTTCTATGTGTCTGATTGCTAATGCTCTTGATACACTCATCCAAATATGGCTCTACTTTATATACAGGCACAATAACACTTATCAGATCGGCCACCACATGTTCCCCCTCAGTATTAGCAAATATGTGTATCGCTTACATTAGTTCCTATGCTTTAATACGATTTGTCTAAGTTTGCTAAACAAATATTTAAACGACTTAATCTCAAATAAAGAATTAACAGAAAAGTAAATGAAAAACACCGCTAAAGCATATGGTATACAAGCAATAAATATAGCGACATAGGATGTTAAACGCAGTTTAAGAAAACCGCTTACCATATCTATAGCAAAAAATATGACAAAATTCAGCGCAAGAGACTTAAACGAACTACTTAATTTATATGGGATCAGATTATGGCGATGCACATAAATCGACAAGTACAACATCCGATAACATGCCGCGACAATAGTACCGATCAAAACACCTGCGATACCAAAGCGATGGACCAATCCCAAAGAAACAACAATGTTTATAACCGATTCAATAATTGCAGAATTCTGTGTCTGCTTAAAGCATCCTGCAATATGTATCATTGCATCATAAGGGTATTTTGCAGTTGTAAAGAGCTTAACTAAAACAAATGCCAGCGGCAAGTATTCAACAATATAATTGATATCTACAACGTCAGCTGTGTATACGGATAAAAAGGGTAAAATAAAAAACTTTACCACGGAATACAGCGCAAAGGAAAAACTTATATAGTAAACTTCATATGCGCGAAATAGATTTGCAAAGCTTTCCCTGTTTGTGTAAAAACAATTTGCAACCTTAAATTCCAATGCATCCTTCACAACGTGGAGGATCTTATCCACCATATTAAAAAGAAGTATATAAAGAGAATATACACTGACAATCATCAAGTTGCTGAATGCGGTAAGAATAACCACATCTGTATTAGAAACAACCAAATAATTGATTTGATGTATAACGACATTCTTGGTTTGGGAAATAGACTTATAGTTTGGTGTCGCTTTAAGGTTTAACCAGTTGTATTTCTTTTTTATGTAGACTGTAATATAGACCATCTGCGCAAAGCTTACCAGCATAGCCACAAATTGTACTAATACCACATCGAAACCAAGATACATAAAAAGGATTTTTGAAAGTTGCTTAAATGTGGTTGTGAAGATGTCCACACCGATTCGGACATAATTCTTGCCATCCGCTTTTAGTAAAATAAGGTACTTCCCGTGAAAAAAATAATTTATAACGTTTCCTATACCGTTAAACAGTATGATCAGTACGATCATTGGATACGGCATGCTCGAGTCAACGATGATTGGGTAAACAATCGCAAAAACGATAATACACAGCAAATATACTATACCTGTTTTGTGATAGTACCTATTCGTTGCCGACATTATTCCGTTAATATCATCACGATTTCTATCTGCTATCGCCTTGTACAGTGCTTGACAGGAAGCTGCTGCCACACCAGCCTCTACAATAGCAATGTATGCATAGATATTGGTGATTGAGGCAAGAAGCCCATTCACTTCAGAACCGTAGCTGGTTAAGACAAGTCTGGGGATAACTATTCCTAGAACTAAGGTGACCACCTGCCCTATTATCCCAAAAAGCAGATTGTACTTAATTTTTTTGGTGTCCCTCATACCTATCCCCCTTTCTCTGTTCTTCCATTACCTACAGGCGAAAACATATGCAAATACAAACATGCACCATTTATGCGAATTTTGTCACAAATGGGCACCAACCCGGCAAAAATGCCGGGTTGGCTTTCATTGATCAACCTATGACTCTACCATATTCATCGAATGTATAGTTCATTCGAATGGTATGGCCATTGCCCTCCCACACATAATATGTCTGGCTGGTAACAACAGAAGCATCCGATTTTACGAAATAGTAATAACCATCAACCTCCATAAGGCCAACCTTGGGAGCAATCCCTTTTTCATAATAATACAGTTTGCCATTCTGCGTTATAAAACCGTCAAGCATCTTACCGTCAGCACCAAAGCTACGGGTAGAATTGAGGAACTCGCCACTCTCGCTCTTCCAAACATAGTAATCACAATCGGTAATAACCATACCGTCCGCATTATAAGCAAAGTAATAAGCGCCGTCCACCTCAACCAAACCGGCCATCTGAGGCTTACCGGTATCGTAATAATAGTAGTTGCCGTCGCGCTCCACAATGCCATCCAGCATCTTGCCGTCGTCACCAAATTCATAGTTGCTCTCAGGGAGAATACCATTCCCTTGCCATACATAGTACTTGCCGGTGACGCACAATCCGTCAGCATCCTTGGCGAAGTAATAAGCGCCATCCACCTCAACAAGACCTGCCATCTGCGGCTTTCCAACTTTATAATAGTAGTGCTGGCCATCCTTCTCTACAATGCCGTCCAGCATCTTGCCATCGTCACCAAATTCATAGTTGCTCTCAGGGAGAATACCATTCCCTTGCCATACATAGTACTTGCCGGTGACACACAGACCATCCGCGTTTTTGGCAAAGTAATAATCACCATCTACCTCAACCAGACCCGCCATCTGCGGCTTACCAACTTTATAATAGTAGTGCTGACCGTCCTTCTCTACAATGCCGTCCAACATCTTGCCGTCGTCACCAAATTCATAGTTGCTCTCAGGGAGAATACCATTCCCTTGCCATACATAGTACTTGCCGGTGACGCACAGACCATCCGCGTTTCTGGCGAAATAATAATAACCATCTACTTCGACCAGACCCGCCATCTGCGGCTTGCCTTCCTTGTAGTAGTAGTACTGACCGTCTTTCTCCACAATGCCATCCAGCATCTTGCCGTCAGCACCAAACTCGTAGTTGCTCTCGGGCAAAATACCATTGCCCTGCCATACATAGTACTTGCCGGTGACGCACAGACCATCAGCATTCTTCGCAAAATACAACGCGCCATCTACTTCGACCAGACCCGCCATCTGCGGCTTGCCGTTCTTGTAGTAGTAGTAGTTGCCGTCCCGCTCTGCAATGCCGTTTAGCAGCTTACCGTCGGCACCGAACGTATAAGTATCCTCTGGCAAAATACCGTTGCCCTGCCATACATAATACTTACCGGTTACCAATTTACCGTCACCAGCTGCGAAGTAAAGATCGCCATCTACTTCAACCAAACCGGCCATATAGGGTCTACCATTCTTGTAGTAAACGCCATTAAAAATACCATTTACTGCCTTATAGTCTTCACCATACACACGACTGGCATATTCTCCGATCTGTGCATAACCCTTATAGTTGAAGTAATAATAGGTGTCGTTGATCACAGTGGTGCCGGAATAGCCCTTTCCATTCTTAGAATAGCCATAGCCATTGCGGTCCGTATAAAACCCATCCGGTATGACATAGTTTCTGTCACACACACCGTTCTCGCCGAAATAATACCAAACGGACTGAGGGTTCTCAAAGAGCATCTGATAACCGCCCTCTAAACGGTAGGTGTTTTCAAAATAGTAATCCTTACCGTCAATGGTCTGCCAGCCCTTGCGATAATAGTCAGGGCCATAGTAGTAACGGGTACCAAACAAGGTCTTGGCCCAGAAACCTTTAACCAGCTTACCCGTGACATCCATCTCGTAGGTAATCTCATCGGTATACTGGAACGTACCCGTCACCGCATTAGCAGTAGCAGGGTCGAAGTAATGCCAATCCTTGCCGATCATCTGCCAGCCGGTAGCCATCTCGCCCAGCTTGGCATAACGATAAGCATTAGCCGCCTCGTCAAAGAACAGACCGGTATACTTGGTCTGGCCTACGTTGATGCCGGTCTCGCCAAAGTCGTAGTAGTAGCCCTCAACCTTATTAATGCCCGTCAGCTTAGCACCGTCCACATAGTAGGCAAAACCGCCGTCTTCCGTGATCCAGCCGTTTTTCACGGTGCTGACCAGCGTGTAGGAATCCTCGAATCGAGTATACACACTGCTGAAGTAACCGCCCTGCTCGGTAGGCAGGTTCGGGTTAGTGAAGGGGTACAGGTTGTAGAGTTTCTGATTCTCTTCCTTCTGGCAGAAAGAGTACAGCGCACTGGCGCGCAGATAGATCTTGTAGCCTACCTCACCGCTGGCGACAACGTTCAGGCGGTTCTTAGCATCCCACTGAGCATCGTCCTTAGGCGTAATCTTAAGACCGCTCAGAATGCACAGCGGATCCGCCTGTTCCGGATCAATAGGCTTGGTCTGCTTGATCCAGTTCAAGGTCAGCTTGAGAGAGTTGGTCTCCTCATCAAAATCCACGCCGTTCAGCTTGAAATACTCATTCACTACCGTTATCTCGGAATAATCCACGTCCACATCGGGAGAGAATTGGATAACAGGAGTAACCTCGGACAGAGCGCTAACACGCTCTGCCAGCTGCAGCAGGAAGGTCCAGGCAGAAGCGTCCGCCTCACCGGCACCGGGCAGCATATAAATCAAATCGTTCAGCTGGGACGGGATCGGAATCTGAGTCATATCGATGGCGAAGGAGTAGGAAGTAACCATATCCTCGCCGGCATCCACAATCTCGTAGATGTTGTTGCCGTCGGTAGTCGCGTTGCTGACCTCACGGTACCAAGCAAACTGGCGGTTGCCGCCGGTGGCCTGATCAAAGTCGAAGGTAGCCTCGCCCTGGTTATACAGGGAAACAGTGAGGGTGCCGCCTACCGTGGTGGGATCCACTGCCAGAGAAACGGCAATATCCACCATCTTGACGCCGGAGGCCTCATTACCGATGAAGGAAATACCGTCAATCACACCAGCCTTTTCGTTACTCAGAGCAAATACCAGATCACTGGGATTCACCAGAATGGGCTTGTTGCCATACAGAGCCACCACGGGCAGCTCTACGGTCTGCCCATACACCGCGTCCATATTTTGACGGGTAAAGTATACGCGGGTGGGATCGGCGAAATTCATCGTCTTGGTGCCGACAATCTCATCACCCAGCATCAGGTAAATATCCACAGAGCCGTAGGAACGCAGCGCGGTAAACACACCGTCCTCGGTAATGGTACCCCAGCGTGCATCGGATACCGCCCAGGTGGTACCCTCCGGCAGGTCAGCCGCGTTACCGGTGGCACTGACACCGTCAGCAACGATCTGCTGGCTGGTGCCGGCAACCATGTAATCGTACTCGGAATCCAGCAGCGCGTGGTCAAACGCCGTGGAGCTGGGAGCAGTAGAAACCATCAACCAAGAGGTGGAAACAGAACGGGAGGTACCGTCGGACGGCTTATTGATAACCGCCAGATCCTCGGCACCTTCCTCACGGGCCACATAGGTGGTGGAGCCGCCGCCATCCAGATTGATAGCCTGTACACAGCCGGCATCCAACATGATCTGCGCAATCTCCGCCATGCTACCGCCGCAGGAAATCGGCTCCTGACGGCCGTCCAGCACCATCAGTACCACCTTACCGGTGCGGGTAATACCCACCGCCGTACGGCTGGCACGGGTGCCGTTGCCGGCTATAATCTTACCATCTTTAATCAAATCACCGAAGCCGGAAATAGCTTCTGCCACCTGACCCTTGTAGAGGGTATTGTACTCCTTCATAGAGCCGATAACGGGAGTACCGTCCTTCAGGATGCCAAAGAAGCCGCTGGAGTCCACGTCCTGATACTGTACACCGTCCATAACCAGCAAACCGGCCGGCTCACCGGTAGACATGTTAAAGCCGGCGCCGTTGGTGGAAACAATAACGTTGTAGTTCTCTATGTAATGCTCACTCTCAGGATCGCCGTACTTATCCTGAGCGGACTGCGCCTGCGCCAAGACTGTCGCCATACCCCAAGAGGTAGGATCGTTATCCTTGTAGTTGGCAAACATATGCACGTCGTCACGAGTCACGTCCGCGGTGGCGATATAATACACCATCTGCTTGCCGTCGGCGGTGGTCGCCTGCTTGATCACCTGGGTGATACCGGGTGCCAGCACAGAGGACTCGGAGCTGAAGGGAGTCATATAGGGGTTCTCGATGGACTCCACATAGTCGCCTGCCAGTTTACACAGATAATCCGCAAAAGCATAGCAGCACGCCTTGCGCAGATCCGCCAGATTGGAGGATTTGAAGTCACGGGTGGCCTCCAAGGTGGTGATCATCTTGTTACCGGTGTAGGCGTTATACACAGCCTCACGCACCGCAGAGCGCAGAGTCACACCGTCAAAACGATTCTCCAGCAGATAATCCGCACGGGTCTCCGCGTCCAAAAACTCGTTGAAATAGCCGAAGAAAACCTCCAGCAGCATACCGGGCTCATACTCGACGTTCATCAAGGTCTGCATAAGATAGAAAGCGTCCAAGTCACCGGCGATATCGTAGGCATTAAAGCCGGACACACCGGGATCGGGCGGGGTCACACCCAGATAGTTCGCGGTGATTTCCGCCACCATCTCCTCCAGAGTGCCGGTCACACCGTAGTGATCCGTAAACTCCAGCAGGTCCACCAGGTCACCGGACCAGCCTCCCACGTCTGCGTGGTTCTGGCTGTTCTTGTTGTGATAGGTGATATCCATCGTGCCGAACATATGACCCAGGTCCACCTTCTCCCCGGTGGGAAGAGCGATAATGTCCAGATTCTTCAGGCTGCTGACGGCAATCATGGGCTCGCCGATCATAGACGCCTCTACATTGTAGGCGTCCTCAAACATAGCCACGTACGCTGCAAAATCGGCGTCCTCATAGCCGGCCATGATGCCCCAGGAACCACTGTTGTAGCGGTCCACACCGGTGCGAATATACTTGATAATCAGCGCCAGAGGATCCTTGCCGGGCACCTCTTCGGTGTAGGCGGCCGCCATCTCCTCCAACAGCGCCATATTGTAGACAAAGGTCTCGAAATCCGTGATGGTAGGGGTCTCCAGCATCGGGATTTCCACGTAGGTGGTGTAGGCGCAACGAGCGCACTCCTCGTAGGCGTCCCAGCCCACGCCGGTGTAGGTCGGAATCTTGGCGTCCACGTATACCAAGTCATGACCCAGCGCCTCTACGCACTCCTGCGCCACAATAACCTTGCCGCACACAGAGCAGTGAGAGCCCGCAGTCAGGCCGGTGTCCTCACAGAAGGGCGGCACTTCCTCATCGAACACGATGGTGTGCCCGATGGTGGTGCCTTCCGTGTAGGAACAGCCCGCATTCGTACATTTGCTGGGTTCGGTACAGGTTGCCGGCGCCATCGTGTGGCCGGTCGCTGCCTCCCCCGCTTCCGTATAACTGTCCCCGCAGCCGGAGCAGGTATATACCGTATAGCCCGCCACCGTGCAGGTCGGAGCCGTGGTCACAGCCGTGTAGCTGTGGGACTCCTCGGTTGCAGTGGTAGAGTTGGCAAATACCGATACGGGCATTGCCAGAATGACACATAATACAGCCAACGTGGCTGCCAGCAATCTTTTTGCTGTCGTCATTTTCCTCTCTCCTTTTATAAAAATATTTTGGGATACAAACAGGAATTTTACCATTTTATATCATAGCATACACACACCGGAATTGCAAGTGGTTTTTATAATCCTATTTATTAATATAAGAAAAAGAGGACGGAACACCCATGGATGTTCCATCCTCTTTTTTGCTTTTCCTTACGCTTCGCTGAAGAGGTCCTTGCCTACACCGCACAGGGGGCAGACAAAATCCTCCGGCAGATCCTCGAATTTGGTGCCGGGAGCGATGCCGTTCTCAGGGCTACCGGCCTGCTCATCGTACTCCCAACCACACACGTCACAAACGTACTTTTTCATAGTGAATTCCCTCCGTAATTTAATTATTATTACAGCACCAAAGAAGGTGCGCTGTATACACGAGCAGCCAGCTCCTGGTTGAGCATATACAGGCTCTTGGGGTCCGCACCGAACAACTCCATCTTGGAGATGAGGTCGTTAGCGTTGGTCTCCTCCTCGCCCTGCTCCTTAACAAACCAGTCGAGGAACTGCATGGTGCGGAAATCCCGCACGTCGTAGGCGGCGCCGTAGATATCGTTGATCAGCGAGGTCACGTACTTTTCGTGCTCCAAACCAGCCTGCAGCACGTCCATATGGCAGCTGAACACCTTATCCGGCTTAGCAATGGCCTCCAGAGTTACCGGCACGTTCTCATTCTGCAGATAGGTGTAGAACAGCATCGCGTGGTCCCGCTCCTCCTGCGCCTGAATCATATACCAATTAGCAAAGCCGTCCAGACCCGCCGCCTTGAAATAGTTGGAAAAATCCAGATACAGATACGCCGAGTAGAGCTCCTTATTGATCTGCTGGTTCAGCAATGCGTGTACTTTTGCGTCCATAATTAATATGCCTCCTAAATTTTATTTTATTTCCTCAAAATCAGCGGCACCGTGCTTGCAGAGCGGGCAGATGAAATCCTCCGGCAGCTCTTCGCCCTCATAAACGTAGCCGCATATTTTGCATACGTAGCCCTTTTTGCCATCGGTCTGGGGTTTGGGCTTAACATTCTCCTGATAATAGGTGTAGGTCATCGTTTCGCGATCCGACAACACCCGTGACTCGGTTACCGAGCAGATGAACATACCGTGGGTGTCCAAATCCACGTACTGCTCCACTGCCAGCGACATAAATGCGTTAATATAGCGGGGCAGGAACACCAGTCCGTTGTCCGACCGCAGCGGCTCGCAGTTAGCAAACTTATCCACGTTTCTGCCGCTGACAAAGCCGAAGGCCTCAAACACCTTAAAGGGGGCGTCCACCGACAGACAGTTGACGTTCATCTTCCCCGTCTGTTTGATAACGTGGTGGGAATAATTGTCTTTATTGATGGTCACCGCAATGCGGTTGGGGGTGTTCGTCACTTGGGTCACCGTGTTGACGATAAGCCCGTTATCCTTTTTGCCATCATGGGAGGTAACCACGTATAGACCATAGCCGATTTTAAACAAGGCGGTCAGGTCGTTCTTGTTGGCGGTGGCGTCCTGCTGCGCCAGATACTCACGGCACAATTCCTGCGCCAGCGCCTCCAGCTGAGCGCTGCTTTCCTCGTTCAGAGCGGACAGAATTTTCACCGTCGTGTCCGCATAAATAAGATTCTTGCTCGTTTCCAGCATTCCACGCATCACCTTAGCCGCCAACGGCGCCCAGCTGCCGTTCTCGATGAATGCCACCGTACGGTTGCTGTAGCCCCGCTCGGTCAGGTGATTGATAAACTCCCGCATGAAGGGGAAAATATCCGCATTGTAGGTGGTGGTAGCCAGCACCAGCTTGCTGTATCGGAAGGCGTCCTCTACCGCCTCCGCCATATCGCAACGCGCCAAGTCGTTAACCACAACCTTGGGGCAACCGCCCATGCGCAGCTTCTCTGCCAGCTGCATAACCGCCTTTTTGGTGTTACCGTACACCGACGTGTAGGCGATGACCACACCCTCCTCCTCCGGCTGGTAGGAGGACCAGGTGTTGTACAGATTAATATAGTAAGCCAGATTATCGCTAAGCACCGGTCCATGCAACGGACAGATGGTGCGAATATCCAAATCCGCCGCTTTTTTCAGTAGGTTCTGCACCTGAACACCGTATTTCCCCACAATGCCGATGTAGTACCGCCGTGCCTCGCAAGCCCAGTCCTCCTCCACGTCCAGAGCGCCAAACTTGCCGAAGCCGTCAGCGGAGAAGAGCACCTTGTCGGTGCTGTCGTAGGTAACGAGGACCTCCGGCCAGTGTACCATCGGTGCGGTGATGAAGCTAAGCTGATGCTTGCCGAGGGAGAGGGTATCCCCCTCCCCCACTACCATCTGCCGCTCGGCAAAATCGGTGCCGAAGAAGTTCTTCATCATCGTAAATGCCTTAGCCGAAGCCACGATTTTCGCGGCGGGATAGGCCTTTGCGAAGTTGGTTATATTCGCGGAATGGTCAGGCTCCATATGCTGCACAATGAGATAGTCCGGACTGCGTCCGCCTAACGCATTTTGCAGATTATCCAACCATTCGTGGGTGAAGGCGGCGTCCACCGTATCCATCACCGCTATCTTATCGTCTAATATCACGTAGGAGTTGTACGACATGCCGTTCGGCACCACGTATTGCCCCTCAAACAGGTCAATGGCGTGGTCGTTGACCCCTATGTATTTAATATCGCTTGTGATAACCATTTCCCATCACCTCGTTCTTTATCATATCACATTTCCCAACAATCTGCAACCGATTTTGCCGACTTACTCCAGAATTTTTCCATCGGTAGAGAGTGTGATTACCTGCCAGGGAATGAACTTGCCGCTGGCCTGCAGCGCCCGCTTGACCGCGTTCTCAATGCCGCCGCAGCAGGGCACCTCCATACGCACCACCTTGACGCTTTTTATGTTATTGGTGGCGATAATCTGTGTCAGCTTCTCCGCGTAGTCACCCTCGTCCAGCTTGGGGCAACCGATGAGGGTAATGTGGTTGCGAATGAAATCCTGATGAAAATTCCCGTAGGCGAAGGCGGTACAGTCCGCCGCCACCAGCAGATTGGCCTCGTCAAAATAGGGGGCATTGACCGGTACCAGCTTGATCTGACATGGCCACTGGGTCAGCCGGCTGGCAACCTGCCGTGCCATCGGCTGGGGTATAGTCTCCCGCCGAATGGCTTTGGCGGCGGTACCGGGACAGCCGCAGGGTAGCGGCGCCGCTGCCTGCTTTTTCTTGTTCGCGAGCACCGCCTGCTCGTCGTAGGCGGGCGCCTCCCGCTCCTCGAAGGAAATCGCATCTACCGGACAAGCGGGCAAACAGTCCCCCAACCCGTCGCAGTAGTCCTCCCGGGTGAGCCGCGCCTTGCCGTCCATCATCTCGATGGCTCCCTCGTGGCACGCCGCCGCGCAGGCTCCACAGCCGTTGCATTTATCCGTATCAATCTTAATTATCTTTCGAATCATAGTTTTTCTCCTTAAAAGCATTTTCCATGGCGGCAATCCTCCGTCTTGCCGCACCGATAGCACAGCTCATTAGGGCACTCCCCCGTTTTGAAAAAGCTGCTGAGGTTCTGCACCGTGGTTTCGGCGATATTCTCCAGTGCCTCCTCGGTAAGGAAGGCCTGGTGAGAGGTGACGATAACGTTAGGCATCGAGATAAGTCGTGCCAGCGTGTCGTCCTCCAGAATATGACCGGAGTTGTCCTCGAAGAACAAGTCCGACTCCTCCTCGTACACGTCCAGACAGGCAGCGCCCACCTGACGAGACTTAATGCCGCCAAGCAACGCCTCCGCGTCCACCAGAGCTCCGCGGGAGGTATTGAGCAGCACCACGCCTTTTTTGCACTTTTCAAGCGCCGCCTCGTCAATAATGTGGTAGGTATCCTCGGTGAGCGGGCAGTGCAGCGAGATGATGTCGCTGTGGCGGAACAGCTCGTCCAAGCCCACATATCGCACCGTGTCGCCGTTATCCAGCCCGTCAGCAGGGTATTTATCGTACGCCAGCACCTTCATTCCAAAGCCACGGCATATGTCGATGAACACCCGCCCGATACGCCCCGTTCCGATGACCCCCACCGTCTTACCATGGAGATCAAAGCCGGTGAGCCCTGCCAAGCTGAAATTAAAGTCGCGAGAGCGGATATACGCCTTGTGAATACGGCGAATGGAGGTGAGAAGCAGCGCCATGGTATGCTCTGCCACCGCGTAAGGGGAATAGGCGGGCACCCGCAGAACGTGCAGCCTGCCGTAAGCATGGCGCACGTCTACGTTATTAAAACCGGCGCACCGCAGTGCCAACACTTTGACTCCCAGCTGCGCCAGACGGTCGATAACGGTGCTGTTCACCGTGTCGTTGACGAAGGCGCACACGCCATCGTAGCCCTGCGCCAAATCCACCGTATCCTCGTTGAGCTTGGCTTCGAAATATTTGAAGGTGATGCCTGCCGCCTCACCGTAACGATCAAATGAGGGTTTATCATAAGGTTTGGTATCAAAAAAGGCAATTTTCATAGCCATTCCTCCTTGCTTTTCTGTTATTAGTATAGTACAATAAGGTTAGAATATCTGTTGAATTTTCAACAAATGGAGGATAATATGAAAAAATATTTGCCCGTTTTGAGAAAATGCCCCCTTTTTCGTCACATTGCGGAGGAAGATTTGCTACGCATGCTGGATTGCTTGGGCGCAAGGATAGCCGCTTTTGATAAAAAATACACCATTCTGGCAGAGGGCAGGCCTGCTAAATATATCGGTATTCTGCTGTCCGGCAGTGCTCAGCTGTCCCGCGTGGATTATTACGGAAATCGCAGTATACTGTCCAAGGCGGAGCCGGCAGACATTTTTGGGGAAGCGTTCGCCTGTGCGGAGGTTGCCTCCCTCCCTGTCACAGTAATTGCGGACGAGCCCTGTGAGGTAATGTTCATAGACAGTATGCATATACTCCACACCTGCGCCAACGGTTGCGGTTTTCACCAGCAGCTCATCTTTAACCTAATGAAAGATTTGGCGGAAAAGAACCTTGCCTTGCACCAAAAAATACAGATTACCTCCCAGCGCTCCACCAGAGACAAGCTGATGACTTATCTGCAGTTGCAGGCACAAAAGGCAGACAGCAGCACCTTCTCCATTCCCCTCGACCGCCAAGAACTGGCGGACTATCTCAAGGTGGATCGCAGCGGATTGTCCGCCGAAATCAGCAAGCTGCGCCGCGAGGGGGTATTGGAAAGTCACCGCAAAACCTTTACGTTATTATAAATCCACAAATCATAACCACCAGTAAACTGGTGGTTTGAGTAGCCCCTAGAAGGGGCAATTACAGGCTTAGCCCCTGGAAGGGGCACAGAAGTTTGGCACCGCATTACCATTTCAGGCAGCCGCTCACGTGCGGCTGTCTTTTTTTGC
>JAFSGP010000026.1 GCA_017440755.1 Clostridia bacterium | reverse complement strand
TACTATTTGCGTAGCAAATAGTATAGATTTTGACAGAATGAAAGATAAATACAGGGGTAGAAACTGTCCTCTGTCAAAATCGGGGTTCAAAGTCCCCTCTCCCGTATTTTTGCGCAAGCGAGGGGTCAACGAAGAACCGCCCTACTATTTGCGCAGCAAATAGTATAGATTTTGGCGAAAGAACAGAACAGGATAGGAGAAGAGGCTTATTTTCGTCAAAATCGGGGTTCAAAGTCCCCTCGGACATAGCACCGCCATCGGCGGTATGCGGATTTTTTGTGCGCGCGAGGGGTTAATGTGGAACCGCCCTACTATTTGCGCAGCAAATAGTATAGATTTTGGCGAAAGAACAGAATAGGATAGGAGAAGAGGCTTATTTTCGTCAAAATCGGGGTTCAAAGTCCCCGATGACATAGTCCAGCCATCGGCGGTATGCGGATTTTTTGTGCGCGCGAGGGGTTAGCGGCAGAACCACTCCTTTATCAAAATCTCCTGTTTTTGCAGGGTTGCTTGATTGGCATAACTATGTTATACTGATACCAAAGGTGGTGTTTATATGAAAATGGTTCTGCTGACCGCGCTGGGCGTGGGCGGCGCTACCGTTATCGGTGCGCTGATTGGCTTTATCTTTAAGAAAATATCCCATAAATTCTCTGATATTGTGCTGTCCTTCGCGGCGGGTGTAATGCTGGCGGCGGCGGTACTGGGGCTGGTTTTGCCTTCGCTGGATTATGGTGGGCGATATGGGCTGGTGATTACCATAGCGGGCATTTTTGCCGGTGCCCTGTGTCTTAACTTGATTGACAAACTGGTGCCGCACCTGCATAAGATGGTTGGCGCGGATTTGGAGCCCCATCAACACACCAACCTGAGCAAGGTGCTGTTGTTCGTCACTGCCATCGCCATTCATAACCTGCCGGAGGGTATCGCCGCCGGTGTGGGCTTTGGGGCAGGGGACACGGCTCAGGCGCTCACCATTGCGGGGGGGATTGCCCTGCAGAATATTCCGGAGGGTATGGTGATTATCGGGCCTATGCTGGCGGCAGGTGTATCTCCGCGGAAAACCTTTGTGTGCGCGATGGCTACCGGTCTGGTGGAGGTTATCGGTACGCTGGTGGGCTATTTTGCGGTGAGTGTGGCATCGGCTATTCTGCCTTTTGCCCTGGCCTTCGCAGGCGGTACGATGCTGTACGTCATCAGTGACGAGATGATTCCCGAAACCCATGCCCACGGCAGTCAACGGGGCGCCACCTATGCGCTGCTTATCGGTTTCTGCGTGATGCTGATTACGGATGTAGTATTAGGATAAGAAAAAAGCCTGCAACGCAAGTTGCAGGCTTTTCTGTTACTCAATAATTTCGTCCAGACAGTAAATGCTTTCTACGATTGGCTCGCGGTTTTGCCACTTGCCACGGGTGAAATCGGGAAAGTCCACGGGGGCACCGTTCCGCCGCACCGACTGCTCCGACAGGGCGGCCACTGCCATCCAGGTGATGGTGTCGTAGGCATCAATGGGTGTATTGGTGCCCGCCTTTACACTCTCGATAAAGGCGCGACACACCAGCCAGTCGGCGCCACTGTGTCCCGGCATATCCGCCAGATGGGCGTGTTTTTTGTACAGGGGGTGGTCGTACTTATCGAACATCTCCGCTTCGTTGTCACCGGTCTTGTCCGGCATTCCTTTGAGGTATACCACCTTGTGCTCCTCGCTGAGCATGCCCTTGGTGCCGCGGACGGTAAAGTCGCGGCTGTAGTGGGAACGGGGGAGGGTGGTGTCCAACGTCAGCCGAATGGTCTCGCCGCCCGCGCAGGTAATGACGGTGGTGATGATATCCCCCTGAATGTACTCCACCTGATTAAATTCGCTGTCGGCGGGGAATCGCTCGGCGGTATACTCCGCCAGTGCGCGGCTCTTGGAGGCGAAGGAGCTGAGCCGCACCATGCGGTTGCCGCGGTTGATACGCAGCAGCTTGGCAATGGGTCCCAGTGCGTGGGTGGGGTACTGGTCGCAGTTGTGGGTGGTGTAGTTTTCGATGCGATAGTGGCGCACGGGATTGTCGATATCTAAGAACAGCTCGCAATCCATTAGGTTGTGCTGATAACCGCCGTCGCAGTGTACCACCTCGCCCAACAGACCACGGCGCTCCATATGGAGTGCCACCATTTCCCGACGGGTGTAGCAGCAGTTTTCCAGCATCATGAGGGGGGTGCCGGTGCGCTCATACACGTCAATGAGGTGGAAGCAATCGGCAATATCGTAGGTACAGCCGACCTCTACGCCGGTGGGCTTGCCCGCTACCAAGCAGTCCTCGATGAGCTGCATATGGGACAGCCAGTCGGTCATGATAATGACCGCGTCGATGGTGGGGTCTGCCAATATCTCCCGATAGTCGGTGGTCATCATCGGGCGGGGTCGCCCGTTTTCTTCCAGAATGGCGGCCGCCTTCTCCATGCGGTCGGCGTGCAGGTCGCACAGGGCGGCGATGACGGTGTCCGGCATATCCTTGACCAGCGCACCCTTTAGCACACCGATACCCCGCCGTCCGCAGCCGATGTAACCGATTCTTACGATATCTCTCATATCTCACACTTCCTTTGCATCTACTATACCAGAAAAAACCGCGATTTGCAATGCCAAAAAGGCCACAAACCGCGGTTTTTATTGTTTTGGAGAGTACCCCTTACGTCGGCAGAGAGAAACCAAAATACTGCAGTATCCCCAGATAAATGCCGTAGGCGAAGCCGTATTGGTCGTTTACCAGCTTTTCCACGTCCTCGGCGTTGGTGATATAGGCCAGCTCCACCAGAATGGCGGGCATGCGTGTGCGGCGCAGTACGTACAGGGACGAATTGACCCGCACTCCGTTATCCTTGGTACCCACCTGTGCCACCATAGCGTCCAGCACCTGCCGCGCCAGAGCGGCCGCTTCGCTGCCCTCCCGATAGACGTATACCTCGCTGCCGTTAATTGCTGGATTGACGTTGGCGTTGCAATGAATGCTGATGAAATAGTCAGCGGGCCAGCTGTTGGCGGCATTCACCCGTGCTGCCAGACTGGTGGCGTTGCTGGTACCCAGCACCTCGTCGGGCGTGTTGCGGGAGGTGCGCACCTCGAAGCGGTCGTCCGCCCGCAACAGGTCTGCCAGATACATGCCCACCTGATAGGTGATGTCCTGCTCCCGATAGCCAAAGCCTACCGCACCGCCGTTGACTCCTTGCGGATTGTGCCCTTGGTCGATGAAAATCTTGATAGCCATAGAAAAACCCCCTTTCCTGCCAGTATATGCAGGAAAGGGGGTAAAGGCGACAAAAATGATTACACTTGCCGCCTTGCTTACAGCTGAGCCAAAATCTCTTTCAGTGTCTGCCGTACGCTGTTGGTGTCGGATACGGTGACGGTGATGTCTGCGTACTTTTCGTAGAGGGGCGTGCGCTCGTTATACAGGTCCAGTAGGGTAGAGCCCGGTGCGATGGCAACGCCACGCTCGTGAAGGTCCCCCAAGCGACGCTCCAGCTCCTTGTATGCCAGACAGAGGTATACCACTTTTCCGCCCGCTTTCAGGTGGGCCATTGCCTTGGGGGAGTAGACGGCGCTGCCGCCGGTGGCGATGACCGTGCGGTCCACGTCCACCGAGCAAATCGCCTCTTCCTCCCGCAATTTGAAGCCGTTCAAGCCCTCGTTGTCCAGAATATCCCGCAGGGGACAGCCGTTGCGGCGGACGATGACGTCGTCGGTGTCTAAGAAAGCATAGCCCAATTCCTTGGACAGCAAGCGTCCCTGTGTGCTTTTGCCGCAGGAGGGCATTCCGATTAAAATGATGTTGTCCATTGCTATTCCGCCTTTATCCTTTTTTCTTTCCTTTGATGCGTCCGCCTGACTCGGTGAGCCGGTGTATGTCTTGTGCATTTGCCATCACAAGCAAGTGTTCGTGTGCGGAACATACGTAGTCGGGTGTGAGAACAGGCTGGATATGGCTGTCCTCTCCCTGCCGTGCTGCCAGCACGTTCAGCCCAAAATTGGCACGCACATTGAGCTGCATCAGGGTTTTTCCGACCCAAGCGTCGGGTATGCAGATTTCGTACACGCCGTATTCCTCTGACAGGGCGATATAATCAAACACCGTATCGTTGCACATTCCCACCGCCAGACGGTGGGCGATGTCCTTTTCAGGGAAAATCACACGGTCGGCGCCGTTGTGCAGGAGGAATTTCTCCTGTCTGTCTTGGGTGGCCTCGCTGCATACGTATTTAGCGCCCAATTCTTTCAGCATGTCAGTGATAACTAAGCTGTTGTGAAAATCTTCGCCGATGCACACGAAGCAGGCGTCGAAATCCGCCACACCGAAAGAACGGAGCACCTCGGGGTTGGTGCAGTCACCAATTTTGCCGCTGGCGGCGGTGGAGAGCAACGCCTCTACCTTTTCGGCACAGCGGTCAACCACCATGACCTCACCGCCCTGTTGCACCAGACAGCGGCACAGGTGGTTGCCGAAAGAGCCGGCACCGATGACGAGAAAAGTTTTTTGTTTCATAATAGCATTCTCCTTATCCGACGATGATTTGCTCGGTGGGATGGGTAACGGGGGGATGGGATCGCTTTTCCAAGAGGGCGGTGGAGAAGGATAAACTTCCCACACGACCGCAGAACATAAGGAAAATAAGCACCGCTTGGGGTCCCACAGATAATTGCCGCGTCAGTCCGGTGCTCATACCTACCGTACCGATGGCGGAGAAGGTTTCGATAAAAATATCCGACAGCAGAACCGAGGGCAGCGTGTGGGCGATAACTAGTGTAGCGAACAACGCCAACAGCAGGTTGGTGGTAGCCACCGAAACGGCTCTGTGCAAATAGGCATTGTCCAGCCGCCGTCCAAATACGTAGGTGTCTCGCCGCCGTGTGATTTCTGTTACGGTGAACAGCAACAGCACCAAAAAGGTGGTGGTTTTGATACCGCCCGCTGTGGAGCCGGAGCTGCCGCCGATGAACATATATACGACCGTAAGCAGTTTGCTGCCCTCGGTCAGGGCGGCAGTGTCGCTTGTGTTAAATCCGGCGGTACGGGGAGTGACCGCATCGAACAGAGCCCGCAGCGCCTGTTCCGCAGGCGGAAAATTTTGGCGATTTCCTCTTTCCAAAAACCAGAACAAAAGTGCACCGCCCAATGTGAGCACAAGGGAGAGCGTCACTACCAATTTTGTGTGCAACCGCCATTTTCGCCAGTGCCAGCGGTTGCGCCATAGGTCCTCCCAAACCCAGTAGCCCAGACCGCCGATGGTGATGAGGCCTACCACCGTCAATACCACCAAGGGGTCGGCGGCGTAGGCGGTGAGGGAGGAGTAGGGACCGCTGACGGGTCCCATCAGGTCGAAGCCGGCATTGCAAAAGGCGGATACGGAATGAAACAGGCTGTACCAGATGCCTTTTACGCCAAATTGGGGAATGAACCGAATCGCCAGCAGGCAGGCACCTGTAAGCTCCACGGCGGCGGTGCCGACGAATATTTTTTTGGTCAGCGGCAGAATGCTGCCTGTGTCGGCAGTGCTGATGCTTTCCACCATCTGTTCTCGGTTGCGAATACCCACTTTTTTTCGTAACAGCATCAGCAAAAGGGTGGAGATGGTGATGAAGCCCATACCGCCCACTTGGATGAGCAATAGGATGACTGCTTGTCCAAAATAGGACCAGTACAGGGCGGTATCCTGCACAACAAGTCCTGTTACGCAGGTGGCAGAGGTGGCGGTGAACAGCGCCTCGAAGAAGGAGGCGGGTTCGCCGCTTTTGGTAGCGATGGGCAGGCAAAGGAGCAAGGTGCCCAGCAGAATAATGGCAAAAAAGCCGATAGCGATCACCTGACCGCCGGTAAGACGTTTTTTCACGGGTTTCCTTCCTCCTCTTGTTCAAAATAACGGCGGATCTCCTCTGCGGCGGGGCGGGTCATGCCTTTGACCAACAGTAGTTCCTCCACCGAGGCATTTTGCACACCCTTCAGAGAGCCGAACTGCCGCAATAGCGCGCGAGCGCGGGTCTCGCCGATGCCGGGAATGCTGAGCAGAGTGGTGGAGATGGTTGCCTTCTTGCGCCGCTGTCGGTGATAGCCGATGGCGCTGCGGTGCACCTCCTCCTGTATGGCGGACAGCAGCGTAAAAGCTGCCCGCTTGCGGTGAATGTCGATTTCGCCGCCCTCCAACGCAATGGCGCGGGTGCGGTGGCGGTCGTCCTTGACCAGACCATACAGGGGGATATCCAACCCGTACCGAGCCAGTACCGGTGCTACCGCGGCTACCTGTCCGCTGCCGCCGTCCAGCAGAATCAGGTCGGGCTTTTGCCCAAACCCATTGCCTTCCTCTTGGTGGGCGAGATACTCCTTCATACGGCGGGTGAGCACCTCCGCCATGGCGGCATAATCGTCGCCGCCCTGTGCCTGCTTAATGCGGAATTTGCGATAGGCGGTGCGCAGTGGCTTACCGTTTTTAAACACCACCATAGCCGCCACGGGTTCGCTTCCGGCGGTGTGGGAGATGTCGTAGCACTCGATATACGCGGGGGTGACAGTCAGATCCAGTAGCTGCCGCAGTTCCTCCAGGGCGGCGGTTTCCCGCCCGGTCATACCTACCTGCTGTGCAATGCGCTCGGCGGCATTGCTGCGGCACATTTCCACCAGATGAGCTTGCTCGCCTATCTGGGGCTTGACCAGCCGCACCCGCCGCCCCGCCTTTTGGCTGAGCCATTGTTCCAGCAGGTCGCCGTCCTCGGCAGCCCCGTCAATGGTCACCTGTGGCGGTATGCGGTCCCGCAGGGAATAGTATTGCTCCAGAAATTCCCGTCGGGCGGCAGGGGTATCCTCCTGCTCGTCCAGCAGGAAATGCTCGCGGTCGGTGAGCTGTCCGCCCACAAAGCGGAATACCTCAAAACAGCTGTGTCCGCTGCCCTGCGCCAGAGCGATGACGTCCTGTTCCTCGATGCGGGAGAGCACCACCTTTTGCTTTTCGCCCATGCGGCGGATAGCGCGGATGCGGTCCCGCAGACGGGCGGCTTGCTCAAAGTCCAGCCGTTCGGCGGCCTCCTCCATTCGCTCCTGCAGGGTTGCCATGGTGCGCGCACTACCTTGGGTTAGAAATTCCACCGCCTCTTCCACTCGCTCTGTATAGGCGGCAGGGTCAACCCGCCCCGTACAAGGGGCGCAGCATTGCCCGATGTGGTGGTTGAGACAGGGGCGGTCGCTCCCCTTCTTGCCGTAGGCAAGGGGACGGCCACAGGTGGCGAGGGAGAAGATTTTATTCGCCTCGTCCACCGCCTGCTTGACCGCATAACTGCTCATAAAGGGTCCGATATACCGAGCGCCGTCCTCCGCCGTCTGCTTGGCCTCGCTCAGGCGGGAATAGGGCGGCGGGGAGACACGAATGTAGTGGTATCCCTTGTCGTCTTTGAGCAAAATATTGTATTTTGGGGTGTGCTGCTTGATGAGAGAGCATTCCAGCACCAGAGCTTCAAATTCGCTCCCCACCACGATGTAGTCAAACCGATCCACGTGGCTGACCATCTGTCGCACCTTCTCGGTGTGTCCCTTTTGGTCACCGAAATATTGGCTGACACGGTTTTTCAGTTTCTTAGCTTTGCCGATATAGATGATTTGTCCCGCGGCGTTTTTCATAATATACACGCCGGGCTCCAGGGGGAGCGCCATGGCGCGGCGACGCAGTTCCGTCCGTTTATCGCTCATAGGTTTTGCCTCGCCTGCCAGTATTTGCGGTCCAGACTGCGGTATTGCACCGCTTCGGCAATATGGGGGATATCAATCACGTCGCTGTCGTCCAGATCGGCAATGGTGCGTGCCACCTTCAGCAGGCGGTCGTAGGCACGGGCAGAAAGCCCCATGCGCTCAAAGGCGTTTTTGAGTAGTGTGGAAGCTCCGTCGGTGAGGGGGCAGAATTCCTTCAGCTTGCTGGTGGGAATACGGGCGTTGCTGAGAATATTCGTGCCCGCAAATCGCTTTTGCTGTCGACGGCGGGCGGCATTGACTCGCTCCCGTATGGCGGCGGAGGATTCTGCCTTTTGCCGGCTGGCCAGCTGGTCATATTCCACCGGCGGCACCTCGATGTGCAGGTCGATGCGGTCGAGGAGAGGTCCCGACACCTTGCTGAGATACCGTCCCACCGCCTGCTGAGAGCAGGTGCAGGAGCGGGTGGGGTGTCCATAGTAGCCACAGGGGCAGGGGTTCATCGCCGCCACCAGCATAATGGAGCAGGGGTAGGAGAGGGAGGCGCTGACGCGGGATATGGTCACGCGGTCGTCCTCCAGCGGCTGGCGCAGACACTCCATGGCGGTGCGGGAAAATTCCGGCAATTCGTCCAGAAACAGAACACCGTTGTGGGCAAGGGAAACCTCACCGGGGCGGGGCGTAATGCCGCCACCGGCCAAGCCCTGGGGCGATATGTTATGGTGAGGGGAGCGGAACGGGCGCTGAGACAACAGTCCCACACCGCCGGGCAGGGTGCCGGCGGTGGAATGGATTTTGGTGCATTCCAGCGCTTCCTCGCGTGTCATATCCGGCAGAATGGAGGGCAGACGCTTCGCCAGCATGCTTTTGCCCGAGCCGGGCGGACCGATAAGCAGTATGTTGTGGGAGCCCGCGGCGGCAATTTCCATCGCCCGTCGTGCCGCCTCCTGTCCCATCACGTCAGCAAAGTCAGCGAAGGGCAAGGCACTTTCCGGCGCGAACACGGGCGTTTCGGCAGGGGAGAGCGGCTCCTGTCCCTGTAAGTGAAGCAGTAATTCCGCAATGTTTTTTGCGGGATAGACGGCAATGCCGTCCACCACCGCCGCCTCACTGCCGTTCTCAGCGGGCACGTACACCTCTTGCAGACCTGCGTCACGGGCAGCAATCACCATGGGCAACACGCCTCGCACAGAGCGGATATCCCCCTGCAGGGACAGCTCTCCAATAAAAGCCTTGCCTTTCAGGTCCGCCCGCAGCTGTCCGCTGGCCTTCAGCAGTGCCAGCAGCAGCGGCAGGTCGTACACGGAGCCTTCTTTTTTTACGTCTGCGGGGGCGAGGTTTACGGTGATGCGGCTGACGGGATAGGTGAATCCCGCGTTTTTCATCGCGGCGCGAACGCGGTCGCGGGATTCCCGCACCGCCGCGTCAGGCAGACCTACCACGTCGAAGCCGGGCAGACCCTGTGACAGGTCCGCCTCCACCTCTACCATGAAGCCGTCGATACCCCGCAGCCCCATGCTTTTTAGACTGGTAAACATACACACAGTCCTTTCTTACTTTCGATTACACAGCCAACGAATCAGCTTATACACTTCCATAATCACCAAGGGCATGACTGCCAGCCCCAGCACGACGCCCCACGCGGGCAGAGTTAAGGGAACCAAGGAGAACACGTCCTGTACACCGGGAATCAGCAGCACCGCTAACAAGAGCGCCAAGGAGCCGAAGAAAGCTCCCACCATGGAGAGATTGGAGCGGATACCGATGCGGAACAGGGAGTGGGAGGAACGCATATTTACCGCATGTACCAGCTGGCTGAGTCCCAGTGTGGCAAATGCCATGGTGTTAGCCATGCCGCTGTTCCAAACAAAGCCGAAATAGTAGGCGATGAGCGTGAGAACACCAATCATGGCTCCCTGCCACACAGCGCCCACGCCTACACCGCCGGAAAACAGGCTCTCGGCACGGCTGCGGGGCTTGCGGTTCATAATGTCCGCCTCCGGCGGCTCCACGCCCAGCGCCAAGGCGGGCAGGCTGTCGGTAACCAAATTAATCCACAACAGCTGAATGGGGAGCAGGGGGGTCTGCCGCCACAGCAGAATGGCGGTAAACACCGTGAGAATCTCGCCCAAGTTGCAGGACAGCAGGAAGCTGACCGCCTTGCGAATGTTGTCGTAGATGCCGCGTCCCTCTTTGGCGGCGGTGACGATGGTGGAGAAGTTGTCGTCCATCAGGGTGATGTCGGCGGCACCTTTCGCCACGTCGGTGCCGGTGATGCCCATCGCGCAACCAATGTCGGCGGCCTTCAGGGCGGGGGCATCGTTGATGCCATCGCCGGTCATTGCCACCACGTCGCCCCGCTTCTGCCACGCCTTGACGATGCGGATTTTATCCGCGGGGGTCACGCGGGCGTACACGCGATAGCGGTGGATATTCTCGTCCAGCTCCTCCTCGGACAGAGCCTCCAGCTCCTGCCCCGTGATGGCGCACTCGCCTTCGTGGAGAATGCCCAATTCGCGGGCAATCGCCGAGGCAGTCACCACGTTGTCACCGGTAATCATCACGGTGCGGATACCGGCGGAGTCGCAACTCTTGATTGCCTCCTTCACCTCGGGACGGGGCGGGTCTATCATACCCACCAGACCCGCCAGCGTCAGGTCGCACTCCAGTACCTCGGGGGCGTATACCGCAGGGGCGGAATCCAGAATCTTATAGGCTACCGCCAGTACGCGCAGAGCGTTTCCACCCATAGTGGTGTTGGCCGTTGTCGCTTCCTCCATGTGCCCCTTTATGCACTTGCTCAGCACCATTTCGGGTGCACCCTTGACGATAACCACTGCTTGCCCGTCTGCCATGTGGACGGTGGTCATACACTTACGCTCCGAGTCGAAGGGCAGTTCCCCGATGCGAGGCATATCCGTGAGCAGCTCCTCCTTATCGTAACCCATCACCCGCAGATAGGCGAGGATAGCGGTTTCTGTGGGGTCGCCGATGAGCTTTTCTTGTCCGTTTTCGGTGACGATAGCCGCGTTGGTGCACAGCGCTGCTAAGCGGATAAGCTGTTCCAGGCCGGGGGTGTGTACCATGCCGTCCAGCTCCACCATCTGCCGCCCCACGAAGGCGCGGCGCAGCGTCATGCGGTTTTGGGTCAGCGTTCCTGTTTTATCCGAACAAATCACTGAGGCGCTGCCCAGCGTTTCCACGGCGGGCAGGCGGCGGATAATCGCGTTCTTTTTCACCATACGCTGTACGCCCAGCGCCAGCACGATGGTGACGATGGCGGGCATACCCTCGGGAATGGCGGCCACCGCCAGCGATACGGCGGTCATAAACATATCCAACAGGTTCATGCGCAGGCACAAACCTACGATGAAAATCACCACGCATACCGATAGCGCCACCAGACCTAAGGTTTTACCCAAGCGTGCCATTTTTTGCTGCAGAGGGGTCTCGCCGTTTTCCTCTCCCTCCAGCATGGAGGCGATGTGTCCCATCTCCGATTGCATACCTGTGGCGACCACCGCCGCGACAGCGGTGCCATTGGTGATGCCGCAGCTGGCATACAGCATGTTGGTGCGGTCTGCCAGAGGGGTGATGTTATCAAATACGCCGTCGGCGGTTTTTTCCACCGGCAGCGATTCGCCGGTGAGGGCGGATTCGTTGCTCTTGAGACTGAATGCCTCCAGCACGCGGCAGTCGGCGGGCACCACGTCTCCCGCCTCCAGCTCTACGATGTCGCCGGGCACCAGCTCGTAGGCGGGCAGGGTGGTCAGCTTGCCGTCGCGGCGCACACGGGCATGAGGAGCGGACAGGTTCTTGAGCGCCGCCAGCGCCGCCTCTGCCTTTTGCTCCTGCACCACGCCCAATATGGCGTTGAGCAGCACGATAGCCACGATGACGATAGGCTCCAGCCAATCCCCCTCGCCGGTGCCGAAGAATTGCTCGTAAAAGCAAAGCACCAGCGAGATGGCGGCGGCAATCATCAGAATGATTACCATCGTATCCTTGAGCTGATTCATAAACCGCTGGAAAAAGGACAGCGGCTTTTTCTCCTGCAGGCGATTTTCGCCGTACTCCGCCAACCGCTCGGCGGCATCGGCGGAGGAAAGACCGGCTTTGGGGTCCACCTTCAGTTCCTTTAACACGTCGGTGGCGGTGTTGCTGTGCCAGATCATATCAAAATACCTCCTTGCAAACGGTGGATGGTGTGTGAATTATTCCTTTATATACCAAATTACTAACTAGTATATCACATATCTGTAAAAAAACCAATAACAAGCTGTGAATTTCCTGCCGGAAAAGTAAAAAAATCATTATTTTACAAATCATTTACATTTCCCTCTTGCACTTTTGCGAGATTTGGAGTATAGTATATTAGCACTCACAAGTTTCGAGTGCTAATATAGACGACAAGAAGGTATCGTTATGGCAACAAAACAGTTCAAAGCGGAGTCCAAGCGTCTGCTGGACCTGATGATTAACTCGATTTACACCCATAAGGAGATTTTTCTGCGGGAGCTGATTTCCAACGCCAGTGACGCGCTGGATAAGCTCTATTACCAGTCGCTCAGCGGAGCGCTCACCGGTGTCAGTCGGGAGGAGTTCCGCATTCACTTAGCGGTGGATAAGGACACCCGTACCCTCACCATCACCGACAACGGCGTGGGTATGTCCAAGGAGGAGCTGGAGCAGAATCTGGGCACCATTGCCAAGAGTGGCTCTCTGGCGTTTAAAAAGGAGAACGAGCAGACCGAGGACGTGGACATCATCGGTCAATTTGGTGTTGGCTTCTACGCCGCCTTTATGGTGGCGGACAGCGTCACCGTCACCAGCCGCCGCTACGACAGCGAGGAGGCGTGGGTGTGGCGCTCCAAGGGCGCAGAGGGCTATACCGTTACCGCGGGGGAGAAGGATTCCCGCGGCACCGAGATTTGCCTGCACATTAAGGCAAGCTCCGGGGAGGAGAACTACGACGAGTTTCTGGACACCTACCGCCTGCGCGGCTTGGTAAAGCGGTACTCCGACTATATCCGCTATCCCATCTGTATGGCGGTGGAGAAGAGCCGCCTAAAGGAGGGGAGCGAGGAGGAGTACGAGACCTATACCGAGGTGGAGACCCTCAACAGCATGGTCCCGCTGTGGAAAAAGAGCAAGAGCGAGGTGTCCGAGGAGGAGTATAACGCTTTCTACAAGGAAAAGTTTATGGACTGGCAGGACCCCGCCCGTGTGATTTATTCCTCCACTGAGGGCAGCGCCACCTACAACGCCCTGCTGTTTATTCCCGCCCATGCGCCCTATAACTATTACTCCAAGGAGTACGAAAAGGGGCTGCAGCTGTATGCCAGCGGCGTGCTGATTATGGATAAATGTGCGGACCTCCTGCCGGATTATTTCAGCTTCGTTAAGGGTCTGGTGGATTCCCAGGACCTGTCGCTGAATATCTCCCGTGAGATGCTGCAGCATGACCGCCAGCTGAAGCTGATTGCGGGTCGTCTGGAGAAGAAGATTCACACCGAACTGCTGTCGATGTTAAACAACGACCGTGAGGCGTATGAAAAGTTCTTTGAGCAGTTCGGTCTGCAGCTGAAGTTCGGTCTGTACAGCGATTTCGGCGCCCACAAGGACGTGCTGCAGGACCTGCTGTTGTTCCCCTCGTCCGAGGGAGAAAAGCCCACCACCCTCGCCGAGTACGTGGAGCGAATGAAAGAGGAGCAGAAGTATATCTACTATGCCTGCGGCGAGACGGCTCTCAAGGCGGCGGCGCTGCCCCAGACCGAGGCGGTGCGTGAGGCAGGCTATGAGATTCTATACCTCACCGCCGACGTGGACGAGTTTGCCCTCAAGGTGCTGCACACCTTCTCCGATAAGGAGTTTAAGTCCGTTACGGCGGGCGATTTGGGCATCGACCTGCCCGACGAGGAGCAGGCGGAGCCCACCGAGGAGCAGACCGCCTTGTTCACCGCAATGACTACCGCTCTGGAGGGTAAGGTCACCGCCGTCAAGGCGTCCAAGCGGCTCAAGACCCACCCTGTGTGCCTTACCAGCGAGGGCGAGCTGTCTCTGGAGATGGAGCGGGTGCTCAACGCCCAGCCCGGCGAGCAGAAGGTGCAGGCAAAGCGGGTGCTGGAGATTAACGAAAACCACCCCATCTATGAGAAATTGCTGTCCCTGAAAGCCACCGACGAGGCGCTGCTGGCGACCTATGCCGAGGTGCTGTACGGGCAGGCGCTGCTCATCGGCGGTCTGTCCATCGAGGACCCCGTCGCCTACACCGGTGCCCTGTGCGATTTGTTGGCGAAGTGATAATAAATAAGTAATGAGTAATGAATCACCCCCGACGGATTCCCGTCGGGGGTGGTTTTGTAGGGGACGGCGTTTACGACGTCCCATTTTTAATCCTCAACATAAAAACAATCTTCTTGCCATTTAGCGGGGTTGGTATCGATATAATTCCATATTTTCCGATAATCCGCCTCGTCACGGATGATATGGTCGTGGTAGGAACGTTGGAAAACAGAGCATCTCGCATCTCGATTGACAAATCGCTTAAATGTGGAAATTGCGTGGGGCAAAATCTGATTTGTAGGGGACGGCGCCCTCGACGTCCCGTTTTCGATACGCAACAACAAATGAATATGGTTAGGCATTATGACGTACTTATCTACCACAATTTCGGGAATGTTATTTGTGGATTGAATATATTTGTCAACAATGCCACCAATTTCAGACAAAATCATTTGCGGGGCGTCGAGGGCGCCGCCCCCTACAATCTTGCCAAAAACTTTCCGCTTATCCTTGGTACATATCGTCACAAAATACGCACCGTCTGTACTGTAATTGTATTGCTTCAACCTCGTCGGCTTTCGCTTGGGTAAATCCATATTTATCACCGTGTTCATCATAGCATATCAACGCACAAATGGCAAGCAAAAGGGAGTGGCAAATTGCCACTCCCTTTTGGCTGTCTTACAGCCCTAATAACTGCTTTTTCTTGGCATCAAATTCTTCTTGGGTGATAATACCGCTGTCCAGCAAGTCTTTAAATTTCTTTAATTCATCGGCGCTACTTGTAGAAGCGTTATTTTCTGTTATGGTTTGGTTGCTGCTTTGAAATTGTGACAAAAGCTCAGAAATGGCAGTAAAAACTTCTGTTCTGTTTTTTAATAACCAAAAACGAATTACACCTGATGATGTTGCGACGGTTAAACTCTGAAACAATCCTTGCCCTATAGAAGATATCTGGTTGAGTGGCAAATCTACTCTTTTTCCGAATTTTATCTTACCAAACACCTTTTTATTAGAAACTACAATTTCGCAATTATTCATTAACAAATAACTAAATATCGCAGCGATAATAAAAGTAGCTGATAATGTGAAGAAAAGAGGATAATCTTCTCCACGCCTGTATATGTTAAAGCCATAATACGCCATATATTCTTCTAATCGTACAAATCCGATTATTGCAAGAAGCACTGCAAACACAATGGCTATAATCATTAAGATATTGTTTTTTGAGAATACTCCTTTTATAACGATGTGCTCTTCCATAATTCATTTATCTCCATTGATGCATTATAGATATTCTTCTATCTGTCCGTTGTTAATACTATTTATTGTGTAACCTACTCTGTCTACATACCCGTCAGCATTTATTTTCAACTTTACTTCAAGTGTTTCACCTGCATCACAAGTATCATTCCAGTAGAAGCTAGAATGACCCAAACGTACATCATTAGAGGACCAAAGATAAACGCCGCCTTCCACACTTGTTATTGTTTTTCCGCTATTGTTTTGGAATACTAATACGGCATAACCGTTATAATACCCACTTTCTATTAATTCGAGAGCAGAGATGGGTTCTTTTGAACACCCACTAAAAACCATCAACAGACACACTACAACTAAAAAACAAGAAATTGCCTTTTTCATATTACCGCTCCTTTTTGTTAAAGTCACTGTTATTTTATTGCTAAATTGTAGCCCTTATCTTATCTTCAAGCACCTCCTTGTAATCGGAATAGACTACAAATAGCACTACAAAATTATAGTATACAAAAACTACATTTGTCAAGATAAAATATGATTACGGAAGCAAAATATGTATGCGGGGTGAAAATATGGCAGATGTAATCAAGATAACAAAAAAAGGTGCTCGTCGTGGAGAAGATGGTTGCAAGGTCATATCAGTACGAATGAAGGACGAACTGGTCGAGCGTTTGGATGAGTTATCTGTGAAAACAAATCGTTCTCGCAATGAACTTGTAAACCTGTTGTTAAATGCCGCCATTGATATTGTGAAAATCGAAGAGTAAAGCGTTGGATAAAAAAGCGCACCCCCGACGGCACGCCGTCGGGGGTGATGTTGTAATGAAAAGGTTGGTAGCCTTCCCCTTGAGGTAGCGAAGCGACACGAGCAGCAATGAATGACAGTCCGGTGGACTGTCAGAACTGCGAGTGGACCGAGCCGCAGTGAGACAAGGTGGCACGGCGTGAGCCGTGACGGATGAGGTGGTGAGAGGAGAACGCCGTCTGCGGACGGCTACACCTCATCAGTCAGCCTGTTGGCTGACAGCTTCTCCTCAAGGAGAAGCCTTGACTTTATCTCACACCACATACCCTACGATGCACACGAATTGCAGAATGCTGCCCAGCACCACGAACAGGTGGAACACCGAGTGCATATAGCGGATTTTTTTGCCCAGACCGTAGAGGATAGCGCCTACGGTATAGGAAATGCCGCCTGCCAACAGCCACAGAAGCCCGGGCAAGGCAATAGCCTTTACAGCGGTTTCTGCCGCCATCACGATGCACCAGCCCATACCGATATAGCAAATCATCGACAGGACGGCGTACTTTTTCAGGTCGATGGCGGTGAAGGTGGCGGCCATCGCCGCCAGCCCCCACACGATGCCGAACAGGGTCCACGCCCAGACGGGGGATACCTCGCGGATATTGCACAGCAGAATGGGGGTATAGGTACCGGCGATGAGCAGGTAGATGGTGCAGTGGTCCAGCACCTGCATCACCTTTTTTGCCATAGGCGGGCGCAGACCGTGGTACACACTGGATACGGTGTACAGCGCCACCATAGAAAAGCCGTAGATGGCGCTACCCACCACCGCCCACGCGTCCCGATGGAGCACCGCCACCACCAGACAGGCGATCAGGGCGATCACCCCAAAGCCGCCGCCCACGATGTGGGATACGGTGTTGAATATCTCCTCGCCCCGTGTGTAGTCGGGGAGCAGGCGGTCCTTTAGTTTGGTTCTCGGTTTTCCCATAGCGGTCGTCCTTTCGCATTTGTTATCGTCAGTATACCGCCGTGGGAGCCAAAGTACAACCTACCGCCGCTCCGCCTCGCTCGACCTTGCAAAAGCGGCGGGTAGAGAAGCAAAACGGGCACTCTACCAAGGGTAGAGTGCCCGCAATTTCAGCATTTCTTGATGATTTGCACCTTGTCGCCGATGACCGCATCGGGAGCCAGCTCCTCAATGGGGATATACTCGATATGGTTGGTGGGTTCGTACCAGATAGCCACCCGCCCGTCCTGCAACTCGGTCATATTGGAGTAGCCGAAGGAGGGCTTGGGGTAATGCTTGGGGCAGTCGTAGGCGTGGAATAGCTCCATCTCGTTATTTTCCTTTACCAAAAACAAGAAGATCTTGCCGTCATCGCGTGAGGGAGAGGTTTCGGCGCAGGGATAGGAGGTAAGCACCGCCTGCCAGCCGTTGATGGTGCGGGAATAGGCGATGGCGGACATTTTGCAGCACAGGTTGACCTCAATATCCAGCTTGACGGGGGTGGAGAAGAAATAATTGCCTTTTCCCTCGTCCCATACCGCATCGGCGTAGAGCATATTCTTAAATTTCGCCCCGTCCGCCCGCAGGAAGGTGCGCAGAGTGCCGTCCGCCAGCTCCACCGTCTCGCACTCGTTGTAGCACAGGGCGTCGGGCAGCAGCGGTACTTCGTTGCCGCTGCGGTGCCAGGTTTTGCCGTTATCCTTGGTATAGAGCAGCAGCACCGACGCACCGGCGGAGTCGCCACCTTTTTCCACACAGTTGTAGCCGGGCATTACCACGGTGCCGTCGGCGGTGGTGATACCGTGTCCCGTGCCGTGGCGCAGTTCCCGCTCGCTGTCCTTTTTGAGGTGCGCCAGCAGGGAGTGGCTCCAGCTCTCGCCGTTGTTCTTGGAGGTGGCAAGCCACAGATACTGGGTGTTGAAGACGTGGAGCACCGAATCCTTGTACAGCAGGTTTTGCTGGCAGAGGGTGCCGTTCTTTTCGCCGTTGGAGTACTGCTCCTGGGTCAGCTGGCGGTGATCCGCCGTGTAGATATTCAGGCAGTCATCCACCACCCAGTCGGTAGCACTGCCGTCTGCCCGCCGCAAAACGGGCGCGTAGCCGTCGGCGTAATCTCCGACATAGTAGGCATATACCGTGCCGTCATCCTCGGCGGGTAGGGTGAACGCCTTGTCCCAGCTGTCGGTGAGCACCAGGCGGTCCACCCCGTTAATGCAAACGTAGCTGCGCCCCGTTTTGGGGTTGATGAAGCCGGGGTCGGATACACAGCTGATGCCGGTGGGGGATACGTTGGCGGCCAGATAGATGGTGCCGTCCGGTCCCTGCACGCACATACTGTCGATGGCGGTGCAGGCGCAGGTCTTACCGCTGTCGGTGGAGTCGGGGAAGTAGATGGGCCAGCTGTACCGCCAGGTTTTGCCGCCGTCGGTGGAGCGGGTAATCACCGTGTCGATACCACCCGCCTCGGTCCAGGCGGCATACCGCATATCGGCGGAGAGGAACAGATCGCCGTTGTGTAGCTGAATGATACCGGGGATACGAATGATGTCCGCATCCGGCACGCCCTTAAAAGGTTGAATGGCGTTATCGGTTACGCCGCCGATGCGCTGGTTGTCGCCGGCGGCGATATATTCGTTTCGTTTATTCATTGGGGAATCCCTCCTTTGGCCTGATTGTAGCATAAACGGGTGGCTTTTCCCATAGCAAAAACAGACATTTCTTTGTCGAAATGTCTGTCGCTTGCTTACTTTATGGCATTGTACACGTCCTCGATGCTGTCCAGAGCGTAGGTGGGCTTAATGTCGCTCTGCTCCCATACCTCGCGTGTGGTCTCGCCGCTGAACACCAGCACGGTGTCGGTGCCCGCGTTGACACCGCAGGCGATGTCGGTGTAGATGCGGTCGCCGATGACCACCGTCTCCTCGGGGGTATAGCCCCACTTTTTCATCGCCAGCTGTACCATGGCAGGTTCCGGCTTGCCGATGAAATAGGGCTTGCGTCCTGTGGCGCGCCACAGCATCTCGCACACACAGCCACAGTCGGGGACGTAGCCGTAGGAGGTGGGGCACACCCAGTCGGGGTTGGTGGCCAGATAGGTGACACCGCGCCCAAGCAGAATACAGGCGTCCTCTAATTTCTGGAAGGTAAGCTCCGAATCGTTGCCCATCAGCAGACAGTCCACGTCGTCCTCCAATTTATCGGTGATGGGGAAGCCTGCCTCTGCCAGCTCCTTGCGGAAGCTGGCGGTACCGGAGGCATAAATTTTCTTGCCGTTATAATTCTCCTGCAGATAAACGCAGGTCGCCATGGTGGAGGTGAAGAAATCGTCCGCCGTGGCGGGGATACCCAGCCGTCCTAGCTTTTCAATATAGGCGGTGACGCTTTTGGAGGAGTTGTTGGTGACGAACAGATACCGACCACCGTTTGCCTTTACTTGGTTCAGGAAGGGGATGGTAGCGGGGTATAGGTCGTCCTCCAGATACAGAGTGCCGTCCATATCCAGCAGAAACAGTTTTTTCTCTTTCAGTCGGTGCATAGTAAACACTTCCTTGTTGATAGTAGCCTCAGTATAGCACAACGCCGCTGTTTTGACAAGGCAAAACAGCGGCTGTTTCGTTTATTTGTGGTATATTTCCCGCAGGCGGTCCCGCCGCTGGGCGGTATACAGGCTGACCCGCCCCGACAGGAAGAAGGCAATCACCGCCGCCAGCGTGGTGTAGCCGATGCCTACCCCCGAGAACAGCTCTGCTGCCAGCAGAGCGGAGGCGAGCAGGCAGTTGGTAGCACCGCAGAATAGGGCGGTGAGCCCTACGGCGGCGCCCAAGGCGGGAGAGATGCCCAACAACGCAGCAGCAGCACCGCCGAAGGTGGCACCGATAAACAGGGTGGGGACGATTTCGCCCCCCTTATACCCTACACCTACCGCCACGCAGGTGAACAGGAGCTTCAGCAAAAAGGCCTCGTAGCCGATTTCGCCCTCGGCAAACACCCGATGTATCACGTCGGTGCCTGCACCGTTGTAGGTTTGGTTCCCCACCAGGGCAGTAAGTGCGATTAGCAGCGCGCCACCTACGGCAATCCGCAGATAAGCATTTTTGAACAGGTGAGCGGCGCCATGCTCCGCCAGATGCAGCAGGCGACAGAACGCCATAGCTACCAGCGCGGAGAGCGCCGCAATAAGGGCGAGCTTGCCCAACAGCGGGACGGAAAACGACGGAAGGGTGAGAGGAAACCGCTCGGGTTCTCCGCCCAACAGGCGCAAAATGCCGTAGGCAGACAGAGAAGAAAGCAGGGTGGGTATCACGGCGCGTCCTCGCATGTGACCGACCCACGCCACCTCCAGCGTAAAGGCTACGGCGGCGAGAGGGGTGCCGAACACCCCCGAAAACACACCAGCCATACCGCAATAAACCAGGAGCTTTTGCCGCTCCTTATCCACGCGGAACAGCCGTCCGATAGCGGTGGCTACACCGCCGCCCAACTGGAGGGCGGCACCTTCGCGTCCTACCGAGGCGCCGCACAGATGGGACAGCGTCGAGGCGACAAAAACAGCGGGTGCCAGCAGGGGAGAGACGCCCTCGTTTTCGCAGGTTGAGGCAATCACCTGATTGGTTCCTACCGTATCCACACGCAGCCGCCGATACAGCCAAACGGATAACAGACCCGCCACGGGAAGCAGGCAAATCAGCCAGCCGTTTTGCAGCCGTAGTCCCGTGACCAGCGCAATGGCGGCGGAAAACAGCCGTCCCATACCACCGCCGCATACACCTACAAGAAGGCTGAGCAGCAGGCCTTTGAGAATGGCTGTGATTTTCCCCTTCATCCGTGTCACCTCCCGTCGTATTTTGTCTAACGACCAATATCATATATCATATTTTCAAAATATGCAAGTCCTAATGATTGTCAAAGGGGGCTTGCGGTATGGCTTTATTTGTGCTATGATGGAGCAAAGAAAAAAGGAGGGCAACTATGCTGTATTTTAAAGAATTATCCGAGGACTATGCATCTCCCGTAAAGGAATGTGTGGCGTTTTTGCGGGAAAACCCGATGGAAACGCTGGAGCTTGGCCGCCATTATTTGGGGGATACGGGCATCTTTGTCAACCTGATGGAGTACGATACCAAAGCCTATGAGGAAGGCTTTTTCGAGGCCCACCGCACCTATGCGGATTTTCACGTGGTGATTACGGGGTGCGAGCAGGATTTTTACGGTGACGTGGAGGAAATGGAGCAGGAGCCCTATCAAGAGGAGGGCGACTATCTTATCTGCAAGCCCCGTTCGACTACCGCGTCGGTGCTGCTGACGGCGAACAGCGGTGTGGTGTTTTTGCCGCAGGACGCCCATATGCCATGCATTACGGCGGATACCCCTTGCCACGTGCGCAAAGCGGTGTTTAAAATTCCCATGGATTTGTTTGATTAAAAAAGAGACCTGCACAGCTGTGCAGGTCTCTTTTTTGTGAATAAGAATTACTTGCTCTTCTTGCCGACAGCGCGGAAGATGCATACCGCAATGCCGAACAGAACCAGAGCCACAGCCCACATAACCGCACCGGAAATTACCGAGCCGTAGGAAGACAGCAAGCCGGCAAAAATGTAGGAAATAAACGCGATACCGGCAACGAGAGAGGCATAGGGGAACTGGGTCTTGACGTGGTCAAGGTGGTTGCAGTTGCCGCCGGTAGAGGACAGAATGGTGGTGTCGGAAATGGGGGACACGTGGTCGCCGTATACGGCACCGCCCAAGGTGGCGGAAACGGTGAGGAACACCAAGGTGCCGCTGCCGCCCAGAATGGTGACCGCAATCGGCACCAGCACGCCAAAGGTACCCCAAGAGGTACCGGTGGAGAAGGCAATGGCGCAAGCCAAAGCGAAGAAGATGGCGGGGAAGAAGGCCTGCACCGAGGCGGGAATGTTGGACATATAGGTCTGTACAAAGGCTTGAGCGTCCAGATAGCCGCCCTTGGCGCCCATAATGGCGGAGATGCTCCAGGCGAAGGTGAGAATCAGAATGGCGGGCACCATGGCCTTAAAGCCCTGCGTGAAGCTATCGGTAATCTCCTTGAAGCTTACGATTTTGGAGCACATATAGTAGATGCCGACCAAGAACAGCGCTACCGTAGAACCGATAGCCAGAGAGGTACCCGCATCGCAGTTGGCAAAGGCCTCGATGATGCTGGCAGACTGTAAGGCGGTACCGTACGTGCCCGTATCCCAGTTGTAGAAATAGCCGGAATAAATCATGCCGCCGACGCAGCAGGCGATGAGCATAATGACGGGGATAACCAGATGCCGCACCTTACCCTTAGGGTTGGCGACGATGGAGGCGTCCTCGTCGGTAGGAAGGTCGGTTTCACCGGCGTTCAGGTCGCCTGTGGTTTCGGCAATGCGCTCGTTCTTCTTCATCTTGCCGAAATCGAGCTTGAGGAAGCAGAAGGCAAAAACCATGATAATGGTGAGAATGGCATACACATTAAAGGGAATGGTCTGCATAAATACGGTCAGACCGTTGCCCTCCAGCTGACCGGAAACGGCAGCCGCCCAGGAGGAGATGGGGGCGATAATGCAAACGGGGGCGGCGGTGGAGTCGATTATCCACGCCAGCTTGGCGTGAGAAACCTTAAACTTGTCGGTGACGGGACGCATAACCGAGCCCACGGTCAGGCAGTTGAAATAGTCGTCCACGAAAATCAGGCAGCCCAGACCCGCGGTGGCAGCCAGCGCGCCGCTCTTGGAGTGGATTTTCTTTTCCGCCCAGTCGCCGTAGGCGCGGGAACCGCCGGATTTCTGCATCAGCACCACGAAGATGCCCAGCACCACCAGAAAAACCAGAATCGGCACGTTATTCCCTACGGTTTCGCTCATGACGGTGTACAGCGTGCCCAGCGCCCGTAACGGATTGAAGCCCGTGTACATGAGGGCGCCGGTGAGGATACCGGCAAACAGAGATATGTATACCTGCTTGGAAATCAGTGCTAATACAATAGCCACAATGGCGGGCAAAAATGCCCAAAAGGTTGCTTCCATAGTATGACTCCTTTACTCATTTTTTGCCATTGTAGCACATAAAAGCATTAAAGTAAAGAAAAATGTTTTATTTTGTAAAAAAAGCGACAGGTTACCGTGACGCAACCTGTCGCTTTCTCCGCTTATTTAGAATAAGAAACTTCCTTGTCGACTTGCGACTCTGCCTTTTTTGCTTTTCTGTCCTTCAGGTACCAGGGTAGGTACGCCAGCAGGAACAGAGCGGTGATGACCGCCACCATTACCAAAAGGCGCAGGGCGAAGTTAGGCGGCAGAATATCCAGCACCGAGGGAGTGTCCTCCGGCTTTGCCATAAACAGATAGTTGGCGCCGGGCCCCAGCATACGGTTGGCAAAATAGGCAATCACCGCCAGCACAATCAGTGAACCGTAGGATTTGAGCAGAGACTTAAAGGTGGGGCGCATCTTGTGTACGAAAATCATATAGAATATGGCGACGTAGCCCAAGAGATGCTCCAGCCAGAACTGATAATAGCGGAAGCGGGTGGGACCGGTAAAGGTGATGACCGTGGGGGTAATCAGAGCAAAAATGGAGCCCGCCAATAACCAGAAATAGGAGATATCAAACAGGGTTTGGGACTTGCCGATGACCATGTAGCTGCAGAACACCACCGCCCAGCCGCACACGGTAATAGGCAGGTGGTCGATGGGGTTGGGACCCAGAGCGGGAATACCCACCAGCCGCCAGTAATAGGACATTTCCGAGAAAATGAGAGCGAACGCCAGCAGGTAGCGCAGCTTACTCTCAAAACGACAGGCGTGCAGGCTGTCCCGAAAGCGGTAGATTAGGAGGATAACCCCTATACCCACCAGAATGGGCAGAAAATGCGCTAATGTGAAGTTAGCAAACTCTTCGGTTTCTCCTTGGCCGAAGAAATAAATCAAAAATTCTTTCATAAAACCCCTCATTTTGTCGATTTCTTTTCCCTTGTGCCATTATAGCATACGAAAAAGGGAAAAACAAGGGGAGATACCATTAAGAAAAGATTAAGAAATAATGGCAACGCGAGGATTTGTCATTCGCCGTCACAGACAAAACAAAAAGGACACCCTGTTGGGTGGAGGGATTCTGAACCCCGATTTTGCGTGGTGGTGGTGCTTGTCCGGGTTGGTGCGCGCAAAATCTTTGCGTTGTCGATGGCAACGCGAGGGTTTGTCATTCACCATCACAGACAAAACAAAAAGGACACCCTGTTGGGTGGAGGGATTCTGAACCCCGATTTTGCGTGGAGATAGTGCTTGTTGGGGTTGGTACGCGCAAAATCTTTGCGTTGTCGATGGCAACGCGAGGGTTTGTCATTCGCCGTCACAGACAAAACAAAAGAACCACCCTGTTGGGTGGTTCTTTTGTTTGGCGGAGAAGGAGGGATTCGAACCCTCGAACCGCTTTTAACGGTTACACGATTTCCAATCGTGCGCGCTCGACCAGCTACGCGACTTCTCCGGGTCAAGAGTGTGCTCTCCTTGAGCACTCGACCATTATAATGAATTTGTGTGCGCTTGTCAAGCGGCAAATGCAACTTTTTTTGAAAAAGGGAAAAATAGTTTTTAGAATTGCGGTTTTTCACTTGACAAACGGCAAGGTCAATGTTAAAATGTTCTCCGTCAGCTGTACGGAGAGGTGTCCGAGCGGTTTAAGGAGCCGGTCTTGAAAACCGGTGACTCGAAAGAGCCAAGGGTTCGAATCCCTTCCTCTCCGCCACACTTTTTCCCACAATTGCATAGGCGAATCGGCTACCCACAGTACCCGATTTTCCATCCATTCGGAGTAGTACTCAAGTTGGTGACGAGGCGCCCCTGCTAAGGGCGTAGGTCGGGTAACCGGCGCGAGAGTTCGAGTCTCTCCTACTCCGCCAAGAATAAAGGACACCCTTTGGGGTGTCCTTTATTCTTTCTAGTTAGCGAAAAGACTCGAACTCGAGCGCCCAAAAAGGAAGACAAATCTCTCTATTATCTTGCACGGCAAAATAATTTTCACCAACCAAATTATTTTCCTTAAACCCCTTGCAATTACGAATTGTTCTGTTATAATGAGGGCGACCGAGATCGGCATGGAGAGAAGGAGGCGTTACTTATGCAGAAACCTACCACAAAAGTAAACGATTTTATCCGTGATCCCGAGGTGGCCCGCTTCAACGGCTTCCCTGAGAGTGAGGGCGGCGATTTCAACCTGCAGACCCAGATTCACTGTTACGAGCCGTATATGCGGGAGGATCAGATTGCCTCCATTGCGGCCCGTAGGGTAGGGCACCACCCTCGTCGCTTCGAGCACGAGGTGGAAACCTATGAGTGGACCAGCGGCATTATTCGCAACGTGATTCCTAAGGCGCAGCCTGCCGATCGGGAAGAGGCACTGCGCGTGGTGTTTGACTGGCTTGGTAAGCAGACCGAGGGGAAAAACCACCCCTGGGCGAGCATGGAGAGCTTTATGCGCTACCAGCACTACACCGCCCACCACGGCTACGACTACATCGGCAGTGAGATTGGCGCTAATGTGGCGGCCTACAACCTGAGCCTCGCCTTCACCCGCGGTGCGGCTAAGCAGTACAATGCCCGCCTTGGCTTCGGCAATGTGCAGGGGTGGTTTGTGGACTATTCCCTTTGGAATTATTTGGGCATGGTCAACTATTCCGGCAACCCCATGATGTATCAGGACCCCAACTGGCTGGGCAGCGATAATGCCGTATCCAGCAACGACTATTCCGGTCAGTCGGTGAGCGCCGTGCGCCGCGGCTATTATATGACCTATATGGCGGGCGCTCAGTGGCTCATCAACGAGGCGGGCGGTCAGGGTGGCTTCTACGCCGAGAAGGAGGCGGACGGCTTCTACAAGCTGTCTCCTCACGGCGAGATGTTTAAGGAATTCTTTGACTTTGTTAACCGCCACACCGACCGCGGCGTGTGCTATGTGCCTTTCGGCGTGGTGCTGCCCTTCAACCACGGTCTGCCCTTCGCTCATTGGAACGAGCCAAAGGCCTTTGAGACCTTCGAGCTGACCGCCGGTGACAAGATGACGGTGGCGCTGTTTGACCTGCTCTATCCTCATTCGTGGGGTGACCCCGCCAACTTTGGAACCTACGGCGGGCGGGACGAGAATGCCCAGCAGGTGGCGTCCCCCTACGGCGATACGATGGACGTGCTGTTGCAGAACGCGGACAGCCGTGTGTTGAACAGCTATCCTGTCCTTATCCTGTCGGGCGACCTTACGCTATCCGAGGAGGAGCGGGACCGCTTGATTGCCTATGTGCAGCAGGGGGGCACGCTGGTGATGAACACCGCTTATGCGGGGCAGTTCCCTGCTTTTGACTGCGGTAGCGGCAAGGTGATTTCCTACGGTCCTGACTACGATGTCACCGAGCTGAAAACCATTCTGGCGGACCTGTACAAGGCACTGGTTCCTTTCTCTGTTAGCGGTAAAGTGCAAACCCTTTACAATGTGAAAGAGGGCGGCTTGGTGGTCACCATTATCAATAACGAGGGTATCCACCACAAGTATAACGAGCCGGTGGTGATTGACGATTCCGCCGCCCAGACGGTAACCGTCACCTATACGGGAGATAAGCCCGTGCTGGCGGTGAAGGATTGGCTCACCGACACCGACCTGCCTGCTGCGGCAACCCAGACGGTAGAGATTCCCGCCGGCGGCGTGGCCGTGCTGGAGTTCGTTCTGTAATAGAATTGTGAAAAAGACCTCGCTTCGGCGAGGTCTTTTTGCATACCCTTTTGCGTTTCGGGCAAACTGAATAAAAACGCAAGGGGATGACCAAATGGACAGCAAAGAGGCATTTCGCCCCTATGTATCACCGAGTGAAAATCCGCCCGAGTTAACCGCTACCTCGGTGGTGGTAGGCGTTCTGCTGGCGGTGGTATTCGGCGCCGCCAACGCGTATCTGGGGTTGCGTGTCGGTATGACGGTGTCCGCGTCCATTCCGGCGGCGGTGATTGCCATGGGTGTGGTGCGGGTGATTTTGCGTCGCCGCTCGGTGCTGGAATGCAACGTGGTGCAGACGGTAGGCTCCGCAGGCGAATCGCTGGCAGCGGGAGCGATTTTTACCTTGCCCGCCTTGTTTCTGTGGGCGCGGGAAGGGGTTATGAAGAAGCCCGACCTTGTGGAAATCACGTTGATTGCACTGCTGGGTGGTTTGCTGGGTGTGTTTTTTATGGTGCCGCTGCGCAACGCCCTCATCGTGCGGGAGCATGGGACCTTGCCTTACCCCGAGGGGAAAGCCTGCGCGCAGGTGATGCTGGCGGGGGAAGAAGGCGGCTCCGGTGCGGCCACCGTGTTTGCAGGAATGGGCTTTGGCGGTGTTTTCAAGCTTCTCGTTGACGGACTGCGTTTGGTACCGGGGGAGGTGTCTCTGCAGGGGTCTGCCAAAACCTACCCCGGTGCTATCGGCACCCAAATTTATCCCGCGGTGATGAGCGTGGGATATATCTGCGGGCCGCGAATTGCCTCCTATATGTTTGCGGGGGGCGTTGTCAGCTGGTTGGTGCTGATTCCCCTCATTGTGCTGTTCGGTAGCGGCATCGTGCTGTACCCCGGCACGCAGCCGATAGGGGAGCTGTTTGCCACGGCGGGAGCGGGCGGTATCTGGAGCACCTATGTGCGGTATGTAGGCGCGGGCGCGTTGGCGGCGGGGGGCATCATCAGTCTGGTAAAATCCCTGCCGCTGATTCTCCGCACCTTTCGCGATGCGGTGGGCGGCTTGTCCACCTCGGCGGCCGCGGGGCGACTGCGTACCGAGCGGGATTTGTCACTGCGCACCGTTCTTGCGGCTATCCTGTTTCTCACCTTGGCGGTGTGGTTGGTTCCCGCCGTTCCCGTTACCTTGGTCGGGGCGGTTATTGTGGTAGTTTTCGGCTTTTTCTTTGCCACCGTGTCCTCCCGTATGGTGGGTTTGGTGGGGAGCAGCAACAACCCCGTTTCGGGCATGGCGATTGCCACCCTGCTGATTGCCACGCTGATTCTCAAATTGGTGGGGCAGGTGGGGGCGGCGGGTATGCATGCCGCTATCGCTATCGGCTCCATCATCTGTATTGTGGCGGCGATTGCGGGGGATACCTCACAGGACCTGAAAACGGGCTACTTGTTGGGCGCTACGCCGAAGAAACAGCAAATCGGCGAATTGATAGGCGTGGTGGCGGCGGCGCTGGCTATCGGCGCTACTCTGTATCTATTGGATAGTGCTTGGGGGTTCGGCTCCCCCGAGTTAGGCGCCCCGCAGGCAACCCTGATGAAGCTGGTTATCGAGGGGATTATGGGCGGAGATTTGCCTTGGGCGTTGATTCTGGTGGGGGTATTTCTGACGGTGGTGGCGGAGATTATCGGTATCCCCGTATTGCCCTTTGCCATCGGCTTGTATCTGCCTGTGCAGCTCAACGCCTGCATCATGGCGGGCGGTTTGGTGCGGCTGTTTTTGGAGAAGCGAAAGGATAGCGCACGGCGGGAGAAAAGCATCAACCGCGGTACGCTGTTTTGCTCGGGTCTGATTGCCGGCGAGGGTCTGGTGGGCATTTTGCTGGCGCTGCTGACGGTGTTTGGCGTGAGTGAGCTCCCCAATCTGTCCCTGCCCGACCGATGGAGTCAGATGGGCAGCCTGTTGCTGTTTTTCGTAGCCTTGTTTACTTTGGCGGCGGTTTCTCTGCGGAAAGAAAAGGGAAAATCATAAAAAAAGAACGCCCCGCGGGGCGTTCTTTTTTACTTATCTAAGGTATGCTTCTCCAGTATCTGCCCCTCGCTGTCGGTGAAGGTGACGGTGATGCTATCCTTGCCGAACACGTACCCGCAGCCGGCAAAATACACCCCTCGTTCGGGGCGCGCTCCCACCACGACGGGGCAGGGCTGTCCGAGGACATCTTGTTCACACCCAGGATTCCACACTTCAAGCGTGTGCTTGTGTCCCGTAATCATCACGTGAGGCTTTACCTGCTCCCGCAGCAGGGTGCACCACTCGCGGTACAGGTCCTGCTCGATATCAAAGGGGGCGGGGAAGACGTTGGAGAACGGATTGTGGACAATCACCACACGGGTGGTGATGCCCTGTGCCTCATAGGTGTCCGTTGCCCGCGCGATGAGGTCTTGCAGAAAGGCGGTTTGCCGCCGACGGAAAACGTGGCAGCAGATGGTGTTACCGTACTCGGGATTGCCGTCCGGCTTGTCCTCGCCGCAGTCCAGCAGCAGCCCCCACAAACTGCCCAGACGGAAGGTGTAGTAGGTATTGCCGTGGTGGTTGGGGGTGTACTCGGCGAATTTCTCTGCGTAGTTACCCCGCATATCGTGGTTGCCGCGGGAGAAAATCACGGGAATCTCTCCGTGGGTCAATTCGTCGCAGATGCGATAGATGTTGTCGAATTTTGTGGGGTCGCCGCTGTGGTCGATGACGTCCCCGTTGAGGATAAGCAGGTCGATATCCCCAAAGGCGCGCGCCGCGCGAATAGGCGGCTCCACCATGTTATGGGCGTCGGAGATGTGGTAAGCGCGGATGTTTTCGGTGGGGAGGGGACGGAACGCATAGGGGTATTCCTCTACGGGAGCCGTCTCGGTGAAATAGGGCTTGCGCTCCACCAGAGGGCGGACACAAACCGTGTAGCCGCGGGCGGTATCCAGCGCCGCCATCGGCACCGACACCCGATGCAATTCCGACAGAGAGCGCAGAATGCCGTTGGACTCGTCGTAATAGCAGGCGTCGCCCACCTGCACCCAAAGCATACACTCTGCTTTTGCCTGTACCAGTATTTGATAGGTGTCCTCTACGGCGAATACCGCCGGCGCGGTTTTTAACATAGGAATCCCTCCTTTTTACGCCACCAGTATAGCACCAAACCCTACCGAAAGCAAGCCGTTTTCGGCTTATTTGCAAGAAAATGGGGCATGGGAATAGGCGTATTTGCACAAAGTTGGGGCAAAATCCCAATTCCCACTTGTATGTGGGCGAAAAATGGTGTACAATGGTTACACGAAAACGCAAGGAGGTATGCGTAACTATGAAAGAACTGAAAATCCCCTCCAAGCGGAAGAACCTGTTTCTCCGCGTAACCAAGGGGCACTTTGCTACCAGCCACAGCCACACCAATTACTATATTGACGTGACCACCCAGAAGATGCGCCTGTCCGAGGCGAAGGCGGTGGCGCAGGAGCTGCTTCCTTACTACGATACCAGCACCATTGTGGACTCCATTCTGTGTCTGGACGGCACCGAGGTCATCGGCGCCTGTCTGGCGGAGGAGCTGACCCGCAGCGACCACGTGAATATGAACGCCCACCAGACCATCTACGTGGTGACCCCCGAGCATACCGTGGGCAGCCAGCTGCTGCTGCGGGATAACATCGTCCCCATGGTGGCGGGCAAGCACGTGCTGGTGCTGGCGGCATCCGTCACCACCGGCTACACCGCTCAGGCGGCTGTGGAGGCGATTAACTACTACGGCGGCAAGGTGGTGGGCATCTCCGCCATCTTCGCCACCAGCGAGAACGTGTGCGGCTGTCCCGTGCGCTCTTGCTTTAACCCCAACGACCTGCCGGACTATGCCGGCTGGACGGCGGCGGAGTGCCCCCTGTGCAAGCAGGGCACCAAGATCGACGCTCTGGTTAACAGCTACGGCTACTCTAAACTGTAAAAAGCGCAAACGACCTGCCCTGTCGGGCGGGTCGTTTTGGTAAAGGTAAGGGAGGTGGATACGGTGTGAAAAAGATGGTTGTTTCTATCGCTCTGTTGTACGGCGTGCTGTGCAGTCTGCTGGCAAACGGCTATACTTTACTGGAACAATACCCCTTGCTGTGGATCGGCTGGGGCTGTCTGTTTTTGTTTTGCCAGTTCTTTGCCGGCACGTGGATTTTGCGTGGCGGCTCCCGACGGTTGCGGATTACCTGTCACGGTGGTGTGCTGCTGGTCGCTTTTCTCCTTTCCGTGTGCGTGTCCGTTATCTTTCACTTTATTCTTGCCTTTCGCACCATTCCGGAAACACCCTCGCTGCTTTTGCGGAGCGGGCTATTGTGTGTGGCAACGGAGTTTCTGCTTTTCTGGAACGGTATTCTCTGCGTATACATCACCTCCTATCAGTTGGGGGTGAAGCAACGGCTGGTAGGCATACTTTGCGGTATGATTCCCATTGCCAACCTCATCGCTTTGGGCGGTATCCTGCGGACGGTATTCCGAGAGGTATTGTTTGAGAGTGAAAAGGCAGCCGTGAACGCCGCCAGAAAAACCGCCCGCGTCTGCGACACCAAGTACCCTATTCTTTTGGTGCACGGGGTGTTTTTTCGGGATACGAAGTATTTCAATTACTGGGGTCGCATCCCTGCGGAACTGGAGAGAAACGGCGCCCGTGTTTTCTACGGAAATCACCCTTCAGCCGCTTCGGTGGCGGACTGCGGAGCACAACTTGCTGCTCGCATCAAGGAGATCGTGGCACAGGAGGGCTGTGAAAAGGTACATATTATCGCCCATTCTAAAGGCGGGCTGGACTGCCGCTATGCGTTGGCGCACTTGGGCGCGGCGCCCTATGTGGCGTCCCTGACCACTATCAATACGCCGCACAGGGGGTGCCTGTTTGCCGATTATCTGCTGGAAAAGGTGCCGATCGACATAAAGAACAAAGTAGCTGACACGTACAATAAAACATTGCGGAAACTGGGAGAGCAGGACGCGGATTTTCTCGCCGCCGTCGGCGATCTGACCGCCGCTGTGTGCATCCCCTTTGATCTGGATACACCCTGTCCGGAGGGCGTGCTGTGCCGTAGTGTCGGTTCGATTCTTCCAAAGGCGAGCGGCGGTCAGTTTCCGCTGAATTTCTCTTACCATTTGGTCAAATACTTTGACGGCGCCAACGACGGCTTGGTAAGTGAGGACGCTTTCGCTTGGGGCGAGCAGTATACACTGCTTACGCCCAAGGGGGAGCGGGGCATTTCCCACGGGGATATGATCGACCTGAATCGCCAAAATCTTCCCGACTTTGACGTGCGGGAGTTTTATGTGGAATTGGTCAGCGACTTAAAGAATAGAGGACTGTAAAAGAAGGGCTGTGTTATGGGATTTATGAAAAATTACCGTTTTTGGACGATTCTGTTCGGCACCGTGCTGGTGAGCGCTATGGTGGGGTGCGCCCCCGTTCCGCCGCAGGCGGAATCCTCGGTGCCCACGACGGCGGACGCCACAACCACGACGACCACCACCACCGTAACCACCACGAACACCGCCATTCCGTCAAAAAATGAGGATTTCTCCTTCAGCGCCACCGTCATCGAGGTGGGGGAGGATTATCTGATGGTGCAGGCGGACGCGGGCGGTCCCGTTTATGGCGAGGTGTGCGTAGTGTTGCAGCAGGCGGCGTCCGTGACGGCAGGCGACCGCATTCGGGTATGGCATACGGGGCAGATGATGCCCTCCCTGCCGCCCCGCATCGTGGCAACCGAGATTGAGATGATCAGCTGAGAGAAAAGACCTGCGGCGGCGGGTCTTTTCTTTTTTCAATTTCCTCTTGACAAACAGGTCTACATAGTGTAGACTTTAGATGACGACAAAATGTAGACTCGGAGGGCATACACAATGGAAGATTGGAGATTAGGTGCGGTCGAGTCCCGCTTTGCGGATATTATCTGGCACAACGAGCCGCTGACCACCGCCCGCTTGGTGGCGCTGTGCGCCGAGAGCCTCAACTGGAAGCGCACCACCACCTATACGGTGCTCAAGCGTCTCAGCGACCGCGGCATATTCAAAAACGACGGAGGTACGGTCACCTCGTTGATGTCCCGTGAGGCATTCTATGGGCATCAGAGCCGTCGGTTTGTGGAGGAGAGCTTTTCCGGCTCACTGCCGGCGTTTTTGGCGGCGTTTTCCGCCCACAAGCCGCTGACCGAGGCGGAGGTGGCGGATATCCGCCGCCTGCTGGACAACTATAAGGAGGGCTGAGTATGGAGAACGTGTTCCTTTGGGTGCTGAACACCAGTTTGTCCGCCTGTTGGGTGGTGCTGGCGGTGCTGTTGGCGCGCCTGCTGATGAAAAAGGCGCCCAAGTGGCTGGGCAGCGTGCTGTGGGCGCTGGTGGCGCTGCGGCTGCTGTGCCCCATCTCCATCGAGAGTATGCTCAGCCTCGTTCCCAGCTCCCAGCCCATCCCGAGCGACACCGCTTTTTCCGACACGCCGCTGGTGGACACCGGTCTGCCGCCGGTGGATGCGGTGGTCAACCCCATTCTTTCCGAAACCCTCACCCCGTCGGTGGGGGACAGCGTCAACCCCTCGCAGGTGCTGTTGTTTGCGGCGGCGGTGCTGTGGGTGGCGGGGATGCTGGTGATGGGTGTGTACACGCTGGTCACAACCCTGCGGCTGCGCCGTCAGGTGCGGGAGAGCGTGTCCCTGCGGGATAATATCCGCCTGTGCGACAACCTGTCCACCCCCTTTATTCTGGGGGTGTTCCGTCCCCGTATTTATCTGCCCTCCCACCTGACCGAGGAGCAGATGGAGTACGTCATCGCCCACGAGCAGGCGCATCTGCGCCGCCGTGACCATTGGTGGAAGCCGCTGGGCTATCTGCTGCTGGCGGTGCATTGGTTTAACCCCTTGCTGTGGGTGGCGTATATCCTGCTGTGTCGGGATATCGAGTCCGCCTGCGACGAGCGGGTGGTGCGGGATATGGAGCGGGAGGAGCGGCTGCTCTATTCCGAGACCTTGCTGGCGTGCAGTATGCCCCGTCGGCTGGTCACCGCCTGCCCCTTGGCCTTCGGCGAGAACGGGGTCAAGCAGCGCATCAAGGCGGTGCTGTATTACAAAAAGCCTGCCCTGTGGATCCTGATAGCGGGGGTGGTGACGATTGCGGTGGTGGCGGTGTGCTTCCTTACTAACCCGCCCGCAGACGAGCCGACCGACGCCCCGCCCGTCAGCGACACCACCACGACCACCACAGAGCCGACCACGACAACGACTACCACGGAAAAACCGACTACGACCACCACGACCTCCACGCCTTTCCCCGGTATGTCCACCAGAGAGGAACACCCCACCACCGCCCCGAACCGTGCGCCCAACGCCGCCGGCGTGGTAAACATCGTGGACTGGACGGAGATACTGATCATCGGCGTGGGGGATGCGTTCCAGACCTTCTATGAGGATGGGGACTACGAGTATCAGTTTAATACCTGGAAAAAGGAATACGTGTTGGTTCATTATGCCGACGGCGGCGAAAAGACGGTGGATGCGGCGCTTGCCGACGGGGATATCACCCTAAAGGACTTGGACAGCTACGGCATCGCCTACCGTAAGCGCCCCAAAGAAACCACCACCACGACGACGAAGGAAAGCACAACCACCACGACGGAAAAGCCTACTGCCACAACGACGGCTGCACCTACCACTACCACAACTGCACCTACCACTACGACCACGGCGACAACTGCAACGACCACCACAAAGGCGGCCTCAACAATACCCGTTATTAATGTGCCGATGGAGGAACTATCAGAAAAGACCTACTGCACCACACCGGTGGACGCAAACTTTGAAGAAGGCACTTTACTTATTAGCTTAGCGCGATCTGTTTCGGCCATAAATCACTTGTATACGGCAGAGGAATTTTCTGATATGTTTGGTATTGAAATTGTGTCCGTAGAAGCACTAATCCATATTGACAAAGAAAATTCTAACGCCTTGGTAAATTGGGATAGATACAAACAGATATTCAAGTTGATATTGCCTAACAAAAGCAAACAAGCAGTTTTGGATGCTATCAAAATTATCGAGCAACATCCGTATGTGAGTTCGGCAAGCCCCAATATGATTGTAGAGCAAGAACTGTGGAGTGATTAAATGAGATTTCTTTTGGCATTGTAAAACCATTAACAGTTGCAAGGAGAAAAAATTATGAAAAAGTTTTTTTGCTTACTATTGGTAACTATTTTTCTGTCCCAACCATCCACCTTGGCACAAGCAACTGCATCAAATCGTAATAACTTGATCAACCAAACAACGATACAAGAGGAAAAAACAACTTGTACCGCCACACTCGAAGATTCTTTTGTAGAAAGTGATATTATAGTTTCTCTTACAAAATCAGCATCTTCTGCAAACATCTTGTACAATGCCGATGATTTTTCTGAAATGTTCGGTATAGAGATTGTGTCTGCGGAAGCCATTGTCCACATTGACAAAAGCGATACGACTGCTTTAGTCAACTGGGATAATTACAGACAGATTTTCAAACTTGAAATCCCACAAAAAGGGAAACAAGCAGTTTTAGATACGATAGAAATTGTTGAACAACACATAAATGTCGCATCTGCATCTCCAGATTTTATTGTTGAATGTGATTTTGTAGAAGAAAATAGTGAAACGACACAGCGTAACACAGATACCGCTATAGAAAATGAACAAACACATGCAACAAACGATGAATACATAGAGGAACTATACGCTATAGAGTTGATGGAAGTGCCTACGGCGTGGGAATTATGTACAGGTGCTTCTGAACTGCGTGTCGGTATTATAGATACAGGAATCGATTCTGCACATCCCGATTTAATACATAATCTGAATATTTCAGCAGGAAAAAAATTTCTGCCCAATAGTGAGATCGCTTGGGTTGATCCTGTCGGGCATGGCACTCATGTGGCGGGAATTATTGGCGCTACCGCCAACAACGGTATTGGAATTACAGGATTGTGTCAAAGCATTGATCTGATATCATTACGTGCTTTGAGCAGAACGGTTCGCGAAGATGGATCCTTTGGAGGCAGTTGGCAAATTTCCCATGTTGCCAGTGCCGTTGGATATGCCGCCGAACACAACATTTCCGTGCTAAATTTTAGTGCCGGTGTACTGCTTGAAGCAGAAAACTTACTTGCTTATGCAGAGTTATACAATGCTATTGCGCTTTATGGAGGAATATTTGTCTGCTCTGCAGGCAATGAGTCTAAGGACACTGATTTGTTTCCGCATTATCCATCTACATTTGATTTGCCAAATGTTATCTCTGTTGCTGCTACCAACGATTATGATGGACTTGAGAGTTTTTCAAACTATGGATGTACCACAGTGGACATTGCCGCGCCTGGCAAGGATATACTTAGTACCGTTCCCGTTTCTTTGTGCACCGGGAATCTTCACGACAAAATAGGTGGAATTCATATAGCAGATGGATACCATAAAATGTCTGGCACCTCTATGGCCGCCCCACAAGTGGCTGGCGTAGCAGCGCTTTTACTGAGTTATTATCCTGACCTAACAGCGGCAGAATTAAAATCTTATATCTTAAACAGTGTTGATGTGCTTGACTATGACATTGACGGTTTGGTTGGAAAAGTCGCCACCGGTGGTCGCCTTAACGCCGCCAATGCGTTGAGGCTGGCGAACGACTATCAGGGGATTATGGATGATCGCTTCGTCACCGGGGATTTCAACGGCGACGGCAAGGATGATGCGGCATGCTTCGCCGCCTTCAATAATGGTACGCACAGCGAGATTCGGGTGTCCCTCTCCAATGGCACCTCCGCCCAGCCCTGGGATATCTGGTTCCAAAGCACCGCCTTCAACGCCTTCAAGACCACCAACCGTATGGTGGCCGGCGACTTCAACGGAGACGGTAAGGACGACATTGCGGTAATGTACGACTATAGCTATGAGGAATCAGGCAAGAGCAAAATTTTCGTATTTCTGTCCACCGGCTCCGCTTTCGGTTCTGCGCCGCAGACCTGGTTCTCCACCGGCGGCTTTCCTGCCTCCAAGGTGGCGGACCGTTTCGTCGCCGGCGACTTCAACGGAGACGGCAAGGACGATATCGCCGCCCTCTTTGATTACAGCTTCCAGGCTGCCGGCAGGAGCAAGATGTTTGTGTTCAAGTCCACCGGCTCCTCCTTCGGTAGCTGGCCACAGACCTGGTTTTCCTCTGATGACTTCACGGCAAGCAAGGTGACGGGTCGTTTTGTTGCAGGCGATTTCAACGAGGATGGCAAAGACGATATCGCTGCTATGTTTGATAGAAGCGCGGAGGAGTCGGGCAAGTGTACAATTTACGTGTTTCCCTCCACCGGATCCTCCTTCAGCTCTGCGCCACAAGACTGGTTCACAAACGGCGGATTCCCCTCCTCTAAGGTAACCAACCGCTTCACTGCCGGAGATTTTGACGGAGACGGGGACGACGATATCGGCGTGATGTTCGATTACAGCTTCCAGGCGACGGGCAACAGCAAGATATTTGTGTTCAAGTCATCGGGTTCCTCTTTCGGCAGCTGGCCACAGACTTGGTTCAACACCACCGCTTTCCCTGCCAACAAAGTCACAAGCCGATTTGCTGCCGGTGACCTGACAGGTGACGGCAAGGCGGATATAGCCGCGCTGTACAACTATATCACCGACAGTGAGCTACTAAGCACAGAGTTTGTGTTCAAGTCCACAGGCTCCTCTTTCGGTAGTTGGCCGCAGACTTGGATCGCCACCCCGTCTGTTACAGCGGCGACGGCGAATGTCTTGGAAGATGACGAGTATTACCAGCTGCACAGCACGATGACGGAAGCAGAGAGATAACAGCAAAACAAAAAACGGAGAGCAGTCGCTCTCCGTTTTTTACGTGCTTTACATATCCGGGTGTAGGGTCAGCGCCGCCTCAATCATCGCCTGATGGGCGGCGGTGTCCGCCTCGGTGGGGGCGGTGTGGCGGTAGTGGGCGAGGTATTCCACGTTGCCGTTGGTGCCGTGGATGGGGGACACGGTCAACCCCAGTACTTCCAGCCCGTTCTCGGCGGCGGAGGCGAAAATGTCCTCCAGCAGCGGCGGTAGGGTGGCGGCGGGGTCCCGCAGAATGCCGTTCTTGCCCAGCTGCTGGGGCTTTGCCTCAAACTGGGGCTTGATGAGGGTGACCACCTCGCCGCCCTCCTTTAACACCCGATGAATGGCGGGGAAAATCTTTTTCAGCGAAATAAAGGACACGTCCACCGTCACCATATCGCAGATGGTACCGCCCAACTGCTCGGCGGTGAGGTTGCGGGCGTTGGTACGCTCCAGCACCGTCACACGGTCATCGGTGCGCAGGCGGTAGTCCAGAATGCCGTACGCCACGTCCACCGCAAACACGTGGGCGGCGCCACTCTGCAGCAGGCAGTCGGTAAAGCCGCCGTTGCTGGCGCCGATGTCGCACACCGTCAGCCCCGCAGGGTCAACGGCAAAGTGGCTCAGTGCTCGTTCCAGCTTATACCCCGAGCGGCTGGCGTATTTTTTCGCCTTTTCCCGCAGGGTGACGACGGTGTCCTCCGGCAGGGGCGTGCCCGGCTTGTCGGCAGGGACGTCCCCTATGTAGATCCGCCCCTCCATGATGAGGGCGGCGGCGGTGGCCACGTCCAGCCCCAGACGGGCGGCGGCCAGTTCGTCGGTTCGTATGGTTTTCATTCGTTACTTCCTTTCTACGGTGACGCTGCACTTCTCCGCCATACCGCAGGGGCGGTAGGCGAGCTTGGACTGCCGCAGACCCGGCTCGCCCGCATCGTCCTCGCGGTTGATGTAGGCCAGTCCCTCGGCGGCGCTGTGGGCGGCATATTCCCGCACCAGCATCTGGTAGATACCCACGTAGCGGGTGTCGCCTTTTTCAATGTGAACGTACAGCGTGTCGCCGATGCGTTCGCCGGCGGCAAAGCCGGCTACGGCGCCGTCCACCAGTATCACGCCGCCGCTCATCGGCAGGGCATCCCAAGCGGTGAGCACCGCCCGCACCCCGTTCATATCCTCCTCCTCTGATTCGGACAGCACGCCGCGGGCCTGCTTGAGTCGCAGATATTCGTCGGTGAAGCGGAGCAACGAGGGAATCAGCTCCGCGGTGAGAGGACGGTATTCCCAGTTGGGGTGTTTCTTTAGAAATTGGTTGATATGGTTGCGTTGCCCGCTGTACCGCCGCCCCGCAAAGGTGGCAAGGTCGGTGTGGTGGTACATATAATCCGCGTATTGAGGCATGGGCTTCACGCGGGCGGAATCGCCGAAAAAGGCAGTCAGCTGTGTCGCTTGCTCGGGGGTAACGGGGGAGATACGCAGGGGCTTATTCGCCTGTCGGCAGTGCGCCTCCAAGGCGGATAGTGCGGCGGCGGTGTCTCCCTCCCCCATGGGCGGGGAGTATATCTCGCCAAAGGGTAAGGTCACCTGCATCACCAGACAGCCGTGGAGTATGGCATAGTGGTAGGTATAGTTGGCGGACCACAGATAACAGCCGGCGGGAGTCCAGTCGCACAGCCGCCCGCTTTTCTTTGCAAAATACGGAGCGGTTATGGCAACCGCCTCTTTATCAAACGGGATAAAATCCAAAGACCATTCTTCTTTCTGTTTTTAATATCCTTAGTCTCTGCAAAAATGCCGCCTGTATGTAAACAGGCGGCAAGAGAATCGATCAGGAATAGCGGCGGTATTTCTCAATGACCGCCTCCATAGCCGGCGTCGCCGCCTCCATCTGTCGCAACAGCTCAATCTGGTTGCGGGTACGAATGAGGTTGTGTCCCGGCTTTTTGATTTTGAAATACACGTCCCCGTCCAGATAATCCGCCAGAAAACGGGCGCACAGCTCTAACGTCATAATGCGCGCCGCCATGGGGAATAGGGCGATTTCCTCCTGGGTCAGGCACTCCGCCGTTGTTTCCAAAAAGCCCTGTGTGAACTTTTCAAACAAATCCAGATCAAAGTGAATGAGAGACAGGTTTTCCTCGTCCTCGCCGGCGGTGTTGGTGCCGGAGCGTATGGCGTCGCCATAGTCGTACAGCGAGGAGCCGGGCATCACCGTATCCAGGTCGATGACGCACAGCGGGCTACGGGTACGGCTGTCAAACAGGACGTTGTTAATTTTGGTATCGTTGTGGGTGACACGTTGGGGGATACGTCCGCTCGCCAATGCGTCTACGATAAGGGAAGCCTCGTTTTCCCGCGCCAGTACAAAGTCAATTTCCTCCTGTACCGAGGCGGCGCGTCCCGCCTTGTCGTTGGCGATGGCTTCGTGGAGTATGCGCATGCGGTCCACCGTATCGTGGAAGCGGGGAATGGTCTCGGTGAGCGTTTCTGCAGGGAAATCCACCAGCTGTCGCTGGAAATCACCAAAGGCGCGTCCCGCCTGATAGAAGCAGAAGCTATCCTGAATAATGTCGTAGGAATAGGCGTGATCAACAAACCGATAGGCGCGCCAGAAGCCACTCTCGTCCTCCACGTAAGGATTGCCGTCCTTCGCGAGGAGGAAATGCAGCACCATGCGGTGAGCGTCTTTGCACCCGACGTCGTCCAATTTGGCGATGATATGCTCGGTAACCCGATGAATGTTGTCCATTAACTCGCGAGGCTTGCGAAACACGTTGGTGTTCAGCCGCTGCATCACGTAGAAAGCGTCGCCCTCGTCGTAAAAATGGAGACGATACGTCTGGTTGATATTGCCGGCAGACAATTCCTCGCTGCCGATGTAGGTGCCGGGGATTGCAAATGCGTCAATTAATTTATTGAAATTCATCTCTACCCTAACTCCCTATTTGTAATCTACTACATTGTACCATAGCGGTTCTGAAAAGTAAAGCCCGATTTTATTGACGTATCGTATTGGCCTGTCCTTATTTCGCTTGCCGTCACTTTTCGGCAAAATGTACTGCCGGCGAGGAGTATACTGTATCGGTAAGGAAGTGAAGACAATGGTAATTTACGCAGACGTTCTGCTGGTGATTAATTGGTGGATTGATTTTCTTTTGCTGTTGGGTGTGCGGCGGGCGCTTGGTTGCGGCGGCAGCAACCGACGGCTGATTTTGGGCGCGCTGGTGGGGGCGGCGAGCAGCTTTGTGCTGTTTTTACCGCCGTTGCCGCTATTGCTGTCTTTGACGGTGAAGCTGGGCACCGCCGCGTTGATGGTGTTGGTGGCTTTTCGCCACCGCACGTGGCGGGATTTTGTCCGCCGTCTGTTGCTTTTATTCGGGCTTTCGGCGGGCTTGGCGGGTGTGTGCGGCGCTTTGTATTTCTATCTGGCGCCCAGGGGCTTTTATGTATTTAACGGCGTGGTGTACTACGGTGCGCCACCGCTTTTGCTGGTGGGGCTGACGGTGGTGGGCTACGTTATTTTGACGGTGGCGGAAAAACTGTTGCGTCGCCGCGCACCGGCAAGAATGACCTATCGCGTGCACCTTCACGGTCCCCAAAAGCAGACGGTGTGCACATGCCTGTATGACAGCGGCAACCATCTGGTGGAGCCCTTTTCGGGGCGGCCGGTGCTGGTGGTGGAGCGCAGCGTAGCCGAGGAGGTGGTGGAGGTCCCCGCGTCCATCGAACAGCTGCCGCCGCACAGCGAGGTGGGGTGGCGGCTGGTGCCCTATGACAGCATTGGCGGCAGTGGGCTGCTCCCCGCCTTTGTGCCCCGTCGGGTGACGGTGGAGCAGGGGAAAGGGGAAATAGAGCTGGAGACGTGCTACGTGGCGGTGTGTGACCGCCTTGGTGGCGGAGAGTACCGCGGGCTGATGGGGAGCGCCATGGGTGAGAGTCTGAAAGGAGTCCGATGATATGTTGAGCAGAATATGGGAAACGCTGCGACGGTGGTGGTTGCGCCTGACGGGGACGGAGTCGGTCCACTACATAAATGGGGCGGATATGCTGCCTACGCCGTTGTCGGCGGAGGAGGAGCGGGCGGTGTTGGACCGCCTTGCAAGCGGAGAAGAAGGGGCGCAGAACACGCTGATTACCCACAATCTGCGGTTGGTGGTTTATATCGCGCGTAAGTTTGAGAATTCGGGGGTGGGTATCGAGGATTTGATATCCATCGGCACCATTGGGCTGATAAAAGCGGTGCGCACCTTTTGCCCCGAGCGAAATATCAAACTGGCCACTTATTCTTCCCGCTGCATTGAGAACGAAATTTTAATGTATCTGCGCAAAAACACCCAGAAGCGATGTGAAATATCCATTGACGAACCGCTGAACGTAGACTGGGACGGCAACGAATTGCTGCTGTCGGATATTTTGGGGAGTGATGCGGACGTGGTGCATCGAGACCTGGAGCAGGAGGCGGAAAGACAACAGCTGATGGCGTGTGTGGCAGGGTTGTCCCCGCGGGAGCAGCGCATTATGCATCTGCGTTTCGGCATTTGCGGCGAGCAGGAGCACACCCAAAAGGAGGTGGCCGACCGCTTGGGGATATCCCAGTCCTACATATCCCGTCTGGAAAAGCGGATCATCCGCCGCCTGCGGGAGGAGCTGGAGCGAGCGGAGATATAGAAACGAGGCAAGGCGGTCAGCCTTGCCTCTTTTGGTTACCAAGCGTAATCGTCATACGATTCCGAATAACCGAAATCATCAAAATGGACGTCGCAGATCGCCTGCGCCCGCTCCTCCAGCAGACGGTGAGCGCGGAACAGGTCCACATTGTAGTGGCGGAAGTCCATGGTGTCGGTTATTTCGTAGACGTGCTTGTTTTCCTTAAAGGTGACGTCGCCGAAGGCTTCCAGCCGCTGGTAGAGAATAGCCGCCAGCCGTTTCTCATTCTGCGGGGTACGCTCGTCCCACAGCTCCACCAGATAGGGGGTGGCGCCGTCGGATAGATCAGACAGGGTGTCCAGATCCAACCGCTCCAGCGCCCCGCTCTCGTAGGCAGTGATGTTGTACTGCGCAATGACGGTGTCCACATCCGCATAGCCTACCGTCAACCCCACCAGAGCGACGGCGATCACGGTGGCTTTCATATACGGGAAGCGGGTAATAAACAGCCGCAGGATGACAAACACCAGCACCGCGGACAGCATCACCATAAACACGGCGGTCAGTATACGCAGGCGGGTCATTCCGAAGGAGCGGATGTACAGCACCATCTTGGAAAGGGCGGTAGCCACCAGCCCGATGGAGAACAGCAGTATAAACAGGGTGACGAGGCGGGAGGACAGGGGAGCCTTGCCCGCCTGCTTGCGGGAGAGCCTCAGACAGATCCCCACCAGTCCCAGGTTGATGGTGCAGATCGCCGCCATCTCGAAAAAGCCTCGCCGTGCGTACTGGGCGACGGTGTATTCCTCCGGCAGGATACCGGAAAAAGCGCTGAAGAAATACGCCAACTGAGACAGCAGGTACAGCACGTACACACTGCCGATGGTGATGAGGAAGGTGTTGATACCGATGGCGCCCACCCCCTTGGCGGGTGAGGTGGGGGCTTTGGCTTTGTCCGGCAGCTCGTGGCGCAGCCCAAACAGGCGTGAATAGATCAGGCAGAACAGCGGAATGCCCAGCAGCAGGGATACGAAGACCTCACCCGAACGATCCAGTACGGTGTGCCGTAGCAGCCCCTCGAAAGCGGCGTCTGCCGAGATGAGTAGCGGGACCACCGCCAGCAGCACCGGCAGCGCACACAGCATACCCAGCAGCGCACCGCCGCACCGCCGTTTTCCGATGCTTTCCCCCTGCTTGACCAAGAAGATGGAGGAGATAGCGGTGCACATATGGGCAAAGGGGCGCACCAACAGCAGATGCCCCACGTCCAGCAGAGCGGCGGTGGTGCCACCGTCCCGTGTGGCGGTGTCGGTCCCCTCCAACAGCGCCAGCATTGCCAGCAAGATCATACCGCAGAAGGCGAAGAAATGGATCACGCCGTCGTTGTGCCATACGAACAGACCGGCGGCGGTTGCCGCCGCCACGGTGCAGAAAACGCCGTAGGCGGTAGTGCGGCGCATCCGTCGCCGCAGGTAGATCCCTTCGCACATCAGTAGCGCCAAAAAGCTGACGGCATAACCCACGGCAAAGCCGCCGTACAGAGAGAAATTTACCGCCAAAACAGACAGGGCAATAAAGATAACGGCGAACGCTGCGTCCCAACGGTCGGAGGGAATGCGGATGCGCGGCTTGGGTTGCGCAGGTTGCCACGCAGGCGGAGGAGATGCAGGTACATAAGGTGGCTGAGCGGGTAGGGGCGAAACAGGGTGGTTTTGATCCATAGAGCAGACCTCCTTTGACAGCGATGCTGTCTTTTTTATTGATTATAGGTCTACTTTTATCGAAAGTCAATAACCTTAAGAGCTTTTTAAAAATTTTTGACCGTTTGTACAAGACAAACAGTCTGTTTTTGTTGAATTTATCGAAAATCAACAATCATTTACTGCAAAATAACAAAAAGCCGAGCAAAGACGGCTTCTTTGCTCGGCTTCATAATCATTTTTTTGTGCTCTTCTGGTATTCGGTTGGGGTGCAGCCCTTGAGGGATTTGAACACGCGGGAAAAATACAGGGGGTCGTTAAATCCGACGGAGCCGGCAATTTCCGCAATGGACAATTCGGGGTTGTGCAGTAAACTGCAGGCCTCGTTGATGCGGTATGTCTGCAGGTAATTGTGCGGAGATATGCCGAAATCCTGCAGAAAGGCGCGGTACAGCTGGCTGCGGCTGATTCCTACGTACATAGCGATATCGGTAACCCCCACGTCGTTGGCGTAGTTATACTGAATATACCGCAAGGCGTTTCTCACGTAGGTCTGGTGGGTGTCGGTGGTGGGGGTTTGCTCGTTCATGCGAATGAGATGCGCTAAAAAGCGATACAGGTGTCCCGCCATTTCCGCATCGGCGGCGGCGGTGTTGCCGCTGGCGTCCGCAATGCGTCGCAGCAGCCGTTCGGTTTGGGAGGGGTCGCTGCTGATGAGCACCGGCTTTTGCTGGGAAAAGCCGGTCAGATTGACGAGGCGGCGGGCGTCGGTGCCGTTGAAGCCTACCCAGGCATACTGCCACGGGTCGTGGGCATCTGCCTGATAGCCGGCCAGCTGAGAGGGGCAGAGGATAAACAGACCGCCGGCACCGATGGTATATTCCTGTCGGTTGCAGCGAAGCACACCCTTGCCGGAGGAAACGTAGTGAATGAGATAGTGGTCCCGCACGGCGGGACCCCAGCTGTGGTTTTTGTCACAGGTTTCATATCCGGTGTTATACACCGACAGACCGGCATTTTCCTTTAGGGCATCGCGAAATTTGTAGCGTTCTCCCGCCATGGTGTAACCTCCTATCCGAAAAACTACCTTTAGTATACCACGGTATGCAACAATTGTCCATAAAAAAATCCAAATATTGGGTTGACCTTTGCATTTGTGATTAGTATAATTAGGGTAGAAGCAATGCGAATGCGAAAGGATGATGGCTATGTCTGCTGCTGCAATTTTGCTTGATAAGATTCGTTCCGGTCATTATGACGGGGCTTTTGCCCGCCTGTACGGCGAGGAACAGGTGGCTGACCAGCGCGCCCGCTATGCGGAAGCGGTGGAGGGCTTTACCGCTACCTATGGCGAGACGGAGGATACGCTCTATCTGTTCTCTGCCCCCGGACGTACCGAAATAGGCGGCAACCACACCGACCACAACCACGGTCGCGTGTTGGCGGGCAGCGTCAATCTGGACGTCATCGCGGTGGTACGCCCTACTGCCGACACCATTCGGGTCAAGTCCAAGGGCTATGATATGGATACGGTGGAGCTGAGCTCCCTGCAGCCTGTGGTGGAGGAGCAGAACCATTCCGCCTCGTTAATTCGCGGTACGGCGGCTCGCTTTGATGGGCTGGGCTACGGTATCGGCGGCTTTGATGCCTATACCACGTCCAACGTGCTTAAAGGCAGTGGCCTGTCCTCCTCGGCGGCGTTTGAGGTGCTTGTCGGTGTGATTCTGAACCACCTTTATAATGGGGGTAAGGTAAGCGCCGTAGAGATTGCCCAGATTGCCCAGTATGCGGAGAATGCCTATTTTGGCAAGCCCTGCGGTTTGATGGACCAGATGGCGTCCTCGGTGGGTAACATTATCACTATTGATTTCGAGGATACCGATAATCCGATTATTGAACCGTTGGATTTTGATTTTGCTTCCACCGGCTATGCTCTGTGCATCGTGGACGTGGGTGGCAACCATGCCGACCTGACCGATGAGTACGCGGCGGTACCCGGCGAGATGAAGGCGGTGGCGGCCTCTCTGGGGGTTTCCTTCCTGCGCCAGACCAATATGGCGGCGCTGCTGCAGAATATGGCCGCTCTGCGTGCTGAGCACGGCGACCGCGCCGTGCTGCGCGCCTACCACTTCCTGCAGGAGAATGAGCGTGTGGTGCAGCAGGTAGCTGCCCTGCGCGCCGGCGATTTTGAGAGCTTTAAGCGACTGATTATTGCGTCCGGCAACTCCTCTTTCGAGTATTTGCAGAATGTGTATGCCGCCTGCGACGTAGAGGAGCAGAGCATGTCTCTGGCGCTGGCTCTGGCACAGATGGTGCTGGACGGCTGCGGCGCTTGGCGTGTGCACGGTGGCGGCTTTGGCGGTACCACGCAGAATTTCGTCCCGCTGGATAAGCTGGACGTGTTTAAGTCCACGATTGAGCAGGTGTTTGGCGAGGGTTCTTGCCACGTACTGAACATTCGCCCCTGTGGCGGCGTTTCGATAGACGCGTTGGCGGCGGAATGATTGGCGGCTAACGGCGCATATTACAGTTGTATACTATTAAAGGAGCGATATCTATGAAAACAACCCTTCTCATTATGGCGGCAGGCATCGGTTCCCGCTTCGGCGGCGGCATCAAGCAGTTGGCTCCCGTGGGTCCCAACGGCGAGATCATTATGGATTATTCCATTCACGATGCCATCAAGGCGGGCTTCAACAAGATTGTGTTCATTATTCGTAAGGATATTGAGGCGGATTTCCGCGAGGTGATTGGCGATCGCATCGAAAAGGTGTGTGCCGCTCACGGCGTGGAGGTAGGCTATGCTTTCCAGAGTCTGGATAAGCTGCCCGCCGGCTACTCTGTCCCCGAAGGCCGCACCAAGCCTTGGGGTACTGGTCAGGCGGTGTTGGTGGCGAAGGACCTGCTGCAGGAGCCCTTTGCGGTGCTCAATGCAGACGACTATTATGGCAAGGTGGCGTTTAAGGAGCTTCACGATTTCTTGGTGTCCGATGCTACCGATAAGGATTTCTGCATGGCGGGCTTCCTGCTGAAAAACACCCTCAGCGATAATGGCGGCGTGACCCGTGGTTTGTGCCGTGCCAACGCCGAGGGCTACCTGACCGACGTGGTGGAGACCGGTGATATCGTTAAGACCGCTGACGGCGCCGCTTCCGGCGACGAGGCGATTGACCCCGACACGCCTGTGTCTATGAATATGTGGGGCTTGACCCCCGGTTACCTCTCTCTGCTGGAAGAGGGCTTTAACGAATTCCTGTCCGGCATCGAGAGCAACCCGCTGAAGGCCGAGTATCTGCTGCCTATTCACATTGGCGGTCTGTTGCGCGCCAACCGTATCACCGTGAAGGTGCTGCCTACCCCTGACAAGTGGTTTGGCGTTACTTATAAGGAAGATAAGGAGCTGGTTATCAACAACTTTAAAAAGCTGATTGATGCCGGCGAGTATGCGGCCGACCTGTTTAGCGACCTGTAATGCAATAGTACGGAATAAACGCTCCGCCTTTGGTAATTATAAGGCGGAGCGTTTTTTGCGAAAAAAGTTCCATTTTTTGCAAAAAACTTGAAAAAAAGTGTTGACAAAAGGGGTTGAAGGTGGTATTATAGTCAAGCTGTCCGCGAGGGAACACCCGAAGCGACAGCGAAGGACCTTGAAAATTAAACAGTGTATGACAAGTACAAGACACACACAATACCCGTTAATTCTTACTCAGTATGAGAAGAATCCGGTAACGAGAAATCGTTATCAAAAACTCGCAAGGATAATTTCCTTAGCGGGGTGGTGAAGAATGCCAACGGCATTCTTCCGCGAGGGGTTTTAACCCCTCGGAGACGCCAATGAGCGTCAATGAGTTACAAACTCAAAGAACGGTTGATACAGCTTCGGCTGTGTTGATACAAC
>JAFSGP010000001.1 GCA_017440755.1 Clostridia bacterium | reverse complement strand
TAGGATAAAGAAAGAGGGAAAGACCGCAGAGGAATATAACCGCCACGATAATTGTCGGTAAATGTTTCTTCATAAGTCTTTCCCTCCTTTCAATTTATCTTTTTATCGAGTTTAGAAAAAGAAATAGCTTTGCGGGGTGGCTAGAGAAATAAGTCGCTCCGTCAAAAGCGAATATTTCTTTTACGCCACACTACTTCTTTTTCTTGAAGTAAAAAAAGCAACTGCACCTACCATCATAACGATACCGAGAACGGTGAAGATCGTGGTGCCCATACCACCGGTTTCAGGAAGAGCAGAACCGGGTTTGTTGGTGATTTCTGCCCATACAGTCAAAATAGATTCGGCAATACCGTTGGTGTTTACAATGCTACCGATTTCACCTTCATGATGACCGGTAACAGTTAAGGTTCCAACAGAACCCAATTCACCGATTTGGTCAACAATTTCGATTTCAAACGGTGCGTCGGAAATAACATAACCGTCGGGAGCTTTGGTTTCAACCAACTTGTACTTGCCTTCTGCAAGGCCAAAGATAGCAACATCACCAAGGTGTCCACCCATGTTAAGATGAGCCAAGCTAATAGTAGCTTCACCTTCGTTGTGTGTTGCGAGTGTGTCAACAGAGCCGGTATTTCCCTCTGCGACAATATACTGAGTATAAGTTGTTGTTGTTTTTACACCATCAACTTCAACTTCATGCTCAGCACTCTTTGTGGTGAATGTTATAAGTTGGTCGGGCTGACCTTCAACCACTCTGTAAAGCTGAAATTCTGCACCTGCCAAACGAACGTTGGTCAAAACACCGTGTGCATCTTCAGCAAACTTTGTAAATACAAACTGATAGGAATATACGTTAGCAACATCGCTTACGTTACCGGTAGAAGCAAGATCCGTGGGGTCATTGCTATATGTAAGTTTTGCCGTGTTTTGATTTGCCTTTTGCGCTTCAATCGCATTGGTTACCTTAGCATCGTATACAATAGTGAGTTCATCACCGATTTCATATTTGGCTTCATCGTTCATAAGGTCGGTAAAATCAACCTTGAAATCAACACCGTTGCTCAAACCGGTTGTGGCAACAGAAAAACCGTCTTGGAGTTCTGTGTTGTTTTTGTATACTTTTATGCTGCCAACATCCAATGTTAAGCCATCGTGCATAGTATCTTCAACAAAATAGGTGTAGCTTGTATAAAGGGTATGAGACGGAACTGCCGTTGTGATTTTGAATGTAACCGTATCACCGATGGAAACAGAGGTTCCTTTTCCGTACTCTTCATTGTGTTTTTTGATTTGTTTTAAAACTTGAGGACGGTTTGCCTTTAAAGTGATAACGGCATCCTTATTAACAGTGGAGAGCATAACTGCAGAACGAACAGCGCTACCTTCAAGAGTGGTGTTATCATATACAAGATAGTAACCATAGCTGAGGTCAGAAATGCTTACCGAAGTTGCAGAGGAGGTTGCTGTAGCTGTTTTAACCGGAGCGACCGTACCCTTTGCAACAATATAATCGTGCAATTTTTCTGCCACCTGAGAAAGTTCAAAGTTATTTCCGCCGGAATTCTTTTCTGCTAAATACTCAACAGCACCTTGAACGTTACCGTTTGCTTTATTCTTTTCTACAACGCCATTAGCACCGTAGAAGAAATCATAGAACGGAATCTCGCCACCTTCTTCATACCAACTGTATGAAGTGTTGTTGCCGTTGGTAGTAGCATTGAAGATTTTGTAAACGTTGAACGTTTTACCTGCTACTGTTGCGTTTGAATTGCTGGGGTTTTGAATGGTGATGCTGCCTGTGGCTTCTGCTGCGAAAACCGATATGGCCATGCAGCTGAGGACCAGACAAAGACATGCGAGGATTGCGAGGGACTTTTTGATTGCTTTCATTGTTCTTTTCTCCTTTACTAAAAAAATTTTAATTTTTTGAAAGCGGATATTAATTTCGACACCTCCTTTTACGGAATGTGCCTATGTAAATGCCCGTTGCTGCTAGGATAAGCAACAAACCGAAGGCATAAAACATACTTGTTCCTATACCGCCGGATTCGGGTAGATCAACGATCATACCGTTTTTAACAACTAAGTTATAAGCCGTTGTTCCGGCTTCGGCATAAAAACTGTCTTCCACCCTTACTGTGCCGTCTTCATTAATGGTGAAATAAATATATTCACTCATTTCCAAGTATCCGTTCGGCGCTTGTGTTTCGGTCAATCGGTATCGAACACCGCATTTAAGGTTGTCGAAGATTAGCGTACCTGCATCGCCGGTTGTTGCCGTTTTGGCAACTTCGTTTGGAAGAACGTTTCCGTTTGCATCTACCGCTTCGAGTAAGAATGTAGCTCCTGTGAGTTGCTCGGTTTTCCAGAGATTTGTTTTGGTCAAACGGAGCATTACACGCTTGGTTGTATTGATAACCGTTAACAGCGTATTCTCATTGCCGTTTTCATCGGTGGATATTATCGGTAAGCCGTAGGACACCAACCAGTTTACAAAAGAGCCGTCCGCTTTTGCCGTTTCACTTCCGATGGCTGTTTCTTTTACAGACCACGCAATTTTCGTTCCGTTAACATATACGGGAAGGTTTTCCCACGTGTATGTCCAGTTGTTGTCGGCATTCAAAACGGCTTGCGGTTCTACTCCGGCAATAACCGTTGTTACGAGCTTTCCGTTGGCTAATAGCTGCACCGTAACGTCTTGCCATTCTGACTCATTACATTCCCAACTCTTTTTAACGGTTACGGATGAGGAATCCGTGCTGTTTCCAACAATCAAAACACCGCTCATGTACCGAATCAGTTCGCTGTTACCACTGAGTATTCCAACTGTTCTCTCATCATCGGTATAGCCTATTTCGATGTCGCCGATAGGAGTATAGCCTGTGGGAGCGATTATTTCGCGAATGGTTATCGGGCCAATATCGTAGCTGAAATCTTCGATACAAATTTCATAATATCCGTTTACATTGCCTTCGAGATTGGTGATCGTGCCGGTTTCCGGAGCGTATTCATATCGGTCGGTGCTTGCATTATATGTAAACTTAAGTGGGCTACCGTTTTGATATAAACGGAACACCGCGCCGCCTATGGATACGCCGGTTAAGCTATCCTGCTTTTTAATGATAATGGAATCGCTTCTGTTGTAGATATTGGTGAACTCAGCACGTAAAACCTCGTCAACACCCTCGTCAAGAGCATAGGTCATACCTTTGACGGTTAACGATGTTCCCGTGCCGTTAATCGACTGATCGCCGTGGGCATCCATAACGGTATATTCTGAGAAAACACTGAAAGCCACAGAACTATCGGTAAACTGATGGGGGTGTTCGGTAATTTCCCAATACTCTCCGTAATCAACGTCGGTGATTTCCCACATATATTTATCGTTTGCCGCATCATAGGAGGTGTAATTGTTTAGATTGAGAACAGTATTTACTCCTGTTGATACGTCAGTCGCATCAATATAAAAGTCCGACTTTGCTTCTGCAATCAGTTCTTTATTTCCGGCAAAGGTTTTATAAACATGTATTAAACCAACCTTTTTAACAAGCTTACCGTCAATATGCCAGGCATCGTCTTGGGCTTTGAATACATACCAGCGAATGGCATATTCCTTACTGTTTAAATCTTCTGCTCTGACGGGGTCCCCGTCTACCGAAAGATATCCGGTATTGGCATATTGGACCAAATCGGCAAAAACGGCATCATCACTCGGGAAAGCGCTTAGCCACACCTTGTCGGTTTGTTCTCCGTACAAGGCACGAATTTCCTGGTCGGCACCAAAGGAATTATCGGATGTTGTATCGGCAATACCGTATTTATTTTGCAGGGCGCTTACGGTAAGGTCGGTTTCAACTCCGCCGACATAAGCGGCAAATATCTGCTTGGTGTATTTATTTGTATCCTGCCCGGTAACGTTGCCTTCGGTATCGACCGCTACCGAGTCGAATCTTATAAAGAACGATGCCGTTTGCTTTGCATCGTATTCCCAAACAGCTGTCAAATTCAGTGATGTGGTATTGTTAGAATACTTAATAAGCTCTTCCCAAACAAGCTTTGTGTTTGGTTGTATGATCGTATCGGTATTTCCGACTTTCCAACCTCTGAATTGAATAACACGGGTAAGTCCGGTACCGTTTCCGTTAACAGTTCCTTGCACGGAATGTTGAGAAACATTTCTAATTGTAACCTCAGAATTTTCTGTGTACTCATCTTTAACGGTTGTCGTTGCAAGTCCGGCGATTGTGGGCTTTGTTGAAACCGTTACTCCGCTTACTGTTGGGAATGCTACGTCATAATTAATATTGATATATGTCGGAGGGCCGAGCAGTCTTGCCTCAAAGGTGGTTTTCTTGTTAATCGTAACCGCTTGTTCGGAAGAATATGTATTATTTCCGTCTGACCATTCATAGTTGCCTGACGGGAGTTTTACGGTTGTACCCGACCGTACATAATTTGTTACGGTTGTGCCATCGGGATATATATATTCTACCGTGTAGAAAGCAAAGGCTGTACTGGTGGCACTGCCGCCTTCAGGAACCAAGCGAACATATTTAGTCGCCCTTGCGGTTGTGTTTTGCTGCCTATATCCAATGGTTGTCGTTACGGATGCCATTCCAATATTTGTTTTAGAATATGAGCCGTTTAGCGAAGAAGCAACCGCAATATCAAACGAATTGTAGGCGTAATCCGTGCCCAAAGCACCGTTTACAAGCTCTAAAATATCTGCCGTAGGCAACACACTGTTATATCGGGTTCCGTTTCTTTGCGTTGTAAACTCTAAGGAGCCAATGCACGTCCAATTGCCGTCAAGATACAAATAAAAATTTGCATTATAGTTTGAAGTGTTTGGGTCTGCTTGAATATTGAATGTGGTTGTTGCGTTCGTTTGCGGTTCTTCTTCCGTATCACCAACAGCCAGCGTGCTCACTGTGTTAATATTTTCGTTCAAAACGATATCGGGAAGTTCGTCTTCGTTAGAAATAGTATTGTTGAACTCTGCAACCCTGTCTTGCGATAGTGGAACGACTTCGCTTGAGCCTGAGTCTGCCGAGTTTAAATTTGCATTGAATGTAAGAGCCGAAGACATTGTGTCGGTAATGACATTTTCAAGGGAATGGCTTTCGCTGTTTCCAAGTAGTGTGAGAATATTGTTAATATCATTTTCCTTTAACAGAACAATGTAGCAATTACCGTCGTGCGTATGCGCCGGTTTATCACAGATAAGGAAATCGCCGTTATAACAACTATCAGTATGGGTGTGCTCTTCGATCCCACATCGTATTTCCTGCTCTAATGCGACAGCATGGGTGACATTTGTGCAGAACAAAAGAACACAGGAAGCGATGCAGAAGATCGCGCAAACTGCGTAAAAAATAATGCTTTTAATATTCAGTTGTCGGTTGCTATTCTTAAAAGCATTCATTGCCGGTCACTCTTTAAGGTTTTTTATTTTATCGAACCAAACGGATTAAGCGAAAAGACGACTTTTCCTAAAAGCCTGTCCTCTGTAACAACGCCAATTTCAGACAATCGACTATCCATCGCAACGTCCCGATTATCTCCCAAAACGAAATAGGAGTTTGTTGGAACATTATACGGGAAATCAAGGTTGCTTTGTCCAAGTGTTTTATTTTCAATATAGGGTTCATCAAGTTCCTTGCCGTTCACAGAAACCGTTCCAAATACATCAATAGATACTTGATTGTTTCCGGTCGCCACAACGCGACGAACGATTACCTTATTGTTATAATAAAACGCTATAATATCGCCGCTTTTTATCTCTGCCATCTTATTTACGATCAGTATTTGTCCGTCTTCAAGTGTCGGATTCATACTGTTTCCGTAATACTTGACTACAGGCATAATAAATGTAAATAGATTAAGCAGAAGGGAAGCGGTAACGATGATTATCAGAACAATTTTCAAAGTGCGTTTAAAAACTTGCCCCTCAAAAAAGCTCTGCTTTTTCTTTGAATGTTTTGCCACTGTCTTTTATCTCCTAAACAACACGGAAAGCCACCTATAAGCACAGAGGAAATAAACCCTCTACGCACTACAGATGGCTTTGTTTATGTAATATTTAACTTTACTGTAGAAATGGGCAGAACTATGGCTTGCTTGCTTAACAAATTATACTGCATAGGCATTCTGTGTCAACCCCTTTTGACTGTTTTTTGAAAACTACTGGATATAAATATCCCAGGATATTATATTATACAATAAAATCACTAAAATAGCAATATATACACCATATATTTTTATTTTGTACTTTATATTTTTATAAATAGCGTTAAGAATCACGAAATAAGATGATTTTACCAAATGTTCCGAAATAGTGGGTATACACTTTTTGCAAGATTGATAGTGCGGTATGTCACCTCTTGTTGTAGGGTAAATGAAAAACAAAAGCCGGATGAACACATTGCTCATCCGGTATCATAATATGTAAGCTACACCTCGCTTTTTTGATCAAAAAACCAATTTTTACTGGATTTTATGCAAATTGAGTTGGACAAAAATCAGCGAAAACCCTAGTGTTTATGCGGTTCTCTCGACTTTTGTCCTATTATAACGCATTCCTCTATTCTTCTCACTTTCCTCTTGCGGTGCCCGAAATGTGATTTCCTCGCTATCGCTCGTCACATTTCGACCGCGGCGCTTCCTTACGCTCGCTGTATCCGCCACCGGCGGCGCTCGCGACGTCACCTGTTGCTTTCATAATATATAAATCTCTCCTCGTTCTCATTTGTAGGTGACGGCGCCCTCGACGTCCCGTTTATACCTTGTACAAACCTTGCGGGCTGTCGTGGGCGCCAGCCCCTACAAAAAAATTCAAATTGTGTTGTTATTATCTGTATTTTAAGGAGATTTATACTGTGAATTTACTTTTGAAAGCAAATATGGTATAATATATATAGTTACAACCGTGTAAGGAGGAGACTATGCTTTTTGTCAGTGTGGAAGATTTTCTCAGCCAAGTCAAGGGCATACCGCCGCTGTCCCGCGAGGAGGAAAGGGAACTCGGGCGGCTGAAGGCGGCAGCCTACGTCCGACGGGCGCCGCGGGAAATCCGCACGCTACATACGGTGTACGCCTGCATCGCGGCGCTGGAACAGGGCGTGGAACGTTTCAACTTCCTGCAGGACGGCGAGACCTTCACCCACCATCTGAGTTGGCGGCTGCGCCAATGCCTCACCCGCTGCATCGCGGAGCGGTAATAAGATAAAAACAGCGAAGGGGTGCCCCTTCGCTGTTTTTGCACTTATTACGCCATGGTTTCCAGCATTTTTTCGGTGACCGCATAGCGGCAGGGGTCACCGACGGTAAACCGCCGATACTCCTCCAGCATATACTCGCCCATACGGCGCACCTCGTTGCCCCAGCTACCCGCAATGTGGGGGGTGATGAGGCAGTTATCCAGCGTGTAGAAGGGGTGTCCCTCCACAGGCGGCTCGGGGTTGGTCACGTCCAGCAGCGCCGTCAGGTCGGGGCGCTCCTGCAGGATACGCACCAAATCCTCCTCAACCACCTGGGCGCCGCGACCGGTGTTGATGAACACACCATTCTCCCGCATTCGACAGAACAGGTCATAGTTGAGGATACCCTGAGTCTGGGCGTTATTCGCCAAATGATTGGACACCACGCGAGCGCGGGAGAAAACCTCCTCCAGGCTCACCTTTTCCACGCCCAACTGCGCCGCCCGCTCATCCGACAGAAAGGGGTCGTACACCACACAGTGCAGGCGGTACGTCTTCAGCATCTCGATAACCAAGCCGCCTATCATGCCCGCGCCGATGATGCCCACCGTCTCCTCATAGTTGCCCGCGCAACGGCAGAAGGCGGCATGAGAGGCATCGTGCCCCTGCGCCTTATGCAGGCGGGTGGAGATGAAATACCCCTTGTTGCCCAGCACAATCTGTGCCACCGTCACCTCCGCCACCGGCACCGCGTTGGCGCCCCAGGCGCTGTGCACCTGTACGCCGCAGTGCAGGAAGGGGCGGGCGAAATGCTGCACACTGCCCGCGGCGAAAAACACCGCTTTCAGGCGAGGGAAGGTGGCCTTAATCTCCTCCTCGGTGAAAGGAGGCATGCCCCACGTGGAAAACAGATACTCCGTATCCGTAAACCGCTCGGGGTGGCTCACCGCCTCGTCGTGGCTGTAAACGGTCGTATCCAGCCCCGCCTCCGCCTGTAAAATGGCGGTGGTTTTCTCCCCGAATACCCACGCTACGTTATGGGGTTCATTGCACACAAATACACTCTTCATACTCTGTCACCTGCTAACTCTTTCAGCGCCGCCGCCTCCTGTGCCAACGTGGCCAGGTCGTCGTCCGGCATAAACTCCAGCAGCAGCGCGTGGCTGCCGCCCAAAACCTGCAGATACCGCCGCCAATGGTCCAAACCCTGTGCCAGCGGGAACCGCTCCATTCCCACCCAGTTGAACACGTGCAGGTGCTCCGTATAGAGCGCCAGCAGAGCGGCATATGCCTCGTTCTCGGCGGGTGTTTGGCAGGGCTGCCAATACATACGGAAATGGGGGGAATCCACCGCCTGCATCAGCGCGAGGGCGGACTCCTTGGTGTCGGTGTAGGTGTAGCCGTGGCACTCCATACACAAAGTGACCCCGTGGGTGGCGGCTATTGCCGCCGCCTGACGGCAGAGGGCAAACAGCTCCTCCCGCTCCTGCGGGGTATAATCGGCGCTCCCCTTACTGCCGCACCACAGCCGCAGCACGTCGGTGCCCAGCCGTTTGGCGGCCAAAATGTATCGTTCCAGCTCCTCCATAGGGGTGACACCTAACTTAAAATAGGTGCCATAGGAGCAACAAGTGATGCCGTACTCCGCCTGCAGCTGTGCCAAGGCGGTCAGCGCCGCCTCGTCATCGCAGGGGGCATGCACATCGCTGCCCCACTCGATACAGCTAAGCCCCGCCTGCTGCATCGCCGCCAAAATCTCCTGCGGCGCGTAGCGGCGAAAGGATATCGAAACCACACCCAGCTGATACATAATCCACCTCTTTTAATACACGTTTCCGTTCTCGCGATAGCCACGCCAGACGTTCTCGAAGAAAATCTCGCCCTCGGGAATCGGGCGGACGGGACGCCAGCTGCACACAAAGCCGTCTCCGTCGCGGCAGGTCTCCTGTATGCGCCCCTTAGTAGAGCCGTCCTCCTCGGTGAAGCGGAACATCTCCTCCAGACCCTGCCGCAGGCTACCGTCCTTATCGAAATACAGCGCGGAACCGCGGGTATCCCCCACCACGGCAGCATAATCCAGCATGGCGGTGAGCACTGCGCTCTGGGTCACCAGAATATCCCGCAGCTTATAGTAGCGGTACAGCCCCGACGGCTCCCCTACCCCTGCGGTGTCCGCCAAGGTGGCGAGCAAAGAACGGGTTTCTGCCAACGCGGCGGTCATCGCCGCAGGGTCGCGGATCGCGGCGGCGCCGTTGCTCATTCGCCGTCCCGCGGCGGCTATCAGGCTATCTATATTATCCTCTTTTTTGTACACTTTGGCAAGGGTTTCCTGCTGGGCGGTCACCGCCGCCGTCAAAACGGCAGCAAAACTCGCCTCGTCAACGGGAGAGTTCCCCTGTCGGGCAATATACTGCGCCGCGCGCAACGAGCCTACCTGCCCCGCATTCAGCGCACTGCCGCCGGGGCGGGAAATGCCATGGGTGCCGGCGCACTCGCCCGCCGCGAACAGCCCCTCTACCGAGGTCTGCCACCATAGGTCCACCGCCACGCCGCCGTTGTTGTGCTGGGCGCACAGGGCAATCTCCAGATAGTCCTTAGTGATATCCAGCCCCTTACCCTTATACAGTTCAATGGCAGGCTGATTCATCTTAGCAAGGCGCTCTATCGGCGTGCCGAAGCAGGCCTCCGCCTTCTCCAGATACACCCGTGCCTCCTCCGACAGCCGCCCGTAGGCAATGTCCGCAAAACCGAAGGGATTTTTGGTGAAATCCAGATACACGCGGCGGTTTTTCAGCACGCACTCGCGGTATACCAACAGGTCAATCACCGAGGAGCCGGTCAGCACCTTTTTGGAGTCGAAGGGCCACTGGTACCCCTTGAGAAATACCATGGACAGCGCCTCGTAGGGGTCGGCGAAATAGTCCGCCAAGAACTCGTGCTCCTTACCCTCGGCATCCACCGACACAAACCGCGGCAGCACCTGCATATAGGTGCCGGACACGTTCCAGCGGGGGGCTATGGAGGCCAGACCGTACTGCCATTCGGTCAGATTCTGGGCCTTCGCCCCCGCCAGTAGAGCCAGCCCCGTACTGCCCGTGTGGCATTCGGGATACACGCTGTCCGCATAAATGCCGGCAGGTCCGCCGGTGCACATTACCACCGCGCCGCAACGGAACGCCACAAAGTCACCGCTCTTTTTCTCCACGCACAGCAGACCGCATACCCGTCCGCCCTCTTTCAGCACCTCCACCGCCAGATACCCGCTGTGGACAGGTACGTCCAACGCCTTGGCGCGTCGCTGCAGCACCTCGGTCATAAACTTGGAGGTGAGGGGCCCCGCAGAGGCGGCGCGGGCATAGGGGTCGTGGTCGGTCTTATAGCCTACGTATTCGCCGTAGCGGTTCATGGGGAAAGGAACCCCCATTTCGCACAGCGCAAAGAAACAACGCGCCGACAGCGCCGCCTCACAGAGGGCGTTGTCGCCGTCGACGCTGCCGGGGGCGAACAGGTCCTGCGCCATCTGCCGCACACTGTCGGTAATGGCGCCGCCCAGCCCCAATTTATAATAGGTTTGCTTGTCACTGCCGGTGTTGCGGGAGGTGCCGCAACCCACCGCCTCGGTAACGATAGCCACCGACCTGCCAAGCTCCTGTAACCGGCACGCCGCATTGTAGCCTGCGGCGCCCGTGCCGATTACCACGCAATCATAGGTGTATGTTTTCATCACAATCTCCTGATATGGAAGCCGCCGTCCACCTCAATGGACTGCCCCGTTACGTACGGCAGACCGCCGCCGCACAGGGTCCACACAGCCTCCGCAATATCCTGCGGCTGTCCCCACCGCTTGATGGGCAGCAGACCGCCGTCGATAAGGTTGTCGTATTTTTCCTTGACCTTTTCGGTCATGCCCGTGGCGATGATGCCGGGGCGAATCTCGTTGACGGGAATGCCATACTCCGCCAGACGGTCGGCAAACAGGGAGGTAATCATGGTGACGCCCGCCTTGGAGATGCAATATTCTCCGCGGCTGACCGAGCTGGTATACGCCGACATGGAGGAAATGTTGACAATGTTACCGCTCCCCTGCGCCACCATCGCCTTCGCCACCGTCTGGGTGAGGAACAAGGTACCCTTGGTGTTGATATCCATCACGAAATCGTAGCTTTCCTCGGTCATCTCCAGCAGGTCGTTGCGCACCTTAGGCGCCACGCCTGCCACGTTAACCAGAATATCCACACGCCCATAGGTGTCCAGCGCCAGCTGTACGTACGCCTGTCGGGAATCACGGCTGCTCAAGTCCCCCTGAAAATAGGTGAACTCCCCCTCTAAGGGGCGGGGCATCTCCGCCAGCACGTCCATGCCCACAACACACACACCGTTTTGCAGCAGCTTTTCGGCTACGGCATAGCCGATGCCGCCTGCCACACCGGTGACCAATGCAATCTTTTTCACGCTTTATTCTCCTTTGCAAAACTGCTCGTAAATCGGCGCATACACCTGGCGGTCCCGCACCACGCAACCGGGGGTTCCGCCGGGCTTGCGCATAATCTCGGTGCACTTGGAGCAGCAGACGCAGCAGCTGTTCTTGTCCATCTCGCCCTTGGTGAGGATATCCCGCGCAAAGTCGGGATAGGCCAGAATGGTGCGCCCGAAGCCGCCCAAATCAAAGCCGCCGTTCTGTATATAGCCTGCCACCACGTGAGGTGCCGCCACACCCAGATAGGACAGGGCAGAGCACAGCAGCGTCATATCCGGCACGCGGCTCTTGAGGGCGGCGGTGCCGTCCAACATGCGCTTAACACCCAGCAGCGGATGCTCATCGGGCTCGTAGCCGCCCCGCACGTAGGGACGGTTGACGTGAGGGTTAAAATAGGGGTTACCCATGGTAATATTGAGCAGACGCACGCCATAGTCGTGCAGCTGCTGAATCAGCCACGCAGGCTCGGTGGGGTCAAAGTCGGTGCCACCCTCCTTCGCCACGCCAAAACCATAGGGATAGGCGAAGCCGTCGTACACGTTCAGGCGAGAGGTGACGATAAAGTCACTCGAACACACCTGTATGGCGCCCTGTACGCTCTCCCGCAGCAGGCGGGTGCGGTTCTCCAGACTGCCGCCGTAACGACCCGCCCGCTCATAGGCGGACAGCAATTCGGAATTCAGATAGCGGTGGCAGCACTTCACGTCCACGCCGTCAAAGCCGGCCGCCTCCGCCAGACGGGAGCCCTCTACCAGCGCCTCGCCCACACGGTCCAGATAGTCGTCGGTGACGATACGGTCCGCGGAAATGGGGTTGTCCCCCTCAAACAAGGGGTTGTTATACGCAATCAGCGGGGCGGGCGTGCCCTGCGGCTTGCTGTACCGACCCGAATGGGTGGCCTGCATTACCACCAGCGGCTCGTAGCCGTTTTTCTGCAATCCCGCTTCCTTTATCTCGGCTACCTGCCGCTTGAATGCGTCCAAGGTGACCTCGTTTATGTACAGCTGACGGGGGTTGGCTCGCCCCTCCTCCATCACGGCGGTGGCCTCAAACCAAATGAGACCTGCACCGCCCTCTGCCAGACGGCGGTAGCGGCGGCGGGTCAGCTCGTCAGGACAACCGTCGGCGGTGCCGTCACAGCCCTCCATCGCCTGACACGCCAGACGATTGGGAATGGTGTGCCCCGCCACGGAAAGCGGCGTTGCCAGTATGCTGAGGTCCTCGCAGAAAGGCAATTCTGCGGCTAATTCTCCGTTTTGCTTGTGAAATTCTTCTATATTCAGACAGACTTTTCCGCCCACATAATCACCTTCCGTAACTTGCCTTAAATTTTTTCTTTACAATTACCCAATTTAACAGTATAATCGTATCATAAGGTTGCTGATATGTCTATCAGTTTTCTTGTATAAAACATTAGATTTCTAAGGTGACACGAGTAATGAACATCCGCGAACAAAACATTTCTATAAGCCACGAAAACGAAATCCTGTTCAGCCATCTGGTGGACAATCTGCTCCCCACCCACCGAACCCTGCATCTGCACGACTGCATCGAGATATACGTGTATCTGGAGGGCGACGTGGACTTTGTGGTGGAGGACAACTGCTTTTCGCTGAAAAAGGGGGACGTCATCATCACCGACAGCAACGTTCTCCATAAGCCCATCATCCAGAGCGACAAGCGGTATGAGCGCATCTATTTCCGCATATCCACCGCCGCGCTGAACGCGGTTTGTCGGGGCACCAATCCCTTCGCGTTTCTGCAGCAGAGCAAGCAGCTGATTTCCTTTACCCCTGAGGAGTTTGCGCCAATACACGCCCTGTTGCTACGCATCTCCGAACTGCTGAAAGACGACAAACCGCCGCTGTATCTCGCCTATGCGTATTTTCTGGAGTTTCTCTATCATCTGAACACCGCCCAGCATTATCACCTGAACGATGCCAGCGAAAAGAAAGCGGTATCCCCCATTATTGAGGAAATCCTGCGGTATATTGATACCGCCCCCATTTCCGTCACCAGCGTCAAAGAGCTAGCGGCCAATTTCCACATCCACCCCTCGTATTTATCCACCCTGTTTTCCACCTATCTGCGGGTGTCCCCCAAGCAGTACCTCACCACCAAGCAGGTGGCAGCGGCGAAAATCCTGCTGGCAGGAGACCACTCCCTGTCGGATATTGCCTATGAGTGCGGGTTTTCTTCCTGCTCGCATTTTATCGACGTGTTTCGCCGCACCACCGACATTACCCCCAACGAATACCGCCGCCGCATCAAGCGGTGAATCCTTCCCGAAAGAACAATACCCCTCGGCTTAGCCGGGGGTCGATTACAAAAAGAAACCACCCATATCCGTTGGGATATGGGTGGTTTCTTAGAGAATGACGGCATGCGAAAAGCCGGTGATGGTAAGATTACGTGTGGTGTTCGTGACGCACAATGACACGATCCCCTACTTCTGTTAAGAAAATAACACGGAATTATCGATATGTATACCATATTTATCGGCAAATATATCAGATTTCTAATAAATCACGCATTTTCTTTCCGCAAGGAGACCAAACAGCCGACAGCAGGAAAAACCCGCCGTCGGCTGTCACTCTTTTTGATTTATTCTTTCGATTCGGTGCGTTCGCTGATGATATAGCGGGGACGCCCCTTAATTTCCATATAAATTTTTCCGATATACTCCCCCACGATGCCGAGGCAAATCAACTGCACCGCGCCGAGGAAGCACACCACAAAAACCGTACTGGTCCAGCCCGCTACCGTATTGCCCAACCACTTGGACAGCACCGCCCACACCACACCGATAAGGCTGATGACGGCGGACAGCATGCCGAGGGCGGATATCAGCCGCAGGGGCTTCACCGACAGGCTGGTGATGCCGTCGAAGGCCAGGGACAGCATCTTACGCAGGGGGTATTTGCTCTCCCCCGCCAGCCGTTCCCGCCGCTCGTAGTATACCGAGGTGGATTTGAACCCCACCAACGGCACCATGCCCCGCAGGAACAGGTTGACCTCCTTAAACTGCGCCAGCGCCTGCAACGCTTTGGCGGAAATCAGGCGATAATCCGCGTGGTTATACACCACCTCGGCGCCCATGGCATTGAGCAGTTTGTAAAATCCGTGGGCGGAGGTTCGCTTGAAGCGGCTGTCGGTGTCCCGACTGCTGCGCACGCCGTACACCACCTCGCAGCCGTCCAGATACTGCCGCACCATCTCCTCCATCGCCGCCACGTCGTCCTGCCCGTCGCAGTCAATGGAAATGGTAATATCGCACAGGTCCTTTGCCTCCATCAGCCCCGCCAGCACCGCATTCTGGTGTCCACGGTTGCGACTCTGGGATATGCCGAGGAATGCCGATTCCTCCGCGGCAAGAGACCGAATGATGTCCCACGTGGTGTCGGTGCTGCCGTCGTTGACAAACAGAATGCGGCTGTCCGCAGAAATCAGCTCCTGCGCCTGCATGCTGCGCAGCTGCTCCAAAAACAGCGGCGCGGTCAGCGGCAGCACCGCCTCTTCGTTGTAACAGGGAATCACCATATACAGGGTAGGTTTCATACGTAATTCTCTCCGTTTCCCTCTTGGTTGGCTATCACGGTCTCGGCGTAGCGGACGGTCTCCATGGCGTCCTTGGCATATGTATCCGCGCCGATTTTCGCCGCGTAGGCGGGGGTCAGCACCGCGCCGCCCACCACGGTCTTGCACCAGGGAGCGCGCTGCTTTAGCAGCCGCACCGTTTGCTCCATGGCGGGGACGGTGGTGGTCATCAGGGCGGATAAGCCCGCCAGCGGCGCGTGGCGCTCCACCACCGCCTCTACCACCGCCTCGGGGGGCACGTCCTTGCCTAGGTCCACCACCTCAAAGCCGTAGTTTTGCAACAACAGTTTGACAATATTTTTGCCGATGTCGTGGATATCCCCCTGCACCGTCGCCAGCACAAACACACCCTTGTTGGCGGCTTGTCCGTGGTTGGCGGTACGGGCTTTTATCACCTCAAAGGCACTCTTTGCCGCCTCGGCGCTCATCAGCAGCTGGGGCAGGTACACCGTCTTTTTCTCAAAGCCCTCCCCCACCGTGTTGAGAGCGGGGATAATCTCGCCGTTGACGATATCCAGCGGCGGGGTGTCGATAAGCCGTTCGGCGGTCAATTCCGCCGCCCGCTCCTTAAATCCTTTCACAATGGCATGCTGCAGCTCGGTAAGCAAACCGTCCCCCTTAGGAATGGGGGCGGTGGGGGCGGCGGAGACGGTCGCCCCAAAGGTATCCGCCGCGGCGATATAGTCGCCGCAGTTGTCGTCCAGCCCTTTCAGCGCGCGGTAGGCATAGTAGGTTTGCATCATCTCGGCGGAATAGGGGTTCATAATGGCGGCGGACAGCCCGTTTTCCAACGCCAGCGCGAAAAAGGTGCTGTTGACCGCGTCCCGACGGGGCAAACCGAAGGACACGTTGGACACCCCCAGCGAGGTGTGACAGCCCAATTCCTCCCGAATGCGCCGCAGGGCCGCTACGGTGGCGAGGGCGGCGGTATTGTCCGCGCTGACCGTCATCGCCAGCGTGTCAAACACAATATCCTTCCACGCAATGCCGTAAGTAGCGGCGGTTTCCACAATGCGGCGGGCAATCGCCACCCGCCCCTCGGCGGTGGCGGGAATGCCGCTCTCGTCCAGCGTGAGGGCTACCACCACACCGCCGTATTTCTTCACCAGCGGAAACACCGCCGCCATACTCTCCTGCTTGCCGTTGACGGAGTTTATCAGCGCCTTGCCGTTATAGCGGCGCAGCGCCCGCTCCATCGCCGCAGGGTCAGCGGTATCTATCTGCAGGGGCAGGTCGGTCACCGCCTGCAGCTCGCACACCGCCCGCTCCAGCAGCGCCGCCTCGTCGATGTCCGGCAGACCCACGTTTACGTCCAGTACATGGGCGCCTTTCTCCTGCTGATTGACACCCTCCGCCAGAATATAGTCCATATCCTGCTCCAGCAGGGCTTGCTTAAACCGTTTTTTGCCGGTGGGGTTGATGCGCTCGCCGATGAGCAGCGGGTCCGCCCCGAAATACACCGCGTGGGTGTAGGAGGACACCACCGTGCGCCCCTTATCGGTCAGCGGCGCAGGAGAAATCCCTGCCGTGGCGGCGCACAGTGCCTGTATATACGCGGGGGTAGTGCCGCAGCAGCCGCCCATCACCCGCAGGCCGCGCTGTGCCAGCGTGGCGACCTGTTCTGCGAAATCCGCAGGCGCTACGTCAAACACCGTTTCGCCGTCCGCCACCCGCGGCAACCCCGCATTGGGCTTAAGCACCACGGGAACCGAGGCGGTGGCCAGCAACTCCTCCGCCACCCCATACAGCTGGCGGGGACCCAGCGAACAGTTGGCACCTACCGCGTCCGCTCCCATGCCCTCCAACAGGGCAACCATGGCGGCGGGGGTAGCGCCCGTCATCAGCTTGCCGTCCTCGCCGTAAGCATTGGTTACTATCACGGGCAGGTCGCTGTTTTCCTTAGCTGCCAGCAGCGCCGCCTTGGTCTCGTAGCTGTCGTTCATGGTTTCGATGAGGATAAGGTCCACCCCATACTTGACGCCCAGACGAACGGTGGCGGCGAAGGTCTCCACCGCCTGCTCAAAATCCAAATCCCCTAAGGGCTTGAGCAGCTTGCCCGTAGGGCCGATATCCAGCGCCACAAACTTTTCCTGCGGGGCGGTGCTTCTCTCCCGCGCCGCCTTGGCGTTAGCCACCGCTGCCGCCACCACCTGCTCCAATTCGTCCGCGGAGAATTTGAGCCGATTCGCGCCGAAGGTGTTGGTGCACACCACGTGGCTGCCCGCGTCATAATAGGCGGCGTGCACAGCGGTAATCACCTCGGGGCGGGACAGGTTCCACCCCTCGGGGCGCTCCCCCGCCTGCAGACCCTGTGCCTGCAACAGGGTCCCCATACCGCCGTCCAGATAGACAATATTCTGTTTCAGATACTCCCGAAAAGTCATAGGTCACCTCGAAAAGGGCAGTCGGCTTTATCACAGCCGCTGCATTTGTTTGGGTTCGTAATGATTCCCCCGTCGGTCAGTCCCACGAAGGCGGTCACCGACTTGGTAGGGGTCATCAGCAGGCTGTCGGTAAGGGACAGCCCGATGCGGCGGGAACAATCCAACAGGTCAAACACCTGCCGCTGGCAGGACAGGGGCAAATCCCCATAGCCGGGGCTAAACCGCCGCGTGGTGCCGCCAAGCGCGGCGCAAAAGGTGTCGCACAGCGCCTCGATTCGCTCGGCGCCTATCGCCTGCAGCAGCATCGCCTTGGCGGGTGACAGCCGCCCATATTTGGCAACCAGACGGTCAAGCTCCACCCCCAGGGTGGCGGCGAACACCACCGCCCGCTCGCACCCCGCGAGGGCGGCGGACAAGGAGGCGGAGGGAACGGAAAACCCGTCAAAGCGGCAGATTTTGCCGTCGGTGTGCACCGCCGTTTCTCGCCAGCAAACCCGATAGCTCAGCCGCCCCTCTATCTCCGCCAGACATTCGTCCAGCAGCCCTTCGGCGGCGGTAACCTCGCCGCCTGCGTACCGCCATATCTCCTGTCGGCAGACGGGTGGCGGTAAATAGGATTTTACAGAAATCATAGATTATTTCCCCAATATGGCAGACAGGTTTTCCTGTATTTTCGCCGCCACGTCCGGCTTGTTCATCGAATACACGTGGACGTTGGTGATGCCGTTGGCATACAGGTCGATAATCTGGTCGGTGGCATAGGCGATGCCCGCCTGTTTCATGGCGGCGGGGTCGCCGCCGAACTTGTCCACCAGACTCTTGAACCGCTGTGGCATAAAGGAGCCGGACAGCTGTATCGCCCGCGCCACCTGATTCGCGTTGGTAATCGGCATAATGCCGGGGACCACCGGCACGGTGATACCCGCCTCCCGAATCTTGTAGAGGAAATTGTATAACAAATTGTTATCAAAAAACATCTGGGTGGTGAGGAAGTCGCAACCCGCGTCCACCTTCTCCTTCAGATGGCGGATATCCTCCTTCTGGTTTTCGCTCTCGGGGTGAATCTCGGGATAGCAAGCGCCGCCGATGCAAAAATCGGGGTCGGCCTCCCGCAGCTCCGCCACCAAATCCACCGCGTGGCGGTAATCCCAGCCGCTGCGGTCGGCGCCCGCCAGCTGAGCAGGGATATCCCCTCGCAGTGCCATCACGTTGCGAATGCCCGCCGCTTTAATCTCTTCTATTTTCTCCCGCACCATCGCCTTGGTGGAGGAAACGCAGGTCAGATGCTCCAAGGTGGGCACGCCGTACCGCGCCTTGATATTCTTGGCAATATCCAAGGTGTAACGGCTGGTCCCGCCGCCTGCACCGTAGGTGACGCTCATAAAAGCGGGGCGCAGCTTGGCAATCTCCTCCGTCGCCTCCCGCACGCTGTCAAAGCCCGTCTCCGTCTTGGGCGGGAACACCTCAAAAGATAGGGATAGGGTATCCCGCTCCAGCAAGTCGATAATCTTCATACTATCCCCTCCAAATAAAGCTATATCTCATTATATACTCTATCCACCGTGTAAATCAAGTGTTTCCTGTATATTAACGAAAACGGAGCGGACGGTTGTCCGCTCCGTTTGTTGCGTTTACAGGCGGGCTACACCGCTGTCGCGGGCAGCCTTTGCCACCGCCGCCGCCACCGTCTCCGCAATTCGCTTGTCAAAGGCGGGGGGCAGAATATATTCGGGAGCCAGCTCCTCGTCGGAAACCAAAGAGGCAATGGCATAGGACGCCGCCATCTTCATCTCGTCGTTGATGTCGGAGGCGCGCACGTCCAGCGCGCCGCGGAAAATACCGGGAAACGCCAGCACGTTATTAATCTGGTTGGGGAAATCCGAACGACCGGTGCCCACAATGTAGGCGCCGCCCGCCTTGGCCTCGTCGGGCATAATCTCGGGAACGGGATTTGCCATGGCGAACACGATAGGCTTCTCCGCCATCGTGGATACCATTTCGGCGGTAAGCATCTTCGGCGCGGACACACCCACGAACACGTCGGCACCCTTGATGACGTCCGCCAGACTTCCCATCTCCTTGTGAGGGTTGGTCTTTTTCGCCAGAGCTGCGTGGGCGGCGGACAGGTCTGCCATTCCCTCGGCAATGGCGCCGAACTTGTCGCACATAATCAGGTTCTTGACACCCAGCTTCAGCAGATGCTCGCCAATGGCGCTACCTGCCGCACCGGCGCCGTTGATGACGCACTTGATTTCGCCGACGTCCTTCTTCGCCAGACGCAGGGCGTTAAGCATCGCCGCCGCCACCACGATGGCGGTACCGTGCTGGTCGTCGTGGAACACGGGGATATCGCATTTTTCCTTCAGCTTTCGCTCAATCTCGAAGCAGCGGGGGGCGGCGATATCCTCCAAGTTGATGCCGCCGAAGGAGCCGGAGATGTTATAGATGGTGTTGACAATCTCGTCCACGTCGTTGGAGCGAACACACAGAGGGAACGCGTCCACCCCCGCAAACTCCTTGAACAACACGCACTTGCCCTCCATAACGGGCATGCCCGCCTCAGGGCCGATGTTGCCCAAGCCCAGCACCGCCGAGCCGTCGGTAATGACGCCGATGAGGTTCCAGCGACGGGTCAGTTCAAAGGATTTATTATAGTCCTTTTCAATCTCCAGACAGGGCTGTGCCACACCGGGGGTGTATGCCACCGCCAGGTCCTCGCTGTTCTTGACCGCGGCGCGGGCTACCACCTCAATCTTGCCCTGCCACTCGGTATGCTTCTGCAATGCCAATTCTTTCATATCCATATCCAACACTCCTCTTGTCAACCTATGCACCCATTGTACTCTTTTACCGAGGAAAAAGCAAGACAAAAGAAAAAAGGAACAGCGCTTTGCTGTTCCGTTTTTTCTGTTCTTACACTTCGCCTTCGTGCTTGTGGGCGTGTTTTTTCTCGGGGGTGAGCGCCTTTTCGCCTGCCAGATACATAGCCACCAGACCCAGCAGCACCATAATGACCGACACGTAGATAATTACGGGGATAATGTCCTTGTAAATCACGGTGCAGATAGCGGTCGCCACGTCGCCGCCGATGATCAGCGCCGCCACATAGCCGAAGAAGGTCAGACCGCCCGCAAACAGGGTGACCATAATGCCGTAGCCGAAGATGGTCTTGAGCACGTGGGAAATCTTCTTGCAAATCTCTTTCATCGCATAACCCTCCTATCACAGACCCAGGATGGGCAGCCAGCCCATCAACACAGCGACCTGCAGAACAAACTGGGCGATAACCCACCACATATTGTTCTTGAAGGTCTTGCCGAATTCCGACTCGGCGATGGTCATGCCCGCGTACATACCCAGACCCAGGGGCGGGGTGATGCCGCACATAACGCCGCAGATGCAGGGTAGCATAGCCGCCGCCAGCAGGGGGTTGACACCCACGCTGTTCAGCAGGACGATGAACACCGGCCCGAAGATAACCACCTGGGAGGAGCCGGGCACCACCATACCCATCACGCAGGTGATAGCACAGATGGCCAGGACCATACCGAACTTGCCGAAGTTCCAGGAGGTCATAATCGCACCCAGTGCCTCCGCCACGCCCAGATCAGAGAACATAGCACCGATCATATAACCGAACACGCACACGCCGATAGCAGGAGCGATGGTCTTGACACCGTCCGCAAACATCTTGGCAATGTTGGCAGGGCGCACCACCTTCTTGTCCTTGGCGATCAGGCAGGCATAAATGGCGGCAACACCGCCCACGAACAACAGCACCGACTTAGACAGGTACTTGGCACCGTCCGCACCCAGACGAGCGGTGAAGAAGGTGTCGGTAAGGGTAGCGTCCAGAATAAAGGGCAGCAGGATGATAACGGGCAGCAACAGACCCTTCCAGCCCACGCGTAAGGTCTCCTTCAGGCTGGGGAGCTCCTCCTTGCTCATAGGCTTAACCTTATAATACTTGCAGAAGCCCCACACCATGAGCAGTCGCTGCAAGATGAACCAAAGAGCAATGCCCCACAGCACGATCCAGAACTGACCCTGGGACACGTCGGCAATGCCCGCACCCTCAGCAAAGGCGGTAAACGCCGCCATCGCCGCCACGATGTTGGAGGAGGGAGGGATCATATTGCCCATATAGCTGGCGTTGGACTCGATGTTGGCCGCCAGCTCGGCGGGGAAGCCGGAGCGCTTCATAGCAGGGATGGTCAGGGTACCGGTTGCCATTACGTTGCCGGGACCGGAGCCGGACAGAGCGCCCATAAAAGAGCTGGCAATCACCGCCGCATACCCCGCACCGCCGGTAACACGACCCACCAACGACAGAATAACCGCGATACAGCTGTCCACAATCTTGGTCTTGGTCAACAGGATAGACATTGCCACGAAGGCAACCATCGAATAGAGCAGCGAGGTGGACAGACCCGTATCAATGTAGTCCCAAACGTTGCTCCAGGTGCCGGTGACGCACAGCAGTACGATAAAGGCCAGCAGCACCGCCTCATAAACGGGGCGCTTGAAGACCAGGAACCATACGCAGATGACCGCCAGCATAATACCTAAGTACAGCAAAGATTCCACAGGTTACATCTCCTTTTTGGTTATAGGTTTTATTCCGAGCAAGTTATATTATACACGCAAAGTGCCATTTGTCAACAAAAATTTTACAATTTGGACGGTGGAGAGACTTTTGGAGCGGATTTTTCACTTGCCTCTTGCAAAAAAAGACGGGAGAGAGTATGATAGGGGGAGAAAAACGGAAATTCCGCAAAGAGGGTGTGTATCTGTGAACACCAAACAACTGCATTATGCGGTGGAGCTGTCCAAGTCTCTGAACTTTTCCCAGACCGCCGAGGCGCTGGGCATCTCCCAGCCTGCCCTGAGCAAGCAGATTCTGCATCTGGAGCAGGAGCTGGGGCTCAAGCTTTTCGACCGCACCACCATGCCCATTCAGCTGACCGCCGCCGGCGCTCACTTCCTGCGGCAGGCGCAGGAAATGCTGTATCGGGAGGACCAGCTGCTGCGGTCTATGGAGCAATACAAAACGGGGGAACGGGGACGGCTGGTCATCGGCATCTCCCCTTTCCGCAGCCTGTATCTGATGCCCCGCATCGTCAAAAAGGTGCGGCAGCAGTATCCCGGTGTGGAGGTGATTCTCCACGAGGCGGGCAGCGACCAGCTACGGCGGGAGGCAGCGGAGGGCAAGTTTGACTTTGCCGTCATCAATCTGCCGGTGGACGAATCGGTGCTGGATATCGTCCCCATCGAGCCTGACAAACTGGTGCTGGCGGTGCCCACCGAACTGGTGGATAAACTCCCCGACCCCACCGCCAAGACGGTGGACATCAAGGACTGCGGGGACCTCCCCTTTGTGGCGGTGGGGCACGGACAGGAGCTGCGCCTGTTGTTTGACAAGCTGTGCGCCGCCGCGGATTTCAACCCCAACATCGCTATGGAGGTGGTGGGAGTCAACACCGCGTGGGCGATGGCGCGCGCCGGCATCGGCGCCACCCTGCTGCCCTTACAGTTTGTAGATAACGCCACGCTGGACGATGCCGTGTCGCTGTACTCCCTGCAGGGAGACGCACAGACCCGCCAGCCCGCCATCGTCACCCGACGGGGACAGTATCTGTCCGACTACGCCGCCTACGCCATGCAGCTACTGGCAGAGCAGAAATAAGAGTCGGCATAACCACCGGTTCAACCGGTGGTTTAACTAACCTCTAAAAGAAGTTATAGACGTAGCACCCTACCCGGCTCCCTCTGACGAGGGAGCTGTCCGAGCGTCAGAGAGGACTGAGGGAGAGATAACGAAAACTACCCCTCCGTCTTTTTGCCTACGGCAAAAATCCACCTCCCCTGACAAGGGGAGGCAAGAGATCGCTCCGCTTTTTCTTTCCCCCAGTAAAACTGAAGGGTCCCACACCGAAAGGCACCAAACAAAAACGGAGCAGACATTGTCTGCTCCGTTTTTTAGAGGTAATCGTTACTATATCAGAAATTCAGCACGTCGTCCCACTGGATAGCGGTGCCGGCAGTCACGTCCTTGTTGACGCGCACGCCCTTCTCCAGCAGCATGGGGTGATGGACAGGGTCAATGCCGCGAGGCGCGTTACCGGGGCGCAGCACGGCGGTGTTCTTGGTGGTGATAACGTCCCCCGCCTTCATATCCTGAATGGCGAACACCGAACGATAACAATAATTGCGAGAGCCAACCTCTACCTCGTTCAGCAGCTTGCGGGAGGTGGTGCCCAGCACGCGAGGATCGATATCAATCTCCTCGCCCGCCGCCATCTTGCGCTCGGTCTCGCGAACGGCAGCAATCATTTTCTTAAGTCCCTCCAGCTCCTGGGCGAAGCAATGGTCCGCACCGGGCAGGGTCTTATCCAGCGTAATGTGCTTCTCAATCAGCTTGGCGCCCATCGCGATAGCGGCAATGGGAGCAATCACCGAATCCTCGGTGTGGTCGGAGAAGCCCACCAGATACTCGGGATAGTTGTACTGCAGAGTCTTGAGAATCTGCATATTGCAAGCTTCCAAGGGAGTGGGGTAGCTGATAACGCAGTGCATCAGCACAATCTGGTCGTTGCCCTCGGACTCGATAGCACGCACGGTGTTATCTACGTCACCGATATAGCCGCCGCCGGTGGAAAACACCATGGGCTTGCCCTTACGCGCCACGTAGCGGTGCAGAGGCAGGTGGGACAGGGCGGTGGAGGTCAGCTTGTAGGAGTCTACGCCGGCAGCCTCCAGGTCATCGGCGCTTTCCTCGTCACACACGGTGCAAAGGAAACCGATGTTCTTCTCCTCGCAGCGGGCCATCAGCGTGGGCAGCCAGTCGGGGGGCAGCTCCACGGCGCGCAGCAACTCGTGGGAATCCACCGTCTCGCCGGTAGCAACTGTCATCTGACCGGAAGATTTCGTATACAGCTTGGCAGCGGTAAACAGCTGGAATTTGCAGATATCAGCGCCCGCCTCCGCCGCCATATCAATGAGTGCCAGCGCCTGGTTCAGGTCGCCGTCGTGGTTGATGCCCGCCTCGGCAATAATCAGGGCGGGGCTATTCTTGTCTACGTACTTGCCACCGATAATCATAATGGTGTCTCCTTTTCCGGGTTGATACCCTTACATTTTTTGTGTGGTAAATTATTCTAACACCATGATTGTAGCAAGAACGCCCCTTCGTTACAATGTAGTTTTTTTGCGAAAATGTAGAAATGTTACGGTTGCTCGGCTCTTTTACGGTATGGAAGGTCCTTCTCCTGCACAAAATACCGATGAGCCTTGTTGAAAAAGATTGACAAAGGCGGAAGATTGTGATATTTTTAACATAATGGGGTGAATTCGGATTTTATATCGCCCCATGGAAAGGAGAAGCCTATATTTATGGAAATTATGCAGTTGTTACAAAGTCTTATCTGGCTGCTTGCGGGCGTAGGCGTTTTTATCGTCGGTATGAACTTCATGAGCGAAGCTCTGGAAAAAACCGCCGGCGAAGGAATGAAGCGTATGCTTGGTCGCATCAGCAACAACCGTTTTTCGGGCGTTAGTATCGGTGCGGGCGTGACCGCTATCATTCAAAGCTCTTCCGCCACCTCCGTTATGGTCATCGGCTTGGTAAACGCAGGCGTTATGACCCTTATGCAGGCTACGCCGATCATTATGGGTGCCAACATCGGTACCACCATAACCGGCGTGCTGGTGGCTCTGAAAAACGATTACTTCGATATGCTGATGTACCTTTTCGCTTTTGCGGGCGTTATGATGGGCTTTTTCAAGAGTGAGAAGATCAAGATTGCCGGGTTACTTTGCAGCGGCTTGGGTCTCATCTTTGTGGGTCTGAACGTGATGAGCAGCGAGCAGGCCTTCGGCAATCCTATGGTGGAGACGATGTTCCAGAATATTTTCAGCGTCATTGACTTCCCGCTGCTGCTCATTCTGGTCGGCGTGATCTTTACCGCGCTGATCCAAAGCTCTTCGGCAGCCACCGGCGTGGTGATCACGATGGTGGGCACCGGTGTGCTGGATCTCGACCTTGCGCTGTTCATCATACTCGGCGCAAACATCGGCACCTGTGTGACGGCGCTGCTGGCATCAATGGGTGCCAACGCCAACTCCAAGCGGGTGGCGCTGATTCATTTCACCTTTAACGTTATCGGAACAGTGATCTTTACCGCTATTGTATGGATATTCCACGAGCCGATGATCAACCTGCTGGTTTCTATATTCCCCGGCAAGGATTCTATGTCGTTGCAGATGCGGGTATCCCTGTTCCACGTCATTTTTAACGTCGTTACTACCTGCGTGCTGTTGCCCTTCGTGTCCCAGCTCGTCAAGTATTCCTGCCGTGTGATAAAGGATAAGAAAACGGACGAAACCGAACTTTCGCTCAAGCACGTGGACGACCGCCTGCTGGCTATGCCGTCCGTGGCACTGATGCAGGTAAAAAAAGAGATGGACTATATGTTCTCTCTGGTGGAGGAAAACGTTTCGCTGTCCTTTGATGCGCTACAGACCAAGGATTTGGTAAAGGCGGACACCATCGTTGCCAACGAGGCGGTCATCGACTTCACCAACGGGGCATTGACCAAATTCCTCATCAAGCTGTCCGCTGCGGTGGAGCAAAGCGATGAACAGATTATCGGTTCTTATTTCCACGTGCTCAACGACCTGGAGCGTGTGGGCGACCACGCCGAGAACTTCTATGAGATCGCGGCAGCAATGGCGACGAAGAAGATCGCATTCTCCGACAACGGACAAGCAGATATCAAGAAAATGTGCGATAAGGTTATGCAGATGCTTGCCATCTCCAAGGACGCCTTTGACAACCTGAACCACGCCGATCTGCCCGAACTGGCTGCGCTGGAAGAGGAGGTAGACGGTATGAAGAAAGCCCTGACCGCCGGTCACTTCGCCCGTCTGGCGGAAGGCGACTGCCATATGGAGGTCAGCCCCTATTATTCTTCTACCATTGCGGGCTTAGAGCGTGTGGCGGACCATCTGGTTAACGTAGGCTTCAGTATCGTCAACCCCATCGGTTCGCAAAAAGAAAACTAAACAACGCACGTTAAGTAAAAGCGGAGGCACCTCTTTTCGAGGTGCCTCCGCTCATTTCTTTTGCCTGTTATCGTACTTTCTGCACAACGTCCTTGTTGCCGAGGAAGATGTCGGGTCGCTCCGCATACAGCGCCAGCACGTCGGGAATGTCCAAATCGGGACGACCGATGGCGGCATACACGGCACAAGCCACTTCATAATCCTGCACGGTATCCACCGTCAGACGAATCTTGCCCTTAAGCCCCTTGCAGGTGGCTACAGGCATTGTGTTGAGGTGGTAGGTCTCGGGGTGCTCACGGAAATAGAAGGTCACGTGCTCCCGATGATAGCCCTGCAGGTCGGTGCGCTTGTTCAGCTCCCGCAGCTTGTCCACCTTTGCCACCTCCACCGAGGTGCCGATGATAGCGTCCCCCGCGGAGGTATAGTCCGAGCCGCTGAGCACGTGGCTGAGCACCATCGCGTCCGCAATATAGGTGCTGACAAAGGGGTTGTCGGAGGTGGCGCGAATGACGTTGTCCCACTCCTCGTCACCCAAGGCGGTGCAGAACCGACCCAGCACATCGTCCTCGCTGCCACGCAGGTAAGGAATGTTCTTGCTGTCCAAGAAGGCGGCCAGCTCGTCGTCCTTCTCCCCCTCGGGGATCGCCACCACCACTTTATCGATATAGCGGGCGGCACACAGACGGGCATACGCCATCTCCACGATGCTCTTGCCGTCGCCGATAGGCTGCATCACCTTACCGGGCAGGCGGTCAGAGCCCAAGCGTGCCTGTATAATACAAATGTTTTTCATCTTTAATAGCCTCTTTTCACGTCTTTCATTGGGTACAGGAGAATTATAGCAGATTTCCCCACCCAGTGCAAGCCTTAATTACGCTTTACGGGAGCTACGGCGATATTCCTGCGGCGTCTGCCCCGTCACCCGACGGAACACCTGCCCGAAATAGCCGTGGGAGGAAAAGCCCGTCTGGCGGGATATCTCCGCCACCGACAGGTCGGTGTCCCGCAGCAACTGCTGGGCGCGGAGCACGCGTTGCCCCGTGATATAGGCGCTGATGCCCATACCCTCTTCCTTTTTGAATAGCTGGCTGCAATAGGTACGGGACAGCCCCACCGCCTGTCCGATACGGTCCAGACTGATATCCGTTTTGGATAGGTTTTCGTCTATGTACTGTATCATCTGGCGGATAACGTCCTTCTGCCCGTTTTCCCGTCGCTCCTTCATCTGCGCCAGCAGACGGGCGCTGAGCTTCAGTATCCAGGCGATAATCACCTCGGTGTGGTTCTGCCGCATAATCCAGCGATAGGGGTCGGCGCCGTCCAGCGCCTGCTCCACGTCCACCCCCGCGTTGGAGGCCAAGTGCAGCACGTGCACCGCCACCTCTACCATACTGCGGCGAATACTGGTGCCGGACACATTGGGACGGCGGCGGATGGTCTCCGCCAACTCAATCAAACGCTGTTCCATTTTGCTCAGGTTGCCGTCGCGGAAAGCGCCCGTTACGCGGTCAAACTCGATGCCGTTGCCCAAGCCCATGTTGTACTGAAACTGCACGATGGTGGCGCTGTTCACCACGCCGCTCTCCGCATACTGGAACTTAAAGCCCAGCATTTCCGCCGCGGTTGCGGCAGACAGGGCAATGTCCTGATAGGTATCCACCACGTTGCCGATGCCGATAAAGCCGTCCATGCCGAAACGACTGACCATCTGGCGGTGCAGGTCAATAAAGCAGGCGTTCATCTCCTCCACCGTCATGGGCTTGCCGCCGAACGCAAACAGCACCACCACGTTGTTGTAGCTGTTTGTATATACGTAGTGAGCGGCGGGAATCGCCCGCAAGGCTCGCACCACCTGCTCCTCATAGGCCAGCAGAGCGGCGTCCCGCTCCTCGTGAGGGACCGCCGCGTAGTCGGTAGCCACCTGCACCACCGCAAAGGGACCTGTCAGCCAGTCTAATCCCAAAACTTTCTTACGGCTTTCGATTTCCTTAACGGTGGTTTCCCGTTTTCCGTCCACCAAAAAGCGAATGAAATTTTCAACGGCATACTCGTGGGTTCGATTTTGCATTTGCGGCACGCGGCTCACCTCCTTTTCGGCAGTTTATTGTTTTCATTGTATCATTTTCCCCATGGGTTGACAATATTGTTTTTCTAAGACAATGGTAATTTTTTCATATAGGTGCAAATAACGGCGAACGCATCGCGTCCGCCGTTTTGCTTATTTTATTTCCTCTACTAGTTGAACAAGCGCCGCTTGGTCCGCCACGTTGTGAATGCAGGGGGTCTCCTGCGCGCCGTTGATGGTATCGCACAATTCGTCCAGCATACCCGCCAGCGAGCCGGGCTTCTGCGGCATCAGGTGATACAGCAGCACCGCCGGACAGGTTGCTGCCGGCAGGTCATCAAACAGGTAGGTGGAAAACAGCGCCGTAGAGCTGACCGTCATCATCAGCTTGGGGTTGCACTGCTTTTGCAGCAGCATCACCTCGTAAGGCATCTTCGCCTTGAGAATGGTGAACTCGCTCCACTGGGGCTCCGCCGTAGAACGGGGGTGCATCTTGATAACCCCTTCGGTAGCCAGCTTGTCCACCGCCAGACGCAGGGACTCCTGCTCGATGCGCAGCTCCTCACAGCCTTCGCCGCACTCGTGGGGCTGCTCGAAGTACAAAATCTTGCCGTCGATATCCACGTCGTCCCCCACGGGCCAGATGGTGTGCACCGCCTCGCGGCGCTTCGCACAGGCTCGCTCACTCTGCACGATAGGATAGACATCGTATTCCCGATTCGCCACCATAAACTCCGGCTTGTAGGTGTATACGCGGCTCACCCGCTCCACCAAAGACAAACGACCCACCAGCCGCAGCAGGCGGCGCGCCAACGGCTTCGGCTTGTAAATGCCGGGGCGGATATAGGTGCCCACGCCGTCGTCACCGAAGGAAAACTCGCAATCGATACCCCGCTTTTCATACCGCTTGACCATATAGGTCAGGTCGATGAAGTTGAGGGCAAAGCAAACAAAGTGGGAAAAGGCGGTGGTATTCGCCAAATCCCGCATCAAGCGGTTGGGGAAAAAGGTGCGCAACAGCCGCTTGGCATTATCCAACTTCGTGCGATAGCGGTTGTCGTACAACAGCACCTCGGCAAAAATGCCGGTGGCGCGTATTCGCTCCAGCAACGCCTCGTCCACGTTGAAATGGTCCAAAACCACCAGCGTGGCAGGCTCGTCAGCGAACATCTCGCTCTGCATCGTAATCGCCGCGGTGATGTGAAAGGGGGTAGCACAAAAATATCCTACCATCTTATTTCTTAACTCCTTCACGCATACTCAGTACGCACGCTCCTGCCACAAACCAGAAGAATGCCTGGAAGAAATTCGCACCCATAAGCACAAAGTTGGTCTCAAATACGTTGTTTGCCAGTATGGCCAGCACCATCGGCATCGTCCAACTGAACATCTGATAGTGGGGGTCTGCCAAATCCGTCTTGCCCTTAAACAGCTTGATGAGGAAGCGCACCGTCAGCACCAAACACCACACCAAGAAGACCATCATGGGAATAAACGCCAGCAGACCGCCGTTGACAAGCATCTGCAGATAGCCGCAATGCATATTGCCGCCCGCACGCTTAATATTAAACAGCTGCTCGGTGGACAGGGATTCCACCACGGCGGGGTTCTTCTCCAGATACGCCAACGGGCGGTTGACACCGATGAGCAAATGCTTCCCCTTGAGCAGGGACAGGTGGCTGGTCCAGATGATAGCGCGCTTGTTGGTGATATCAATATCCTGCCGATTTGCCTCCACGCGACCGTCGGAGCCCAGCATGGCGTTGTTAATAATCTCCTGCTTGTCGGTGGTGTCCTCCACCTGACTGCTCTCCACCTTCTGCTCGTGGTTCCACGCCATCAGCTTAACCGACAGCTTGTTAACTGCCTGAATACCGTATACACAAATCAGTATACCCGCAGCCACGCCCACGATACTCAGCACCACCGTCGCCGCGCGATTGATGCCGTTGGGCATCAGCTTTTTCCACAGGCGGACAAAGGGGTCCTTCAGCAGCGGCGCCTTCATCAGCAGGAATGCCCCCGCCATCACCGCGCCGGACAGGTAGGCGCCGCGGGACAGCGCCACCGAAACAAACATCGTTGCCAGACCAATCTGCACCAGCGACAGAACCCGCCAGAACCATTTGGCGCGCATATCCTTTGCCCACATAAACACCAGCATACTGCACCAAATGAGAATAAGCGCGTAGGTGGCGCCCACATTGGGGCTGGTGAAAATGCCGTACAGGCGGTTCTCCGCGAAGCCCAGATACACCTCGTTGCCGGTGCGAATGGTGATGCGTCCCTGATACAGGTTGAGGAACATCCAATCGCAAATCGCCATCATAATACCGATAACGATGCCCAGCACACGGGCCACCACGCTGAAGGATTTTTTATAATCCTCAATGGTGCTCCCATGCTGGGAGTACAGCACCAAGATGCACAACGAGAAATAACACATCTTACCGATAACGTCTAAGCCGCCGTAGGCGAACTGCACCACCTGCGAGAACAGACACGCCGCCAAAAACAGCAGCAGCAGCGGCATCGCCTTATGGGTCCAAGCCGTTTTGTCGCTGAAGAAATACATCTTCACGCAAATTGCCACCGCCCACACCGCAAAGGCAATCAGCACCACGCGGGTGAAATCCATTACGTTGACCACCGAGGTCATATTGATAGCCAGCCACGGTAGGTAGCAAACAGCAAACAGCTGCGGTGACAGTATTTTGTTCAGGAGTTGTTTCATTTGGTTCCCTCTCATTTCTTGATGAAGCTGCGAATCTGCCCGCGGAATCGCCAAGCCGCGAAGCCCAGCGCCGCCACGTAGACGGCCAGACAGATATACCGCACCACATCACTCTGATAGATAAAGGTCATCGCAACAATCAGTATACCTAAAAACGCCACCGCGGCGAACACAAACTTATAGCTGTAAATGTGGTGCTTCTTAATCAGGCGCACCAACAGCATATGAATGGCCAACAGCCACAGGTACCCGATGAGGGTGGTGTACGCCGCCGCCACGTAGCCGAACTTGGGGATAAGCCACAGGTTAAGCCCGTAGTTGAGCGCCGCCGCGGTGGCACTGGCCACCGCCATACCCACCGTCTTTTTGTAAAACTGCTCGATGTTAACGAACATCGTGTACAGGCCCTGACACATACAGCCGATGGCGATGGGAATCATAATGGGCTTTGCCACCACGTAGTCCTGTCCGCCCATAATCAGCAGCACCTCGGGTGCCACCAGCAGCAGACCCAGTCCCAGACCGAGGAACAGGCAAATGTAATACTTACCCACCTTACGGACCGAGGCATAGTCGTCATCCATCAGCCGATGGGCCAACCACGGGCTGTAGGCACTGTTGAGGGAGTTGAGCAGCAGGGTGACCACCATAGCCACGTTGTACGCCACGCTGTACAGCGCGTTCTCCACCTCGCCCCGCATGGCGGTAATCATAATGCGGTCGGTGGAGTTGAGCACCGTCATGGACAGCAGGTGAGGCGCAAAGGGCAGGCACACCTTCAGGGTGTAGGGCCACATCTTTACATCCACGCGCCGTCCGCGACGCGCCAGAATAACAAACAGCACCGCGCCCACCAGAATCGTGGGGAGCATATGCCCGTAGATACGGGCGTCCAGCTTGCCCTCGGCGGGCACCACCAGCATAATCGCCACCGACAGCAGACAGGCGCCGATGGAGCACACCATGCTCAGGGTGGCGGACACCTTGTAGCGGAAGAGGAAGCCCTCCTGCGCCTGAAACAGGTGCAGCGCCGCGTAAAACAGCAGATACACCAGCATCACGTTGATATACAAGGGCTTTAAGTTCATAAAGGCGCTGACCTGCGGCATAAACAGGTTAAACAGCACCGCCCACACCAAACAGGACGCCGTACTGAGCCCCAAGGCGGAGAATATGTACTTGTCAATGCAGTCCGCATAGTCCCGACGGGCACTCATGAGGGTGGCCTCTACCGTCAGGGTGACCACGATAATCAGAATGCTCAGCCAAGAGGAGAAGTTGTTAAATGCACCGAAGCCCTCCTGCCCCAGCATACGGGTGAATATCGGGGTGGACAGGAACAGAATGCCCTTGGTCAGGAAGTTGGATATGGTGTACCAAACCCCCGACTTGAGTACCGTTTTATTATCAATTCTTCTATTATCAATACCCATTTGCTTTTACCTTTTCAAATATGTATGGATTACCCCATAATTAAAAAGTTACAATTTTGTAACCATTATAGTCCCTGTAGAGTAAAAAGTCAAGTGGCAGAAAAAGGAACCCCTTTCGACAAAAGCCGAAAGGGGTTCGGAGATTACAGTTTTTCCTCCCGAAAGCCGTCGGGCCACAGGGTCAGCAGGCTGTCAAAGCCCGCCTTGTTGATGATGTCCACCGCCAGCGGGAAGGCGCAGTCGATGGTGTCGGCGGCGTGGGTGTCGGCGCCCAGAATCACCTTGCCCCCCATCTCCCGCAGGGCACGCAGAATGAAATCGGCGGGATAGGGGCGGTCCCGCCACTTGCGGGAGATGGCGCCGGTGTTCACCTCCAGAACGGGGGTCACCGCCACCACCTTTTCCAGCGCGTCCAGCGCGACCCGCTGATAGGCGGGGTCCTCCTCGTCCATGAGGCTAAACTTGGTGATGACGTCAAAATGCCCCACGATGGTGGGCTTGTTGCGCTGAATATGGGACACCAGCTCATCAAAATAGCATTTCGCAAACGCTAATTTGTCCCCGCCCAGCTCGTTGTTAATGCAGTCCATCTGGAGGGAGGCGGCGTGGTCGATGCCATAGAAGCGGTCCTCAAACACCAATTCGTGCACCGAACCAAGGAAATAATCCAGCTGCGCCGTAATGGCGGGGTCGGAATGGGAATCCAGCTCGATGCCCTTCAGAATGGTGATTTTGTCCCCGTAGACCTGTCGCAGGCGGTCGAGCTCCGCCAAATAGGCAGGGTAGTCCGCCTGCCGCAGGCAGTAGTCCTGATAGGGGGAGTCGCTGTGGTCGGAAATGCCGATAACCGGCATCCCCCGCGCGATAGCCGCCTGTATCATCTCCTCCAGCGTGCTTTTGCCGTCGGAGAAGGTGGAGTGGGTGTGATAACCGCAATAAATCATAGTAAAACCTCCAATGAAGTTAGGAATGTAGAGTTAGGAGTGAGGAGTTGGGAATGTAGGGGTTGGAAGGCGTAAACGGTTGGTCTTTGTCAATATCGACTACCCCTCCACCGCCGTGCGGCGGTCCCCCTCCCCTCACAAGGGGAGGCAAGGGGTCTGTGCAAATCTCCAAATGTAGGGGACGGCGCCAAATCATTGCACCGTTGTGGGAGAATGGCGCAAAGCGACATTCTCGTGGGGGTGGCAACGAATTCTATGGAAAGCACGAACCAAACGCCACCCCGACGTCCCGTTTTCGGGCGATTCGTGAATCGCCCCTACGGTATCGTTTGTGGTTTGCAACAAACCATCATGCCTGTTGCAATACAGCATACCACACTTTTCGCCGCGTGGCAAGGAAAAACTCCCCGCAAGGCGGGAAAATATACAACAATTTTGGCTTTCAGGTGGACGGAATTGACTAAATCGAGGAATTCACAGGAAATTATTAATTTTTTAACAAATACCTCTTGCAAAACGGGGCCGTTTCTGCGTATAATGTTATTTGTAGGAAATGTGGCTTTTTTAAGCCGATTCTGATATACGGCGGCGCGCCGCCACCGAAAGGAGAGTTTTTACTATGACCAAGAACCCTACCGTGCTGAAGTGGCTGGAAGAGATGAAGGCCCTGCTGACCCCCGACAACGTTGTCTGGGTAGACGGCACCGATGAGCAGCGTGAGGAGCTGCGCCGCCTGGCCTGCGAGCTGGGCGAGCTGGAGAAGCTGGACCAGGACAAGCTGCCCGGCTGCTACCTGCACCGCACCAACCCCAACGACGTGGCCCGCGTGGAGGACCGCACCTTCATCTGCACCTCCAAGCAGGAGGACGCCGGCCCCACCAACAACTGGTGTGACCCCCAGGAGATGTACAAAAAGCTGTATGACATCGCCCGCGGCAGCTACAAGGGTCGCACGATGTACATTATCCCCTACTCCATGGGTCCCATCGGCTCCCCTCTGGCTAAGATTGGTGTGGAAATCACCGACTCCGTCTACGTGGTGCTGAACATGCTGATTATGACCCGCGTGAGCAATCAGGTGTGGGACGTGCTGGGCGACAGCGACGACTGGGTGCGCGGTCTGCACTCCCGCTGCGAGGTCAACCCCGAGAAGCGGTACATCTGCCACTTCCCCGAGGACAACACCATCATCTCCGTCAACTCCGGCTACGGCGGCAACGTGCTGCTGGGTAAGAAGTGCTTCGCTCTGCGTATCGCTTCCTATCAGGGCTGGAAAGAGGGCTGGATGGCGGAGCATATGCTCATTCTGGGTCTGGAGAACCCCAAGGGCGAGGTACACTACATCGCCGCCGCTTTCCCCTCTGCCTGCGGCAAGACCAACCTGGCCATGCTGATCCCCCCCGAGTACCTGCGTAAGAAGGGCTACAAGGTGTGGACCGTCGGCGACGATATCGCCTGGATGCGCATCGGTGAGGACGGCCGCCTGTACGCCATCAACCCCGAGAACGGCTTCTTCGGCGTGGCGCCCGGCACCAACGCCCACTCCAACTTTAACGCTCTGGAGTCCACCAAGAAGAACACCATCTTCACCAACGTGGCTCACTGCGCCGACAACACCGTATGGTGGGAGGGTCTGAACAAGGACCTGCCCGAGGGCGCTATCGACTGGCGCGGCAATCCCTGGGATCCCGCTAAGTTCAACAAGGCGGATAAGTCCACCTGCGCCGCTCACCCCAACAGCCGCTTCACCGCTCCCGCGGAGAACTGCCCCTGCATCTCTGACGAGTTCAACAAGGGCGCCGGCGTGCCGATTTCCGCTATCGTGTTCGGCGGTCGTCGTGCCAAGTGCGCTCCCCTGGTTTACCAGTCCCGTGACTGGGAGAACGGTGTGTTCATCGGCTCCGCCATGGCGTCCGAGACCACCGCTGCCGCTGCCGGCGCCGTCGGCGTTGTTCGCCGCGATCCTATGGCGATGCTGCCCTTCTGCGGCTACCATATGGGTGACTATTTCCGCCACTGGCTGGAGATGGGCAAGAAGCTGGGCGACAAGGCTCCCAAGATCTTCAACGTCAACTGGTTCCGCACCGACGACGAGGGCAACTTCGTATGGCCCGGCTTCGGCGACAATATGCGCGTGCTGAACTGGATTGTCGCCCGTTGCGAGGGCGAGGCGGACGCTACCGAAACCGCCATCGGCTACGTGCCGAAGCCGGAGGACATCGACCTGACCGACCTGGATATGGATATGGATACCCTCAAGGATATCCTGACCGTAGACAAGGACGTCTGGGCGAAGGAAGCCGCCGAAATCGAGGAGCACTACAAGAAGTTCGGCGACCGTCTGCCTGCCGAATTGCGTGCACAGCTGGACACCCTGAAGAAGAATCTGGGCTGATAGCATAATAGGAACACCCCGCAACCGATTTGGTTGCGGGGTGTTTTTTTGTTTGTGCGATTCGTAGGGGCGAACTGTGTTCGCCCGTTTGCGGGAGGGGCAAGCCCCTCCCCTACGGTATCGTTTGCGGTCTGTACAAACCATTCGTAGGGGACGGCGCCCTCGACGTCCCGTTTGGCGGGCGGATGTGGGCATCCGCCCCTACTTCAACAAACCCTCTATGGATACGTTCAAAATCTCCGCCAGACGGCACAGATGCTCTAAGGATGGCTGCACATTCTGCGTTTCATACTTTGTATAGGTGGTGCGGTGAATAGGAATCTGCTCTGCCACCTGTTGTTGGGTCATTTTGGCGGCTTTTCGGGCGGCTTTCAGATTTTCACCGAGATTCATATCTATCTCTCCCAATAAAAAAGTGCGCAGCCGAAGCTACGCACCGAAAAACGCATAGCTCAGTTGCGCCACACAACCTCTATCACACTCAAACGAGAATGCATAGAAAAGAGCATGCATTTTTGCCAAAGCAAAAACACATTCTCGTTAGATGTGTATTGAGGTTATGTGGCTCTTTTAGTGTACCATTTCTATGCAAAAAAATCAATATCAATTTTTGGAAAACGGATTTGTTAGAGTAATACCCCGCAACCGATTTGGTTGCGGGGTGTTTTTTGTTTGCGGGCGGATGTGGGCATCCTCCCCTACGGTTTCGGGTTGTACCCTCTCTGACGGGAGGGGCAAGCCCCTCCCCTACGGTATCGTTTGCGGTCTGTACAAACCATTCGTAGGGGACGGCGCCCTCGACGTCCCGTTTGAACAAAGGACAACCCCTCAGACGGCTTCGCCGCCAGCTCCCCTTGCACAGGGGAGCCTTCCTTGCGATGCCGTTTGTGAAACGGGACGGGGAACCCGTCCCCTACGGTTTGTGATAAGCGCGACCCCTACTTTATCTTCCAAATCTCTTTCGCATACTCCGCAATGGCGCGGTCGGAAGAGAATTTGCCCGCCGCACAGATATTCCGCCACTGCTTGGCGGCAAAGTCCAATCGGTCCGCGGTGTAATCCCGATTCGCCCGTTTGCGGGCGGCAAGATAAGCATCAAAGTCCTCCAGCAGGAAATAATGATCCGCCGCGTGCCAAGAGGCGCCCTCTAACAGGGAGGTGTACAATTCGCGGAACACCCCTGTCCCGCCATCGGACAAGGTGCCGTCCACCAACGTATCCAGACAGCGGCGGATACGGGGGTTGTGGGTGTAAATCGCCTTGGGATCGTAGGCGGCGCGAATCGCCTCAATATCCTCCACCCGCGCGCCGAAAATATAGTTGTTTTCTTCCCCCGCCTCCGCCACAATCTCCACGTTGGCGCCGTCGTAGGTGCCGAGGGTCACCGCGCCGTTGAGCATCAGCTTCATATTGCCCGTGCCCGACGCCTCGGTGCCCGCAGTGGAAATCTGCTGGGAAATATCCGCCGCCGCCACAAGCTCCTGGGCATAGGACACGTTATAATCGCTGACAAACACCACCTGCAGCAGTCCCTTCACCTGCTCGTCGGCGGCAATGAGAGCGCCCACCTCGTGTATCAGCTTGATAATCCCCTTGGCGCGGGTGTAGCCGGGGGCCGCCTTGGCGCCGAACAGGAACACCGTGGGGGTAAAGTCGGTGAGGGTCCCCTCTTTTATCTCAAAATACAGTTCCAATATACACAGAATATTCAGCAGCTGCCGCTTATACTCGTGCAGGCGCTTTATCTGCACGTCAAAGACCGCGTCGGGGTCCACAACGACCCCCTCCTGCCGCCGCAGGGTGTCCGCCAGACGGGTTTTATTCTCTCGCTTAATGGCGATAAACCGCCGAAGCACCGACGGGTCCTCGGCATAGCTCTCCAGCTGTCGCAGACGGGTAAGGTCGGTCACCCACCCTTCGTCCCCCAGCAGCTCGGTGAGCAGGTTGGACAGCGGGCGGTTCGCCAGCGCCAGCCACCGCCGCTGGGTGATGCCGTTGGTCACGTTAACGATTTTATTGGGGTACAGGTCGTGCCAAGCGGACAGCACCCGCTCCTTCAGTATCCCCGTGTGCAGCGCCGCCACCCCATTGATGTGGGTGGACACCCGACAGGCCAGCCGCGCCATATGCACCGTGCTGCCCTGCACTATCTGCAGCTGCGGCTGCGCCTCCTCCGGCACACCCAACGCCCCCATTTCCTTATCAAACCGCGCGGACAGCCGCTTAATAATCGTCGCAATGGCAGGGGACACCTTGCGCACCAAGGATAAATCCCAGGTTTCCAGCGCCTCCGGCATGACGGTATGGTTGGTGTAGTTAAAGATGCGGGTCGCCATATCCACCGCCGTGTCAAAGGACACACCGCGGTCGGTCAGCAGGCGAATCAGCTCCGGCGCCGCGATGACGGGGTGGGTATCGTTGAGCTGCGCCGCCACGAAATCGGGCAGCCGCTCCCAGTCGTCCCCGTGGGTCGCCTTGTACCGCCGCAGCATATCCTGCATGGAGGCGCTGCAGAAGAAATACTGCTGTTTGAGCCGCAACAGCTTGCCTGCGGGGGTGGAATCGTTGGGGTACAGCACGCGGGAGATGTCCTCCGCCCGATTTTTGGCGGCGGTGGCTTTGTCGTATTTCTGGTCGTTGAACAGGGCAAAATCGAACTCCTCCAGCGGCTCGCACTGCCACAGGCGCAGGGTGGAAATATGGCGGGCACCGTAGCCGATAATCGGCATATCGTAGGGCACCGCCCGCACGGCGCCGTCCGCCAGCGGCACAGTTACGCTGTCCTCGTCACACCGCACCGACCAAGGGTCGCCGTAGCGGGTCCAGTGGTCGGCGCTCTCCTGCTGAAAGCCGTCCGCGAACCGCTGGCGGAACAGCCCAAACCGATAGCGAATGCCGTAGCCGTCCAGCGGCAGACCCAGCGTGGCGGCGCTATCCAGAAAGCACGCCGCCAGCCGACCCAAACCGCCGTTGCCCAGCGCGGCGTCCTCGATTTCCTCCAGCACCGCAGGGTCGATGCCGTAGGCTTGCATAGCTTCGTTGGCCTCTTCCCACAGGTCGGTGCACAAAAGGTTGTTCCCTATCGCCCGTCCCACCAGAAATTCCGCGGACAGGTAGTAGGCGCGGCGGCGACGGTCGTGCCGCCGACGGGACCGCTCCCAGCGGTCGGCAATGCGCAGCATCACCACCCGCGCCAGCACCTCGTGCACCTGAGCGGGGGTGAGGACGGCGGGGTCTTTGGCGTACAGGGAACGGGAAAACCGCTCCATGTCTCGGGTAAATTGTTTCGTCATAGCTCTTCTCCTTAAAAAACAAGGCAGGGCGACACACGGAAGTATGTCACTCTGCCTTGTTGTTGTATGTGTTATTTATTCAGTTTCTTGCCGACCGCGTCGGTACAGACGGGTGGCATTCGCCAGCCAAGTCACCACCTGCGGCGTAAGCTGCCCGTCGGTGGCGCGCCACCGCCAGTTGCCCCCTAGGGTGGAGGGGGTGTTCATGCGCGCCTCGCCACCCAGACCCAGCAGGTCCTGCATGGTCAGCACGCACACGTCTGCCACGCTGGCCAGCGCCGCCATCATCATCGGCTGCACCAGGCTCTCCCCCTCCGGAACCCGCAGGTAGCAATGGGCGTAAAACCGCTCCCCGTCGGAGGCGGTCTGCTCCCAGCCCGCGATGGTATCGTTGTCGTGGGTGCCGGTGTACACCACCCCGTTCTTCACGTGGTGGTGGGGCAGATGCTCGCTGTCGTCACAGGGCGCAAAGGCAAACTGCAGCACCTTCATTCCCGGCAGACCGCTGTCCGCCAACAGCTTGTACACCGCGGGAGACAGGGCGCCCAGGTCCTCCGCGATAACGGGGATATCCCCCAGCTGCTTACGCACCGCGCGGAACAGCTGCATACCGGGGCCTTTTTTCCACTTGCCCACGCGAGCGGTGGTGGCGCCCGCCGGTATGCAATAATAATCCGCAAAGGCGCGGAAATGGTCGATGCGCACCACGTCGTACAGCCCCAAGCAGGCCGCCAGCCGCTCTATCCAGAAACGGTAGCCGTCCTGCCGCAGGGCTTTCCAGTCGTACAGGGGGTTGCCCCACAGCTGTCCGTCCTCCGAGAACAGGTCGGGAGGACAGCCCGCCACCTCGGTGGGGTGTCCCTTGGCGTCCAAGCGGAAATACTGGGGGTTTGCCCACACGTCCGCGCTATCCGGCGCCACGTAGATGGGAATATCCCCCACGATGCGCACGTCGCGGCTGTTGGCATAGGCTTTCACCGCCGCCCACTGGGTGTAGAAGAAATATTGCAGCATTTTATGGTAGGCTATTCCGTCGGCGCATTTCTTTCGCCACGCCGCCAGCGCCTCCGGCTGACGGGTGCGGATAGCGTCCTCCCACGCGGTATAGGGAGCGCCGTCGCAGGCCTCCTTCACCGCCATAAACAGGGCATAATCCTCCAGCCATGCCGCCTGGGCGGTGCAAAACGCCTCGTAATCCGAAGGCGGCCGCTTGCAAAAGCGGGGAAACGCCTGCAAAAACAGGCGGCGGCGGTTTTCCTCCACCCAAATATAGTCAATAACGGACGGGTCGCCGTGATACACAGCGGCGGACAGCTCCTCCGCGGTGATATAGCCCTGCCGGCACAGGTCCTCCGGGTCGATGAAATTGGAATTCCCCGCAAAGCTGGAATAGCTTTGGTAGGGAGAATCACCGAACCCTGTGGGTCCCACGGGCAGAATCTGCCACAGGCTCTGGTCGCTGTCGTGCAGAAAATCCGCGTATTTCTTGGCTTCGCTGCCCAGCACACCAATGCCGTAGGGACCGGGGAGGGAGGCGATGTGCATCAGCACACCGGCACAACGGGGAAATGTCATAGTCGTTCCGTCCTTTTGTTTATTATTCTGTGGTCAGCCCTTTACGGCGCCTGCCACAACACCTTCAATAATATACTTCTGCCCCACCAGATAGAAGGCGATGATGGGGATAATCGCCAACACCAGCATAGCCATCAGACCGCCGTAGTCGGTGGACCCGTAGGCGCCCTGCATGGAAATCTGTATCGCCACGGGCACCGTCTTTTCGTCGGTGCCCAGCACCAGATAGGGCAAAAGATAATCGTTCCACACCCACATGGCGTTGAGAATCGCCACCGTCACGGCAGTGGGGCGCATAATGGGAAACACCACGCGGAAAAAGCATTGCAGCGGGCTGCAGCCGTCCATGGTCGCCGCTTCCTCAATCTCCAGCGGAATGGCGCGGACAAAGCCCGACAGCATAAACACCGACAGCCCTGCGCCAAACCCCAGATACACAAACAATATGCCGAGCAGATTATCCAAATTCAGCTGTCCCACCACGTAGGTAACGGTATACATCACCATCTGAAAGGGGACCAGCATACTGAACACAAACAGATAGTACAGCACCTGCATCAGGCGGGTCTTTGCCCGCGTGATATACCAGGCGGTCATGGAGCTGCCCAACACGATAAGCCCCACCGACCCCACCGTGATAAACACGCTGCGCCCAAAGGCGGCGAGAAAGCCTGCCGAGGTTAGCCCCGTCAGGTAGTTTTTCAGCCCGACAAAGGTGTGGGCATTCGGCAACGTGAATGGCGCGCCGGTGATATACAGGCTGGATTTAAAGGAATTAACCGCCACCAGCACCACCGGCAGCAAAAACAGTGCCGCCAGCACCCAAAGACCTACCACCGCCACCCGGTCGGCGGCAGACCGCTTGCGCTTTGTCATGCGTCCACCTCCCGACTGCGGGTCAGCCGCAGCTGCACCGTCGCCAGCGCCGCCACCAGCAGGAAGAACAGCACCGCCTTGGCCTGTCCGACCCCCTGCCAGCCCGACCGCCCGTAAAAGGTCTGGTAGATATCCAGCGCCAGCATCTGGGTCTCCCGCTCCGGCGCGCCGGCGGTCAGCGCCAGATTCTGGTCAAACATCTTAAAGGAATTCGCCAACGTCAGAAAGGTGCAAATGGTAATAGACGGCATCACCAAGGGAAGCTTCACCCGCCACAGGGTGGTGGCGGCGGAGGCACCGTCGATGGACGCCGCCTCGATAAGCTCGCCGGGGATATTCTGCAGCCCCGCGATATAAATGACCATCATATACCCCGCCAGCTGCCAGGTGTTGAGCGCCACCAGACCCCAAAAGCCGTAGGTGGCACTGTAGGTGATGTCCACGCCCCAAAAGGACAGAATGCCGTTTATCAGCAGGCTGAACACGTATCCAAGCACAATACCGCCTATAAGATTCGGCATAAAAAACACCGAGCGCAGCAGGTTGGTGCCCCGCAGACCGCGGGTGAGCAGCAGTGCCAGCGCAAAGGCCAACAAGTTAATGGTCACCACGCTCACCGCGGTAAACAACGCGGAAAACCCCAGCGCGCGGACGAAATCGCTGTCCGCCGTAAAGGCGCGAATATAATTCTCCAGCCCCACAAAACGGGCATTGGAAACGGTGGTAAAGCGGTTAAAGGAAAGCCACACACCCAGCACGAAGGGGACGAAAAACGCCACGCAAAACGCCGCTAAGGTGGGAAGCACAAACACGGGAAACCAGCGCCCCAGTTGTCGCTTGTCCATAGCCGCCCTCCTTTACAGACGGCTTACAGCGCGGCGGCGGAAGATTCCTTCTTCCAGCCGTCCACCGTATCCCTGACTACCGTATCCCAGTCCTTACTGCCCTGCACGTATTTCAGCAGCGAGGCGCCGAAATCCTCTTTGAAGCGGGCAGAGGGAAACAGAGTGAACTGCCACGGGACGGAGGTAATCCCCTCCTTATTCATCCAGTCCATCACCTGCCCCGCCAGCGGGTCGGCGGGACGGTTCGCCTCGCCAAAGGTGTCAAAGGGGGCAATAAAGCCAAACTCCTCGGTGACGTATTTCTTCGCCTGTTCGTCGGAATACAGCCAGTAGATAAAGTCGGCGGCCGCCTTCTGCTGTTCCTCGGTGGCCTTGGCGTTAATGGCGTAGAAATTCTCCGTGCCGACCGCCAGGCCTTGGGATTCCTCCCCCTCGATGCCCATATAGATGGGCATAAAGCGAACGTTTTCCGCCTTTACCTTATTCCCTGCCACGTCGGCAATCTGGCTCCACGCCCAGTTGCCGTTCTGCACCATGGCGCACTGCTCCAGCGCAAACTCCGCCATGGAATCCATCACCGTCTTGCTGCCCAGCAGCTTCTTTTCGGTGACGGAATTGTCGGTGTACAGGTCAAAGACGTTTTTAAACTGCGGGGCATATTCAAAGGCAATCTCCCCCACCGCGTCGGAGGTGAGGTCCACCTTGTTTTTGGTAAATTCATAGTAAACAGGCAGGTTCGCCAGATGGGTCTGCCACCGCCAATCCTCCCCCGCTTTCAGCGAGGTGGAGGCGAACACGCCCTTGATACCCAGCGCCTCGGCGTTTGCCTGCATATCCTCCACCAATGCCTTGAACTCGTTAAAGTTGTTGACCTCCTCCATGGAAGAAAAGCCCGTCTTGCGGTCGGCGAGAGCAAAATATTTGTCGGTGATGGCCTTGTTGTAGATAATGCCGTAGCCCTCCACCACGTAGGGGATACCCACCACCTTGTCCCCCGCCTTGACCGCCAGCGTCTTGTCGGTGAGGTGCTGATACAGCTGGGTCTGCGACAGGTCGGCGCAATAATCCGCCCAGTTGGCATAACCGCGGGGCCCGTTAATCTGGAACAGAGTAGGCGCCTCGTCGGTGGACATCTTTGCCGCCAGCGTCTGCTCGTAGGTGTTGTTGGCGGCGGTTTCCACTACCACCTTGACCCCCGTTTTTTGCTCGTAGATATTGGCCAGTTCCTGATACTTGTCGGCAATCTCAGGCTTAAAGTTGAGATACCGCACGGTAACCGCCGCGTCCTCGCCGCCGCCAAAGCAGCCGCCCAGACACAGCAGCAGCGTCGCCGTCAGCAGGACGGCTACGATTCGTTTGCCCGTTTTCATACACACATACCTCCTGTTTTTTGGGTCTGTGGGTAGTGTGTGTGCATACGGCGGGATTTATGCGTTCGCCGCCTGCGAAAAATGCAGACGGCGAGCCGTAAATTACTTATTCTTTTTCTTTGCTTCCGCCTTCAGGCGCAGCTCCTTCGACAGGATACGCTTGCGCAGGCGAATGTTCTCGGGGGTAACCTCCAGCAGCTCGTCGTCGTTGATAAACTCCAGCGACTGCTCCAAGCTGAGGACGGTGGGAGGAACCAACCGCAGCGCCTCGTCGGAGCCGGAGGCGCGGGTGTTGGTGACGTGCTTTTTCTTGCACACGTTGACCACGATATCCTCGTCCTTGGGGGATTGTCCCACAATCATGCCCTCATATACCGGCACACCGGGCCCGATGAACATGGCGCCACGGTCCTGCACCCCCCAAATACCATAGGCGCAGCTTTCGCCCGTTTCGTGGGCCACCAGAGAGCCCTGCACCCGCTGGGGAATGTCCCCCTTATACGGCTCGTAGCCGTCGAACAGGCTGTTCATAATGCCGTTGCCGTTGGTGTCGGTCATAAACTGCTGGCGATAGCCCATCAGACCGCGGGCGGGAATGCGGAACTCCAGGTGGCTGATGCCGGTGTCCCGCGTGCCCATGTTGACAATCTCCGCCTTGCGGGAGCCGATGCGCTCCATAATCACACCCACGTACTGCTCAGGAACCTCGATAACCAGCAGCTCCATGGGCTCCAGCCGCTTGCCGTCCGCGTCCTCTTTATAGATGACCTGGGGGCGGCTCACCGCAAACTCATAGCCCTGCCGCCGCATGGTTTCAATCAGAATGGACAGGGACAATTCGCCACGTCCCGACACCTTGAAGGCATCGGTGGTGTCGGTATCCTCCACCCGCATACTCACGTTGGTCTCCACCTCTTTATACAGGCGGTCCCGCAGGTTGCGGGAGGTGACGTATTTACCCTCCCGTCCCGCAAAGGGGCTGTTGTTCACCATGAACAGCATGGAAATGGTGGGCTCGTCGATGTGCACGAAGGGCAGCGGCTCGATATGCTCCGGGTCGCAGGCGGTCTCGCCGATGTTGAGGTCCGGAATGCCGGTGACCGCAATCAGGTCGCCCAGCGCGGCGGATTCGCACTCCACCCGCCGCAGACCCTCAAACTGGTACAATTTACCAATGCGGGCATTCACCGTGGTGCCGTCCTGACGGCAGAGGGTCACAGGCTGTCCCGTGCGCACGCTGCCCCGCTCCACACGACCCACGCCAATGCGACCGGTGTAATCGTCGTAGTCGATGTTAGAGAACAAAATCTGCAGCGGACCGTCGGGGTCACCGCTGGGTGCCGGCACGTGCTCCAAGATGGCCTCGTACAGGGGACGCATATCCCCCTCGCGGGCATCAGGGTCCAGCGAAGCATAGCCGTCCCGTCCCGACGCAAACAATACGGGAAAATCCAACTGGTCATCGTCCGCGTCCAGCTCGATGAACAGGTCCAGCAGCTCGTCGATGACCTCCATGGGGCGGGCGCCGTCGCGGTCGATCTTATTGATGACCACCACCGGCTTCTTGCCCAGTCCCAGCGCCTTTTTCAGAACGAAGCGGGTCTGGGGCATACAGCCCTCAAAGGCATCCACCAACAGCAGAACACCGTCCACCATCAGCAGAATACGCTCCACCTCGCCGCCGAAATCCGCATGACCGGGAGTGTCCACAATATTAATCTTGGTGTCGCCGTACATGACGGCGGTGTTTTTTGACAAAATGGTGATGCCTCGCTCCCGCTCCAAGTCGCCGGAGTCCATCACCCGCTCCGCCACCTGCTCATTCTGGCGGAAAATACCGCTCTGCCGCAGCAGCTGGTCCACCAGCGTGGTCTTGCCGTGGTCAACGTGGGCGATAATGGCTACGTTGCGTACGTTTTCTCTTGTTCCCATAGTTTTGCGCTTCCTATCTATATAATGTCTTAACCCGATTAGTATAGCACAGGGAAACGAATTATACAAGGAAAAATTCATATTGAAAAAACACAGGCGGAATGATAGAATAGGGACAGAAAGGTGATGTGCTATGAAAAACACCACGCTGTGCTATATCCACAACGACAAGGGGCAGACCCTATTGCTCCACCGCGTCAAAAAAGAGAACGACCTCAACCACGATAAGTGGATTGGCGTAGGCGGTAAATTCGAGGACAAGGAAAGCCCCGAGGACTGCCTGCTCCGCGAGGTGAAGGAGGAAACGGGGCTCACCCTCACCGCCTACCGCTATCGAGGGGTGGTCACCTTCGTGTCGGAGGTGTGGGAGACGGAATATATGCACCTGTTCACCGCCCACGGCTTTACGGGCGAGGTGAAGGAGTGCGACGAGGGCACGCTGGAATGGGTGGACGACCACAAGGTCGCCGCCCTCCCCACGTGGGAGGGAGACCGCATTTTTCTTGACCTGCTGGCGCGGGATATCCCCTTTTTCTCCCTCAAATTAGCCTACGATGCCGCCGAAAATCTGGTGGAGGCGGTGCTGAACGGCAAACCACTGGCAATAGAATAAGCCAAAAACACCGATGGGGCTTCATCGGTGTTTTCTTTTGCAAAAAAATGAAATGAAAAATGAGAAACAGAGCAAAACGGCGTAAAAACGAGAGAAAACGAGAGAAAACGGGCTGTAAATTAAAAATTCCGCAATTTAACCCTTGACAGCCGAATTTCCATATGTTATTATAGGCAACGTTCGGAGAAATCAGGCGGCTCTCTAACCCAAATGCCGCCGCGATGGGGTCACTTGCGAGACCCCCCACAAATGATTTAGGAGGAAAGAACTATGACTTTTATGGCAAAGGCCGGTCAGGTCGAGCGTAACTGGTACGTCATCGATGCCGCCGGCAAACCTCTGGGTCGTGTGGCTGCCAAGGCCGCCGTTCTGCTGCGTGGCAAGCACAAGCCCACCTACACCCCTCATGTTGACTGCGGTGACAACGTCATCATCATCAACTGCGCCGAGGCCGTTCTGACCGGCAAGAAGCTGGAGCAGAAGCTGTGGAATCGCCACACCGGCTGGATCGGTAACCTGAAATCCACCAAGTACGGCACCCTGATGGCTCAGCGCCCCACCAAGGCGATGGAGCTGGCTGTGGGCGGTATGATCCCCAACAATCACAACGGTCGGAAGGCGGAGACCCGCCTGCACTGCTTCGCCGGTGCTGAGCATCCCCACGCTTCCCAGAAGCCCGTCGTGATTGAACTGTGATTGAAGGAGGCTAATGAACATGGATTACAATTCTCGTCCCTTTTTCTATGGCACCGGCCGCCGGAAATCCTCTGTTGCCCGTGTGCGTCTGTACCAGGGCACCGGCAAGGTGACCATCAATGGTCGTGACATCGACGACTATTTCGGTCTGGAGACCCTGAAGCTGATCGTTCGTCAGCCCCTGGCTCTGACCGAGCTGAATGAAAAGTTCGACATCGAGTGCCGCGTTGCCGGCGGCGGTGTGTCCGGTCAGGCCGGCGCTATCCGTCACGGTGTGGCTCGCGCCCTGCTGCAGTATGACAGCGAGGGCCTGCGCTCCGCTCTGAAGAAGGCCGGGTTCCTGACCCGCGATCCTCGTATGAAGGAGCGTAAGAAGTACGGTCTGAAGGGCGCCCGTCGCGCTCCCCAGTTCTCGAAGCGTTAAGTTTCAGGAACCGAACAGACTGCAAAGCTTGCAAAAAAGCACACAGCTTCGGCTGTGTGCTTTTTCGTTGTTCGGGCGCCCTTCCCAACCCCCTCTTGCGGTACCCGAAATTCCGTCTCCTCGCTATCGCTCGCAGAATTTCGACCGCTGCGCCAACCCCTGCTCGCTGCATCCGCCACCGGCGGCGCTCGCAGGCGTTGCCCGTCGCGCTCCCCAGTTCAGCAAGCGTTAAAGAACTGTACCGTCCTTATCCCTTATGCAAAAACCGACACACCTTTTGGTGTGTCGGTTTTGTCATATTCAGTGGTTGTTTCTAACAAGCTGTATTTAACGCTTGCGGACGGACTATGCTGATTCAGGGTGCACACACTACAAGGCTTATGCGAAAAAACAGGAAGCAGAGCGATGGCTCTGCTTCCTGTTTTCTTTTTATTCCTCGTCCAAGTCCTCGCCGGAGGCAACCTTGTCAAACACAGCGGTAACCTCGTCCGAGGGGGCGGGGGTCAGCAGGGTGACCACCACCGCCACCAGCAAACCGGCGGCAAAGCCGGGGATAATCTCATACAGACCGATATCCTTCAGCAGTATCAGCCACAGGATATCCACCGCCGCGCCGGACAGAATGCCCGCCACGGCGCCCTGGAAATTAAACCGCCGCCAGAACAGGGACAGCAGAATCACGGGACCGAAGGCGGCACCGAACACGCCCCAAGCATTCTCCACCAGACTCATAATGGTGCCGGAACCCGGGTTGGCGGCAATCAGCACAGCGATGACGGCGATAGCCAACACTACGAAACGACCTGCCCACAGCATCTCCTTCTCGGAGGCCTTATTCTTACGAATGATGGGCTTATACACGTCCACCGAGAAGGCGGAGGCGGAAGCCAGCAGCTGGGAGTCGGCAGTGCTCATCGCCGCCGCCAGAATGGCGGACAGCAGCACACCGCTGATGAGCGCGGGGAACAGCTTGCGCACCATGGTGATAAACACGGTGGAGGAATCGGCAATCTCCCCCAACAACAGGTGACCAATCACACCCGCCGCCACCGAGAAAATCAAAATCAAGGTAGTCCACGTAATGCCGATCTTAGCGCTCTTCTTCACGTCCTTATCCGAGCGCAGGGACATATACCGAATAATAATGTGGGGCATACCGAAATAGCCCAAGCCCCAGCCGAGGCCGGAGGCAATATCCCGCCACGCCAGATTGCCCGCGTCGTCCAAGAAGGGATTCCAGTATCCCGCACTCAACGCAGCCACCTCACCGGCGCCCTCTCCGCTCTGCACCAAAGTCAGGGCGAAAATGGGGGCAATCAGCAGCGCGCCCAGCATCAGCAGACCTTGGAAGAAGTCGGTCCAGCAAACCGCGCTAAAGCCGCCGAGGAAGGTATAGCCGATGATGATAACCGCCGCGATATACATCGCCACGGTGGCATCAATGCCCATAACGGTGTTGAACAGCGTGCCGCAGGCCTTGATGCTGGAGGCGGCGTAAATGGTGTATGCCACCAAGAAAATCACCGCGCAAATCACCTGCAGCGCAGGGCTCTTGGACAAAAAGCGGTTGGTCAAATACTGGGGTACCGTGATAGAGTCGTTCGCCGCAATGGAATAGCGGCGCAGACGGGGCGCCTCCACCAGCCAGCTGATGGCGTAGCCGATGCCCAGACCGACCGCAATCCATGCCTGCCCCAGACCGGCGGCATAGATGGAGGCGGGCAGACCCATCAGCACCCAAGCGCTCATATCCGATGCGCCGGCAGACAGGGCGGATACCCACGGACCCATCTGGCGACCGCCTAAGAAGTACCCCTTGTCACCGCCGGATTTGGAGCGTAGGAAAAAGTATACGCCGATGCCCAGCATAAACAGGAAATACAAAATGAAGATTATCATTTCTGCGTTAACCATAAAAATTCCCCTTTTTCTTGGCAAATTGCCTATAATAGGCTCATTCTACCACAGAAAAAGGGGAAAGGCAAGACTTTATCGCTTTAAAATCAAAAATATTTATCACTTTACAACAGAAAACAGCAGATTCTGCGGTGCAGGCGGGGTGTCGGACAGGGAAATCGCCGCTAAATACGCCGCGGTGACCGCCTCCACCGCCTGCGGGCGATGGGTGTACAGAGTAGCAATGGGGTCTCCCGCCTGCACGAAATCCCCCGTTTTCTTCACGATGCGAATGCCCGCGGCGGGGTCTATCTCGTCCTCCTTGCGGGCGCGACCCGCGCCCAGCGTCACCGCCGCCACGCCAATGGCTTCCGCGTCCATGGCGGCAATATACCCCTCCCGCGGGGCACACACCGTATAGGCGGGAGCCGTGGGGAATCGGTCAGGATTTTCCAAGTAGGACGCGTCGCCGCCCTGCGCCGCTACCCAGCGACACATCTGCGCAAAGGCCGCTCCGCTGTCGATGGATTCCGTCACCTTGGCGGCGGCCTGCTCCGCGGTCCAGCCGTGGCACAGGCACAGCATCTCCCGCGCCAGCGCCTCGCACAGCTCCCGCAGCCGACGGTCCCCCTGTCCCCGCAGAATAGCCACCGCCTCCTGCACCTCTAAGGCATTACCAACCGCCTCGCCCAGCGGCACGTCCATATTGGTCACCAGCGCCGCCGCCTGCCGTCCGCAGGCGGTAGCAATGTCCACCATCTGACGGGCGAGGGCTTCCCCCTCCCCGCGGGTTTTCATAAAGGCACCGCTGCCCACCTTCACGTCCAGTACGATGGAATGGGCCCCTGCCGCCAACTTCTTGCTCATGATGCTGGAGGCGATAAGCGGCACGCTGTCCACCGTAGCGGTCACGTCCCGCAGGGCATACAGCTTTTTGTCCGCGGGCGCCAGATTGCCCGACTGCCCCACCACCGCAATGCCGACCCGCTCCACCTGCGCAAGAAACTCCGCCGCAGACAGCTCTGTGCGATAGCCGGGGATAGATTCCAGCTTATCCACCGTGCCGCCGGTGTGCCCCAAGCCGCGTCCCGACATCTTCGCCACCACGCCGCCCAGGGCGGACACGATAGGTGCCACAATCAGGCTGGTCTTATCCCCCACCCCGCCGGTAGAGTGCTTATCCACCGTGGCGGTGCCGAAACGGGACAGGTCCACCGTATCCCCCGACCGCATCATGGCATCGGTAAGCACCGCCGTCTCCTGCGGGGTCATGCCGTTAAAGCAGATTGCCATCGCCAGCGCGGACATCTGGTAGTCCGGCACCGCCCCGTCGGTGAAACCGCGGATACAAAAGCGAATCTCCTCCTCGGTGAGGGGCAAGCCCTGTTTCTTGTGCTGTATCACGTCGTACATTCGCATAGGAACACCTCCTTTGTTAGAGTTATTGTACCACGGAACCCTGTCCAATGCAACGAAACAAAATAAATTTTCTCCGCCGACAAAAAACGGTGGAATATTCCATGGAAGTATGCTACAATGAGGTCATTACGGGCCACGTCCCGAGAAAAAACGGAGGAATGGAAAATGGAAGGTTTAGTAAACTGGTTTATGGACGTGCTGGACGGCCTGTCCGGCGAATGGGTGGCTTTTATCATCTCGATGGTGCCGCTGCTGGAGCTGCGCGGTGGTCTGCTGGCAGCCTCTCTGCTGAAGGTGAGCATTCTCACCGCGGTGCCCATTTGCATTATCGGTAATATTATCCCTATTCCCTTTATCCTGTGGTTTATTACCCCCATCTTCAACTGGCTCAAAAAAACCAAGCTGTTCCGCCCCATGGTGGAGAAGCTGGAAAACCGCGCTATGAGCAAAAAGGACTCCATTGAAAAAGGCTATTTCTGGGGTCTGGCCCTGTTCGTGGGCATTCCTCTGCCCGGTACCGGCGCTTGGACCGGCGCTCTCATTGCTTCCCTGCTGAATATCCCCTTTAAAAAGTCGTTCCCCGCGATTCTGTTAGGTATCGGCATTGCCACCATTATTATGTCGCTGGTATCCTACGGTCTGCTGGGCGCTATTATCGCCGCGTTCTAACCGCGGCAAAGGACGCATATAATGCATCAGTCCAAAAGAAAGGAATGATACCGTTATGGAGTATACGCAACGCTTTTTGCCGGAAGGCGACCTCATAGATACGGCAGAAAACCAAGCGGCCATTGCCACACTTACGGGACTGATGCAAGCCAAGGACGAAGGACGTCTGTTGGAGGGGCGGGCCGTCCGCTGCGACGTGGAGCACAACCTGTACGTCCGCCTGCCCTGCGGCGAGGGAATTATCCCCCACAACGAAGGGGCTCTTGGCATCGCGGAGGGGGTCACCAAGGACATCGTGCTCATCACCCGCGTGAACAAGCCCGTCTGCTTTGTGGTCATCGGCTTTGAGCAGACCGAACAGGGCTGCCGTCCTATCCTGTCCCGCCGTCTGGCGCAGCAGCGCTGTCGAGAGGAGTTTCTGGACCACCTGCAGCTGGGGGACATTATCCCCGCCCGCATCACCCGCCTGGAGAGCTTCGGTGCTTTCTGCGACATCGGCTGCGGGCTGCCCGCCTTGTTGCCGATTGCCGATATTTCGGTGAGCCGCATCCTACACCCTCGCGACCGCCTGACGGTGGGAATGGAGATACTGGGTGTGGTGTCCTCGCTGGAAAACAACCGCATCTGCCTGTCCCATCGGGAGCTGCTGGGCACCTGGGAGGAGAACGCCTCCCGCTTTTTGGTGGGGGAAACCGTGGCGGGCATCGTGCGTTCCGTAGAGCCTTACGGCATATTTGTCGAGCTGGCGCCCAATCTGGCGGGATTGGCTGAGCCTCACCCCGACGTTAAAGTGGGGCAACAGGCGGCGGTGTATATCAAGAGCGTGCAGCCGGAGAAGCTGAAGATAAAGCTGGCGCTCATCGACGCGCAAGACAACGACCAGCCCCCACCCCAGCCGGAATATTTCATCACCGAGGGACCGCTGCTGTACTGGCGGTACTCCCCCGAGGAATGCTCCCGCGTGGTGGAGCGCCGCTTCAGAGAAGAATAAGCGAAAAGACCTGCACGACTGTGCAGGTCTTTTTTTGTGCGAAAAAATATGCTAAACTGGTGTGAGGTTTTTCTTTTTTCTGCGTCTAATAGGTGAAAGACGTCTTTTGAGGGAGGTGACAGCATGGAGCGTGACGGCGAACACTATCAGCAATATCTGGCAGGCGACGACGAGGGCTTGGTGGCGATTATCCGCCAATACCAACACGGTCTGACGCTGTACCTCAACACCTACGTGGGAAATCTCCACGTAGCAGAGGAGCTGGCGGAGGATACCTTCGTCAAGCTTGCCACGAAAAAGCCCGCTTTCCGTGGTAAGTCCGCCTTTGGCACCTGGCTGTTCGCCATCGGGCGGCGGGTGGCGCTGGACCATCTGCGGCGGCACCGCCGAAAAGCCCCGCTCTCCACCGAGGACTATGGCGATTTACTGCCGGCAACCGCCGACGACCCCGCCGACACGGTGCAAAAGCAGGAGGAGGCCGCCCGTCTGCGTCGGGCGCTGTACCGCCTGCCGCCCGCCTACCGTCAGGCGCTGTGGCTCATCTATTATGAGCAGTACAGCCACGAGCGGGTCGCCGCCGTGATGGGACGGTCGGTCCACGCCGTGGACACCCTGGTCTACCGTGCCAGACAAGCCCTCAAAACTATATTGGAACAGGAGGAGATCACCTATGAGATCCCATAAGGAAATGACCGACGCCGTACTGCGGCGACGGGACGACTATATGCAGCGGCAAAAGCGGCGCCAAAAGGCGCTCACCGTCGTCTGTTTCCTTTGCCTGCTTACTGCCACCGCCGTCGGGACGGGGCTTGCCCTGCCCCGCACCCTGCCCGACGGCTCCGTATCCGCTCCCCCCACCTCCGAGGCGGTGACCGTCGCCATGGAGAGCCGCCTGTATCTGGCCTCCGGGCAGCAGGAGACCCTCCTGCAGGAGGGGTTGTCCCTGCCTGCCGCCTTTCGGCTGTCGGTGAAGGATATCCGCAACCTGTCGGAGGAGGAGATCGAGTCCGTATACACGATCGAGCAGGAAGCCGCCGAAAACGTCGTCTATGAGCACGCAGACACCATCGCTCACGCAGGCACCCTGCGTCGGGAGAACGTCATCGTCAGTCTGGTACGGCTGGGAACCTTTGAACTGGAGATCGACGACCCGAGAAAGGTAGCCTTTATCAGCGGCAGAACCGCCTCCGAATATGGACGGGTAGAGTTTTTTTATCATTATCCCGACATACCGAAAGACGAGTACGGTCCCTACAGCGACAACGAAATGACCCTGTCAGGGGAATACTATCAGATTCTGGTACGGCAACAGCAGAGCGGCACCGGGCGGCTGGAAATCAACTGGCGACCCGATACCCTGCTGTACGACACACTGGACCGCAACCCCGACCTGCCGCTGTCCACCTTCCGTGACACATTTTCGCTGATGGTGGAGTATAACGACGGTTCGCTGGAGGAGCACGTGGTGGAAATCGCCTTCGATGACGACGGCAACGCCACCCCTTGCTACGTGTGCAAGCAGGAAGTTCCGCTATCGGAGGAGAAACAATGAAACTGCTGCACCTTCTGTGCGTTGTGGTGGCTATCGTGATGGCGTTTCTCCTGGGGCTGCTGGTGGGACAGCAATTGGTGGTCGCCCACCCTGCCCCGCCGGCGGCGGCAACGGAATCCGCTCCGCTCCTCTCTTCGCCGACGGTAACGACAGCCGCCACGCTCCCCTCTTCGCCGACGGACAACGTGCGGCTATCGGTGGAGCCACTGTGCCAGCACCCCGCCTACCCCACGGGGTGCGAGGTGGTTGCCGCTACCATGGCGCTGCGCTACGTGGGGGTGGCGGCAGAGGTGGAGGAGCTTCTGCCTCACCTACCCACCAGCCGTAACTGGTATTGGTATAACGGGGTGTTTTACGGACCCGACCCCGCTGTCCATTTCTGCGGCGATCCCCGCAGTAAGCAAAGCTACGGCTGCTTTGCGCCCGTGGTGCGGGCGATGCTGACCGCCTTTCTCGGCGACGACTGCCGCGTAGTAGATGCCGACGGGCAGACCTTGCCACGGCTATGCCGCCGCTATATCGACAGCGACCTACCGGTGCTGGTGTGGGGAACGCTGGGTATGGCCCCCGTCACCGCGGGACGCAGCTGGATCCTCCCCGACGGCAGGCGGTTTGTCTGGCCCGCGGGAGAACATTGCTTGCTGCTGGTGGGGTATGACGAGGAGCGCTATTACTTCAACGACCCCGACACAGGCAGGCAGGTTGCCTACCCAAAAGAGCAAGCCGAGCAACGCTATGAGGAATTAGGCAGACAAGCCGTTGTGATATTGCCGTGAAGAAAACCCGTCCCACACAGTCGTTTGGGACGGGTTTTTATACTATCTGTAATTATTTGGTGCGAATATACTTTTTGAGTAACTTTTCCGCCCGTGCGGACACCAGATCGACCTCCTCGGCGGTGGCGTCCCCGTGGACATAGCGGCACAGCATCTCGCCGTCCATCGCCGCCTGTCGGTCGTGGAGGGGGAAGTAGTTCTCCAGCAGGAAGGTGGCATATCGCTGCAGGCGGAATTCGCCCACCAGACGGAACTCCGGCTGCTTGGTATCCACCGCCACGGAATAGCGGTCTTTCACCGCCTGCACGATGCTCTTCCGATCGTTCTTCTCCGCAAACACCAGGGTGCAGCAGTGTGCGGAACCGGGGTTCAGCTCGGTATAATCGTGGCTGTCGGTGGAGCCCACCACAGCGTGGACCCGCCCGTGGCGGTACTCGTCGTAGTACAGCGCCGCCTGGAAGCCGTTTTCGTGGACCTTGGCTGCGCCACCCAGCGCCTCAATGGCATCAAAGGGGTGAGTCTCCATCATATAGTAAATGAACGGATCGGGGGCAGGTGCCAGCTCGTCCGCCCAGTAGAAATGCGCCCAGACGCCTAAACCCTCCGCCTCGCGAATGCGGTCAAACGCCCAGCGGCACACCGCATAGGAGTGGCTGTTCACGTTGGCGGGACAGCCCGCCGCCTTCACCTGTTCCTCCACAGCGGCGATCTCCGCCTCGTACTGCTCCATGGTGCGGATGGGCGGCGGAGTGACGGTAGCGTCCAGCCGCCGCTTGTCGGTGTCGCCCTTGGTTTCGCTGTATTGCTGCAAGGCAGGCACCAAACCGTTGACCGAATATTTGCCGCCCGCATTCACCAGATGCACCGTAGTGCCGGGCAGGTGCACCTCCTCGCCGGGAAGAATATTAAGAGCCGTTTTCACCTCCGAAAAGGCGGCGATGGCCTCCAAAGAGGGGTAGTACCGTCCATGGTCGGTGAGCACGATAAAATCGTAGCCACGGCGGCGGTAGTTGGCGCACACCACAGCGGGGGCTTGCTTCGCGTCCGAGCGGCAGGAATGGGTGTGTAAGTCGCCCCGCAGGGGGTACCGCCCCGCCAGATCCTCCTCCACCGCATAGATCCACAAATCCGCCTGGGGCTTATCGTTCAGCCGCAGGCTGACGTGATGCTCGCACTCGGTGGCAGCGGTGTAGGTGAAGTGCAGGCGCCCCGCCTCGTCCACCGTGCAAGGGATATCGGTGCGGCGGATACATTCCTCCTCCCGTCCCCGTGCCAGATAGCGGCTGTACACCGCCACGGTGTACCCCTCCCCAAAGACGGTGAGGGGATAGCCCAACGGCTGAATGGTAAACTCCGTCGCCACCCCCACAGGGAACACCAACGGATACAGGTCGTACTGATACAGTTCTTTTTTCATAACTACCATCTCCCTTGCGGTTTTCAAAGGTAGTGTAGCATAGATGGGAAGAGATGTAAAGGGTTTATATAATCAAGCTTCGTCTATGTCTATCCCGAAATGCTTTCGGTGTACAGCCGTAGTGTGCCTTGAAGGTCTTGCTGAAGTAGGCGGCATCATAAAACCGCAGGTGAGCAGCAATCTGCTGTACCGACCAATCGGTCGCCGTCAACAGACGGGCGCTCTCTTTCAGCTTCCACGCCGTTCTGTAGGCGATGGGGGACTGCTCAAACCGTTTTATAAATCCCTTTTGCAAACCGCTTTGGCTGATATGCAAAGCGTGAGCGATTTCCCCCACCGTCATATCGGTTTCCTGCATCAGCCGCTTTGCCTGCGCGAAAAGCAGGTCGTCGCCACCGGCGCTATCCCGTTTCTGCTTCGTTTCCAGCTCGTCCAGGCAGGCATAGAACAGGGCTTTGTATCGCAGGGTGACCCCATTCTTCAGATATTCCTCCACCGCCCTTGCAAAAGCTTGCACCAGCGGCTCCCCGCAGCCATCGGTCAGTATCGTAGGGGTCGTCATACCGCCGATAACATCCACGGTCGGCAGATCAAAATTGATAAGATAGCTGATAACCGCCGCTTTCTGTATATTAAACCACACGTCATACCGACTGTTCTTAGGCAGGAAAACCAGCGTGCCGGGTACCGCCTCCACCCGATGCTCTTCTGTTTGGAACGAAACCTCTCCCTCCGCCAACAGAAACAGCCCAAAGCGTTGGCGGGAGGTATTTCTGTAGCTATATCGTTTCTCGTGCCATATCTGCTTATCCGCCTCTCCAAAGTACACCTCACAGCCGTTGGCAAACGTCTCTTCCAGCATCCTGCATCCCTCCTTCCTTCCATCATACAGCAAAAAACTATAATATACAATTATTATCTTTATTTTTCCATTTATTTAGGGGTCGCTTTTTGCTATTCTTGTTATAAAGTACAAGAAAAGGAGCTCTGCTATGCATATTACCGTCTATAAAACTGACCAAAGCGGTCTGCGGCTACAGCGGATTATACAGGAGCCAATGCGCTACCAAAACACAGACGTTATCCACGGCGTAGATCACTCCCACGATGTAGAGTCATCGCTGATCAACCTACACCCCGACGTGGAATACCAACGCTTTGGCGGTATGGGCGGTGCGATCAACGACACCACCGCCACCAACTGGGTGCAGATGCCGAAAGAACTGCAGGAGCAGTTTGTACAGGCCTATTTCGACCCGAAGAAGGGCATCGGCTATCATTTGACTCGGGTATGCATCGGCAGCTGCGATTTTTCCGCCGCCGACTACACCTATACCGAGGACGGGGATGTGACGCTGGACACCTTCTCTCTTGCTCACGACGAGCAGGCGGTGTTTCCCCTGATACGGGCGGCAAATCAGTACACCGCCCTGAAGGTCTTAGCCTCTCCCTGGTCACCTCCCGCCTATATGAAGACCAATAACAGCCGCATCGGCGGCAAACTGAAGTCGGAATGTTACGAGTTGTGGGCAAAATATTTCATGAAATATATTGATGTATGCCGGGAGCACGGTATCTCCATCTGGGGCGTTACCATTCAGAACGAACCCCGCCACCACCAGCTGTGGGAGTCTTGCCTGTACACGCCCGATGAGGAAGCGGAATTCCTTGGCGTACTCGGCAAGGAGTTGGAGGGTGCGGGTGTTAAGATCCTCTGCTACGACCACTGCCGTGAGCGGGTATACGAGCGCGCCAAGCAAATCTTTGCTCACGAAAACGGGAAATACTGTGACGGTATCGCGAACCACTGGTATTCCGGCGACCATTTTGGCGAACTGCGGGCGTTCTATCATAAGTTCCCGGACAAAATCAGTTATGCCGATGAGGGGTGCTGCGCCATTGTGGGCGTCGGCATCCGGGAGGATGTGGAATTACCCCATGCAGAGCGATATGCCCACGACATTATGGGCGCCTTCCGCAATGGACTGACCCATTACTGCGATTGGAGTATGCTGCTCAACGATGAAAACGGCCCCTATCACAATCGAGAGGGGAGAGGCTGTAATGCCGATGCCGCTGTTTTTTACGATCGCAACAGCGGACGACTGGTGTTCCGACTGGCTTACTATTATATCGGTCACATCAGCAAATTTGTTCGGCCCGGTGCCCGCGTCATCGCTTGCAGCTCCTACGCTCCGCAGGTGGAGTGCGTCGCCTTCAAAAATCCGGACAATACCGTGGTTGCGGTTTTGCTGAATCGAACCGACAAATCGGAAAGAGCCGTTCTGCGCCTGGATAATCATATTAAGGAGTTGGAATTGACCGCCCACTCCATTGTCACGGCGGTGATAGGGTAAAGTAACTGTTTCTTTTTGTGTTGGCATCTGCTCGACATTCACCTACGGCGAAGTCGGTCTACTATGCGGCTTTGCCGCATAGTAGAGGTAGCTCCAGTAAATACAGAAAAGACCCGGACATTAAGTCCGGGTCTTTTCTGTATGTTGGCATCTACCTATCTTACCAGTGCCGCTTGCTGCGGCATTAGGTAAATACAAATCGCCAATTTATACAGCCGCAGCCCGAGAATGGCGCAACGGCGCCATTCTCCCACATCTCAGCGCGTTAATTAAGTTGGCTGTTCAACGTACCCGGTAAAGAGATAACACCCAGTGCAAAAAAGAAAACACTCCACAAAAGTGGAGTGTTTCTTTTTGTGTTGGCATCTACCTATCTTACCAGGCCGCTTCCATGCCAAGTGACCGTGGCTCGGGTCGTTCCTCCCGTTACTTTCTGCACCACGGTCTCGAGAATGACCTACCGGTCATTCTCCCAAGTTTCTACTCTGGAAGCGACCTGAAAAGTTAGCGTAAACAAGAAAAATG